>JALEKJ010000056.1 GCA_022771695.1 Roseburia sp. | reverse complement strand
TTCATATCTGCTCCTTTCCCAGCAGATAGTAATCGATATAACCAATATATCATGTTCTGAAAGGAGCTGTAGAAAAAGTAAACTAGACCTTTTATAGCCATTTTCAGTTGTCAAAGTACAGGTTTAATTTTGCAATCTAGGAATGTCAATAATTAAATTATACATATCAACTGTCCAATAATTCGTACATATATACTCAAATTTAATCTGGGTTATTTGAAAATTTAACAAAAAACCGCACTTTTCTCGTATCATTTCAAACACATTGGATTCTTCGGCAGAAATTGCCGTTAAAAATTATCAGATAAACCGTACCGCCTCTCGCTCATGGATGCGAGGGCACTCGATAAAAAGAATACTGTAAGACGAATTTATCATACTACATACGAAATAGCAACTCTTTTCACAAAATACTGTGTAAACCTCTGCTCACTCTGTTATAATAAATACCAGAAAAACAGATACAAGGAGATATCTATGGAAAAATTATTAGTCTTTGGCATTAGCGATATTGAATATAATAAAATCAAACAGGTTGCCGGACGGATGAAGCTTCGTTGCGAACAGTTTGCGCCTTCCGATTATTCGCACACACTTGAGCAGCTTTTAGGCTCCGGCTCGTCTGTTTCTTCTGCCGGTGCACCTATCACTCCTGTAGCAGCATCCAACGTACCCATTGCCCCTGCAGCAGGCTCAGCGCAAAGTGTGGCAGAAAGTCTGCTTGTCATGTGCGACCTTTCGGACAAACGCATCGACAAGCTTTTATTTGAGCTGCGTCGAAGTGATGTAGTACTTAACTATAAAGCAATCCTCACACCAACCAATCGCAAATGGACGGTGTCACAGCTTCTCTTGGAAATGCACAGAGAAAAGGCTGCATACCAGCGTATGCAGCCTTGATATATGTAATCTCTACCGGATGTATTATGCCTTTGGCTTTTTTCCTTTTCCTGATATGCCAAGCAGCAGATACCGAAGCACCGGAATCCTGCTCAACACCTCATAGAAAAGCGGCAACAACAGCAGTTCCAAAATCAGCAACAGCAAATAGTTGCACAGCATCGGCAGGTGCAGATAGGTCGTAATCAGAACAGTACGGTCATCCACCAAATATTGTCCAGATAATATTTTCGTGCATCGCCAGCCTCTTCCCTTATTACTGAATCACTCGTCCTCATTTCCTCCCTGTCGAAACATCGGTGTGCCAATGATTTTCAATAATCCATGTACTGCTTTTTCCGGAAGAATCCCGATACCCTTTTCCTCATCACCGAAAAATAGCCGTTTGTCTCCCGGCTCAATCTCATCTAAAGACACCTGATGCATGGATGCCAAGGCAATACAGTTATTCATATCCGGCATGCTCTCTCCGCTCTCCCACTTCGCCACGCTGATTCTGGACACTCCAATCTGCTCTGCCATTTCCTCCTGCATCAGATGATACTTTTTCCGCAATGCCACAAGATTCTTTAAAATCATATTTTTCACACCTCCATATCACCATTATATATGGCAATATGGGAGTTTTCCAATAATTATGGTTGACATTTATGTTAATAAAGCTTTACATATCCTTTATTATCGTTTTTCTAATTCCGACAAATTAGGTTTTGTTCTTCTGACCCAATACACAACGCTTACAAATAAAATTGCAAAATTCATAGCAAGTACAGAAAGCGCTGCGCTTATATAGTATTCCTCTATTCCACCACCTGCTTCTAATACATTGCGATATAGCACGTATAAAAGCAGCAACAGCCCTGCTGTATAAAGTCCAAAAAATCCCACTTCTATTCCAAACTTCGCTTTCTTCGACTTTATTTTTATTAAAATCTTTTTTCGTTTTTTATAAACTATATAAACTTTTCTATTGATAACATCAAAACCCCAGAGCATCAGCTCTGGGGTTTACTTATTCATTCGATAATATAAATGATTTATTCTTCCTCACACGACTTAAGCAATTCAAGTATTCCTGCCTTATCCTGCAATCCGACTGCCTTGGTCTTAAAGATACCATATTGCATCACCACCAAAGTCGGAATACTCATAACCTGATACTTTAAGGCAAGCGCCGCTTCCTCATCGACATTGACTTTGCCGAATTTTACCTTACCCTCCAGTTCTTCGGAGAGCGCATCAAAAATCGGTCCCTGCATCTGGCATGGTCCGCACCATTCTGCCCAGAAATCTAAGATAACCGGAATCTTTGCGGCAAGTACTTCCTGTTCAAAATTGTCATTTGTGATTGTAACAACTGCCATAATTGACCTCCTTTACTCTCGCGTTCGCGCACCAGCCGCAAAATTGTGCAAGCACATTTGCGGCTACTCCGCTCACTTACTCTCGTCCAAACTCTGACAACACTAATCCTTCGTTTCGATCCAACACCATTCCGACGCTCCACGCATTGACAAACAACAGCAACGGTCTTCCCTTCAAATCCTGAATCTTCTTCATGTCAGAGGTTCCTACCAGCTTATCCATATCAATCTCTTCATTTTCAATCCAGCGAATATGCTCGTATGGCAGGTTATCCATACGAATCTCCACGTTATACTCATTCTCCAAGCGGTACTTTAAGACATCAAACTGAAGCACACCGACAACACCGACGATAACTTCCTCCATACCCATATTGTACTCCTGGAATATCTGAATAGCACCCTCCTGTGCAATCTGTTGCATGCCCTTCATAAACTGCTTACGCTTCATGGTATCCACCTGACGCACACGTGCGAAATGCTCCGGTGCAAAGGTTGGGATTCCCTCAAACTGAAATGGCTTTGCTGTCGTAATGGTATCACCAATAGAAAAAATACCCGGATCAAAAACACCGATAATATCACCCGCATATGCCTCTTCCACAATATGACGCTCCTGTGCCATCATCTGCTGTGGCTGAGACAGCTTAATCTTCTTATTGCCGCCCTGCACATGGGTAACCTCCATTCCGGCAGTGAACTTACCGGAACAGATACGCATAAACGCAATACGGTCTCTATGCGCTTTATTCATGTTCGCCTGAATCTTAAATACAAACGCAGAAAAATCCTCTCCAAATGGGTCTATCTCACCGATATCCGCCTTTCTTGGCAACGGAGAATAGGTCATCTGTAAAAAATGCTGTAAAAAGGTCTCAACACCGAAGTTCGTCAGTGCAGAGCCGAAAAATACCGGAGAAAGTTCACCTTTTGTCACCAGCTCCTGATCAAACTCTGCACTGGCTCCGTCGAGCAGTTCGATTTCTTCCATCAGCTTATCATAAGCATCCTGTCCGATTTCTTCGATTAGTGCAGGGTCATCCACCGAAATATGCTTCTCGGTACCCTCTTTTGTTCCCTTTAACGTATCTGCAAATGTCGTGACCTCTTTCGTATTGCGATCATAGACACCTTTAAATCCCTTTCCGGAACCGATAGGCCAGTTAACCGGACAAGTCGCGATGCCAAGCTCCTTTTCAATCTCATCCAGCAAATCGAAGGTATCGTTTGCATCACGGTCCATCTTATTGATAAAAGTAAAAATCGGGATATGACGCATGACGCAGACTTTAAAAAGTTTTCTCGTCTGAGCCTCGACACCCTTAGATCCATCGATAACCATGACTGCAGAATCCGCCGCCATCAAGGTACGATAGGTATCCTCAGAGAAATCCTGATGTCCCGGTGTGTCCAGAATATTGATACAATATCCGCCATAATTAAACTGCAGTACCGAAGAAGTAACGGAAATACCTCTCTCCTTCTCAATTTCCATCCAGTCAGAAACCGCATGGCGTGCCGTCGCTTTTCCCTTTACAGAGCCAGCAAGATTAATCGCTCCTCCGTAAAGCAGGAACTTCTCCGTCAAAGTCGTCTTACCTGCATCCGGGTGGGAAATAATCGCAAATGTGCGTCTCTTTTCTATCTCTTTTCTCAAATCAGCCAAAATTCGTTGCTCCTTTTGCTTCTATTCATCATTTTCAAAGTTGGCGCATTTAACACCGTACTTATAGTGCCCTTGGAAATATAGCATACTTTTCACAAAAAAGCAAAACTTTCCTACAAACTCTGCAGCTACACGCCCACAACCATTGACACAAGCGGCATCGTCACTACCGCCAAAAGTGTCGTAAGCGCCACTCCGCGCGATGCAAGCTCGTAGTCTCCGTCATATTGCTGGGCAAGCATTGCAGACATGCTTGCAACCGGAGTCGATAACATGACCAGACACACAGTAAGAATCGTAGCATCTGTCACCCACTGTTTTAGAAGCAGCATCGCAGCAATCGGAATCACCAGCATCTTGATTGCTGTAAAAACAAGTAGCCGCACATCTGTAAACAGCTCCTTTAGCTTAAATTCTGTAAAGGATTGTCCGATGACCAGCATACTAAGCGGTGCAGTCAGATTAGCAAGATTCTTTAAGACCGTATCCACAAAGTCGGGCATGTCCACTTTCGCAAAAAATGAACTAATCGCTATCACACAGGCAATCAACCCCGGGTTTATCATACGCTTCCACTGAAAGCCACTCTCACCTGCTTTCCCACCACTGATATTTGTAATTCCATAAGAATATAACAAAAAGCTGAAAAGAAACTGGAAAATTGCCGCATAGAGCACCGCCTGCGTTCCCGCAAGTGCCAATAGTAACGGAAATCCCATAAATCCGACGTTAGAAAATACCAGCATCGTGCGGTAAATACCATAGTTTTCCTTCTTTGCGCGCAATACGATTGGCAAAATCGCAGCAAGCAGAATCAACATGACATACATCGCGACTGCCAGCCCACCCACAATAAGAAGTGTCTCCTTCGGCATATCATTCTGATTATCTAATCCTGCCTGCAAAATCATCGCCACATTCGCAACGTTGACAACAAGCCATGATATTTTCTTGGTAGTCGACGAATCCAAGATATCTTTCTTCCCACAAGCATATCCAATTATCATCAATATAAATAACGCCAGCATCTGCTGCAATAAAATCATCCTAATTCCTCCTTTGTATTATTTTTGACACACAATCCTTATCCTATCACAAATATCGAAATAAATAAATGAAAAGAGCCCGATTTTTCGGGCTCTTTTATGTACTTATTCCGTGTCTACCTCTCCCACAACAATCGGGGTGATTACAATTTTGTCTGCGGAAATATTCGTCTTGCGCTTTACGATATCCTCAACCTGGGCACGCTTTGCATCTGTCACCTCACCCATGTTTAAAACCACATCGCAGTTGTCATCCGTAATACTTACCACCACATCTGTAAAACCCTTTGCTTCCAAAAGCATTTCGGCTGCCGACTCTCGCTCTGCAATATCGGTCATCGCAATCATTTTATTTATAGCATCCTGCTTTAAGCTCTCCTCAATCGATGCATTATTTACAATTTCAAGCAATGTCTCCTTATTCTTTGAACGAATCTGCTCACGATTCAGCTTCATCTCTGCTGCATAATCGAGATTTGCGACTGTTGTGCTGGTAAGTACTGCCTCTCCCGGATTTTCTACCCCTTCGGCACCAATAGCATCTGCCACTGCTTCGCCGGTCTTAGCCATCACATCCCCACTCTGCGTTGTGGCTATATCGGCAAGCTCCGTTCCATCTATCAATGCCAGTTCCTCTCCCATTCCCTCATCCGTAAATATCTCTTCTTCCATCAGAGAATCCTCATCCGATATCTCATAATCATCTTCGATAATCTCAGCCCCTGCTTGTGCTGCTATCTGCTCATCCTCAATATTGTTATTCATGTAGCTGAAATACCCAGCCACCGCAATCATAAGTGCCAATGCTGTTATGACTAACTGATTCTTCCGAAATATTTTGTTCACGTCTATTCCTCCTTGGAACACATCTTAACTACCTTAATTCTATGCGCCTCTACCGGCAATAATGCCTTTACTGACTCCGAAATATTTGAAACGACCAAAGAATTTCCGCCTCCCTCTGCCACGACTACAACCCCTTCTACCGTAGGCATTTTTTCTTTCTGTATGTAAGGGTAGGTTTCCTCCCCATTCTCCACATAAATCGTCGCTTCCTCTACCGTATTTTCAGATACCGTTCGACTTCCGCCTGCACTGTCCTCCTCCGTTGTAATGGTACCTACACTGTTTGTATCTTTTTCCACCACATACTCTCCCCTATCCGAGACTGTAATCATCACCTCCACATTCCCGACACCATCCATCTGTCCCAACACTGCTTCTAATTTTTTCTCCAGATACTCCACATATGCATCCTCTGTCATTCCTCCGGTTCCATTTTCTAAACCTTTTTCTTGTCCCGCTCCCTCTGTATTGCTGCTGTCATATACCACTTGCCCCCCGGCATTTTCCCGTGATTTTTCTTCCGACTTCCGTTCCTCCATCGGCATGGCAATAACCAAGAGTAGGACCCCAATCAGTCCGATAACCACCCAATCACTCTTCTTTAAGTCCTTCCACTTTTTTTCCCGAAAAAAACTTTTCAGTTCCTGCATATTCATGCTGCGTCCTCCTATCCATTGCCATATTGTATCTCTATTTTCGACTCATCCAACTGATAAAATTCCATCAGTTCCTGTCGCAGCTTAGAACAGATAATATTTTCATTCTCTTCCCGTGCTGTGTTCTCCAACACAACCCGTTCAATCACTACCTGATTAATTTCATCTTCCGTAACTCGCAACGATATATGCTCTACCGCATACTCACTGGAAAGCTGCACCAAAACCTCCTGTACAAAAAATCCTTGTTCCTCCGCAATACGTTTCACATCTTCTGCGATTGCCTTCTCATATGCCGCTTTATGATAATCTTCATATAGATATTCCATATGCTGCATATCTTTTGAAAGCTCCTCAAGTTCTTCCGTAAACTCCTCATAGTCAATCCTCCTCAAGAATTCCTCGCTGTCGCAGACAACAGAGAGCACCGGTGTAAGCAATGCAATCGTTAAGATTAATTCTGTGAAAAAACGGATATATTTCTGATAGCTCTTCCCCGGCGGCAAATGCAAAAGCACCATCAGCAGTAAAAATAATGCAATAAAGCTTCTCGCATATGCAGCCATACGCGCACCTTCCTTTCTGTCAGTCCTACAAACGTTCTCATGCTGTAAGCCCGGATGACGCTGTCGTAAGTGCAATCGTTACAAAAAACAGTGCCAGACAATACAACACCAGCTTAAGATACAGAACACCGCCTTCTGCCATGCCCTTTAAACATCCTGCAATGCGCTTGTCTGCCACAGGTTCCACCGCCACTGACGTCAACTTGTAGAAAAGAGAAAGACAAAGTATCTTTATCATCGGCAGTAACGCCATTGCGATCAAAAACACCAATGCAGTCACACCCACACAATTTTTAATAAGGATTCCGGAACCCAAAAGCAATTCTCCAATACCACTTATGACACTTCCCACTCCCGGAATGATTGTCGCCGCCTTTTGCACCGTTCCACTCATCAAACGGTCTTTCGCCGGTGCAATGAGTCCCTGCACAACATTCATTCCGACTACCACCATGCCCGCACTCTTTAACCCCCAGTTGATAATCCCCTTTAACAACTCTGTCAGATTCTCAAATTTTTCGTCTTCAAAAAAGTGATTGAACAATACCAATAATACATACGCATGGATAAGCGGCATGAGCACCTTTAGAAACAGCCATTGAATCAAATAAATGACCAAAAATGCCAGTTGGTAAAAGCTCGCAGAGGTTCCTGCGCCCGTAGAAAAGACCATGCTGATACAAAATGTAGGAACCAGCGCTTTCATAAAATCTACGCTCTGATTTAACGCCTCCCCTGCAATATCTCCGTAATTTTGAAATGATTGAAGAAGCAGCACTGCGAGAATACTGTAAATCAAAAAAAAGCTAATTTCCGCTATGTACGCCTGCTTAAATGCCCCGGAAAAATTTTTAATTGCCGCAAAAGCCACAACCAGTACGACTATCTCCACCAATATCCTTCGATTGACATCCAGTTCATAGAACAATGCATCCTTCACCCATGCCAGCACCATCGTGTAGTCAAATTCTGCGAATCCGTCTGTAAGCAGTGCATCAACAACCGACGAGAAACGTATCGGCTCACGCTCATTTTGGAACAGCTCTGTCTCCAACAGCTCGTCCAGCTCTGAAAAATCCAACTCTTCGCGCCATCCTTCCAGATAATCTTCCCCTGCCTTCTCCGTCTCTGCCGCCAATGTCTGTTTCGAAAACATTAACATAAACATAACGGCAAAAAGCATTGTTCTTTTTCGCATCTCTCTCATAAATAATTTCCTACCATTTCCAAGAACGCCCCAAGTACCGGTACGCTCACCACGAGAATTGACAACTTCGCAAAAATTTCAATCTGGCTTGCGATTGCCGCATACCCTGCATCTTTACAAATGTTTGTTGCAAATTCCGCCACATAAGTTATTCCAACCATCTTGATCAGCATCCTCACATATTTGCTATCCACAGGAATCAACATCTCTACCCGTTCGACAAACTCCAGAATTGTCTCCACCTTTGTGAGCAGGTAGAAAGAGATACAGACACACACGATAATCGCGATAAACGTACTATACTCGCCTCTTTCCCGCTTTAGCGGAATCGCAATCAGGACACCGGCAATCCCTAAAACTGCGATTTTTATGATATCCATAGTCCAAAGGCTCCTTTCGATGTCCTATAATGCAAACAGTGACTGCATTGTCTCGAAAAGCTCATAGATATAAGGAACAATCCAAAATAATACGATGATAAGTCCGGCTAAACTTGTCAAAAATGCATGCTCTTCTCTTCCGCTGTGTTTTAGCACCTGACTGATGACCGTCACCAGAATTCCCACCGCTGCTATCTTAAATATCAGATTTACACTCATTGCCAAAATATCCTTTCTATACGAGCAGAATCACCAGCATCAGCCCACAGAGTACACTGACGGTTCCATATACTTTCTGCTTTTCTTTCTGTTCCCCTCTTGCCGTCTCAATCAGAAAGTCCAAACGTTCTATCGTCAATGCCAGATGTTTCCGATTCTCGTCCACACTTTTTCCAAAAAAGGCACTTCCTGCACTCTCAATCACTTCTGACTCTTCGTCTCTTAGCTGTAGTTCCTGCCGGAAATCGGTAAAGACGTTTCTCCATACTTCCTCTCCGGTTCCCTCTTTCTTCTCGATTAAACGCTCTGCGATTTCCTTGCATAAACGATTCAGGCGCTCATCCCGTGTGCGGATAAAACACCCCAATAAAATTTCAACCGGTTGCATGGATTCAACTGCAGCATAAGCGATATCCACCAAGAGCTTTCGCAGTTCATACAAAAGGCGCAAATGTTCCACAAGTTCTTTTCGTATTGTCTGTGCAATTCCGATACTTGCCATGATGATTATGATACTCCCCGTCACCTTCAACATAAGCACTCCATCTGCGCGTCAAAAATCTGATATCTGCGCGTACCATCTTTTTTTCGCCGAATTCCAATATATCTCTGAAACGCACCATGACTTATCCAGTCCGATAGGTACGGTTTTTTCCGTAATTCTGTAATATTGCCTGCATGAATTGTTCCAAGCACGTGGCATCCTGAATACACTGCCTGTTCTACTGCCAGGAAGTCCGCTTCATTCCCTAACTCGTCCACTGCCAGCACCTGTGGCGACATTGCACGTAATAGCATCTGGATTCCTGCCGACTTTGTGCATCCGTAAACCACGTCCGTGTGTATTCCAAGTTCATTCTGTGGTACCCCGATATGACATGCCGCAATTTCCGAGCGCTCGTCCACTACACACACTTTCATTCCCTCTCCGTCTTTTGTCCCATCTGAAAGCTGTCGGATACAATCCCTTAACAGGGTTGTCTTACCTGCTCCCGGTTCTGAGAAAAACAACGTGTTATAGATTCCATCCTCTCGACAGATATATGGAAGCACCTCACACGCACACCCTTTTTTTTCATGCGCGACACGGATATTTAAAAAAGTGACCGGATTAATTCCCACAAGTTGCCCTCCTTCCATCACCGCACCGCCCGCCATACCTACACGGTGCCCTCCCTCAAGTGTAATATATCCTTGCTTTAATTCTTCTTTATATGCATACAGTGAGTAATTACTGATATAATTGACCATCTCCGCCACATCCTGCATTGTGGCACGATAAAGCCCGTCCTTCAAATACTTGCTTCCTGTGCTATGTATGAATTCTATTGGTTGTCCCACGCGAATTCGTATTTCTTCTAATTCTTGCAGATATTCGTCTATGCAAAGCCACTCTCTGATATGCGTTGGGAAAATTTTTCCCAATGGAAAAATTTGCTCTAAGTGAATTTCCTTGTCCGCCATACATCCGTCTCCTCTCTTATCGCCATGTTTCATTCTATGACTTGTCTTCATTTTTATGACTAAAAAAAGCGGGACATAGGAAAAATCCCTATGCCCCGCTTACGCGTTCTCATAAAACTTACCTTATATAATTACATGCGCTCCGGTGCTTCAAATCCAAGCACATCGATACAAGCCTCCAGTACAGACTTTGTCAATCCCAACAACCGGATATAGGACTTCTGAATCTGCTCATTCTCTTCAGACATAATCTTTGTCTCATGATAAAAGCTGTTAAATGCATTTGCCAAATCATAGATATAAGAACATACCTTGTGTGGTGCGCTCTCCTCAAATGCATTCTCCATCATCGCATTGAACTTCGACAGCTCTAGCATCAGATTCTTCTCACTCATCGAATGTGCTCCCATGATAACAGCTCCGGTCTCATCCCCGCCAAGTCCATGATACTTATTTAAAATAGACTTGATACGAACGATAGTATACAGAATATATGGTCCGGTATTTCCCTCAAAGGAAGTAAAACGGTCAATATCAAAGATATAGTCCTTGCTCGCCTGATTGGAAAGGTCACCGTACTTGATTGCCGCAAGCGCAACCATCTGTGCCGTCTTCTTTGCCTCTTCCTCAGTGATATCCAGATTCTCTTTTGCCTTCTGGTTCTCTGTAATCTTCTTAAGCATCTCCTCATTGATTTCATCTACGAGGTACTCTAAACGCAACACGCCGCCATCACGTGTTTTAAACGGCTTTCCGTCTTTTCCGTTCATCGTACCAAAACCGATATGCTTAAGCTCGGTATCTGCATTCACCAGCCCGGTCTTTCTCGCACAACGGAACACCTGAATGAAATGAAGTGCCTGCCTGTTATCCGTCAGATAGATTATGCCGTCCGGATTGTAATCCTGCATGCGCCATACAATCGTAGCAAGATCTGTCGTACTGTACAAGGATGCACCGTCTGATTTTAGGATGATACATGGCGGAATCTCTTTGGCATCGGTTTCTTCCTTGACATCTACCACCAATGCACCGTCACTCATATAGGCAAATCCTTCGTCTTTCATCTTCTGAACCATATCCGGGATGTAAGGCTGTGCATCAGACTCACCTTTCCACAGATCAAATGATACATTCAAATTGTCATAATTCTTCTTCAAATCTGTCACGGACACGTTTAAGATATGGCTAAGCAATGCCTGATATCCTCTTCTGCCGTGCTGCAGCTCGTTCGTCGCCTGCATCGCAGCGTCTCTGTATGCCTCGTCCTCTTTGGACTTCTTGCTGGCCGTCGGATAAATCTCTTCTAACTCAGAAATCGTAAACGGTGCCTCTGTCGGATATTCTCCGGTATAGTTCTCATCAAAGTATACCAGTTCCGGCTTGCGCTCCTTGAGTTCTACGATGATAAGTCCCATCTGAAGACCCCAGTCACCCAAATGCACATCACCAATCATATTATGTCCGACAAATTTACCGATACGCTTAATACTCTCTCCAATAATTGCTGAGCGCAGATGTCCGACATGAAGCGGCTTTGCCACATTCGCTCCGCCGTAGTCCACAATAATCGTCTTCGGATGCTCCGGCATTTCACAGCCAAACTTTTCCTCATCCGCCTGCATCTGTACAAGATAATCCGCCAGATAGGCATTCTCAAGCTTTAAGTTCAAAAAACCCGGTTTTACGGATTCAACCATCGAAAACATGGTATTGCCGGAAAGCTTCTCTGCAATTTCATCCGCAATCATAAAAGGTGCTTTCTTATATTCCTTTGCCGCCGCCATCGCACCATTGCACTGATACTCACAGAGATCCGGACGGTTGGACAAGGTTACTTTTCCGTATTTTTCGTCGTATCCGCAGGCAACAAACGCTGCTGTCACTTCTGCGGTAATCAAATCCAGAATTTTTTTCATCACTAATTCCTCTCTTGCTTTGTCATACCGTATAGTATACCATGTGCTACGCACAAGGTATATGGTATTTATGCGCACTTCGGCGCGTATAATGTCTGACGACATTATACCATAAGTTTCAATTTTCTCAAGTATAAAAGTTTACACGTTCCACTCTAGTCGTGCCGTTCTTCCATACAATCGTATGTCTCGCAGAAGCGTGCGGAAAATGCAGGTTCCTCTCCGGCTACGTACAGGTGTGAAACATCTCCAAAGCTACTGATGCGGAAATTTGCGATTCCCTCTCTGCGCTCCTCTGTATAGATTGTTGTGACAGAAGTCGGTGCAGCACACATCTGATGCCATAAAATCATCGGTGAAACATGCATCAGATGACTTAACAACACGCATTCCAACCCAAAATGACAGAAAAAGACAAGCGTATCACGATTTGCCTTCTCCACACGATAAATTTCTCCCTCTCTTCTATACCCATGCCCCGCAAGCAGTGCATCAAAATTCTGAATAACCCAGTCGTACTCTGCGCCTACGCCACGCTTTCCCGTTGCAGGTGAGGTTCCGTTTTTCATGATTTCCTGCGTGTGCCACAAGTCTCTTCGGAAAAATTCCTCCTCCTTCGCCCAGTCCTCCGGCAACCAGTCCCACGCAATCATTTCTCTCTCGGAATTGTCGGGTCTCCAAATTCGCGAGCCAAACTCCCGCAGCCACTCGCATTCTGTCGCTGTGCGGTTCATCTTTGCAAGCGTAAGAGATGCCGTATCCTTTGCACGACCAAGTGGAGAGACGTAAAACTCCTTTACATTGAGCTTTGCAATCCGCTCTGCCAAGAGTTCTGCTTCTCTCCACCCTTTTTCTGTGAGGGAATCCCTCTCATAATCCGGATCTCCATGTCGTATGATAATTAGACGCATGCCTCTTCCTCCTTCCACATTTCTCGCCTCATTATATACCACATCCATCCGAAACACAAACCTAGACTGCCGCAAATGCCTCCTCTAAGTCCTCAATAATGTCATCAATATTTTCCGTACCGATAGAAAGACGAATTGTATTCGGTGCAATTCCCTGCGCTTTTAATTCTTCCGGTGAAAGCTGGGAATGTGTCGTAGATGCCGGATGAATTACCAGTGATTTTACATCTGCCACATTCGCTAACAGTGAGAAGAGCTGCAAATGGTCAATAAAATCTTTTGCCCTCTGCTCATCTCCCTTGATTTCAAAGGTAAAGATAGAACCGCCGCTGTTCGGGAAGTACTTTTTATAAAGTTCCTGCTGTTCCCTATCATCTGATACAGATGGATGATGTACTTTCTCTACCTGCGGATGGTTGTTCAAATACTCTACAACCTTCAATGCATTTTCCACATGACGCTCCACGCGCAGAGACAATGTCTCTAAGCCCTGTAAAAATAAGAATGCATGGAATGGGGAAAGCGTCGCTCCGGTATCGCGAAGCAAAATCGCACGAATCTTTGTCACAAATGCTGCAGCCCCTACTGCTTTTGTAAAGCTGATACCATGATAGCTTGGGTTCGGTTCCGTCAGAGACGCAAACTTACCGCTTGCCTCCCAGTCGAACTTGCCGCTGTCTACAATCACACCTCCGATGGCAGTTCCATGACCCCCGATGAACTTCGTCGCCGAATGTACGACGATATCTGCTCCATATGTAATCGGGCGAACCAAATACGGTGTCGCAAAGGTGTTATCTACAACCAGCGGAATCTTATGTGCGTGCGCAATAGATGCCAGACGTTCAATATCTACAACATCGGAATTCGGATTCCCTAACGTCTCAATATAGACTGCCTTCGTATTTTCCTTGATTGCTCCCTCAACCGCCTCATAGTCGAACGGATTCACAAAAGTGGTCGTGATACCGTATTCCGGAAGTGTGTGCGCCAACAGATTGTAAGAACCTCCATAAATATTTTCTGCTGCTACAATATGCTCTCCGGCATGTGCCAGATTCTGAATCGTATAGGAGATGGCTGCCGCTCCCGATGCTACTGCAAGTGCTGCCACACCGCCTTCCAGCGCTGCGATTCTCTGCTCAAATACATCTTCGGTCGGGTTCGTCAATCTTCCGTAAATATTTCCCGGGTCGGCAAGCCCAAATCGTGCTGCCGCATGTGCACTGTTGTCGAATACATAAGAAGATGTCTGATAGATTGGAACCGCTCTTGCTCCGGTTGCCGAATCCGGTGACTCCTGTCCCACATGTAACTGCAATGTCTCAAATTTTAAATTTCTTTCCTTTAATGTCTTTCCCATAACTTTATTCTCCTTTATATCACATTTTATAGTTTTCCTACTTGATTACAAGGAAATATTACCATGACATTTCCAACCTGTCTAATATGAAAAAGAGAATACCAGCTATAGGTTCATCCTATAGCAAGTACTCTCTTTCTTCTAAAGATGTATTTTTAATCGTTATTCCTATTCCTCGTTTTTAAAAATCGCCCCACGTACCTTCGCAAGCGCATTTAATAAAATCATTCCAAGAATGCAGCAACAAATAATCTCTCCTGCCCCGACTGTCAGCATATAGAACGGAATGGACAAATCATGTCCGCCAAACTCCATCACAAGGCCATACGCATACCGCAGTACGAACGGAATAATCAGCATATTTGCTACTACCGGCGGCAGTGTACATAAAAACTTATGCTTACGCAGCAGATAGGTTCCGATTGCACCGAGTAATGTTGCAAGGCTTCCGAACACGACATCATAAATTGCCGCTCCCGTGAGCAAATTTGCAAGCAGACAGCCGATAGACAAACCCGGAATCGCTGCCGGTGTAAAATAAGGTAAAATGGTAAGTGCCTCCGAAATACGGACCTGAATAGCCCCCGAAGCAAGATTAAATGCGCTGATAAAATAAGTCAGCACGACATAGACAGCCGCAATCATCGCAGCCTGAACGATAAGTAACACCTTTTTGTCTCTCATATTCTTTTCTCCTTTAGTTTTGTTTTACGTCAGGAAGGTCTCGAACTGACGTATTGCTATAGATGCAGCTTTTCTGCAACGGATTTTACTTTAGCATAGAGTCATGAAATTTGCAACTAAAAATTCCGGTTTGTGGGGGAGAAATATTGTTGTTTACAGTGATATGATTTATGTGTAAATAGTTACTGTATCGAAGAAGCGAAGATGCCCGCCCAAAGTTTTTGTTCCGGTCGCAAGCGCTAAGTGCCGCTAATAGTCTGCGAAAGTCTATGACAATTCACGCAACCGCGGTACACACGGCGTCCATGCCGTGGGTGCCGCTCGCCCGGACGTCCTGTCCGGGCGTTGCTATCTTACAAAGCAGACCATAAGCAGCACTAACCGCATGTGAAGTCGCAAAAACTTTGGGCGG
>JALEKJ010000055.1 GCA_022771695.1 Roseburia sp. | reverse complement strand
ATTTATTACTGCTTCCTTAACCGAATCCTTCTCTGTCACTTGTTCTTGTCTATCTATTACTTTGTATGCCAGTGCATCATTAGTTGGACCAACTTCTCTATAAGTTTTTACTCTCGACATCTTTTTTACCTCCGCTAAAGTCTAATTTAAAGTAACTCCGTGTACCTGCACTCGCACTTACTTCCTTCAAGTACATGCGGGCAATGCAGGCAAGTAATAGGATGACAATCTTCATAACAGCCGAACTTTGCTATTATGCTCTCGTGCTTCGCCATTTTCTCACACAGTGCTCTGTAGTCATTGTCAATCTCTGTAATCTGCTCTGGTGTGAGGTTGGTATCCTCATAAGCTTTTAATCTCTTTAGGCAGTTATCCACTTCATCACACTGTAAACTACCGTAACAATCTGAATATTCTGGGCAATCCACGCACTTTGTTGGTATTCCCTGTATGTTCGTCATTCTCTCCATTACTACGTACCGCCTTTCACTCCGTATCCCATCAAAAACTCTGATATTGCCAAGTACTCGTCACGCAATGGTTTTATCTTGTCGTTAATCCTGTCGCGCTGGTCTTCTAACGGCTTTATCAGATTGTCGAGTTCATCTATCCTCGCAAACAGTGCCTGCGCTACCGGTTCGGTCAACTTCGGCAGCTCCCCAGTCTGCTTCTTGGTGTTTTTCTTCGGCTTACTTTTCGGAGGCTCCATTTCGCCACAGTCCACGAGTACCTTGATAATCTCGTCTTTGTTGGTGCAGTTAAGGTCTGCCAAAATCTTAATCTGCTCCCTTTTATCCTTTGCCTGGCGGTAGTTCCGGCATATCTCATCAACTGACATATTCATCCGTTCTCCCTCAACTTTCTCAATTTTTCTGCGTACTCAAGCTGATACGGTTTTGCTTGAAACCTATCAATCGCACGCTTATCTACAGTCTTCGGCTGCCGGAATTCGCGCTCCTGTATCTCCAGAACAGCCGCTCTTTTATGTTTATGGTCTTTATGCATGTTTCACCTCAATTCACCGGTTTGCTGTTAAGCAACTTCCTCTCCAAATCGTCATAGTCGTACTGGCGCTGGCTAAAGTTATTAAACTTATTCCCGCTGGTATTATTGGGTTTGGTGGCTCTTCCCTGCCGCGCCCAGTTTCTAACCGTTGCCTTCCAGTCCTTCATTTTATTTTTACCAACCATCCACCCGTTAGAAGTGTAGTAATCAATAAACCTCTCTACGTCAAAGTCGCTATAGCCTTTTTCTCTGCAATATTCTGATACGTCTTGGCGAGTGGGTGGCGAAAAGCGTGAGCTTTTCTCTTTACTCTCTTTTTTAATATCAAGTACAGTATCAAGTACAGTATCACTATCAGGGTTATTTTGCTTTTCAGAAAAACCATTTGCTTTTTTTGCTTTCTCTTGCTTTTCAGAAAAACCATTTGCTTTGGGTCTGCCGCCAAGTTTACCGGCTTCCCTTCTCTTCTCGACCTTTTCCATATACGCCGCATAATCGCGGTCCATACGCTCTTGAATAACCCCAAACATCATATCTGTAGCCGCATCAAGCTCCGGCATGGATTCTCTGGCTGCATAACATAATATTGCCGTAAGAAGTTCCCCTCTCTGCTTCATGTTTAATTTCTGTATATGCTTAAGGTACTCTGCGTATAGTACAAAGCTGCTCTTTTCTCCACTCTGCAAGCCATCACCCCGTTTCCAAGTCCTTAAGTAAGTCTTTCAGCGTCATTTTCGACTGTTCTGGTGTCAATTCTGTGATTGTTACCTCAATCCTGGGATTTTCTTTGTCAACTGACACATCATGGTAAAAATGAGGGATGCACTTCCGGTTGTCCTCCTGTAATACATGTGTCTTTGTAAGGCTATCCTGTATGAATTTGGTTGCACAGGAGAGGATATTATCTCCGTCACGCCGGTTGTCTTTTTCATAAAAGTGGTAATAAATAAGCACAGGTTTTTCAATATGTACCCCATTGAGTTGCTGCCTGATACACCAAATAATCTTATTTTCGTTATCGTGCTTTACCTTTCCACCTTTGCGCGGGTTTGTTCTGTTAGCGGCAGTATAACTATTCAACCCGTCTAAGCGTCCCGGTATTTCCAGTAAGTATTCCACTCTCACGCCTCCTCTCAAACGCCATCTTCATAGCAAGTCTTTTTGCTTGTATCGCCCTTGCCCTGTGTAATTCCTTTGCAAGATACTCATTCAGTTCCTTTTCATCTACCGTATCACCTGGAACAGGTCTGTGGTAACCCGCTCCAACATTTATTACGCAGTCCCCGTTATTATTTGCATACTCTATATTTTTTCTAAGAGTCCGGTCCTCGTAAGGATTTGCCGGGCGCTGTAAAGGATGTGCATGTCCGTAAGGAATATCATTCAGTGTTTTCATATACTCCCTTCCCCTCCGGGAACACCCCGGAGGTATCATCATGGCTTCCATAATTCGTGATATATTAATGAAATCCGCATGATAGTTTCTTTCGCCCGCAGGCAGGTGTTTCAACCTATAAATAACTACGCCCGTACCTGTACAGAAACTCTGTTCTTGCTTCATCCTCTGTCTTTCCAGAAGCAACACAATGTTTTTCCCATGCAAGCTGACCTGCAATTTTACTTAATTTTTCAGCCATAGCATTATCATGCACTCGCTGTGCTATCGGATTTTGAGTGTGACAATAGCTACACACTGGAACTTTAATGCCATCTTTCTCTGCAAGTTCCCGGATACCATTGCCAAATAATAAGTGGTGTTCCTCTTCGGTCGGTCTGCCGCAGAACACGCAATATCCGTTAAACTTTGTTACAATTCCAACTGATTTTTTCATTTATACTTCTCCTAACAATTCTGAAAAATGAATGGGCTGCTTTAATACCTTAGTGTGCTTGCAGTAATCACACAATCCACATCGAATAGGCTCTACACCACCATCTTTCAACGCAAGTATCTTTGGTGTGTTCTGTTCTACCTCAATCAGCTTTTCACGCAAGTGTTCATCAGGAATCCAAATCAGCTCAATGTCAGTCTCTTTTTCCTTTGATGCCGCAGCAATGAAAAATGGTAATCTTTTTCCTGTATTCCGATATACGACTTCCTGGTACACTGCTCCTTGAATGTCATAGCCCCAATACTGAATAAAATCCATATATCCGTAATCTTTGGTATATTCAGCCTTGTGGAGTTCCCTCATGACCTTTAAGTCCACGATTGCCCTGTCCTCCAGATAACTGTCAATCTTGATTTTCCAGTTCGCACCAAACATCTCCGCTGTCATAATCACCTGTTTTTCCCCGGACATATATTTCATGAACAGCTCGTCACGCTCAATTCGATTAATGATTTCCTCTGCTTTTTTGTATTCAGCCTTTAAGCTGCCCTGCCTCGTGAAAATCTCCGGATTCTGTGCGCGGAATAAGTCAAGGCTGCCCTCAAAATGCGCATCCACATAAGAGCCGACCATCAATGCAGTTGTCTTCTCGTGCTCCCACTCGCCATTTAAAAGCGCCATAGCTTCCGCCTCGCACGCCGGTTTTCCCAACGTTCCCATAAAATTCTTATACTGGCTGACCGAAAGGTACTCCCTGTCAGCTTCCTGTGAAAAATAATTCTCATTGGTCAATAACATTTTCAAATACCTCCTCTGCTTCCATTCTTACTTTTTCTTCAAAATCATCCATCACGGGATTAGGTGCTATGGGAAGTGATTCTTTAATGATATCCTCCGCTTCTCCCTCTACCCTGTAACCCATGAGAGCATTTGGCATATAGATTCGAGCAAAAAATGCAGCTGCTCTGTATTGAAGCATTTGTTCCGGCATTGTCTGCCACTTGCTTCCCGGTTTTGAGTACCACCCTTCATCTTTTGCCATTTTTATTGTGACAAGCGTTCCCTTTACGACCTCTCCATCTGACCTGTCAACCGCTTTAAAGTAACAGCCCCAATCATCCGTATTACGTTCGCCTACCATAACCGGTTTCACATGCTCAAACTCTTTTGATGCTCTCAACATAGCGATACAAGCCTGCCCACTCCACTGCGGTTTACCTTTTACTACATACAGGTTCTGCATGACGGAAAGTGGGCTCATACCATTACGATTGGCAATATCAATCGCGATTGTACAATCCTCTGGTCTGTTTCTGTAATTGTCTGGAACAAGCTGCGTTTTACTCATTACGCTTCCAATTTTAAAAAGCTCATTAAACGCTTTTGTACTTGAATAAATGCTCTCACTTGACATTTCTCCCGGGCGAGTAAGCATAGCCTCTGTATTTTCCATAAGCCACCTCCTATAATTCCACTACCGTCAAATCCGGTTCATCTGTTGTTCTGGTCGCAATAAACTGTAAGCCTTTGTCCTTACACTTCTGATAAAGATTCTCTCTAAGGTCGGTTGCAAGATTCTCTACACCATCGATCAGGATGATGTTCAAGCCATTCGGGTTCTGTAATGCAACGTCAATGCAGAGATCCAGCTTCTCACCCTCGGACAGATTGCTTACCGGAAGCCCATTAATCAAAGGTACGCCATTTTCCACGGTCAACCCATTGATCGGAATCGTGCAATTTGCAAGAATCTCTCCGGGAAGCGCACGCGCTTTCTCAATCTTATCCGTAAGTGCCTGAGACTGTACCCGCATCTCCTCGACCTCATCCTGAAGACGGAGCATACGCTTATACTCATTGATATGAGACTGCATTTCCTCAATAACCCTTGCCTGCTCCTGCAATTCGGAAACATCGTTAAACTCTTTGCCCACATATTCCTTATACTCCGCAACTTCGGCGTCAAACCGGGCTACATTCGCTTTATAGGTCTGCTCAATCACTTCCAGTTTGTCCGCCTTTTTGGCAGCCAGCTGTTCCTTCTCTGTCTCGCATGCGCGGATTTGCTCATTCAGAGAAGCAATAGACTTGTCAATCTGGTTCGCCCGATTAGAGATTTCACGATCCAGTGCAGAAATGTCGATTTCCCTGTCAGCCTCAAAGCCGCGCACTTTGCTGTCCCGGCTCTCTATTAAATACTGCGACTTTTCGATCATCTGGTTTTCCTTCTGCAGTCGCTCAATCTGACGGTAAATATCACCGGCACTTTCACGTTCCCACTTTTCAACGTCATATCCCTCAGGGATGCTTTCTGCAATCTCCTTAATAAAGGCTTTCTTATTTCGGATATCACGGTCAATATTCCGGCGGTTCTGGTAATAGTCACCGTTCTCTGCCTGAATGTCGTTCAATACGCATAGAATGTTCTGGTCGTAAGACACCCACGCCGGAATCTCTCCAAACCACTCCTTGATTTTCTGCATATCCCACGGATACTCGATCATATCAAGGATGATGGCATTCTGCTGTTTCTTATCCATTCCCATAAATTCAACAGGGTTCAACTGCAACGGGGTAAAAAGCTCCTTCAAAAACGCTTCCGGGCTGCCTACTTCCAATCCGTTACGCTTTACGGACTTATAAGGTGCTTTATCTGTCCGGACCTTACGGTCAATCGCAAGCCCATTGTCAGTCTCAACAATAATCTCTCCCTCCGTCTCACCCTTATACACAATGTATTCGCGGTCGCTTCTGTTTGTAAGCGCGAATTTAATTGCGTCTAAGACCGACGACTTTCCGGTTCCATTCCTGCCGGAAAGTTCCAAAGAACTGCCATTCGCCTCATACTCCTTGATCCCAAAAAGATTCTTAATCTTGATTTTTGTTATATTCATCTCAAAAATTCCTCCATTTCCATTTGTTCATAATCTGTGCACCGAACCATCTGGTCCACTTCTTTCTTGCGGTTCTGCAGAATTATTTTTTTCTCCAGGCACTCATCACACAATTTACCCTCACCGGGGTCGAGCGTGCAGCCGCAATCTTCACACTGATAATTTCCATACATTGACATAACCTCCTCATCAGTGGTAAAATAAGCGCAGAAATACTTATGTATTCCTACTGGATAGCACCTGTTCTCGCCAAAGAATTGTAGGTGCTATTTTTCATTTCCAACTTCGATAAACTCCACATCCGCGTCAAGCCTGTCCCTTCCGCGCATCTCATAAAAGTCTCTGACACGCTGCTCTTCCAATCGTTCCGCAAACATCCGAATTACATATCCGGTACCGGCGATAATTAAACCAATCGTGCAGACTACTCCGGCGGCATATCCGTATGCTCCGGCGGAATCAATGAAGCAGGCTGACACTGCGAATATTATCCATCCAACCGCGAGTGCGGTATTTGATATAAATTTCAACTGCTTGTCCTCCTACTCCGGCACTTCCTTGAGTTCAAACACAATCCTCACTCCTGCCACATCACATAGCTTGTACAAATCCTCGAGCCTTGTTGTCTCTGGATGTTGCAATCGCTCGTTGATAGTTCGCTCTGGAATGCCTGTCTTTCGGCTGATGTCTCTTGTTGTCAATTGCTTTTCTCGGAAACCGCCTGTTAAGATACCGGCTACATGGTTGTAACGCTTGGCTTCTCTGTCCTCACAAAGATTACTTCTTCCCATTTACTCACTTCCTTCCTTATGTTGACTCTTCTGTGCTGAATAGGTAATCAACACATTTTTGAATACTTGAATAAATATTTTGATAATGATAAAATCCATATGTCGCACTTCGTAACCTGTTTTCAATAGAAGGGAGGTGTACGCGAAGGACGATATGGGATTTTTTTGCCTTGGTTGGCTTCTTTAAAACCGTCTACGACATCGTCGCAGAAATTCGTTCAAAGTTGTCCAAATAGGGCAACCCATTAACCTGAGGTAGCATAGTGACAGCTATGTTGCCTCTTTTCATTTCTCTGCATCTGGCTCATCGATATCTTCCTTTTCAAAAAGATAGTTCAAAGCTAATTTAGGAAAATATTTTTCTTGAATTTTAAAGGCTTCTTCCACACTGAATGAACTGTCCCCGTTAATTTTGTTCGCTACACTGTTTCTATGAATTCCTAATAACTTTGATATCTCTTCAATTGTGATATCTTTTTTTGCCATCTCAGCTTTTAAATTGACGCACGGCATTTTTCCACCTCCTTGTTACGCATTTGCGTGTCCGTGTTTATACACTATCACGCTTTTGCGTGTTTGTCAACAATTATTTTTGCATTTGCGTAATTTTTTGTTGAAAGAAATTCGCAAACGTGATATATTCAATTTACAAGGAGGTGCTCACATGGGAATAGGAAATAAATTAGATATGCTTTTAAAAGAACGTGGAATGACAGTGACAGAACTTGCAAGAAGAGTAGGTGTTGCACCAACGACTATTTATTCCATCATTCAGCGAAATAATAAGAAAGTAGATATAGATGTTTTAATCAAAATTGCGAGGATTCTTGGAGTAAACACGGAATATTTTGCGGATAGCAATGATGAGCCGCAAACCATCGCAGCTCACTTTGACGGAGATGAATATACCGAGGAAGAACTTGATAAAATCAAGGAATACGCAGCTTTCATCAAGGCAAGCAGGAAGTAGTCCGTTTTATTGTACACATCGTATGTTATTGTTCTGTACACAGGAGCCTAGATTGCAAAATTAAACCTGTACTTTGACAACTGAAAATGGCTATAAAAGGTCTAGTTTACTTTTTCTACAGCTCCTTTCAGAACATGATATATTGGTTATATCGATTACTATCTGCTGGGAAAGGAGCAGATATGAA
>JALEKJ010000046.1 GCA_022771695.1 Roseburia sp. | reverse complement strand
TCCTTGCGCTAAATAAATGTCTCCTTGAGAAAAGCCTCCATTCCCGCCAGTTCCTGTTGCATATGCATACCCGTCTCCACTGTGAGATATTGTACCGCCTTGCGCACCCCATACTTGCAGCGTATATGTACCTGTATATGGTGCTACAAAGTACTGTACTCCACCAGTATAATTAAATGGAATATTTGTCGTACCATTTGTTAGCACCGTTGCGTTATAGTAAAAGCTTTTTCCATACAATTCATGGAAATAAGATGTACCACCAAAAGATGCCCCTTGGTTATCACACCAAATTGTATATTTATTTGGTGTCCAATTCGCATAAATCGTCGTGTCTTTTGTAAACTGTGTCACTCTCGTGCAAATTGCGCCTGCTGATGTTACGCAAATCGTTCCTTTACCTTCCGGCTCTGTAAAATACCCCGCAAACGTATATCCTCTTTTTACCGGCAAGGTGATGCTGGAAATCGGCACGCTGCACGCTGCATTCGTGTAATTCCCCACCCCATATTTTTCATAGTAGCATGTGGTCCCGGCACTCTGCGCACCTTGGTTGTCTAAAGTAATCTTATATACCCCCGGTTCCCACTTTGCATACAACGTGGTATCTTGTGTGAATGTCGTTGGTGAAGAAAGAATATTGCCAGCAGCATCCACATATTGTGTTCCTGTACCGTTTTTGCCTGTAAAATACCCCGCAAACACATATCCGGTCTTTTGCGGAATAATAATCTGTGTGATAGGCGTTCTACAGTCATCATCCGTATAGTTCCTATCATTGTACTTTTCAAAGTATTTTGGTGTTCCCACTTCTATATCCGCGCCTTGATTATCCAAGGTAATCATTGCTCCTAACGTTTCCCACTGCGCATACAGCTTATAATCATCTCCGCTTATAGAGCAAAGATTACTGTATGTATCTCCCGGATACCACCATTTACCGCTTCCATCCGCTTCAGTATTCCAACCGATAAAACGATGATACTTATAAGAAAATCCATTTGGATTAATGGTGTAATCTCTGTTAAATAAGCAGGATGTTCGCTCTGTCCATCCACTCTGCGCACCGTTTCCGTCATAAGATACTGTGTACATGTTAATGTCATAGCACATACCCATAACAAAGGTTGTCGTCCAACCATCATTTTCTACGAACATCCTGAGTTTGGTTACATCATTACCAATATCCGAAATATCGGACAAACTCATACGAATCGTGCCCTTTGTGAAAGATTGTACACCATCATGTATTGTACCGGAATCTCTATCATTAAAACGAACTCCATTCTTATACAAGCCCGCTTCCGATGTAATATTAGCTACTCCGCTTCTAACCTGGTTTCCATTTACATCAAATGTCTCATAATTCTCCGTCATGACATCCCGGCTAGAATTCGATGTACCATAGAAAATCTGTCCGTTTACCACACCGGATTCTTTAGATGCTACATCTGATTTCATTGATAATGCAAAATCCTGTGCCATATAGAACTTGGATGCAATATTAAGTGTCACGTTTCGCACTGCATAGGTTTCGGATTCTTCCACGATAATCAGCTGCCACGATGCAACCGATTCTCCTCCGGTACCTGCCGTACTATCACCTTCCGCAATTCCCTGCCATACCGGAATATTTGCTACCGTATAGTCTCCATATCCGGCTTTCTGCACAACATCCGTCACATCAGCTGCCATACAATACATAGAATGATATGACCATGCATTACCTGGATCTGTTCTGGTATCAACACAGGCGTACTGCGCGACTACATTATAGTTCATTGTCCCGCTTGTCGGCGTATACAATTGCACCGGCGTATTCACTCCTCTGCTTGAACGCGTCTCCCAGACAAGAAATGCTCTTGCGATACGTGCATCACTTGCTCCCGGTGTCAGTGTTCCAGTTGAGTTGTTCTCTGATGTGATATCTGCTCTGTCCTTATAGTTTAACGATACGCTTTTTTGTGTAGACCCTGTCCACCAACTATCAAAGTGATTGGTGTTACCGGTATAATTGAATTCATATCTACCCATAAAATTATAGAGCAAATTCACTGGGTTATTTGATGCTGTCAGCGTAGCCGCATTTATTGTAGAAAGCCCTACGCATACCGTCACTACTGCGATTGTCAGCAAGAATAAAACAACTGCCTTTTTTACATATTTTTGCAAATCGAATCAAACCTTTCTTCTATACTTTTTCTCAAGGCAAGTAATTTTTACTCCCAGACGATAATGGTACTACCATCTTCGCTAGTCCATACGCCATTTTCATCAAATGCCCCTCCATTTCCCGTGCCTGCGCCACCAATAGTTCCCAAGCTATTTGAATTATCTGCAGGCGGTGTAACAGGAGTATTTGGTGTTTCTGCCGGGGTACTCGGTGTGTTTGTACTTCCGGTATCTGTACTTGGCGTACTTGGTGTATTCGTGTTGCCGATGTCTGTACTTGGTGTATTATTTCCGGTATTTGTATTTGTTGTTCCTGTATTGGTACTGTTTCCGGATGTATCTGCAGATGGCGCCGTTGTACTTGTATTATTTGCAGCGTTCGTATTAGTACCGGATGCGCTTGCTGTCACCTTCTGATCAGACAGATACTTATCACTGACATAGCCCACTTTTCCATTGTAATCAATACGATACCATCCCGTATCAGCCTGTCCGGTAACTGTTACCTTCTGATTGGTAGATAAGGAACCCAGCTGCTCAAATTCCGTAGATGGACCTTTTCTTACATTCACGGACTGCTTTGCATACTTTGTGGCGGACATATCCTTAACTGTATAGTCTGCCTCTTCCTGCGCCTCTGCGATTTCTGTTACTTCCGTCTCTGTCTCCGGTTCTACTGCCTCGGTTGCTTCTGTCACAAGTTCTGTCTCCGGTTCAGATACTTCGGTTGTCTCTGTAGCCTCAATCAGCTCGGTTGCCGGCACCTCGCTTGTTTCCTTGTCACCGCACCCTGTCACTGTAGATGCAAGCATTGTAATGCTTAATACCATAATTCCTAATGTTGTTAATGTGTTCTTTTTCATACCCTCTTCCTCACTTTTCTCAATTCATAGATCTTATTTTGCAGTTTGTTTGGGAAATCATTGACATAAGCTGTCGGAAATGCTATTAAAAGTGCTACCAATCGTTGGCTAGCCCTAGTTGATAGTCAACAAAAAAATAACCGCAACATTAGGCGAGAGCGGTTATTTTTTTGCTTTTTACTTCCTCTATAAGAATGCTACTATGATTCCCAGAACCATGGGCATCAATGATGCGTATTTCAAAATTACTCATCTGCACTCCCTCTTTCATCCATATATCTCTCTTTTGAAGATTTCTATATAATCAGAGGGTTTGAACCACTTTTTGTGGCATTTCTCTCATGCAAGAGGGCTAACCGCTTCTGGTAGCACTACAAAAAGATTAAAAGTTTCCGACAATTCTACCGATATTCATATTTTCTCTATAGCAACTGTTTTTCCAATAACTCAAACATATTACCCCACACACCCTGATAGTCTATGGTCTACCAGCATAGTATACTACGCGCGTAGACAGTTTGTCATTCATTATTTTTTCAAATTTGGTGACCTTGAATAGCTGAACTGGCAGACATACCTTTTGCACTAACTGTCGGTGTTTCTTCCGACAAAAATTTTTACTTACTCCCATGCCGCATAATAACAAAGATTTTGAAGCACTGGCTGTGAAAAGTCCGCCATGTAATCATTACTGTCCTTCCAACCTGCAAACACTTCACCTGATATTTGCGGTTCCACCGGTGCTGTGATACATTCTCCTTCCGCAACCAAAAATCTTTTATAACAAGTCCCTTCACGTAGCAAATCTTCCTTACTCCTGTAAAAAGAAACCTCACACGTTTCCATTTCTTCTGTCTCTCCTTTCTTCTCATATATTACTGTCCGTTCCCACTCAACCTCTCCATCCATGCCGTTCGGATGCACATACCTTCCAACCGTGTGCAAAGACAAAATCTTCTTCAGCACATCCGTCTGATATACCTCCAACGCAACTTCCATATCTGAATCCATCGCAAATACCATGTCCTCTATGCACTCCGCCAACAGCTCCAGATTGCTCCGGGCATCATCATACTCTGACAGGTTCTTCATCGTGCTTTCCATTGCAGTAGACAGATTTTCCTGTAATTCCACACTGCGGTTCATATTACCGCAAACGGTCATTACAATCGCCAACATCAAAATTCCAATTACTCCGCTCAAAAGCAGCGTCACACCATTTTTCATATGACTACCTCCTACCGGTTTACAGGAATGTGAATCTTGCAAATGCTCGTACGGTTCCATGCATCTGTCGCACCAATCTGCAACGTGTAAATTCCAGATTCATCAAAGCTTAGCTGTGTCGTATCGTCGCGATATACATCATTCTCCGGTATTCCGTGGGGATTCCAGACACTCCGTATCTGCAGCGGCAATGCGTTCCCATCACAATCCACTGCCTCAAAAAGTTCTGCCATATCATAACTCCCAATCTGCACTGCCCCCTCTTTCTTATAAAAGATTTGTGGTATACCGCGCTTACTTTCCTCGACACAGTTTCTAAAGTCACTGCCATATACCGTCTGTTCCTCTTCAAGGAACGCTCCCAGCATATGAAAAAAACCAACATTCCCGTTTCCATCCCTTATTCCGGTTATAGTCAACAATAAAAAAAGTATTAAGGCAGCTACTTCTAACAGAACCTTTCCATACGCCTTAATGATCAACTCCATCTTGTTTTCCCTCTCTCTTCCTGTTCTCTATCCGCAGATTCCACTCAAATATTGCAAGCATATCTGCCTTAGAATACCATCATCACAAAAGAAAGTTCTCCAAAGCATAATCACTGCGACTCCTCCCAATATCTGTAGCAATCCAATCCCATACTGTTCTATAATTTCCTCCATATAGCCCCTTTCCTCTGCCTATCCTATACTTATAAAAGTGTTGATACATAGGTCAGTAAATCCTGCATCCATGCAATAACACAGCTTCCCCCCAACAGACACATCAATGCGGTTCCCAACTCTGCAATTACTGTTTCCATTTTTTTACCTCCGATTGCTTTTCCTCGTATACTTGCTATACACTCTGTAGCGTTTATCTTGCAATTCCTCTTGTCACCTTCTGTCCATCGATTCCAAGTACCGGGATCTCATAATCATAGGTCAGACATACCTCTGCCATCTGAAGGTTCTCATCTCCTCCATACATGCAGGTTGTAATCTCAAGTATATATCCGCGCTTTGCCGCCTCCTGTATACACCCCTCCATCACATGGGGATTAAAATTGCTGTTCTCAATCTCTGAAACCACTGCTGCCTTGTATTCTTTTGCGGCAGCCACATCAGCACTCACATCCAATATACCGATGCATAAGAATGTGTTCCATGCCAGCATAAGCAAAACAGAAAAAATTTCTACGATATACTTCACTCATGCACCTCCTATATTGCCAAGCACCTGTAGCATTAATACCATGCCTACAGTTAGATCAATAAGCAATTTTATAATCGCTGCAAGTACCGGATAAGAAAATATCAGCTTCATCTGAAATGCAATTTTCCCATCTCGAATAGCATCTGCACTTTCCTGCATCTGTCTTACTCTTGCCAGGAGCTGGTTCATTTGCACACTGAGATCACCTGTTCCATTCTCTGAAAATGCATGCAGCATCTTCATACAGCCACTGACTTCCGGCAAATCAAATTTCTGGCAGAACCCGGTATACGTCTGAAGCTCACCCGGGCTTTGGCTTATACGCTCCCGCAAAAGATTCAACTCATTTCTAAGTACCGGTGGCGCTCCATCTACCGACTTCGCAAGTGCCACCTGCACATTATTGTGCTGCAATAAAAGCATCAGTTCTATCAGCCATTGTGGGAGCGCCAGATACATCGCCTCTGTAACATCTTTCTTCGCCAGCCGATATGCCATCTTGTGATATACAAGAACACCTCCAAGCAACATCACGGCAATTCCGGCCAGCACTGCTTTTTTCCATATAAATGATATGATTGTGATTAAAATCAGCACTGCTATCAGCCAGATATTTTCTCTCCTGTTTCCTCCATTTTCATAATTCACTACTAAATCGTAGCTGTGCATGACATATCCCGCGGTATGTACATCCGACTCATTCAGCCAATCTTCCGTGAGTTCCTTTGTACTTTTTACCAAAATCCTAAGAAGCAGCATAATAAATACCGTTGACGAAACCTGTATGACCGATATGGAAAAGATGCTGGTCGTATCACCTGTGCCAAACATCTGCCGCATTGCCTCCAAAACATAAAGTGCCACTGCACACAAGATAACTGCCACCACAATTGATATCAAATTATCCACATGGAATTTTTTCTTCTCCGCCTGCAACTGATACTTGCGCTTCTTCCACGCCTCGATATCTTCCAAAATCATCAAAATAGACGCTTCTGCCTCACCGCCATATGCCTCTGTCGTACGCAGAAGCTCATGCACCATTGTAAGCTTTGCACATCCATAGTGTTCCTCAACAAGTTCCAGGCCCTCCACGAGCACCCCTTGCGCTGTCTTCGGCTTTCCAAGTTCCATATGGCAAATTGCAGCATCTATACACTTGCGCATCTGCCCCTCAGGAAAAAGTTCTCGCGTCTCCTTCAGTGCACCTGTCACCTTCCCGGTCTTCCGGAAAGAATAAAGCATCTGTTCCATGTAAGCCACCACATCTCCAAAACGTTTCTGCTCATACATCCTCTTATACATATCTAATACAAGAATCGGCAACACCAAACTTACCGCTGCAACAATGATTACAACATATATCGCCTCCAGTTGAAGCAATAGCCCCAGCATACAACTTCCAATCAACGCTCCTAATATCCATGCACTGTGAGCTTTCCATGAGAAATGATACCCATAGATATGTACCTCTCGTGCCAGATTCTTGGGATTTAACAGTGCAAGTCCTCTCCATATTCTTCTTTTTTTATTCATTATTTCCCCTCTTTTTGATAGTCTTCCCATTCTTGACAGACAAATGGTTCCTGTATTCCCGCACGCGCCAAACGCTTTTTTATGGCAGGCGGAAGTTCATGCGATGTGACCTCTCCATCCTCCAATAGCATGTAAATGCGGTTTTCTCTTCCCTCCCTGCTATAAAAACAAAGCTGGTCCATATACCGCCGTAGTTCTCCATCCGACAGCCTGACACAACGAATCAAAATCCCGACATCCACATATTGGTAAATTCGATTTTCCATCCTCTCTGCATCTTTCGAATTGCTCATCATGTTCTGAATACGATCCGGCAGCTTTCTGACATCATCCAGATGTATTGTCGTGAATCCGCTGACGCCGGTACTCCACTGTTCTAAAAGCGACATCACTTCCACAGACCTTGCTTCTGAAAGCATCAGCCACTTGGGATTCTGTCTCAGACTCGCCTTGATTGCATCCGTGTAGGTAAATCCTGCCCCAACGCGAAGCTCCACCGCATCTGCTCCCGGATTAATATCCCCATAATGAATCTCATAAGAATCTTCGATGGTAATTACGCGCTCCTCTTTCGGAATAAACTGCATAAAGAACTTTGCACACTCCGTCTTTCCGGCTCCCGGCTCTCCGCCAAACACAAAGTTCATGCCCGCATGTACGCAGTTAATTAAAAGTTGCAGCACCTCCTCAGACACATATGCTTCCTTAATCATCCGCTCAATCGTGTTGCGCACAATGCACGGCGATTTGCGAATACAGATACTGATGCCCGATGCCGTCACCGAATCATGAATAATGCTGATACGCAGCTCTTTCGTATCTGCCTCCAGAATCTTGTTTGCATGATTAAATTGTTTATTGACACAGTTTGAAATATTATGTGTAAAAGTGCGGACAAATTCCTCTGAGAGCTGTTCTTTTGCACGATACCTTCCTCTTTTCAAATCTGTAATCCACATTTCCCTGCCGTTATAATCCACATCGGTCACATTCGGCATCTGTAGATACTTCCATAGCACCCCAAACTGCGATTTCGTCGGTTCAAAGGTAAGCGTTCCCCCCATGGTCCCTCCTACGACACTGCATTCATACTTGCAAAAAATCCCGTAAGTGCATTCTTAAACTCTGTTGCCACATATCCATCTGCCGACAATGCTGCCACAAGGATTGCTCCTAACGCCAGTAAAACAACCACTGCTAAAATAGCGTTGCCATAATGTTTTATAATTTGTTCCATATTAAATTCCTCCTATGATTTGATTGATTCTTTTTTAAACTCATATTCCAGCCTAATCATCATGCGGGCAACCGCTGTCTGCACACTACATACAAACTGCTCATTTGCCATATTCGACGGTTCACAAAGCTCTCGCGCGATAAATGCATCACTCTTTCCCTTCTGCACGGCTTGATAAAACGCACTATTATATGGAATGACTGCTGCCTGTTCCGGCTCAATTCGATAGACACGTCTCAGATATGCTATATCAGCATCCTCCTCGCAGTCATACCCTCCCAGCAAAAAAACCATATTCTTTGCGATATGAAAGTCCTCCTCGAAAAAATGCTCGATACAGCACTTCTTTTGTCGAAGGTTCACAACCACAAGGTCAGCGTGCCACAGGAAATGCCGCCGCCTTCCGTTCAATCCTGTTCCGCAATCGCAAAGCGCAAACTTCGTGCCTTCTTTCTGCATAAATCGTCCGGTTACAACGCTCTCTTTTCCATACAGAGCGCGCAGCATCCCCGTCGCAGCCATCATATGGGCAGTCGTGCCGCTCTGATGCTCCTTACCCCAAAACACAAGATTCATCCGTACTTCCTCCGGGCAATATTCTTTTTATAAAAAGTGGAATAATTGGAATAATTCCAAGAAATGTGGGACATCGCTCCCATCTTTATACCTCCTTATCTCAGCAGATGAAATAAGTATGATATACAGGCGAACCCACGTATTTGATAAAAGATGATGATATTATAGCCCTATCCTCTACGTTTGTAAATACCATTTTTGAAACTTATTTCTTTTTTAGAAATTTAGCGCTTTAACTTTTCTTTTTCCTGTAATTCATTTATAATAGCAATTAGTAATTGTGCTTTAAATTCAGTATAAATAAGTAATAGAGGTGATACTATGGCTCAAAGAAAACCGCGCCGCACAATCGGTCTGATTCTTTCCAACGTGACCAATGATTTCTCCGGTTACTTAATCGAACAGATGGAAGAACTTTTTACCGCGAACGGCTACAAACTAATTATTACCACAACAAACCACAGCATCGATTCTGAACGTGAAATGTTACAGATGTTTGGGAAAACGACAGACGGTATCCTCATCATTTCCGATGCTGTCTCCTACAGCGAACTTGCCGATGCGATTCCACGCCGCATCCCGGTCATCTTTTTAAATCGCAAGCCTGCTGGCTGTCCTCACACCTGTATTATCGAGAATAATTATTCTGCCATTTATCAGGCAGTCTTATCCAACTCTGCCAACGGTAATGATAAAATTGCTCTCGTGTGCTCCAACCGCGAGTTTTCAACGACCCAGGAAATTGTTTCTGCGTACCGCGATGCCATGAACTCTACTCCGATTGGTTTCCACGAAGACTGGATTTACTATACGGATACCCATATGAAAGGGAACCCGGAAACCTTACTGGCAGATATGATAAAAAGGGGCTGTAACACGGTTTTAGCCGGCACACAGACCTTAACCAGAAAGTTCTGGGATCACATGCTTATCTATAACCATGATGCCAGAGAACCCGTAGTCTTAATCGGTTTTGCCAACAAGGATTCCCATAAGCAGACCATCTTAAGCTTTGATACCATTGCCCAGCCTCTGCAGGAACTGATAGAGCTTTCTGTCCAACAAATGCTTTATCTCATCAACACGCCGGACAAACCTGCGCACGAATATCTGCTGAAAGGCTCGTTCCGCACGCATTCTATCAATATTTTATATCTCGACAACAAATAGGGAGGACATATGAAGGACTTTATTATTACAACAGATACTACCTGCGACTTGCCAGCAGAATATATTAAGGAGCATCACATCGGCATGCTTTCTCTCACCTACACACTTGAGGGAAACACATATAATTGGGAACATCCGCTCCCGGTTAAAGATTTTTACGATTGCATGCGAGGCGGCTCTCTTCCAACTACTTCTCAAGTGAATCCGGAAGAAGCCAAGACACTCTTTGAGCGCATTATCAAAGAACAGGATGCTGACATCCTGCACATTGCCTTTTCTTCCGGCTTAAGCGGAAGCTATAACAGTAGCCGTATCGCAGCTGAGGAGCTCTCCGAGGAATACCCGGACCATCGCATTATCGTCATCGACTCCCTGTGTGCATCTTTAGGCGAGGGACTTCTCGTTCACAAAGCAGTTACAATGAAAGCGCAGGGCAAATCCTTAGACGAAGTTGCCACCTGGTTAGAGGAAAATAAACTGCATCTGGTACACAACTTTACTGTAGATGACCTCTTCCATCTGTATCGCGGTGGGCGTGTTTCTAAGACGGCGGCATTTGTCGGTACGATGATTAACCTGAAGCCGATTCTTCATGTAGACAACGAAGGTCACCTGATTCCTCTTTCAAAAGTGCGCGGGCGCAAGAAATCCATGATTGCACTTGTAGATGCCATGGAGAAGCAGGTCGGTTCCTGGAAGGACAAGAACGATATTGTCTTTATCAGTCACGGCGACTGTGAAGAGGAAGCGCAGTATCTTGCGGATCTCATCAAGGAACGCCTCGGGTACGACAGCTTTTTAATTCACTATGTCGGTCCGACCATCGGAGCACATACCGGTCCCGGCGTTATTGCTCTCTTTTACATGGGAGATTTCCGTTAACCTTCTTTCGGACTATACAACCACACCGTGCAGCAGGATTTGAAGCAAATCTGCTGCACGTTTTTTAAATCTTTTCACATTTTTCAAATTTTGCTTGACCTTCCCCTTTGTGGAAGGTGTAAATTCCAATCATAGATAAGTCGTTCGCTTCCATGCGACACAGGCATAAGCATTCTGCCGAAAGGAGTTCTTATGAAAATCAACCAGGTTGAGCAGACGGTAGGCATTACCAAAAAGAATATCCGTTTCTATGAAGACCAGGGATTGCTACATCCGTCCCGTAATCTTGAAAACGGTTATCGCGATTACTCTGAGGATGACATCGCAGTTCTTTTTAAAATCAAATTGTTGCGTAAGCTGTCCGTTCCGATTGAAGAAATTCGCAAGATACAGGAAAACCATCTGTCACTCACGGACTGTATGCTGCGTCACACCATCTACTTAGATCACGAGATGAAAAATCTCTCACTCATCAAGGAAATGTGTGACGAACTAAGCCAAAAAGAACAAAGTCTCCATTCGCTGGACGCTTCGGCATATCTAAAAAAAATGCAGCAACTCGAAGAAGGAGGTACGCGTTTTATGGATATTGGAAAAAGCGACCAAAAGAAAAAGTATGGTCCGATACTTGCCGCCGTTGTAATGGTTGCACTGATGCTGGCACTGATTCTCATTTTTATCTGGGGCTACAGCGTTGACCCGATTCCGCTTGGGTTACTACTCATTTTTATTGCAATCCCATGCGTAGTCATTATCGGCGTGTTGCTGGCACTCAAAGAACGTTTTAAGGAAATTGAAGGAGGAGAAGAAAATGAAGCTGCTAAATATTGATCACATTCCGGGAAAAGAGATTGAAGCCCTTGGTCTGGTAAAAGGAACCATTGTCCAGTCCAAAAACTTTGGCAAAGATTTTATGGCAGGCATGAAAACGCTCGTGGGCGGTGAAATCAAGGATTACACGGATATGCTAAACGAAGCTCGACAGATTGCCATCAAACGTATGGTAGACGAGGCTACTGCGCTCGGTGCCGATGCCGTTATCAATATTCGCTTTGCATCATCGTCCATGATGCAGAGTGCTGCAGAGGTTGTTGCCTACGGAACTGCTGTTAAAATTTTAGATTAATCACACAAAAGGAGAATAGTTATGAACCAGATTCTTGCAACCGCACAGGTTTCTTCCGGTGCAATCGGAGGTATGGTCTTATCAATGATATTTGCCATTTTAGGACCAATCTTGTTACTCATCGTATGGCGTATCAAAAAGAAATGCAATCTTATGCCGGCATTGGTCGGTGCCGTCACCTTCATCGTTGCGGCTCTTGTATTGGAAAATATCCCGAAGTACTTTTTGTTCTCCGGAACCAATACTGTCTCCGAGTATGTCTTAAGCCACGCTTGGTCGTATGCACTTGCCGGCGGACTTCTCGCAGGTATCTTTGAAGAATGTGGACGCTTCGTTGCATTCCGCTTCTTCTTAAAAAAACACACTGCCAGAGAGACTTCCCTCACATACGGAATCGGTCACGGCGGAATTGAGTGTATCGTTCTGTTAGGTCTTGGGATGGTTTCCAATCTTTCCATGGCATTTGCCATCAACAGCGGTGCACTTACTGCAATTATGGAAAATATTCCGGCAGAACAGCTTGCTGTTTATGAAAGCGTGGTATCTACCTTAACAACCGCAACCTTTGGCTTATTCTTGTTGGGTATCTGGGAGCGCATCTTTGCTGTGCTATTCCACATTGCATTATCCGTACTGGTATTTGCAGGTGTAACGGAAAAATCTAAATTTTATTTATTCCCACTCGCCATCCTATTACATGCTGGGTTAGATATCTTTGCTGCCCTGTATCAGTTTGGTATGATTACACTTCCTGTTACTGAGCTTTTCATTACATTATTCTCCTGTGTCTGCGCATTTTTTGCTTATCGAGTGTACCGCAGTCTTGGCACAGAGCAAGCTTAGGTACACATAAAAGCTTAAACGCTATAAATGCATACACATATGCAATACCACAAAAAGAAATGCGCCGTTTGTGATTACTCGCAACGACGCATTTCCTTTTATTTCACACCCTTGTCCGTGTGCTCTTTATACGTTAATCTCTGCTGTCATACCAAGTTCTGCTTTGTTTGTCTCCAGTACCGGATTCACCACGTTTGCAAGGAACTTTTCTACCTGAATCGGCGCACGTCCGACATATTTTGCAGGGTCCATGGTCGCCTGCAGTTCCTCTAATGTAAGGTTAAATTCCGAATCTGCTGCGATAAGCTCCAGCAGGTTATTATCCTTGCCTTCTTCTTTTACAGTTCTGCCTGCCTGCATGGACAGTGTACGAATCTTCTCATGCAACTCCTGGCGATTACCGCCGTTCTTTACCGCATCCATCATGATGTTCTCTGTCGCCATGAACGGAAGCTCTGCCATCATATGCTTTGTGATAACCTTATCGTATACCACAAGACCATCTACGACGTTCAAGCAAAGGTCTAAGATACCATCGATTGCAAGGAATCCCTCCGGAACAGAAAGTCTCTTATTCGCAGAGTCATCGAGTGTACGCTCAAACCACTGTGTCGCGGATGTAATTGCCGGATTTAAAGCATCTACCATCACATAGCGGGAAAGTGATGCGATACGCTCAGAACGCATCGGATTACGCTTATATGCCATCGCCGAGGAACCAATCTGGTTTTTCTCGAACGGTTCTTCTACTTCCTTTAAGTGCTGCAAAAGACGGATATCGTTGGACATCTTATGTGCACTTGCTGCGATACCTGCAAGGACATTTACTACTCTCGTATCTACTTTTCTGGAATACGTCTGTCCGGAAACCGCATAGCACTGTTTAAAGCCCATCTTCTCGGCAATCATTGGATCAATCTTATCAATCGTCTCCTGGTCCCCGTTAAAAAGTTCTAAGAAGCTTGCCTGTGTACCTGTCGTACCTTTCGAGCCAAGAAGCTTCAAGGTACTCATCACATACTCTAAGTCCTCTAAGTCCATCAAAAACTCCTGTGCCCAGAGTGTCGCACGCTTTCCGACTGTCGTCGGCTGCGCCGGCTGGAAATGAGTAAATGCCAGTGTCGGAAGACTCTTATAGGTATCTGCGAACTTTGCAAGCTCTGCGATGACATTTACCAGCTTTTTATGAACAAGCTTTAACGCCTCATTCATAACGATGATATCTGTATTGTCTCCAACGTAACAGGAGGTTGCTCCAAGGTGAATGATTCCTGCCGCCTTTGGGCACTGCTGTCCGTACGCATATACATGGCTCATAACATCATGACGCACCAACTTTTCACGCTCTTTTGCCACCTCATAATTGATGTCATTCACATGAGCTTTCATCTCATCAATCTGCTCCTGTGTGATAACGGGCTTTCCATTCTCGGAAAGTCCTAACTCCATCTCAGTCTCAGCCAATGCAATCCACAATCTTCTCCAGGTAGAGAATTTCATATCCTGTGAAAAAATATACTGCATTTCTTTGCTGGCATAGCGCTCTGACAATGGGCTTGTGTATCTATCTGTACTCATAATTTTTCCTCCTTTTTATGTATTCGCAATCTGCCTATTGCTCATAGTCTCCACGAATATCCTCCACCGGCGGTTCCATCGGGTATTTTCCGTTAAAGCATCCCCTACAGATTGGAAGTCCGTCTACCATCTCACTCAATCGGTCGATTCCAAGATATCCTAACGTGTCTGCTCCAATGATTCCCCGAATATCCTCTATGGAGCGATTGTACGCAATCAACTGCTCACGCTCCGGCACATCTGTCCCGAAATAGCAAGGCCATAAGAACGGCGGGGAACTAATCCGAACATGCACTTCTGTCGCACCGGCATCACGCAGCATCTTTACAATACGGTCGGATGTGGTTCCACGCACAATGGAATCATCAATCATAATCACGCGCTTTCCGTTGACCGCTTCTTTTAACACGTTCAACTTCACTTTTACACTGGATTCGCGACTGCTCTGCTTCGGCTTAATGAACGTACGTCCGACATAACCGTTCTTTACAAACGCCGTGCCGTACGGAATCCCGGATTGTAGCGAGTAACCAAGTGCCGCAGCATTCCCCGACTCCGGCACTCCTACAACCAAATCTGCCTCGACCGGCGAATCCATGGCAAGAAAGCGTCCTGCCTGAATTCTTGATGCATAGACGCTCACCCCGTCGATGTGGCTGTCCGGTCTTGCAAAATAAATATACTCAAAGATACATCTCGCTTCCTGTTCCTTCGGAAGCGCACGGGACATATCCGATACAATTCCATTCTCCGGAGTAATTGTGACAGTCTCACCCGGCAACACGTCGCGCACATACGTCGCACCGACCGTGTCAAGTGCACAGGTCTCCGATGCTATGATGTATGCATTATCGCGCTTTCCGATGCAGAGCGGTTTAAATCCATAGGGATCTCTTGCCCCAATCAATTTACGAGGACTCATAACTACCAAAGAATAAGCTCCCTTAATCTTACGGCAGGCGCGTCCGACCGCCTCCTCAACTGTTTTGGAATTTAAGCGTTCTCTGGCAATGTGATATGCAATCACCTCTGAATCGATTGTGGTCTGGAAGATGGCGCCCGTATATTCCAGATCCTTGCGTAATTCACCCGCATTAATCAGGTTGCCGTTATGTGCGAGTGCCAATGTTCCTTTTACATAGTTCAATACCAGCGGTTGTGCATTCTCTCTCGTGGAAGCTCCTGCAGTAGAATAGCGAACATGTCCAACCCCGATATCTCCTCGCATCGGCTCCAAATTGTCCTGCATGAACACCTCATTCACCAGACCCATTCCCTTATGAGAAGTAACCTTCCCCTTAGGTCCGCTCGTCTCACTGACCGCAATACCACAGCTCTCCTGTCCTCTGTGCTGCAATGCGAAAAGTCCGTAGTATATCGTTGATGCTACATCCTTTCCGTCAAAATCATACATGCCGAAGACACCGCACTCCTCGTGCAATTCGTCATCTGACTGCCTTTTTTCCATCCTATACTCGCTCTCGTTCATGAAATTCCTCGTTCTGCTATGAAAATCTTATTACGATTCAAACTTCGTTCCTGTCAGCAGTTCAAATGCTTCTTTATATTTGTCTACTGTCTTGATAACTACCTCTTCCGGCAATAACAGCTCATTGTCCGGATTCGCCTTTACCCAGTCTCTTACGAACTGCTTATCAAAGGATGGCTGAGATTTTCCAGCCTCATATCCCTCCAATGGCCAGAATCTGGAGCTGTCCGGTGTCAGCATCTCATCACCGAGTACGACATTGCCGTTCTCGTCTAAACCAAACTCGAACTTCGTGTCCGCGATAATGATGCCCTTGCTCAATGCGTACTCTGCACACTTCTTGTAAAGTGCGATTGTTTTATCGCGAAGCTGTGCCGCATAGTCTGCACCTTTACCCGGATATATCTTCTCTAATACTTCAACACTCTGCTCAAAGGAAATGTTCTCGTCATGCAGACCGATTTCTGCTTTTGTGCTTGGTGTATAAATCGGTTCCGGCAACTTGTCTGACTCTACCAGGCCTTCCGGAAGCTTGATTCCGCATACCGTACCGTTTTCCTGATAGCTTGCCCATCCGCTTCCTGTGATGTAACCACGCACAATACACTCGATTGGCAGCATTTCCAGTTTCTTACACATCATACTGTTTCCGTCAAAGCGCTCACTCCGGAAGAACTCCGGCATATCCTTAACATCCACGGAAAGCATGTGATTCGGCACAATATCCTTCGTAAAATCAAACCAGAACTTTGACATCTGAGTAAGGATCGCGCCCTTTTTTGTAATCTTATTCTTCAAAATATGGTCAAATGCTGAAATTCTATCTGTCGCAACCATGATAAGACTGTCTCCGTTATCATATACCTCACGCACTTTTCCCTCTTTGAATGGCTTATATTCCTGCATCTTTTTCCTCTTTTCCGGTGTCATAAACACCAATTATTGATTATTACTGTTCCACTTGCTTCCGTAGACAAATTATTTCCCACGGTACGCCAAAATTATAATACAGCACCTTTTAGAAAGTCAATGTTTTTACCTATTTGGGTGCCTTTTGTACTCATAGAAAAAAACGCTGTTTTTATTAGTATTTTTGTGTATTTTACTCTTTTTATTAGTACATCTTATATTTTTATTTATCTTCTCTTATTTTAGTGCTCCATATTTATAAATAATCTTGTTTTCAATGCTTGACGTACTTTAGTACCAGTTGTATAATATAACAAAAGCATGACTATAGTACTATTTACATTTCGCAATTATCTATTTTCATATAACTCCTCTTTATCTGCCATAGGGCAGATCCCACAGGAAACTTTCCTTTGTTTCCTGGTTTTGTAACATTAGAAAAAGCAGTTCCTCCCCCGGGACTGCTTTTTCTTTTTCCACTCAAACACAACTATCTGTATAAAAAAGTGCCGGCAGCGCCGACACTTTTTTCTTTTATTTACTTCTTAATTAACAGGGACTTACCTGTCATCTCTGCCGGCTGCTCCATGCCCATAAGCTCAATCATGGTAGGAATAATATCCGCTAAGCATCCGTTCTCTCTCAATCCGTAAGCAGGATCTGCATTGATTAAAATAAACGGTACCGGATTTGTTGTATGAGCGGTAAAAGGAGCTCCCGTCTCATAATCTACCAGTTGTTCTGCATTACCGTGGTCTGCACAGAGGAACATCTGACCATCCACTTCTTTTAATGCTTCCACTGCCTTTCCGACGCAACCGTCCACCGTCTCAACTGCTTTTACGGCAGCTTCCATAATTCCAGTATGACCAACCATATCCGGGTTTGCAAAGTTGATGATAATCACATCATACTTCTTAGAACGGATTGCCTCACAGAGCTTATCGCATACTTCCGGTGCACTCATCTCCGGCTGCAAATCATAGGTAGCAACCTTCGGGGATTTTACAAGAATTCTGTCCTCTCCCTCATTTGGCTCCTCCACACCGCCGTTGAAGAAGAATGTTACATGCGCATACTTCTCTGTCTCTGCGATTCTCGCCTGTGTCTTGCCATGTGCTGCAAGATACTCTCCAAAAGTATTCTTAAGCTCTACTTTCTTAAATGCAACTTCCTTGTTCGGAATGGTCACATCGTATTCGGTAAAGCAAATATATGTCACATCTTTTCTGACTCCGCGGTCAAATCCGTCAAAGTCGTCAGCGCAGAATGCTCTGGTAATCTCACGCGCACGGTCCGGACGGAAATTAAAGAAGATTACTGTGTCTTTATCCTTGATGGTTGCGCGCGGTGCACCGTTCTCTGTGATAACCGTCGGTACGAAGAACTCATCCGTCACATCCTTTGCATAAGAAGCCTCCATCGCTGCCACAGCGCTTGTCGCCGTCTCGCCATCCCCTTTTGTCAGTGCATCATATGCTTTCTGCACACGATCCCAGCGATTATCACGGTCCATCACGTAATAGCGACCGGAAATAGATGCAATCTTACCGACACCGATTTCTGCCATCTTTGCTTCCAAAGCCTCTACAAAACCTTTTCCGGAAGTCGGAGCGGTGTCACGTCCGTCTAAGAAACAGTGTACATATACGTTAGAGATTCCCTCTCTCTTTGCCATCTCAAGCAAGCCATACAGATGTGTATTGTGGCTGTGTACACCGCCATCAGAAAGCAAACCGTAAAGATGAAGGTCGGAACCGTTCTTTTTTACATTCTCCATGCCGTTCAAAAGTGCCTCGTTCTTGAAAAAATCTCCATCCTCAATCTCTTTTGTGATTCTGGTAAGTTCCTGATATACGATTCTTCCTGCACCCATGTTCAGATGTCCAACCTCAGAATTTCCCATCTGTCCATCCGGCAGACCTACCGCAAGACCGCTTGCATAACCTTTTACATACGGATAGTTATTCATTAATGCATCCATATTCGGTGTATTTGCCTGCGCTACCGCATTTCCTTCCGTCTTTTCGTTTAATCCATAGCCGTCTAAAATCATTAGTACAGTCGATTTTTTACTCATTTCTTATTCCTCTCTTCTTATCTTGCATTTATTTTCGGTTGCCAACAATATCGATGGCATTGCCTTCATTATCTGTTACCCCCAATATATCAGTCGTGCTGATATCTGAATCATAAATAATGCCCATCGCCGGGTACTCTATGGCTCCTTTATCATAAACATTACCATCCGCATCAATTCCTACCCTCATAGAAATCGCTGCAAGATAATGATAAAAACTATCTTTCTCCTCCTGCTCTACCAAGAGGCTCGTGACCATATCTCTCTGTTCACACGGCAGGAAACGCACACGAATCTCACCATCGGTCTGAATAACTACCTGCGCAACTGTCGTATAGAGCGTACCATCAGAAAACCAGAAATTCCCCAAACTGTACACTACAGGAACATTTTCGACATATCCTACTCCTTGTAAGCGATGTGGATGACTGCCGATAATCACATCCGCCCCTGCCTGGACAAACCGCTCTGCCAACATTCGTTGCGATGTATCCGGATACAGAGTTCCCTCTGTTCCCCAATGCGGTACTACAATGACATAATCACTGTTAGCATCTGCTTTTTCAATGACGCGCAAAAATCTATCCGGGTTTAAGGTCTTAAGCACACCTGCTTCTGTCCTCGTTGCCTCTCTCGTATACTGAAAGGTCCGCTCAATCTGAGAAGCAGCGACAATCGCTATCTTTCTGCCGTTCGCGACATAATAAAGTATCTTTGACGCCTCATCGATATCAGCTCCTGCCCCTACATAAGGAATTCCCTCCTCAGCCAGATAACGCATAGTATCTAACAAGCCTGTCTCACCGTAATCGTATACATGATTATTCGCCAATGTCACTGCATCTGCTCCAAACACATCTAATAATTCCACCGCATCCGGTTCTGCCCGGAATGCATATGCCTTTCCCGGTACTGCTTCGCTCCTGCCTGCTTCCATATAGACAAACTCATTGTTCATAATTAGGATATCTGACGCCTGCATCGTTTGCAGAAGGTCCTTTGAAAAGCAATCCTCAATTCCGTTTTGCCGGTTTCTCATAGCCTCTGTCGTATACCAGCCTTCTGCAAAATTGATGTCCCCGGTGAATCCGATAACCACCTCATCCGGACTTGCAGCCTCCTGCCAATATACATTGTCTAACTGATAGTTCTGGAATCCACTATCCCGGCAAAAACGTAGCCAAAGTGCATGCATGGAATTACCGGTTTCTTTATACCAGATTTCCGGATTCATGTCATGGTCCAATACACTATACGCCAGTTGAAGAATCACCTCATCTCCATACTGTGCATCTAACCACATTAAAAATGACTCATCTACCGCATAACCTGCAATAAATTCTTTTGTTGCACCATTTAATATAACATCAAATGCTTCTGTCAAATCAGTCACGTAGGTCGGCTCTTCTGCAATTTGAGTTACTGCCGGTTCTGACTCTGTTTCCATTTCATAGACTGTCTCCCCATATGTTTCTATCGAACTCCCATAGCGTACAGACAAGCACAGAGACATTGCAAATACCAGCACAATCAGTGCTTTGGATACGCACCCTTTTCCCATATAGTTCCTCAATTATCTTCTGTATTTACATCTCAAACCATTGTTATTATATTATATCCAGTCTCAATTTGCCAGATGTTTTTTCCACGCAACAACACCCGCTTTTCTTCGCAACTGCGGGAAAAAGCGGGTGAATGTCTCTTACTGCTTTTTATTTGTAGTTGACAATCTTACCAAAGTCTGCCTTCAAGGAAGCTCCGCCAACCAATCCACCATCGATATCCGGCTGTGCGAATAACTCAGCTGCATTGCCTGCATTTACAGATCCGCCATACTGGATACGAACCTTCTCGGCTGTATCTGTTCCGTATACTTCTGCGATACATTCACGGATTGCCTTACATACCTCTTGAGCCTGCTCTGTTGTAGCAGTCTTTCCTGTTCCGATTGCCCAGATTGGCTCATATGCGATAACCATGGAAGCCACCTGCTCGGCTGTGATATCCTTGAGATCGGATTTAATCTGGTAACGAATCCAGTCAAGTGTCACACCCATCTCTCTCTGCTCTAAAGATTCCCCGCAGCAAAGAATCGGTATTAAATTGTGCTCAAAAGCTTTCTTCACTTTCTTGTTGAGCATGCAATCGCACTCTTTGAAGTAGTCACGTCTCTCGGAATGTCCGATAATAACGTATTTAACCCCGGCATCTACCAACATCTCCGGAGAAATTTCTCCTGTGTATGCACCTTTCTCTTCGTAGTACATATTCTCAGCGCCAACTACTACGTTGGTTCCCTTTACTGCTTCAACAACCGGTACGATGTCGATTGCAGGTACACAGTAAACAACCTCTACGTCGTCGCTTGCCACGAGTGGCTTTAACTCTTCTACTAACTTTACAGCCTGACTTGGAGTCATGTTCATCTTCCAGTTGCCGGCTACAATTTTCTTTCTTGCCATAAATTTTATCCTTCTTCCCTATATTTTACCCATTAAATGTACTATATCAAGCGGATTACTCGAAAATACTTCTCAATCCACTTTATCGCGACTATTTGTCATCTGCAGCTACTACACCCGGAAGCTCCTTACCCTCTAAGAACTCCAGAGAAGCACCGCCACCGGTAGAGATGTGGCTCATCTTATCGCCAAATCCTAACTGGTTTACTGCTGCTGCGGAATCTCCACCACCGATGATTGTGGTAGCCTCTGTCTCAGCAAGCGCTTTTGCCACTGCAATGGTTCCTGCTGCAAGTGTCGGATTCTCAAATACACCCATCGGTCCGTTCCATACAACTGTCTTAGCAGATTTTACTGCCTCTGCGTACATAGCTGCTGTCTTAGGTCCGATATCACATCCCTCACGGTCTGCCGGCATATTGGTAACATCGTATACTTCAACCTCAACCGGTGCATCGATTGGGCTTGGGAAATCAGCGATGGTTACAGAGTCAACCGGAAGCAATAACTTCTTGCCAAGCTTCTCTGCCTTTGCCATCATTTCCTTACAATAATCTAACTTCTCATTATCTACCAAAGACTTACCAATCTCATATCCCTGTGCCTTTAAGAAGGTATATGCCATACCGCCGCCGATGATAAGCGTATCGCACTTCTCTAACAGGTTAGAGATAACGTTTAACTTATCGGCAACTTTTGCACCGCCAAGGATTGCAACGAACGGACGAACCGGATTCTCTACTGCATTGCCGAGGAAGTCGATTTCTTTCTGCATTAAATAACCAACTACGTTCTCTCCGCCCTTAGCGCTGATGAACTTTGTAACGCCTGCTACAGAAGCGTGTGCTCTATGAGAAGAACCGAATGCATCACATACATATACATCTGCAAGGTCCGCTAACTCTTTGCTGAACTCTTCGCCGTTCTTTGTCTCCTCTGCACCACGGAAACGTGTATTCTGAAGTAATACGACATCTCCTTCTTTCATAGCTTCTACTGCTGCAGTTGCATCCGGACCGGTTACATTGTAATCAGCTACGAATACGACCTCTTTGCCAAGCTTCTCAGAAAGTCTCTTTGCAACCGGTGCTAAAGACTCGCCTTCGTTTGGTCCGTTCTTAACTTTTCCAAGATGAGAGCAAAGAATTACTTTACCGCCATCATTGATTAATTTCTGAATAGTAGGAAGTGCTGCTACAATACGTGTCTCATCTGTAATCACGCCCTCTTTTAAAGGTACGTTAAAGTCGCATCTTACTAATACTCTTTTTCCTTTTACGTTGATATCATCAACAGATTTCTTGTTCAATGACATATTCATGTCCCCCTTTGAAAAATAATAAATAATTCAAAAAACAGGTCCGGTCCAATAGGACCGGACCTGTTAAAAGTCTCATATAGACAATCGTTCAATGAATTATGCTAACTCGCTGAAGTATTTGATTGTACCGCACAATTTCAAAGACTATGCCAGTTCTGAGAAATACTTAATTGTGCGTACCATCTGAGATGTGTAAGAGTTCTCGTTGTCATACCAAGATACAACCTGAACCTCATACTGATCATCAGAGATTTTGCTAACCATAGTCTGTGTAGCATCGAACAGAGAACCAAATCTCATACCAACGATATCGGAAGAAACAATCTCGTCCTCGTTGTATCCGAAGGACTCGTTAGCTGCTGCCTTCATAGCTGCGTTGATGCCCTCTACAGTAACGTCTTTCTTATTAACAACTGCTGTTAAGATTGTAGTAGAACCTGTTGGGGTCGGTACTCGCTGAGCAGAACCGATTAATTTTCCGTTCAACTCTGGGATAACAAGACCGATAGCCTTTGCAGCACCTGTGCTGTTCGGAACGATATTAACTGCTGCTGCACGAGATCTTCTCAAGTCACCCTTTCTCTGAGGACCGTCAAGAGTCATCTGATCACCTGTATAAGCATGGATTGTTACCATGATACCAGACTGGATTGGTGCATACTTGTTCAATGCATCAGCCATAGGTGCTAAGCAGTTTGTTGTACAAGAAGCTGCAGAGATGATTGTATCTGTAGCCTTTAATGTCTCATGGTTTGTGTTGTATACGATAGTAGGAAGGTCATTTCCAGCCGGAGCAGAGATAACAACTTTTCTAGCACCTGCATTGATATGAGCCTGAGCCTTCTCCTTAGATGTATAGAATCCAGAGCACTCTAATACAACGTCTACTTTTAACTCACCCCATGGGCAGTTATTTGCATCCGGGAATGCGTAGATTTTGATTTCTTTGCCATCAACTGTGATAGAATCCTCACCAGCAGATACCTTGTCTGCTAATGCATATCTACCCTGAGATGAATCATACTTTAATAAGTGTGCTAACATCTTTGGGCTTGTTAAGTCGTTGATTGCTACTACTTCATATCCTTCTGCTCCAAACATCTGTCTGAATGCAAGACGACCGATACGGCCGAATCCATTGATTGCTACTCTTACTGCCATTTTTAATTCCTCCTAGAATTTGTAAATGTAATTCGTGGGGCTAATCCCCGTGGAATCAGTGTCTTTCGCACTTAGCCCCGTGCTTTTTATATTTTACCCAATTTCAATAGAAAGTTCAAGCCTTTTTCACTACTTTGTTAAATTTTTCACCATACAGGCATTTTTTCTCTATTTTTCCGGAATATTGTACAAAATCCCCACACACTGCACATGCAAATGCTTTTTGCGCTCAAAGTTGCTTTTCATTGTCAGAAGCACTTTCATATGGTAAAATCATCCTGTTACTTTTTGATAGCGCAGTGGCTGACCAATCCAAATCTCGGCAGCACAATCAAGTTTTAACAAGAGGAGAAAATGTGAAAATGAACAATAAGGTTTTACAAAATTATCAGCAGCTTGCACAACATATCGGTTTGCGGTTTGATGCACAAAGCGGAGCAATTTACGGTCTGTATAACGGCTATAATGTGCTTGTATATCCTGAAAATGAAAATTACCCATATATTCTAACAGTTGCGATTTCAGCAATCCGTCCGGGCAATCCTATTTCCAAAGCGGAAGGCAAAGCCTTTGCCAAGGGACATAAGCTGGTAAATTCACTACGCCAGGATGGATATAAGATTAAAATGAATCTGGGACAGATGACCAATCAGGAAAAACTTGCGATGAGCCTGACAGAAAACATAAATGCCTTTACCTACTTTCTGCACGAAAACGGTTTTCAGAATTGCTGTCAGACCTGTGGCAGTACGAGTCCGACAGAAGCCTGTGTGGCAGGGGGTACCTACATGCAGCTCTGCTACAACTGTTTTGTGAACCTACAGCAGAATCAAACGATCAATAGCAGTGAAAAACTCCAAAAGAAGGAAAATATCGTTGGTGGAATCGTCGGCGCACTGGTAGGTTCTCTTCTGGGTGTTGCCTGTATCATTGTCCTTGGACAGCTTGGCTATGTAGCAGCTATTTCTGGCGTAGTCATGGCAGTCTGCACAATGAAAGGCTATGATTTGTTGGGTGGTAAGCTTTCCACCATAGGCGTCATCATTAGCGCAGTCATCATGCTTATTATGACGTACATGGACAACCAACTCGACTGGGCAATCACCGTTGCGCAGGCATTCGAAATTGATATTGCCACCGCTTTTCGCTCTGTGCCGATGCTGTTAGAGGAAGAAATCATCGAGGCCTCCTCATACTGGGCAAACCTTGCCATGGTATACCTATTTGCCCTTGCAGGTGCTGTACCGACCGTAATAAACACTATGAAAAACCAGAAGAAGGAATCTATCTTCTACCGACTGGGTGTGTAAACGCATAGGTCTACATTCGATATTTATTTATCAGTAATACGCGTTGGCTTTTACGAATGGAAAGGAGTTTCTTCTATGTTATGGGACACACATATGCACAGCCAATACTCGGGAGACAGTGACGCAGCACAGGATTCCATGATAAATGCAGCCATCGAAAAGGAACTCTCCGGCATCTGTTTTACCGACCATCTGGATATCGACTATCCGGAACAGCCGGATTTGTTTCTGCTTGATTTGCCAAATTACACTGCCTCCGTTCTGGCGCAGAAAGAACAGTATCAGAACTGTATTGATGTCCGTCTCGGGATTGAGCTTGGATTGCAGCCTCACTTAGCCGCTTTGCACGCGGACATCCTCTCTCAATATCCGTTTGACTTTGTGATTGGATCATCCCATGTGGTACATGGCTTTGACCCATATTATCCAAAGTTTTACGAAGGACGCACCGAAGAAGCCTGTTACCGTGAATATTTTGAATCCATTTTGGAGAACATCCGCAGCTTCGATGGCTTTGATGTCTATGGTCACATCGACTATGTGGTGCGCTATGGTCCGAACCGCAACGAGCAATATACTTATACACAGTACAGCGATGTCATCGATGAAATTCTAAAGCTTCTGATAAAAAAGGGAAAAGGAATCGAAATTAATACCGGCGGATTTAAATACGGACTCGGTCATCCGAATCCAACCGAAGAGATTATTGAACGCTATCACGAACTGGGCGGCGAGATTATCACAATCGGCGCAGATGCGCACGCACCGGAGCATGTCGCGTACGATTTTGAAAAAGTGCCCGAGATACTAAAAAAATCCGGTTTCCGCTATTTTACCGTTTTTAAAGAGCGGAAACCGGAATTCATCAAATTATAATGTACTTCCGAAGTCCGTGACAATCGCCTGACCGGTGATTGCGCGTGACTCATCGGATGCCAAGAACAATAGGATATTCGCAACATCCTCCGGCATACACGGCTGAACTTTCAAATCACCATGCTTTGCCATCTGACCAAACATATCCATATCCATGTTGGAAGAATTCATACCCGCTACCATCGGTGTCACAATCGTTCCCGGACAGATTGCATTACAGCGGATTCCCGTACCAGCAAAGCGAAGTGCCGTATGGCGGGTAATACCGACAATCGCTGCCTTAGATGCAACATACGCTGCTCCGCCACATCCCATGACTCCTGCCGCAGAAGCGACATTGACAATGGAACCTGTCCCTGCTTCTGCCATCTTTCTGGTGGCTGCACGCATGCAGTACATCGTTCCTTTTGTATTGATATCAAGAATACGATCCATGTCCGCATCTTCCACACGGTCGATTGGCTTTAATCCCTCCTCCAATACACCGGCACTGTTGATAAGGATATCCACCTTGCCATAAGCCTCTACCGCTTTTTCTACCAGATTATCTGCATCTTCATGCTTGGAAATATCGGAAACTACTGCCAACACTTTCCCACCTGCTTCGCGAATCTTTGCTGCCACTTCCTCAAGCTGTGCCTCACGGCGTGCACTGATGACAACCTTCGCGCCTTCCTTTGCAAACAAAAGCGCTGTCGCCGCTCCTACGCCGGAATTTCCACCTGTAATAATTGCCACTTTGTCCTGTAAACGTCCCATAATATCCCTCCTGTAAAGTAAACATTATGATGCTAAATAACTTATGTTCAGTGTAGCGCATCGCCATCCAGTTGTCAAACTCTTGCATTATGCTCAATGAAATTATCTATCACTTGCTTTTATATGCATTCTTTTATTTTTCATCTTTTGCATAAACATCGGTATTTAACCATAGAATAAAAGTATGAACAGATTAAAACTTTACACCATCATAGGAATCTTTTTTACCCTAATTACAGGTACTATTTCTCATTTCGTTTATGAATGGTCCGGTAACAGCTTCATACTCGGGTTCTTTTTTCCCGTCAATGAATCTACCTGGGAGCATATGAAACTATGCTTTTTTCCTATGCTTTTCTATTCGCTCTTCATGAACCAAAAGCTAAAGGAGGACTATCCGTGTGTTACCTCTGCACTACTTTGCGGGATACTGTATGCTACCAACCTGATACCGGTAATCTTCTATACCTACTCAGGCATACTGGGACGTAATTTTCTGCCTCTTGACATTGCCACTTTTGCATTGAGCGTATTCGCAGGATTTAAAGTGATCTATAAGCTTTCACTATCCTGCCGGGCAAATTCTCACATTTTTTCTTTGCGGTTGCTTGTAATGGTTCTTGCAGTCTGCTTTCTTGTGTTCACTTACCAGCCCCCTGATATCGGAATCTTTCATATTCCGAGTTAATCAATTGTGTGTTAGGCTTATCTCTCATTTCTATTCTTGTATTACATGTTCTTCCTAACACGTTCCACATACTTCGGACTACATTCGGCAATGGCACAGATATCTTCGTCAGGCATGCCTCTTTGGAGCATATTCTTTACCATATTCCAAGTTATTTCTTCCATACCTTCTTTTCGTCCTTGACTTAAACCTTGACTTAAGCCTTGACAAATTCCCTTCTCAATACCTTTTCTCTCCATCCGCTCTGCAAATTCACACATACTAAACCGCTCTCCTTTCCGGCACCCATCTGCTATCTCCGCCTCTATTTCCTCGTATCTTTTATCTCCGGTAAAAACCCGTAGCAAATGCAACACAGCCTCCGCATGATCCAAAACCCGGTCATCCGGTATATAATCAGCCCTCTCCCTGCTTGCGAAAAAATCTGCAATCACACGGAAATCACTGGTAAATTGATTTCTGATTTTCTTTGGAAGCCTTGGCACATCAATCAGATGAATTTTATAGTCAATCAACTCATTCTTATATTCTGGCGTAGACCGCAATCGTTCGCTGATAGATAACGGTCCACGCCATAGTTTTTCTCCAAAATATAGTACTACCGAAATAACTGGGTAGCATTTTTCCCCAGACTGAATCTGACTTCGATATGATGTGTAATCATATCCCATAAGCCGAAACACCATATCCTTATCAGGTTTGGATTGGTTCTCCAGTCCAAGCAATAATCTTCTCTTTCCATTCCTCACAACATATTTGGAAATATCACGACGCTGCTCAAGTAACTCTTCTCCGCTTTCTGCCTTATACACTGCCTCTGTCGGACCATCCAACAAATTCTCCGGAACAATCACCTGCTTTCCAAACAGCAAAACATTCACGATATCTGCAAACACATCCGGATATGCCTCTAAGTACTTTTCTGCCCGATCCTTCCTTGATTTTCCTGCAACCGTCTTTTCTCCCACCAAATACCTCCTATGCAATTTTCAGGAGGCTTCTGCTATCAGAAAACTCCTGCTTCTCTGTGATTGATTTCAAGCATGAATTTTCTGAAACAACAGGCAAGCCACATATGCCTGTGATAAAGAACAACCGATTAGATATCAGAAAATATAGTACTGTACTATATTTATAAGAAAAATATGCTTTGTGCAAAGTCTAACATACGACAATGGAGAATTCAATATTTTGAAGTTTTTTTCGTGACATTGCACAACAAAATCTAAATCCTATTGCATTGCACTTTTATCGGATTACAATCATAGTCAGAATTATATCTTTATATTTCTACTTGGTCTTTTTATTCCCGGCGCTTCGCCAACAATTCCAAGTATGTTTCAACAAATTTATATTACAGAAGAAAGGACAAATTGCCTATGACAGACACTTCCTACTTGAACGCCACCGGACCAATCCGATTGAGCTTGGCGAAGCTGCCGCAGATGATAGGGAATTCATTCTGGACATCAACGTATCTCTCAATAACAAAACCTCCATCAACCTAGAAATGCAGATGGCATATCGAAAGGACTGGCGTGAGCGCTCACTCAGCTATCTCTGCCGCTCCTTCGATCAGCTCCACCAGGGTGCAGAATACGGCGAAGTCAAACCTACGATACATATCGGATTTCTTAATTTCTCGTTGGACAGCAATGCTGAACCGGAATTCTATGCTTCTTATCGACTTTTAAACGAAAAATCTCACACTTCGTATAGTGACAAATTTATTCTCCGTGTGGTAAACTTAACACAGATAGAATTGGCAACCAAAGAGGATAAAGCCAACCGTATTGATTATTGAGCTCGCCTCTTCACCGCTACTTCATGGGAGGATATTCAAATGATTGCAAAAAATAATGATTTTCTTTCCTCTGCATCACAATCCCTGTATGAATCGAATGCGGATGATATCATTCGCCAGAAATGCCGCGCCAGAGAAGAGTACTGCAAAGTGGAACGTGCTGCACAAAAATTTGGTGATGAAAATAAAGCCTTAAAACAGGAACTCGATGAAAAGAATTCTGTCATTGCCGAAAAAGACTCTGTCATTGCTGAAAAAGACTCTGTCATTGCTGAAAAAGAGGCCGAAATCGCCGAACTCAAAAAGCAACTTGCACAGACACAAAAATAATACCCAAAAAGCCTTTGCGAGCAACACGTCTCGCAAAGGCTTTCCTTTACTTCTCAAAATACTTCCAATTCTTCACACCCATATACATCCCATAACCGATGACAGCGCCCAATATATTATGAAAGGGATCATCAAACAGCTCAAACAATCCTTTGCAGAAAATCAATTGCGACAATTCTATTGTGTACGACATGACAGATGCTACCAAAATAATATGTTTTAATTTCAGTTTCCGGTTTAGTACCGGAAGCAGTAATCCCACCGGCATCAACAATACTATATTCAGCAAATTTTCCACCAAAAGATCCATACGTCCATAATGAAAGATTTCCCTATACGACCAAAAAGGAAGCAGACGATAAGAATGCACCCCCGTATACGACCTTGAAAACACCGTAGAGCTAAATACCAGAAAAACGTAAGTAACAAGCAATACTGCTGCAATCGCCTGATAAATACTGATGCGGTTCTGTCTTTTCAAATATATCGCTATACACGCCACAATCGTAGCCAATACTACTGCAAGCATCCAATCTATAGGTCTTAACAGCAAAATAGATTTTTTTGCATAATTCGTTGAAAACTCTACATAATCCAATTAGGTAATCTGCCTTTCTCGCTCCTTATTATATACTTAAAATACTCATGTGTGTTCAATAAAAAGAACATTTAGAGAAACATTCGTCAACCCCATTTGAACCTCACAGCTAAATTATAGAAACATTCGTAATGGATTTAGCGCTTTTATCTGCCACCTAAAAACCTCACGCCCATCTTCTCCAAACACTAAATTTGAAACCCATAATGACAAGCATTGCGTCACTGATGTAGCAAGAGCAGCACCATACATACCAAACATTTGTATTCCAATGAAATTCAGAATTATATTTACTATAACACTAATTAACTGTGAATATGTAAGAATACTTCCTTTATTTATAAGTGTATAATGTCCTGCCCTTAAGGCTGCATTATACATAAAAAAAGTCCCTATCACTTGAATTTTGTACACAGGAAAGGCTTCTAAATATTCTGCGTTCAAAAAATGAAATGCATACGGTAATATAACAAAAGATAGGAAAACACCTATAATATAAATCCAAGTTAATAGACTTGAAATTTGAATATAGCGCTTTTCATATTCTTTCTTATTTGTTGAATACAACGCAATCAGCTTCGGATATACTGATTCGCGAATTGGTGCAATTGCAATCTGAACTACTGAAATCAGCTTTACGGATATGGAGTAGATTCCTACTTCTGCTGTAGTCAAAAGACTGCCTAACATAACCGAATCACATCTTGTATATATTGTTGCACAGGATGCCGCTATCGCTAACGGCAAGCTTTCAACAATCAATTCTTTTACAAGCTTAGGTTCAAGATGGTTTCGTTTTGGATTGTTGAATTCTCTTCCATATTGTAATGCCACAATTGCAATATTTACCATTGATGCAATTACTGCTATTACCGATATCATGGTAATAGAACAGTTAAAGTGAACTGCTATTAACTGTAATACCGAACTCAGCAATGTAGCAATATCAGCAGCAATTACTGTCTTTTTAGACTTAAGAAGATACTCAAACCTGTTTGCCATTCCAAATCTTAAATTTGTAAGAATCGAATTTAACAACAAAACAGCAAACATTATAGAAAACTGCAATCCCCTGCCGGCTATAATAATATAAATTAATCCTGCAAGTGCTGAAATTGCCGAAAAAATTACCCTGCATATCGTCGCATTAAATACTAAGGAATCGGGGTCCGTGTTAATATATCTTTTTTTGACAACTCTTCCATCTACAAATGTAACCAATATTTCTAAAATAGCAACGATATTTACGGCATACTGATAGTTTCCATACTCTACTTTACCAAAATAGTTTGCTATTTTCACCGTTACAAACAAATTCAATACTAAAACAAACACTTTATCAAACATCATCCACAAAGTATTTGATAGTACTCTTTTTATATCGTTCTTCAAAATTATCAGCCTCTTATAATCTGTTCAACAACCTCTCGAATAACACCTTCTCCGCCTTTGACCTCTGTTACATATTTCGCAACATCCCTTACTTGTACCATAGCATCTGCCGGACAACATCCATAGCCTACTACCCTGATAACCTCAAGATCATTTATATCATCTCCGACATATGCAACATTTTCAAGTGCTATTCCCTTTTCTTTACAAATGCGCTTGACTGTAGCAATTTTGTCTTTGCATCCAATTTCAAAGATATCCAATTTCAGCTTTTCAGCTCTTCTTCTGTTAAGATCAACATCTTCACCGGTTATAATTCCAGTTAGGATTCCTCTCTCTCGAAGCAATGCAAAGCCCATTCCATCACGAGCATTAAACTTTTTGAGTTCATCTCCATGCTCTGAATAATACATGCCTGCATCCGTAAGACATCCATCGCAATCAGTTAAAAACATCTTTATTTCTGGTATCTTATTTGGTGCGACAATTCCATTCTTCTTCATAAGCGTCTCAATGATTACCCAGTCACTAGGCTCATCTATTTCAAAAAAAGTATCTTCGTTCATCTCGACAGCTTTCATGTTTCCGGATACTCTATTTTGTGATTTCATCAAAGCGGCTTTTGACGAAATATAAAATGCTCCATTTTCAACAAGATAACCTTCAAATTCTTGACGGCGAGGTCTATGAAATACATCATAGTTTGTTGGAAAAGCAAATCCTCGCTCGTCATTTTCCCAATGAAACCGTTTCTGACGTACAACGGAAAGGACGCTGTCCGTTCCTTCCTCCTCGAATGCTTCAAAGCCCCTGTCGAGATCTTCACTTGCAAGCAACGGAGAGGTTGCCTGAATAAGAGCAATATTGTCAAACTCATAGTTACTTGCAAATTCCAGCATTGCAAATTCCGTTGATGCCGTATCCGAAGCAGATTCATCTGAACGGTTAATAACTATTGCCTTAGAAAAAAGGTCGGCTTGCGTGCCAACTTTAAACGACTCCACTGTCTCACGAATTACAGTACTATCCGTGGCAACATACACCTTATCAATATATTTGCATCCACATGCAGCCCTTAAAGTCCAATAAACTAACGGCTTTCCACAAATAGGCTTAATATTTTTTAACGGTATTGACTTACTTCCACCTCTGACAGGTATAAATGCTACATTCATCATTTTTTCCTCACTAAGACAATTTTAATATTTTTGCTATTTTATTTATGCAATTGTTATAAGCGTCCTTAAATATATCCATAGACAAAACATCTGTTATTATCACAGCAGCTACAACAAATATAATAAGCAACAGTGTGTTCTCAGCTATGCTCAACCTATTTGCAACCGCCTTCTCTATATCAACAAAAAACGGATGTATCAAATAAACTAAAATTGAATTCCTTCCCCAACGAGCTAATATGATACTTTTATTGGGCATAATAACTGCCAAAAAGAAAAACATGCCTATCGTAAAAACAAATATAAAAATATATTTTAACAGATAATCACTAATACTCGATGAGTAATCATGCGTTGCCCAAGTAACATCTGTAATACCTGCATATAATAACGCAAGTTCCAAAAGCAGGCATATAATACCAACAGAAACCCCTAAAGCACGATGATTCCGCACATTTTTCAGAGCATTTTCCGGACATCTGTAGCCAATATAAAATATTCCAAACAGCAGGATTACACGTCCCAATGCCATGAACGACCACACGTGTTCTGTAACCAAGACCGATGCAAAAGAAAGGATACCAAAAAGTACAGGCAGTATAACCATATTGATTTTTGCTATCATTATTCGCATGATAAATAGTGCCAAAATGTACCAATAAACATATGTTGGGAATAATATGTTTAAACTAACATCTATACCTCTCAATGCTTCCCATATAATATACAGTAAATCAAAAAAAATATATGGTATCAAATAATCTTTTATTGCTTTCTTGATTGATATCTGCTTTTTACTTAGATAACCCGAAATCAACATAAACATTGGCATATGTACAGAATAAATCAAATAATGCAAAATTCCAAACATATCCATATTCTGAGCACGCTGCCCTGCTAAAGTATGCCCCAGAACGACCAACACAATCAAAATTCCTTTTATTTCATCCAGCCATTCTATACGTTCTGCTCTGCTCCGCTCTATCAGATTAGATTTCCCATCCACTATTACTGTAAACCCCTTTGTATAAAACAATCTTCTAATTTTTTAATATTAGTTTCTACTACGAAATTTTCGCCGATATGCATCAGTGTCCACTTAGCATACCGGCAGCTCATATCATTCTTGTATCATATAACGATATCCTTAGTGTTTTCTATATTTCAATTTATCTCGCTGAACCTGTTCAATCGGCAAAATTTCCGAAGGCTTGTACATCAATGCGTCATGAACTGCATTTAAATTACGGACCAATTTACGAACTCCATCCGGTTCCAAAGAAGCCGCATGATCTGTTCCTTTCCAGGTTCTATCTAAAGTATAATGACGCTCAATTATGTTTGCACCTAACGTATAAGCCGCCACGTCAACAGCAATACCAAGATGATGTCCCGAGAATCCAATTGCTTTTACACGGCTCTCATAATTTTCACGCATACGCTTAATCTCAAGCAAGCAAACATCTTTAAACGGAACTGGATAACCAGATGTACAATTAAATAAAACTAAGTCTTTTGCACGACCATTCACCTCAAACAGGTTTACAATCTGCTCTTCTTCTTCATGGCTGGTCATTCCGAAAGAAAGCTGAATCTCCCCTTGATAATTATCGCACAGCCACTGTAGCATCCCAAAATGAGTATTGCAAGCTGAAGGAATCTTAATAAATACAGGATTAAGCCCTGCAATTTCCTTTGCACTTGTCATATCCCATACAGAAGTAGCATATGTAATTCCTGCTTCTTCACACCACTCTTTCAGTTGTGCATGCTGATCAACAGTAAACTCTAAAAATTCACGATGCTCCCCATAGGTTTTTCCATATGAATTGACAGGATTCGGATGTGGGGCATTATACTGCTCAGGAGTAAGTAATTCCTTAGGACAACGCTTCTGGAATTTAATCGCATCTGCCTTGCAAAAATATGCAGCGGTATTAATTAATTCATGTGCAATTTCCATTTGTCCCATATGATTACATCCTGCTTCAGCAATAACATAAGGTTTCTTATACATTTTATTTTCCTCCATTCACATCAAAGAATTTCATTTATACAAATGAAATAAATTATATTTTTTCACAATTTCAGGAAACTCCATCAAAGAAATATATTTTATCTCAGCTCTACCATCAAATATACTTGCAGAAGTCGAAAAACATGTATAGACTCTACAAATATTATCAAAAGAAAGCGCAATCATCTCCATTGGTACATCATTATCTATTATCTGAGCATCTGGAAAATATTTTTTATAATCCGTCTTTTCTCTTGGATGAGGCTTTACCAAAACTTTATTCTCATTCCCTTTCAAAACTTCTGAATAAACTCTTATTTTTTCTTCTTCTGCCATAAGCCCATCTTCTGACAATGGCTGCGTAATCAAAAAAACTATCTCTTGATATTCATGAAGTTTCAGCCATATACTGTCAACCATAAAGATTGATTGTAGTTTTTGTTGCAAATCGCTATTCAGCTTTTTCCACAATTCAGAAATAGAGTTTACATAAACATTTGTCAGTAATTTCGGTGCCTTTTTTTTGACATCCGTCAAATACACATTTTTTACAGACTCATCATATCCATATAATTTGTATTCTCTTTTATTCTTTCGTTTATAGATTTTGTTTAAGATTCGGAAGTACCGCAATCCATTTTTTTTCATTAAGGAAAGAATATCATTATACGGAAGATAATTTATGTACCCGTCTTCTATTATTGTCTCAAAGCTACCCCAAAACGGAAAAGATATCGCAAATATATGATCATGTCCTACTATTCTCGCATCATTCGAAATATTTCTCCTTATAAAGTTCTTATATCGCTTCCACTCCCTTGCAGTATTTATAGCTTTCCCAAACTTACCTGCATAGGTTGAATTGCTATTTCTAATAAATACTGTATTTGTTTCTTTTAATTTATCTACTATTCTTGCAGATATAACATCGCCATTAAAAACAAATACATCATTGTCTTCTATGCTGTACAAAAGCAGGCTTACAAGCAAACCATATGGGGAACCTATAATAAATACTTTTTGCTCTTTCATTTTATTTTTTACCCCACCTTAACAATTTGCTCTTGATGTACTCCAAGTTTTTCCTGCAAATCAGTAAATCTGCTTGTACCATAAATATGTACATTACATATCTCCTTACATTCAAAAGCTACCGTCGACGTAATAGTCACAACTTCTTGAAGTGCCACCTTATTCAACATAAGCAGCTCAAATGGATATGAATTATTATCTATCAAGACATTTTTAAAGACGACAGCATAATCTGTTAACTCTCTCGGATGAGGCTTTATAACAACTTGTGTTTTACATTCCTCTATGATTTTCTCATAGATCTCAATTTTTCTATCTTCTGAACATACACCATCTTCCGATAAAGGCTGTGTAAGCAATATTGTCCTGCCTTGGAAAATCGACGGGGTAAATTGAAAAATTGTATTAATTTCTTCATAATCAGCATTGCTCCACAAAGCTTGCAAGTCAATGAGTTTAACCTTTTTCGCAAGTTCTACAGGAACCGTCTGAATCCCCGTCAGCCAAATTTCTTTTACTTTGCTGTCATATCCATATGGTTCGTAGTTAATAAGTTTTCTCTGAAGCATAATCCAACGAAAAAGTTTAAATTTTGCTGTCCCAATTCCATATTCTCTATAAAGTTCTTCTTTTTTTGTATAATTGGAAAATCCCTCTTCAATAACGGTTATATCATTACAATCAACAAAATGTTTGAACAATGCACAAATGTGATCGCATCCTATAACTTTAGAAAAATCATTTCCTTCCTTTTTTAGGTCTTTTAAAAATTGTTCTAGCAAAATATTCTGCTTATAATATGACAGTAAATTTACCAATTCATTTTTTGATTTTTTACGATGATAGCAAAAACATTTATAGCCATGTTCCACTAGCACATCTTCAATATGATTTTTTTCAGAATCTTGAATTATCAAAACAGTATCTTCTTTCCGAACAATCATCAATTCAATTAGTAACGTCCGATAATTGCCTGCCAACGCAACCTGCATATTTTTCTCCTTTTAGTAAAATAATATTTATTCCTCTAATTCTAGGCTTTCTCAAAATCGCTTCTTGATTCAAAAAATCCAACTAATAAACTTGCAATCAAGGCTGTAACAGTACTTGTAATACTTCCCAAAATAGAGCCGCGAGGTGATAAGATAAAATCTAATAGCAAATAATATGATAACGCAAACCAGAAAATTGACTTATACGCATTTTGGCTGATCTTCAAAACAATAACGGTCGTTATTAATGCAAATAAAAAAATCATAAACATATTTCCTTTACATAAATTATACGCCTCAGCTACAATTGACGTACCTGTACCTCGTCCCAAAAAGAAAAGATTTGAATTTATCGTATATGTCAAATGATCTCCCAAATAATTTCCAGTTGTAATGTCATTAATAACCTGTCCCGAAGGTTCTTTTTGAAAAAAATCTACAATATATCCTAAAAAAAATGGCACCTTGTTAGTAAATTTTTCTTGATATTTAATAGTGTCCGCAACAACAACAAATGTAACTCCTTGTGACCTCAATACTTGAAAGTAAATATTATTTTTTAGCATATCAATTAACGAAATAGCCTTCTGATATCTAAAATTTGCAATGATTTCAATCAATATTGGCGCACTAATCACTAATCCTATCATTTTTTTGCTTTGAATTTTTATCTCATGATAGTACGTTGACCATATATACATAAAAAACAATAAAAAAGAAAGTGTATAGCCTCGTTTGCCGGACAGCATACGTACAAGACCAAGAAGCATAAATATACACACATACTTTTTAAAATCTGTTTCCTGTCGATTATAAAACATCAAAAACATTATCAGTACTTCCGTTATGACACCTACACCTGTGAAAATAATTGGGAGTTTTATACTATCTAACGTTCCATTAAAGAGCGCTACATATCCATATCTTCTGGACACATAAATCTGATACAATATTTTTAATGCAAATAAAATTATGTAAATAGCAAACATTTTTTTCAAAACATCATTAATCTTGGTATATCGGTTTTCTGTTTTTTTAAAATGCTTTATATTTACACTATCATCAGAAAAAAGCCACACATAGGATGTTCCGGTAAGGAAAACTATAATTGTACGTAAAGTTTCGCATACCAATTCATCATTCATAGTGCTCGTTTCATACAAATCTAATGTGTGTAAATCAAATACTCCTAAGCAATATAGCAATGGTCTGGCAATCAAAAACAAGAAAAATGTCATAAGGTATATCTGATAAATAGACAGATTCCGTCTTTTCATAGTCAGAATAAACAAAAATATAAATATGCATACCAGAATATATGAATATATAATTGGCTTAAATCCTACATCAATGATTGAACAAATCAATGTCATCAATGAGACAAAAAAGTATATGCATTCGCCCAATGATATTTTTCTAATTTTCACAGTATATCTCCTACTTTATCACTAACAACAATTCATTCCACTCATCTATTGTCTGTATATTAAGAGGCATAGACTCTGTATAATACAAGCTTTGCGTATTTCTGAACCAGATGCTTTTCATTCCTAGCTGCATTGATGCCTGAAAATCTTTGCTTGGGTTATCTCCTATATACACTATCTGTTCAAATGGAATCTGCCAACGACACTGCATAATTCTAAAAGCAATATCATTTGGTTTTCTAAACTGCGGACCCCCTAACTCGTCCGTAATGATAATATCATCCACCATTTTATCAAGACCAAGCGCTTCTATTTTTTTTCGTTGACCTTCCACTCTTCCATCTGTAATAATTCCGATTTTAATCCCTTTTCTCTTAAAATCTTCTATTATATCTGCCACCCCACTATAAAGGGTGATTTCCGGCATCTGTTTTCGATATAGTTCAAGACAAGCTGCTTTCTTTTCTTCTTCTCCTCTTTCTTCTAACAAAGCATCTATAGCCAATCTGCCTTCCTCAAAGAATTTCCACAATTTGCCAGCTACTGTTTTATCCCCAAGAAAATCAGCTACTTTCCCATATCCATTTCTTATATACTGTTTCTCGCTATAAAGTGTATCATCGAGATCAAAAATTACTCCTCTAAGTTTCTGATTTTCTCTGCCTTCATGAATGCAGACACTCTGGTCATACCTACTGTAAACTGCATTATCAGCAATTCCGCTTTCTTGATAACTAACAGATTCACCTTTAAGAAGTTTCAAAATAACCTCTGCTGTTCTCGCTCCTGCCTTCATAGACAATGGAGCACCACCTCCATAACGAGGATTGATTTCAATGTAATAATCCTCTCCTGTGCCTTCTTGCCTGATTAGCTGAACCGTCAGCGGGCCACATGGTTTAAATTTAGATATCAACTGCCTTGCTTCTTGAATCATTGTTTTATCTAAATCAATTTTTGTCTTCAATACCTCGCCACTTCTTACTGCAACTCGTTCTCTTGGAACAATAGTCACAGGATTGCCGTCAAAATCACAAAAAATATCAACCGTATATTCCTTCCCGCCAATAAATGGCTGAATGACATAATCAACAATTTTCTCAGCGTAAACAACCAGTTGTTTATAGTCATTTACCTTAAAAGCATTAATACTGCTACTACCATCTTTAGGTTTTATAAAACAAGGATATGGACCTGCATATTTATGATAGTCATTATATGTTCTAGGTGCCTTTAATCCACACATTTCAAAGAAATTCGCTGTTAAATTTTTATCTCTACACAGCATGATTTTATCCGGTTCACTAATAAGGACTTTCGTCCCAATTGCGTCAAACTTTTCTGTATTCTGACTTAGCACCAGTAAGTCAGTATCAATTGTTGGTATCAAAAGATCAATACAATCTTTCTTACATAATTCTAATAATTGTGAAATATAAGCTGAATCATGCATTCCACATACTTTTCGTATATAATCACAAAAAGCCAGCGCCGGAGCATCACCAGCCATGTCTGCCCCATAAATTTTTAGCTCAATGTGTAAGTTACTAGCCGCTTGCCGAAACGCTTGTATTAACTCAACTCGCCGTCCCACTCCAGTAAATTAAACATGATATTTTTCCATATATTTATTCCGTATACTTTACCCTCATTTTCAATTAATTCGTCCATTGATTTCAATAAAATAATCATCCACAATATTTTCATCTCCGATTTGCCGAGCAATCATCATTCCACACTATTCTCCTTGTAGCTTAATTTCACGAATTAAAGAAAAAGCCTCTGCTGCTTTCAAGTTCACTGTTGCTCCCCTATACATAGCAAGTGCTCTCACTGCTTGAACTGAGCGAACATTGGGATACTCCGCCATTTGAGATTCAAAAAAATTTAATGCTTCTACCTTTTTTTCAATGAAATCAGAAATATCCGTGTAGACAGTCGGTATAAATTCATTCACTATATTAGGTATATCCCACCCTGTTTCCGATAATGTTTCATATGCATATATTCTTTTTATTACATGCTTATATCTGGGTCTAAGTGCAACCATTGCTGCATCAACAATCATTTTATGATCAATTTGCATATCACCACGGTGTGGCAAATATACCTCATCTGGTTCAATTTTCCGAATAATCTCTGCAATGCTATCATTAAGTCTATATCTTGGAATTTCTTCAAGCATTGCTGCCGGAAAATCCAAAAAGAAAGTTTTTTCCACACCAATCAAATTGTCTGCATTTTGGCATTCCAGACGAACCTTCTTTACTTCCTCTGTATCAAACAGCGGCAAACTTCCTTTAGTAACTACGCAAACAAAAACCTGATGTCCCTCAGACGCATATCTTGCCATTGTTCCTCCTACACCTAATATTTCATCATCAGGATGAGGAGCTATTACTAATATTTTCATACTTCACCACTTACTACTCTATTTTAGTTTATGACCTTCAAACATTTTTACATTGTCAACATTTTCATAATCTGTCACATGTAGCAAACCATCTTTGCAAACAATATCTATACTATCAGACGAAATCCTTGCTATCTGCCCCGGCATGCCAATAAACTTAATATTTTTTTGCATCTCAGCATGCCAAATTATAATCTTATGACTTCCATCATAATTTCCAAAAGCTCCTGGGTAAGGTTTTGAAACAGCTCTAATTAATCGATGAATATCAGTAATAGAATTATCCCAATTAATTAGTCCATCTTCAGGACTTCTCTTTAAAAGATATGTTGCTTCATCCTCATTTTGCTTTATGGTATTAAGTCTTCCGTTCATAATATCGGTAAGTACTTTCAATGATAACTTATAAGATGCCTCGTTAATTTTTCTTTCAACATCAATGGCATAATCCTCGTCATCTATGTAATACTCTTGCTGACCTAAAATATCACCTGAATCAACTCCCTCATCAATAAAGAACATGGAACATTTTGTCTCATGAATACCTAATAACACCTGCCATACGTTTGCAGCCCTACCTCTCATTTTAGGCAATGGTGTTGGATGAAAACCAACAACACCAATCTTTGCAGAATCTATTATTTCTTTTTCTACTAATTGAGAAAATCCAATAACAAAAATATAATCTGGTTCAATACGTCTAATAATTTCAACATTCTCAGAATCATTGATTTTATGTATTTTTGTGTATGGTATACCATTTTCTTCCGCTATTCTGTGGATAGGCTGATAGCCAGAAATATTATTTGAATATTTTTCATCTACTGAAAACACATGTGATATCGGAAAATTAATGCTAAGCATTGCTTCAAGCATCATTCTACTTGTTCCAACACAACCAATTAATATTGTCTTCATTTTTCTTCTCCCATAAACTCACTGTTGGTAGCAAAACCATCCTCATTTATTCCTTCTCTCTTAAGAACAATTCGAATTGTCCAAAAAATTATTCTCAAATCAAGAAGGAAAGATATATTATCAACATATTCTAAATCAAGTTCAAATTTTTTATCCCAGCCAGCAGAATTTCTAACACGAGACATTGCTAATCCCGTAAGTCCTGGTCTTACTTCATGTCTCCTATGTTGTTCGGGCGTATACCTTGAAAGATACCGTACAAGTAATGGTCTAGGTCCAATAATGGACATATCACCTTTCAAAATATTAATGAATTCTGGTAACTCATCAAGAGATGTTGACCTTAAAAATTTTCCAAAGCTTGTTAACCTTGCTTCATCGGGAAGAAGATTACCTTTCTCATCCCTTGCATCAGTCATCGAACGAAACTTATAAAGTTTAAAAATTTTTTCATTTTTTCCAGGTCTATCCTGCTTAAACAAAACAGGCGAGCCTAATTTAATTCTAACCAGTATAGCAATAACAACATAAAGCCAACTAAAACAAACAATGACCATTAAGGATAACACAATGTCAAGTGGTCTCTTAATAAATACTTCATATGGTCCATATGGTTTATGCTTATTCACAATCTAAATCTCCATTCACTCAAAACACCTTCTAACAATCTCAATCACAATGTCCTGCTGCTCCACCGTCATCTTATTATCGCTTGGCAGACATAACCCTCTGTGGAAAATATCCATGCCAACATCCAGCAGTCTCCCGTCTTTTCCAAGCGCTCCACCGCTTATGTATGCGTTCGTTTTCGCCCTGCCGTTTCCATCTCTTGTCACAAACGGATTCATACGGTAAATCGGCTGCATATGCATTGGTTTCCAGATGGGTCGTCCTTCTGCATTATATTCCGCCAGTGTCTCCAAAATCTCTGTCGGACAGCTTTTCCCATGTTCCGGCAGATACAATGCTTCACTCTCCCCGCGAACCTGTTTACACATCGCAGCCTCGTCAATCAGCAGACAGCTCAGCCAGAAGTTCGGCTCTGAATTTTCTTCCTCAAACGGATTCATGCAAACAGGAAGGTCTTTTAGTCCCTCCCTGTACCGCATGTATATAGCTTTTTTCTGAGCAATATGCTCCTTGAGATAAGGTAACTGTCCTCTGACTACGCCTGCGATGACATTGCTCATACGGTAGTTGTAGCCCAACTCCTCATGCTGATACCACGGTGAATTCTCACGGCTCTGTGTTGACCACTTGCGAACCTTGTCTGCCACGTCTTTTTCATCGGTAAGCAACATACCACCGCTGCTTCCTGTGATAATCTTATTTCCGTTAAAAGAAATACAGCCATATCTGCCAAAAGTTCCGGTTTGCACTCCCTTATAAGCTGCCCCCAGAGATTCCGCAGCATCCTCGACGATAACAGCACCGTGCCTGTCAGCGATTTCCTTTATCTCATCAATTTTCCCCGGCGTCCCGTACAGATGTGCCACAACAACGACTTTAATATCCGGGTAAATCACAAAAGCCTTCTCTAAAGCCACCGGGTCCATATTCCAAGTGTCGTATTCCGTGTCTATGAACACAGGGATGCCACCCTCATAGACAACCGGATTGACCGTGGCATCAAATGTCATATCCGAGCAGGCACATAGCACTCCTGACAGGCTTCCAACTCCCACTGGCTGTTTCCCTTGTACCATCTCTCCTGCCAGTTTCATAGCCAGATGAAGCGCTGCCGTTCCCGCAGAGAGTGCCACTGCACACTTGCAGCCGACCAGTTCTGCCACGATGTGCTCAACCTCATTGATATTTTCACCCACAGTTGACATCCAGTTTGTCTCATAGGCCTCTGTAACATACTTCAGTTCATCTCCATGCATAGTCGGGGATGAGAGCCACACCTTTTGTTCAAAGGCTTTGATATCTGTTGACTTGTTAAACACACTTCTCACACCCCTTCATCTGCATCTCATATATCTCACACTTATTTTTACTGTTATACTCCTCTGCCGGATGATAGGTCGTCACCACCTGTCCGAGCATCTCGCGGATGTCCTCCCGCCCTGCATATGCAGCATCCATCAGTTCCCGGAACTGCCGCAGGAACACATCCGTGTCAAAAGGAATCGGCGAGCCGATATGAATCAGGTCATTCGGCGTCTTTCTCATGCCTTCCTCTTCCATCAACTTCTCCTCATATAACTTTTCTCCCGGTCGAAGTCCCGTATATACGATTGGAATATCCACGTCAGGTCTTAAGCCCGACAGCTTAATCAGATTTCTCGCCAGTGTATCAATCTTCATCGGCGTTCCCATGTCCAGAACAAAGATTTCTCCGCCCTTTGCGTAGGTCCCTGCCTGCAGTACCAGTGAGACAGCCTCAGGTATCGTCATAAAGTATCGAATAATATCCGGATGAGTGACCGTAACCGGTCCTCCCTTTGCAATCTGTTCCTTAAATCTCGGAATCACAGAACCATTGCTGCCAAGAACATTGCCAAAGCGGACAGCAACAAATTCTGTGCACGGATTTTCGGGAAGCTTCACGGGCTCACCCATGCCTACATCCTCAGCGTTCATATGAAACCGCAGCATCGGCAGTTCATCCGCTCTGCCTTCCTTTATCATGCGGTCAAACGTCTGGATCACCATCTCACACACACGCTTCGATGCTCCCATGGCATTGGTCGGGTTTACTGCCTTGTCTGTGGAAATCAGCACAAAGCGCCTGCACCCGTTCATCATCGCTGCATAAGCAGTCTTATAGGTACCAACCGCATTGTTTTTAATCGCTTCGCATGGACTGTATTCCATCAATGGCACATGCTTATGTGCTGCGGCGTGATAAACCACATCCGGGTGATACTTTTCAAACACCTGATTGATTCTTTGACTATCACGCACAGAGCCAATCAACACCACTAAATCCAGCCTTGGATAGTTGTCCTGCAGCTCCATCTGAATCGCATGTGCATTGTTTTCATAGATATCAAAAATGATTAACTGCTTCGGATTATGGGCTGCAATCTGTCTGCACAACTCGCTTCCGATGGAACCGCCGCCTCCGGTGACGAGAATGACTTTTCCGGTCAGGTAGTGAAATATTTCATCCATATCCACCTTAATCGGCTCACGCCCGAGCAAATCGTCGACATCCACCTTTTTTAGCGCACTGACCGTCACCTCTCCGCTCGCAAGCTGATACATTCCCGGCAAACTTTTCAGTTCACAACCGGTTTCCTTACATATATTTAAAAGTTCCCGTCTGTCCTCTACCTTAGCGCTGGGAATCGCGACATAAATCTTTTCAATCGCGTACTGTTCCGCGGCAACAAGGATATCATCGCGTCCACCTACAATCGGGACACCATCGATGTAACGTTTCCACTTATTTGGATTATCATCGATGATACAGCATACTTTCTCATTCAGTTCCTTTGCACGGCGCACGTCGCGAAGAAGCATCTGACCTGCCGATCCCGCTCCGATTAACATGACATGCTTTGCACGAATATCGCGCTCATTTTCACTTCTTCTGCCTCTTTCCAAAAGAATAAACCGATACAAAAAGCGAATTCCCAGCACACAGATAAACTGAAGCATTGCACCGAACACATAATAGGTAATCGGCATACGCCGAAACCATATCGTGATTGCCACGATATGAAATACGGCTGTCACAGCAGACGCTATTGTTACCCTTGACAACTCGCTATAACTGGCAAATCGCCACAAACTCCTGTAAAGGCGCAGATACGCAAACACTGCCAGACAAAATACGGTATAAATCGGCACAAATTTTATCCATGCACTTATGTATTCTGTTGGTATCGACTTGTAATGGCAATCAAATCGCAGCCACAATACAACGGCATATGACAGATTCACAACAAACGCATCATAAACCATGAGATAAAATGCTATAATCTGCCAATGCTCTAATCGAATTTTTCCCTTCATTTCTCTATCCTTCGTACTTCTCAACTTTCTAATCATTTAGTAATACTGCCGTTACCAGCCAGCGCTGTGTCGGCTGATTCCTAATACAGGTAGACATCGTAAGGATGAAGTCGCCATAGCTGACATCGACATCCGAACGGACATGAGAGTTCATATCCCTTACGCCCGTAAGGTCATCTACATATTCACGAAATTTTTCTTCTTTCGTACAATCATAGGTATACAGCAGATGTGCATCGCTAAATGTACATGCTGCAAAAATCTCATAAACCAATACTTTATCCGGTGTATAAATATATACATACGGATTTTCCTCAAAAAATGTATTATCCTCGTATTCATGTAAGCTGCCAAACATCGTACCGTTCTTCATGTTATGTCCATACAGTACTGTATTGGCATCCCGAAACTCTTTTCCGTTTAAAAGCTGTGTATAAATACAACCCGGATAGCCACTGCTTCCATCGAGGTTATGGCTGAGATAATAGTCATTCTCTGTCGGGTGCTGCAGGATCGGATAGTCCACCTGCGTATTGGGTATGTAAATCCAGGCATAAATATCCTCGTTTTCTTCCGTAAGCACATCCCAGTCTAAATTCTTCTCCGGAACTTCAATTCCGAGCTGTACCAAAACATCCGTTTCCGTGGACTGCTGTGCCTCAATTGCTTCTGTTGCAACAGATTCCGACTCCTCGCCCATCACTGCCAAAGCATTAAATTGCGCTTCTGCTTTCCTCTGCTTCAGATAATCTCTGACCATCATGACAAGACATATCACCAATATCACGCCAAAAATAATTGCAAGGATTGTATATAAACGCCGACTCGGCTCTTTTTTTCGATTTTGACCTTTGTTTCTCATAATTCTTTCATCCTATATGTGGTTTTCTCTTATGAGAGAAGCCGCCAAAGCGGCTCCCCTCCAACCACATGCCAGTGCATTTTAAATATATCTTTTAAAAGATATACAAATTAGTTAAATTTAACTCTTCTTGTGCAAACAACAACGCCTGCAAGGCAGATAACTGCCAAGATTGGCATAAACGCAAATGCGTCTGCTGTCTTAGGAGATGTTACTTCTGCTGCATCAGTGTTGCTTGTAAGATACTTGTCATAAGTACCCGGCTGATAACCCGGATCAGCGGATGCAGTTGTAACTGCAACCTGCTCAACAATTGCAAATGTTGAGAAGTTTGCTACCTTAAATGTGATTTTACCGTCTGCTCCTACTGTAACATCGGTAATCTTCTCGTATGTTCCGTCATCATGGATATGAAGAACGAAAATACTAGCGCCTGCCTTAATAGAAGGAACGGTTACGGAAACGGTTGCAACACCATCTGTTACGTTAGTTGGAGTATCCAACTTAATAACTGCTGCAACGTTGCCCTTGTATCCGTCCTCAACTACGGCAGCAACCTTGTTCGCTGCGTCTGCAACTTCTGCTTCTGTTGCGGTAGTAGCGGTAGCGCCTTCTACTGCAGTAACAGCTGTAGCTGCATCTGCTGCAACTTCAACTTTCTCAGTATTTACTGGGTCTGTTGTACCTGTTGATGGGCTGTTAGCGCCAAAAACAGTGGTACTCATTGACAACACCATAAGTGCTGTCAATACTGAAATAAACTTCTTCTTCATAATGCACTTTTCCTCCTTTCGTAATATTTACATGTGGTTTATATCAAACCCTTCCTTTGCTCCAGCCATGGCAGCAAGCAAGTTCGGAGTCTAATATCCTTTCATTATCAAACAATACCGGAACCAAGCCTATCACTCTTCTACCGGTTCGTAGAAAATATCAATAATCATTTCATACAACGCATCATCATCCACGTAGTATTCCTCAAACTGCACACCCATCAAAAGCTCACCGGGCACACTGTACATACAGGAATCATCAAACGTATAGTCCTTCGCTTCTGTTACCAAATCCACGAAATCTATATTTGTAACCATATAATCGGAAATAGAATCATAAATCTGCATGACTGCGCGCTCTCCCGTCAATGCCGTTCCTTTTGCCTGTGACAGGAAACCAATCAGATACTGCTGTTGACGTTCCAGACGTCTGGACGCACTTGCGAACTCATTCAAATCACGTGAGCGCAGATATGCATAAGCTTCGTTGCCGTTCAAAGTAATAGTCTCACCTTTTTTCAGCGATACGCCCAGCACTTCATTCTCTATATCATCCATAACCTCTACGTTCACACCGCCGACTGCATCGTTGAGTGCCGGCACTGCCTCCATCTGCAAAGACAAATAACCACTGATTGGCAATTGATAAAAAAGCCTCGATACTGCATCTACAGTACGCAGGCAGCTTGTACGCATGCCATCACCGTAACCATGCTGCAGACAGATTTGTAGTTTCCTCTGTCCCACATAATTACCCGCTTCGTCATAGACATCTACCATTGCCATCGTATTGCGGTTAATTGCAATAATCGAAAGTTTCTGTGTATTAGCATCTTCTACAAGTAGAAACATCGCATCGGACTGTCCGCCACTGATGCCATCCTCTGCCTCCTCGACCGTACCTGCCTTATCGATTCCCATAAACAGATATGTCTTGATTGCAGTGTTATAGCGATAACGTTTGCCATTATAGCTGACAGTTCCCTCCTGCCACTTTTCTATCTCCGTAGATTCCTCCGCTACATTCTCATCTATACTTGCCGCAGGAATATCCGCGCGGTTTTTCTTCACTGCCAGAACGATAGCAACTGCCAAAACCACTCCCAGAAGTACGACAAATATAATCACAATGACATTATTCTGTTTTCTCTCCTGCGTGTTCATTTCTTTTTTCATCCGAATTCCTTATGTCTGTTCTTCCTGCTCAGGTTCTGTCACCACCACCGGCATCCGGTATTTCTGCGTCAGAATACGTCCCACTGCCTGATTAATCTGCTCTTCTGCAATCTCCCCTGCATGAACGGCATCTAAAACCGCCTGATATGCATCCGGGAAGTTCTCCGGGCAATAGACCATATCCACGCCCGCTTCTATCGCAAGTACCGCTGCCTCTCCCACAGAGTATGTATTCTTAATGCTGTCCGATGACAGGCTGTCTGTCAGGATTACACCCTCATAGCCTGCTGCACGAAGCGTCTCCACACACTTGTTCGATAATGTACACGGAAGGTTCTCTTCTCCGGTAACCGACACATCTGCCGCTGCATCGAGCATAATCCATGTAGTATTCGATGTGATATCCATCTGCTGTGCCGGGAACACGCTTGGTTGTGAAATACCGGCGCTATCTGCCGAAAACCGCTTCGCCGCCAGCGCTTCCACAAGTGCATCCGGCTCATGGCCGTCTGCAATTCCGACCGTAGGCGTCCCATCCTCCGCTTCCATGCGAACCGCCAGAAGCAGATAGAGACCAATTCGCTCATTGCTCATCTGCCCGGCATTAAACATCAGATTTCCCGCCTGCTCTCTGCCTTGATAATTGATATCCGCGTATATCAGACCGCCCACCGGATATTCATTGATGGCGTTTCTTGTCCCCGCTCCGGCGATATTGACTTGTTCTGACTGAGTCAATGACTCCGGTGTCGTCAAGAACATCTGTGCTATTTTTTCCTCCAGTGTCATAGTTCCAAGCTTTTCTTCCACTTCTGCGGAAAAACTCTGCTCGGTTTGTACCTCGGTCACTTCAACACTCATAGCTTTTTCTTCTGTTTTTGTTTCGTTTTCGTCTGCTTCTGTCGGCAACGCCTCCGTCGACTCTGACCGGCTCACCCGCTCAGTTTTCTGTGTACTAACTGTTCTGACTATCCCAAAGACGATTACAACCGCTAATAAAACCATTTCCACCAGAAGCAACAGTCTCACTGCACCCTTCTCTGGTTTCATATACTCTCCTCAACATCATCTCTCTTGTAATAGTTGCCATAGTAACTGCCGTAATAACTGCCATAATAACGACCATAGTACTTGCCGTAATGATTGTTTTCCATCTTGACCTTATTCAACACTGCACCCAGAATACGCACGCCGGATGCCTCCAACTGTTTCTTCACGCTGCTTATCATTCGGCTGTTCGCAACTCCCTGTGCAATAACCAGTACTGCACCATCGCAATGCTTAGCTACAATCGCCGCATCAATCGCCGCACCGATCGGCGCACAATCGATGAGAACATAATCAAATTGTTCCCTTGCAAACTCAATCAGCTCTGCGAAATATTTCTTCTCAAGGATTTCTGTCGGATTCGGCACGGACGGACCTGCAAAAATCATGAACAGCTTTGGAATCTGCGTCGCGTAGAGCACCTCTGTAAGCTTCTTCTGCCCGGACAGATAGTGAGACAAGCCCTGTATCTCGCTCTTTTCCAAAGTCTTTGCACGCAAACGACCCGCGAGTACCGATTTACGCATATCTGTGTCAATCAGCAGTACGCTCTTTCCGGATTCTGTAAGTGACCTTGCCAAGTCAAAGGTTACCGTACTCTTTCCCTCATCCGGTATCGAACTGGTAAAAAGAATGGTTTTTACATCGTCTCCGCAAAACTGAAGATTGGTCTTAAGTGCACGAAGCGACTCTGTTTTTGTGTAGCTGTGTTTTCTTATATTACGTAACTCTATACTTTCCATATCGCTTCTCCTCACTCCTTCTTCTCAGACTTTTTGCGTCTGATTCCTCTGGAACTGCTCTTGTTCCCGTCGTCTTCTTCCTCCTCTAACGGAAGCGTTCCGAGCAGGTTCATACCAAGCTTGCGCTCCACATCATCTGCACTCATAATCGTGTCATTCAGAAGATATGTGATTACAACAACGGCAATGGCAAGAAAAGCTCCTACTAGCGCTCCTAACACAATATTTTGGGCAATATTCGGGCTTACCGGCTCACCGTCCGCATAACCGCGCTGTATAATGGTCGGAGGATCTTGATCCATCTTTTCTGAAATAAATGCGGAAGATACCTCTGCAATTTCATCCGCAATTCTTTTTGCCAGCTTCGCGTCCGGGTCCCGCACGGTTATCTCAAGGATTCGTGAGTCTGATGGATTGTTGAGCGTAACTTTTTGGGATAACGATTCGTAATTTTCTTCCTCTAAACTCAAATTCGAAATGACCTGCTCAAGTACCGGTCGACCTTTCACGACTACAATATAATCATTAGTCAGATTCGTTCCCATCTGAATATCTGCAAGACTGGTAATCGACGTGCTTTTCGATAACACATACAGCGCAGATGTTGACTCATATTGCGGTGTAATCAGAAAAAAGCTGATAACAAATGCGATGACTCCCACCATTATGGTGGACAACAGTATCACCTTCCAATGTATCAACAACTCAAAAAACAATTCTCTTAAATCAATTTCGATTTCATCGTTGGTATATTTTTCCTGCATGGTATTTTCCTTTCAGCACTCCTAATCAACTCTAATTCTGTGTATCCTCAATAATCTTACGTGGATTCCGATAAAACAGCTTGTCTGCACATTCCGCTCCATACTTTTGCACTACGTATTCATAGCACTGCCCCATACGATTTGGGCGTTTCTTCATATCATGCGCATCGCTGGCAATCACATCTGCCAAGCCGTTTTTTAACAGTTTCCTGCACACATGTTTCATTGCTCTGCCTTCCATGCCGAGCACACTATCCGCATTTACCTGAATCCATGCTCCCATGGAAGATAGCTCCACACAAAGAGTTGGCTTTTTCTGAATACATGCATAGCGTTCCGCATGCGCAATCACCGGAATGTATCCACAGGAAAGCAGCTGCTGTGTGTATTGCTGTATGTAGGAATATTCCGTCTGATAGGTATACTCTGTCAGCACATAGTCGCTGTCTGCAAGGGAATGGCATCTTCCTATCTGAAACGCATGGATTATCTCGCTGTTTACATGATATTCACAGCCGAGGTACAAACTAATTCCGATATCCCCCTCCAATTCCATCAATGCACAATATTGTTTTTCTATTTCTTCCTTTGTATAAGGAAACATTCCATGTCGGTAGTGCGGTGTGAATATCACTGCTTCTATCCCTTGTCCGGCAGCATCCTCTATCATCCGGATTGATTCCTGCTGATTCTTAGCCCCGTCATCCACACAACATAGGGAATGATTATGGATATCTATCATCTTTCTGCTCATCTATTTTCTCTCTTTGTTTTTTACATAACTCTATTCACTATACACCTATTAGATAATAATTGTCAATTTTATTATCTTATAGATAATATGAAAATTTTGGATAATGCTAATTTGATAATGAAAGTTATTGAAGAGGAGGGGGGACTATTGGAAAAGATAGACATGATTAAAGTCGGCGAACGCATTGCAGAACGCCGCAGAGAACTGAATATTTCACAGCAGGAAGCCTGCACCTGGCTTGGGGTATCACAAAATCACTACTCGCGCATCGAGAACGGTCACGCGGGAATGTCGCTGGAGCTTTTAATAGATATCAGCAATTATCTGCATCTCAGTACAGATTACATTCTGACAGGAGAATATGCGACGGATGCATTTCCTGCTGTCATTGAGAAACTCAACAAATTACCTTTGGAGGAAAAAAAGCACATCGAACGTTACATTGCTCTTTTCATGGATTATGTGGAAGCTTCAAACCGCCATCGTCCCAAGAAATAATCCCTAAAACGCCAAAAAGGCCACCCTATGTCTCACGACATAGAGTGACCTTTTTATACAAATTCTATTCTTTTCCATCCCAACAGTAAGTACAAAGCTTGCACTTATCAATATCAATCGAATCCAACATATCATCCAGACGATTGAATCGAAGAGATGTAAAGTTCAGCTCTTTCCGAATTTCCTCGACCATCTGCTCATACTTCTCTGACTCCGGATTTGCATATTCCGCTAAGACTTCATCCGTCACGTTGCCATTCTCCAAACGGTCAATCACACGGCGCGTAATCAAATCCATCTCAGAAGAAGAACGTGAGAAATTCAAATATTTACAACCATACAAAAGTGGCGGACACGCCGGACGGATATGAACCTCTTTCGCACCGCTCTGATATAAAAATTCGGTCGTCTCGCGAAGCTGTGTTCCTCGCACGATAGAGTCATCAATTAAAAGCAGGCTCTTGTCCCGAATCAGCTCCTCCACCGCCAAAAGCTTCATTTTTGCTATCAGGTTTCGCTGGCTCTGCATCGTCGGCATAAAGGAACGCGGCCAGGTCGGTGTGTATTTGATGAACGGACGGGAAAACGGGATGCCCGATTCATTTGCATAACCGATGGCGTGTGCGATACCGGAATCCGGCACACCTGCCACGATATCCGGCTTTACGTTATCACGCTGTGCCATCTTGCGTCCACAGTTATAACGCATCTGTTCTACGCTTGTTCCCTCATAGGAACTGGATGGGTATCCATAATACACCCACAGGAACGTACAAATCTTCATATCCTTTCCCGGGTTTACAAGTGTCACGCATTTCTCGTCATTCACAACCACAATCTCACCCGGACCCAATTCCTTATAATCGCTGTATCCGAGATTCTTATATGCAAAATTTTCAAAAGAAACACAGAACGCATCTTCTTTTTTTCCAACCACAATCGGGGTACGACCATATTTATCTCTTGCCGCGTAGATGCCTTTTGCATTCATCAAAAGAAGCGAAACCGAACCATCAACCACTTCCAATGCATACTGAATACCTTCAATCAAGTTTTCTTTCTGATTGATTAAGGCTGCAATCAACTCGGTTGCATTGATATCTCCACCGCTCATCTCCAGGAAATGAGAATGCCCATCCTCAAACAACCTCTCGGAAAGTTCCTTCATATTGTTAATCTTACTCACCGTTGTGATTGCATAAGTACCGTGATGAGAGCGAACCAGCAGAGGCTGCGGCTCATAGTCTGAGATACAGCCAATGCCGATATTTCCTTTCATTTCCTGCACGTCTTTATCAAATTTTGTACGAAACGGTGCGTTTTCGATATTATGAATGGCACGGTCAAAGCCGTTCTCACCGTATACTGCCATACCACCACGGCGCGTTCCCAAATGTGAGTGATAATCAATTCCAAAAAACAGGTCAAATACACAATCCTGCTTCGACGCTACTCCAAAAAATCCACCCATCGTCAGTCTCTATTCCTTTCTTTTACTTGAAGTAAGCCACACCGGACTCGAACAGTCTTAAATCCTGCTCGCCGTATATATTCATCGCAACACTTCTGTCGCGGCGCTCAGAGTGTGCCATCTTACCAAGCACACGTCCGTCCGGACTGGTAATACCCTCAATTGCCATATAAGAACCGTTGACATTCCATTCCTCGTCCATCGTAGGAACTCCTGCTTCGTTTACATACTGTGTTGCCACCTGTCCGTTTGCAAAAAGTTTCTCTAACCATTCCTGCGGAGCTACGAAGCGTCCCTCACCATGGGATGCCGGGTTACAGTATACCTTTCCGGTCTCAGCCTGTGCGAGCCACGGAGATTTGTTCGTTACCACTTTCGTATATACCATCTTGCTGACATGACGTCCGATGGTATTGTAGGTCAAGGTCGGTGAATCGGCTGTCTGTGGGCGAATCTCGCCATACGGTACAAGCCCGAGTTTAATCAATGCCTGGAATCCGTTACAGATACCGAGTGCCAATCCATCTCTCTCATTTAAAAGCTTCATCACTGCCTCTGACATCTTTGCATTGCGGAATGCCGTCGCAAAGAATTTTGCAGAACCTTCCGGCTCATCGCCTGCGGAAAATCCGCCCGGGAACATAATAATCTGGGACTGCTCGATTGCTTTTACAAACTCATCGACAGACTCGCGGATATCGTCTGCATTTAAGTTTTTGAATACTTTTACAATTGTGTCAGCACCGGCACGCTCAAACGCTTTTGCACTGTCATACTCGCAGTTGGTGCCAGGGAATACCGGAATAAATACGGTCGGTTTTGCCACTTTATTCTTGCATACATAGATGCTGTCTGTCTTGTAGATATCGGTATTTACCTCTTCCTTGTTGTCAGTTGCACGGGTTGGGAATACTTTTTCCAGGGTTCCCATCCAAGCAGAAAGCGCCTCCTCCATGGACAACTTCATATCACCATAGATAAAGCTCTGCTCTTCGTTCACCCAGCCGACAAGCTGCTCATTGCCTGCAAGTTTTGCTGCTCCCAAAGTTTCTTTTACCACTGCTACTTTCGCAAGCGGTACCTCTGCTACGATATTACCAAAGCCCGGAGCAAATAAAGTGTCAACATCTACTTCTTTCTCTACCGTAACGCCAAGCTTGTTACCGAATGCCATCTTACCGAGTGCTGCCGCAAGTCCTTTTCCGTCCAATGCGTATGCGGAAACAATCGACCCATTCTGGATTAACTCGTGAATTGCTGCATAGAGCTTCATCACCTGGGCATATACCGGTAAGTCATACTTATCTTTTTCAATGCTGAATAATACAAGCTGATTGCCAACCGCCTTGAGTTCCGGTGTGATGATATCTTTTTCAGTAGCCACGTCCACTGCAAAGGATACAAGCGTCGGCGGAACATCAATCTCATTGAAGCTTCCGGACATGGAATCCTTACCGCCGATGGACGGAAGACCGAATCCAATCTGTGCGTTGTATGCACCGAGCAAAGCAGCAAAAGGCTGACTCCAGCGCTTCGGATCCTCGCTCATTCTGCGGAAATACTCCTGGAAGGTAAAGCGTACTTTGCTGTAATCACCACCTGCAGTCACAATTCTGGACAAGGATTCCAATACTGCATAAACAGCACCGTGGTATGGGCTCCAAGAAGACAAATATGGGTCGAATCCGTAGGACATCATTGTTACGGCGTCAGACGTTCCTTTTAATACCGGAATCTTCGCCACCATAGACTGCGTCTCTGTCAACTGATATTTACCGCCGTATGGCATGTATACACTGTTTACCCCGATGGAACCGTCGAACATCTCGACAAGTCCCTTCTGAGAGCAAACATTCAAATCTGCGAACTCGGACAGCCATGCTGTCTTCATATCACCATTCCCCACAGCTTCTGCTACGGCAGGTGTACTGATTTTATTTAAGTAGTTCTCCTCCGGATTCGGCATATCAACGGCAACGTTGGTTTCCTGATGTGCACCATTGGTATCCAAGAATGCACGGGAAAGATTAACAATCTCTTTTCCTCTCCACTCCAATACCAGACGAGGCTCCTCTGTTACGACTGCAACCTCGATTGCCTCCAAGTTTTCTTCTTTTGCAAAGCCCAAGAATTTCTCTACGTCCTCCGGCGCTACGACCACTGCCATACGCTCCTGGGACTCGGAAATTGCAAGTTCTGTTCCGTCAAGTCCTGCATATTTCTTTGGAACCTTGTCCAACTGCACGCGAAGACCGTCTGCTAATTCACCGATTGCAACGGATACACCGCCCGCACCAAAGTCGTTACATTTCTTGATGATATGTGCAACTTCCTCACGGCGGAATAATCTCTGAATCTTGCGTTCGGTAGGTGGATTACCCTTCTGTACCTCTGCGCCGCATACTGCGGTAGATTCGGTGTTGTGTGCTTTCGAAGAACCTGTCGCACCACCGATACCGTCACGTCCGGTACGTCCGCCGAGCAAAATGATGATATCGCCCGGATCAGAGTTTAATCTCTGTACGGCGCGTCTCGGAGCTGCACCAAGCACTGCACCGATTTCCATACGCTTTGCGACATAGTTCGGATGATATACTTCCTTGACATAACCGGTTGCAAGACCAATCTGGTTACCGTAGGAGCTGTATCCGTGAGCTGCCTCACGCACCAATTTTTTCTGCGGGAGTTTACCCGGGATTGTATCTTTTACGGATACGGTAGGGTCTGCCGCACCGGTCACACGCATTGCCTGATATACATAGGTACGTCCCGATAACGGATCACGAATCGCACCGCCGAGACAGGTTGCCGCACCACCGAACGGCTCAATCTCGGTCGGATGGTTGTGTGTCTCATTCTTAAAGTTGACGAGCCACTCCTCAGTCTTACCGTCCACCTCGATTGGTACGACGATAGAGCATGCGTTAATCTCATCAGATTCCTCCTGATCCTGTAACTTGCCCTCTTTTTTGAGGCGTTTCATCGCCATAAGCGCGATATCCATCAGACAGACAAACTTGTCATCTCTGCCTGCATAGAGGTTCTTATGCGTATTCAGGTAGTCCTGATAGGTCTCCTCCATCGGCGCACGGTAATAACCGTCGTCAAAGGTGACATCCTTAAGCTCGGTAGAGAATGTCGTGTGGCGACAATGGTCAGACCAATAGGTATCCAATACGCGAATTTCCGTCATGGACGGGTCGCGCTTTTCCTCATTCTTAAAATAATTCTGGATATGAAGGAAATCCTTGAATGTCATGGCAAGTCCAAGAGAATCGTATAATTTCTTCAGTTCCACTTCCGGCATTGCAGAAAATCCGTCAAAAATCTTGACATCTTCCGGTTCCGGGAAAGACTGTACCAAGGTCTCCGGCTTCTCCATACCGCTTTCTCTGGAGTCTACCGGATTGATGCAGTGCTTTTTGATGGCAGCAAGCTCATCCTCGCTGATATCCCCTTCAATGACATAGGTTACCGCAGTACGAATTACCGGCTCCTCTGTTTCATTTAACAGCTTCACACACTGCTCCGCGGAATCCGCTCTCTGGTCAAACTGCCCCGGAAGGAACTCTACCGAAAAAGCTTTGGCTCCTTTTAAGTCAAAGTTCTCCTCATAAATATCATCTACCGGCGGTTCAGAAAATACTGTTACCAGCGCTTTTTTATAAGTTTCCTCAGAAACGTTCTCAATATCATAACGAATCAGCTCGCGTACTCCTGTCACGCCGCGGATTCCAAGATAGCTCTTAATCTCTGCCTGCAATTCTTTTGCCTTTACCGCAAACGCAGGTTTCTTCTCCACATACAATCTTCTGACTTTACAAAGGTTTTCGTTGCTCATATGTTTTCCCTCCATAATGAATTCCGGGTGTGCTGGCACACCTTTTCTGATACAGTGTAACACGAATCATTCAATTAGCATAATTAATATATTTAATGTGATTTATTACGTTCGTTAATATATGGCATGCCATAAGTTTCATTTGACACAATTATAAGTAAAACTTATAATATAAAATAATCATACAATACATGAATTATAAATTATTGCGGATAAATCGCAGAAATGAGGAACTATGGATATCAATTATGAATTATACAAGGTCTTTTATTATGTGGCAACCTCTCTCAGTTTTTCCGAGGCGAGCAAGCAGCTTTATATCTCACAATCTGCTGTCAGTCAGTCCATCAAGACATTGGAGAAAAAGTTAGAACAGCCACTTTTTATCCGAAGCACGAAAAAGGTACAGCTCACACCTGCCGGCAAGGTACTATTAAAGCACATCGAGCCAGCTATGAACCTCATTCAGCGTGGCGAGAGCCAGCTTCTTGATTCCGGCAGTTTAGGCTTGGGGCAGCTTCACATCGGAGCAAGCGATACCATCTGCCGTTACTTTCTTGTGCCATATTTAAAACAGTTTCACAAAAAGTTTCCGAATGTGCCGATTAAGGTCACAAATGCGACTTCCCTAAGCTGTGTAGAGCTGTTAGAGCAGGGCAAAGTTGACATGATTGTGACAAACTTTCCGAACTCAAAACTCAATCAGTCCTACATCCAGAAGACGGTCTGCAACTTTACCGATGTATTTATCGCGAACCCCGCATACTTCAATCTGAAGCAGCAGGAGCTTCCCCTTGAGGAATTAAAACAATACCCCATCTTAATGCTCGACCGCAAGAGTACAACCAGCGAGTTTTTGCACAACCTGTTTCTGCAGCATCAGTTGGAGCTGATTCCGGAAATCGAATTGAGCAGTAACGATCTTCTCATTGACCTTGCGCGCATCGGCCTGGGCATCGCTTTTATTCCGGACTACTGCCTAAGCCGGGAGTCCAAGGAACTTTTTATCGTAAAAACAAAAGAAAAACTCCCTTCCAGACAGATGGTGGCAGCAATCAATCCGACACTGCCAACGGCTCAGTCTACCGAGGAGTTTTTAAAATTGTTACCGGAGGTATAATTCACAAGGAAAAAAATGGGAGATGCAAAAACTTAGCACCTCCCATCTGCTTCCCAGAATTCTCTCAAATATCCTTCCACATTCCCCACATTGCACACCGTGCGCTTTTCCCACTCTCTCGGAAACAACCCACGGTAATCACTCTGTAAAAACCTCTCATCCAAAAGCTCAATGACACCGACATCCGAAACCGTACGAATCACACGTCCTGCCGCCTGCAAGACTTTATTCATACCCGGATAACGGTACGCATAGTCGAAACCCTCACCGGAACGCTTCTCATAGTAGTTCATCAAAATCTCCCGTTCATTGCTAATCTGCGGCAAGCCGGTTCCCACTATGATTGCACCGATTAACTGCTCATTCTTAAGGTCAATTCCCTCGCCAAAAATACCTCCCAAGACACAAAACGCCACCAAAGAGCCGTTTCGCGCTGCGGACGTCTCCTCGGAAAACGCCGCAAGAAATGCCTCTCGCTCCTCCTCCTTCATGCTGGGTTGCTGAAGTATCGCTGAAATTTTTCCGGAATCATCCGGCATTGATTGCCCCTCAGAATTCTCGATGTCTTCCGGTTTTTCCGGCAGAACCTGTGCTAGTCCACAGAATACCTCATATACCTGCTGCATCATCTTGTAGGACGGGAAGAATACCATATAATTTCCCTTTTTTGCCTGCGCTGTCATCCGTATATAATCTGCAATCCTTGCAAATTCCTTTGCATTGCGTCTCGTATATTTACTGCTCACATCGTTTCCGAAAAGAAGCAGACGCTGGTCATCCGAAAATGCCGTCTCCGCGTAAACTGCATAATTATCTTTTTTCGTGGAGAGTAAGTTCTTGTAATACTGTATCGGCAATAATGTCGCGGAAAAGAAAATCGTCGCATTTCCTTTGTCAATCCGCTCCTGCAGATTCAACGATGGGTCCACACAGTACAGCTTGATTTTAAACCTGCCATCCTCCTCATGCTCGGAATAAATCACATAATGCTCATCCACAAGCTCGTACATATTCATAAAGTTACGTAAATTCAAATAGAACTCAGTTACTTCCTTGCGTTCCGGAAACTCTGCACGTTTCTGCAAAAACTCATCCAGATTCGATGCCAGACGCATCAACGCAAAAATCAGATTGCCGATATTGTCATAGAGCACATATTTTTCACATTCACGCTTGTATTCCAACAATATGCGGTTGCACTTTTCAAAATCTGCCGCCAACCTCTCGTCATAGTGTCGAATGAGTTTTTTTGTCGCAAGAAAATCCTCCTTATAAAGCTCGGCACTGTACATCTCGCGACTGCGTTCGACCAGATTGTGCGCCTCGTCCACCAGAAAAATATAATCGCCCTTCGTCCCCTCTGCAAAAAAACGTTTTAAATAGACATTCGGGTCAAACACATAATTGTAATCACAGATGATATCATCCACCCAGGTCGCCACATCCAGACACATTTCAAACGGACAGACCATATACTCCTCTGCCTGTTCTAACAATACTTCTCTCGTAAACACATCCTCTTTCTGCAAAAGGTTATAGACCGCATCATTGACCCTGTCATAGTGTCCTTTCGCGTAAGGACAATGCACCGGATTGCAGTCCATCTCCTCACACTTGCACAGCTTTTCTTTTGCTGTAATCTGAATGACCTTCGCCTGATACCCCTTGGTGCGTAGCAGTTCAAACGCCTCTCGTGCAACCGTTCCGGTAATCGTCTTTGCCGTCAGGTAAAAGATTTTATCACCAAGGTCTTCGCCAACTGCCTTCACCGCAGGAAAGATGGTAGAAATCGTCTTTCCCACTCCGGTCGGTGCCTGAATAAATAAGTTCTTCCCTCTTGCAATCGTGCGATAGACCCCTGCCGCAAGCTCCTTCTGCCCCTTACGGTATTCATAGGGAAACTCCAATCGCTTGATGGAATCCTGTCTTAATTTTCGCCACGCAAATTGAAAATCCGCCCACTTCTTATACTCATCAACCAGATGCCAGAACCACTCTGAAAGCTCCCCAAAGGCAAACTCCTCCTTAAAATAGCGGATATCCTTCGTATCTAGGTTACAGTATGTCATCTGCACACCAATGCGCGGCAGGTCATGCTGCACCGCATAGATGTAGGCATAACACTTTGCCTGTGCGAGATGTACGCCAATTGGCGCTTCTAAAAGTTCTACCTTCTGATAGATTCCTTTTATCTCATCAATCGTCACGCGCGCATCGCATCCAAGTTCGATATGATTGAAATTATCTGCGAACGTATACTCACTGTCATCTGTGTTCTCAATCATGATACCGTCTGCCCTGCCCTCAATGACGAGCTGATAGTCCTCTTCCTCAATTGCAATGCGAAGCGGTACCTCTGCATGATAATTCGGTCCCATGCGTTGCTGAATTTTGCGATGCATACGGCTCCCCTCCTGCATCGCTTCTGCCGAAGCCGCCTTGCCGTTCCGATTATCAATGTCGCCCTCGCGCAATATAAACTCCACAAGATTGCGGACTGATATTTTAATGATTCCTTTTTCATTCTTCACAATCTGTTTACTCATGAAATCATTGTATCATATCTTGTTACAGAACAAAAGTTTCACAAAAAAAGAAAGCCTCGGGAAATTCCCGAAGGCTCTCTTTGACACGCATCTCTTAACAGACTGCATATTTCTGAATGTTCTTCTCAAAAGCAAGATCATTCCCGCCATACTTAATTGTCAATTCCTTACCGATTCCAAGATATAACATTCCGAGCAAAGACTTCGCATCAATCACTGCTCTGCAATAAAAAACGTCGATATCAAAATCACATTTTCCGGCAGCTCTTACAAAATCCTTTACCTCATCGGTGTCAGATAATCTGATTTTCTTCTCAAACATAGTTCCCAATTCCTTTCTATTAAACACAAAAACTGAAAATGTCAAATTCGTTTCTAACGGCGCAATTATTCCATAATTTTTGGGGTTTGTCAAATCTGTTTCCATCCCCAAAACCTGCTGTTTTACGGGCATTTTGCCAATTCTTTCGCTCGATTTTCGGCAAAATACCCATCAAATAATTTCCTTTCCACAATTTGTTCACAAATGCATAATTATACTTGTGCAACTTTTCCCAGAACCCATTTTTTTCCAGCAGAATTTTATAATTTCTTACAATTATTTCTGTCAAAAACGTTTCCAATCCTTGCCTTACAGCTTAAATACTTCTATAATATAAGTATTATTTTAAAGGTGGAAACACATATGATAACAAACGAGAAAACTGCTTTGATTGAACAAATGGAAAAGCAACGTTTTCTTCCCATTACCAAGGAAACGCTTTCCCTATACCAATCTTACGGTGCACTTATTGACCAGCACGATCCGGATGAATTATCTCTGCTGCTGTTCTATGAGGGCGAGTACTTTTTTCGGCTCGGAGACTTAAATCAGGCTCTAAGCTTTCTTACGCGCTGCCTTCAGGCACCGAAAAGTACGTCTCTCTATTACTTAGATGCATTGTCCTACAATATCATTGGACTTATTTACAGCTATCTGGGACAGGAGACGATTGCCATCAATTATCTGCTTCAGGCAAAGACCCTCAGCACCGATTTAAAACTTACACGCGAATGTGCCGTGTGTTGTACCAATCTCGGTTTGATTTACGGACAGTTGGAGGTCTATGATACTGCTCTTGATTACTTTAATCAGGCACTATTCTATGCCGGTGATTCTGCCAATCAGTCCTATAATATTGCCGTACTCTGCCACGCTTACCGCGGCATCCTATATTGTAAGAATCACGAATACGAGAAGGCTCTTGATGACAGTCAGAGAATTGAGACTCTGATGCAGGGGAATCCGATGCTATTCTATGATGCATCCGTACTCAATCTGAATGTACGCCTTTACGATATGCACAAGAATGACAAAGCACTAAAAGAAACGCTCGCCAAGCTTTTGACTCTTGTGTCCTCCAGCATGGATTTTCTGGAGTTGTCTGAGTTCTATTTCGATATTTGCGACTATCTGTTGGAAAAAGAGATGTCAGAGGCACTTTCCTCTGTCCTCTCCTATATACAGCCATACTGCATGCAGTCACCACTTATTTTTCTCCGCTATACCTACCTGAAATATCAAGTTGCCTACAGCAAAAAGTTTTGTCTTGCCAGTGATTATCTGCATTACTGCGGTCAGATGATTATGCTCCATTCCCGCTATCAGGAAGAACAGAATCAGGCAAAGCTTTACAGTCTTGAATATGTGGAACGTCTGCGTCAGACCAAAAACGATTCTGAACTGTATCGCGAGAAAAGCCGCATTGATCAGATGACAGGGCTTTTGAACAAATACACGATTCAGTTTCTGGTAGAGGAAGACTTATCTAAGGCTTCGCCTGCCAAGCAGTCTGCCTTGATTCTGGTTGACTTAGACCACTTCAAGCAGATTAATGATACGCTTGGACACCTGACGGGCGATTCTTTTATCTGCCAGACTGCTTCGGTTATCCAAAATTATTTCAAGGATAATGCACTCTGCGGACGCGTCGGCGGAGATGAATTTCTGGTATACATAAGCGATGCGACCGATCGTTCTTTTATTATCCTGCAAACCGAGATTTTGCGACAGGAAATTCACAGACGAACCTCTGAGCGCAATATCACAATCACCACGCAGGCAAGTATCGGTATCGCATTTTCTTCTGAATATTGTTACAACTATGAAACTCTTTTTTCTGCGGCAGACAAAGCACTCTATCGCGCCAAACTGGAAGGGCGTAACAAAGTCGTTGTCGCCGAATAACAGCTTAGGAATCCCTGAGCAGTTTTATACCTCGTTTTAGGGATTCCACCGCTGTATCTATCTCCTCTCTCGTCGTATCCCCACAAAGTGTCATACGAATCGTGCCCGCGGCATATTCCTCCGGCACTCCGATTGCTGCAATCACATAGGATACCCGGCTTTCTCCGGTATTACATGCGGAACCACCGGATGCACAAATCCCATCCTCGTCCAACAGTATCAAAAGAGATGCCCCGTCGACACCTTCAAAGCTCATGCTCACATTTCCCGGCAGTCGCCTTACACGATGTCCATTAATGCGTGCTCCCGGTATCTCATGCGTCACTTTTTCCATCAGATAATTGCGCAACATGGTCTCTCTGTGGATGCGCTGTCTCATTCCATGATGTGCCAATTCTGCTGCTTTTCCCATTCCGACAATTCCTGCCACATTTTCCGTTCCCGCACGTTTTCCCTGTTCCTGCCCGCCTCCATGGATAAACGATGGAATCTGTACCCCCTCACGCACATAGAGGAATCCCACCCCTTTGGGTCCATGAAACTTATGTGCACTTGCACTTAAAAGGTCGATTGGATACTGGCGCACCGATATCGGAATCTGTGCATATGCCTGCACCGCGTCTGTGTGGAACAATACCTGATGCTCTCTTGCAATTTTTCCAATTTCCATAATTGGCTGTATCGTTCCGATTTCATTATTTCCAAACATGATTGTAATTAATGTCGTATCTTGTCTGATTGCATGTTCCAACGCTTCTACGGATACCATCCCGTTGCTATCTACATCCAGATATGTGACTTCATATCCGAGGTGCTCTAAGTACTCGCAGGAATTTAAGATAGCGTGGTGTTCAATTCTGCTTGTGATAATATGACGCCCCTTCTCTTTCAGGGCGCCTGCGATTCCCTTTACCGCCCAGTTGTCCGACTCACTTCCTCCGGACGTGAAATAGATTTCTGAAGGCTTCGCCTTCAATGACTCAGCAATCATTCTTCGCGCTTCCTCGATTGCTGTCCTCGCATCTTCCCCATAGCTATACATTGTGGATGCATTTCCAAAATTTTCTCTCAAATAAGGCTGCATTGCCTCCTCTACGGCACCTGCCATCTGAGTCGTCGCTGCATTATCCAGATATATGTCTTTATATATTTGACTACTCATGTTTCCCTCTCCTTCTACATATATTGAAAGGATAGAACATTTGGAGGTTTTTTTGCCAAAAATGACGCTTTCCAAACATTCTGCTTCCGGAAACTCCATAAAAAGTTCCTTTATCACCGGTACTCTCCTTTTGACATTTGCTGGTGTACTCACCCGAATTATCGGCTTCTTCTATAGAATATTCCTCTCGCGTGTGATTGGTGCAGAAGGGCTTGGTATCTATCAGTTGACATCTCCTGTCATGTCATTGGGTTTCGCTATTACTGCTGCCGGCATCCAGACCTCCATCTCCCGTTTTGTCTCTACCGAAATCGGGAAAAAAAATCCGCATGGCGCGAAACGTTATCTCTTTACCGGACTTACCATCTCCCTACTCTTATCTGCAGTTTTTAGCCTGCTTCTATGGAAAAATGCAAACTTTATCGCAGGTGCCTGGCTTGGAGATGCCAGATGTGCACCGCTGCTTTCCGTGCTCTCACTTTCCTTTGTGCCAAGCTGCATTCATGCCTGTATCAATGGCTACTATTATGGTTTGAAAAAAACCGGAATTCCGGCACTCACCCAGCTCGCAGAGCAGCTTGCCAGAGTCGGCACTGTTTATGTGCTTTACGCCATTCATATGCGCGAACAGACGGCTGTTCCGCTCTCGATTACGATGTGGGGCATGGTTTTAGGCGAGGTTGCAAGCACGCTTGTCTCGTTAAGCTGCACGAAGCTGCCGTCCGGTTCCGGCAACCGGATACTGTCCTGGTCCTCCTGTGCAAAAAACCTCATGTATATGGCAACCCCGCTGACTGCAAACCGTGTTGTTCTAAATCTTTTTTCCAGCTATGAGAATATCATGATTCCAAACCGCCTGAAACTGTTTGGATATGAAACTGCAGAAGCGCTTGGCGTATATGGTATCCTCACAGGTATGTCCATGTCTGTCATTATGTTTCCTTCCGTCATCACGAATTCTGTCTCCGTACTTTTGCTTCCGACTATCTCAGAGGCAAAAGCTGTCGGAGACGAGCGCCTGATACGGCGAACCCTAAAAAAGACAATCGAATCCTGCCTGATTTTGGGATTCCTCGCAACGTTTGCGTTCCTTATTACCGGTGATTTTCTAGGAAACTTCCTCTTTGGAAATGCACTCGCCGGCACTTTTATCACAACACTCGGCTGGATTTGTCCGTTCCTCTATCTGGGTTCCACCTTAAGCAGCATTCTACACGGTCTCGGCTTCCCCGGGCTTACATTTTTCTTAAACCTGCTCTCCTGCGGTATCCGTATCCTCTTCGTGCTCTTTGCAGTACCGGTTTATGGAATCAAGAGCTATCTGTGGGGAATTCTGATTAGTCAAGCGGTGATGTCAGTGCTTGCGATTGTATTGTTGCTTCGGATGACAGCGCAGTTTCCGAATACACAAAAAAGCTAGGAAGAAACCTCTTCCTAGCTTTTCTCATCTTCAATCTGAACTTGTCCTAAAATCTTATACACGGGACAGATACTCACCGGTACGTGTATCAATCTTAATCACATCGCCCTGCTCAACGAATAACGGAACATATACCGTAGCTCCTGTCTCAACAACTGCCGGCTTTGTAGCGCCTGTAGCTGTATCTCCCTTGAAGCCCGGCTCAGTATCTGTAATCTGAAGCTCAACAAACAGAGGCGGCTCAACTGCGAATACGCTTCCGTTATGAGAACACATCTTAACCATCTCGTTCTCTTTTACAAACTTCAATGCATCACCGATATCATCCTTAGACAATGCAATCTGTTCATAAGTCTCTGCGTCCATGAAGTTGTATAAATCACCATCTGCATAAAGATAGGTGTAATCTTTTCTGTCGATACGTGCCTGTGGACATTTCTCAGTCGGACGGAATGTCTTCTCGACAACACCACCACTCTTGATATTCTTTAACTTAGTTCTTACAAACGCTGCACCTTTACCTGGTTTAACGTGCTGGAATTCGATAATCTGATAAATATTACCCTCTAACTCGATGGTAATACCATTTCTGAAATCTCCTGCTGAAATCATGTAAACTTCCTCCTTAAAAATACGCCCGAGTTTTTGGACTCTCTGATTTCTATATTCTATAATAAATCCCGGCATATTTCAAGCCTTTTTTCTCCATACATCGCGTAATATCGCATTTTCTATGCATATTGCACAGCAGGAATCAGCCTCTTTTCTCAATTTCGTGAATTAAATCGATTCTGGTCTGATGTCTTCCTCCTGCGAATTCTGCATCCAGATATGCCTTTACGATATCTTTTGCAAGCTCGCTTCCGACAATTCTCGCACCGAATGCAATGATGTTCGCATTGTTATGCTCCTTCACCAAACGAGCTGTCGCCGTATCAGAGCATACTGCTGCACGCACGCCCGGTACCTTGTTTGCCGCAATAGAGATACCTACACCTGTTCCACAGATGAGCACACCACAGTCTGCCTCGCCTGCAACTACCATACGGCCTACCTTCTCGCCATACTCCGGATAATTGCAGCTCTCTGTCGTATCTGTGCCAATGTTAATAACTTCATGACCCAGACTCTTTAAATAGTCCACAATCTCAAATTTCAGCGCTGTTGCTGCATGATCATTACCAATTACAATTTTCATAATCTCTCCATTCCGCAGTGTTACTGCAATTTTTTTCGCTTATAGAAAAATAATACAATCTTCTCCAGATATCGCTTCAGTACAATCTGTATTTCTTCCTTCGGATGAATCGGCTTCACCAGAATTGAGCGGATTCCGGCAAGATTTGCGCCATATACATCCGTAAAAATCTGGTCACCGACAAATACCGTGTTTCCGGTGTTTGTTCCCATTTGCTCCATCGCTTTCCGATAGCTGGCAGGCTTTGGCTTTCCGGCTTTGTAGATGTAAGACACCTGTACAGCATCGTTAAACATCTTCACACGCGGCTCTTTGTTGTTGGAAAGCAGCATGCACGCAAAACCCAGTTCCTTTAAATGTGCAAACAATGCGCATGCCCTTTCATCCGCCGGCGCGCCATGTGGCACCAGCGTATTGTCAACATCAAAAATAACCGCACGATACCCTTCTGCATATAGCTTATCAAAATCGATGTCATAGGTAGAATCCATGTATTCTCCCGGATAGAATTTTTGTAACATATCTCATCTGTCCTCTGTCTATTTTACAAGGTTTGAAATCTGTTTGAACTTCGCATGCTCTGCACTTTCCAGCAGTTCAAACAATAAAGATTCATATGTGGTGACAATAGCTCCCTCTGCCCGTGCGCGCATAATTGCCGTGCTCTTGTCACTAAGCCTCCTGGAACTGATACAATCTTCTACCAGAATTGGCTGATACCCGGCACCGGCAAGTTCTATTACAGACTGAAGTACACAGATATGCGCCTCGATGCCACACAGAATAACCTGTTTTCTCCCCAGTGTCTCCAAGTGCTTCTGAATTGCCTCATCTCCATAAATGGAAAAGCTCTTTTTATCGAAGAATTTCTCCGTCTCTGCCGCCGTACGAATCTCCGGTATCGTAAGCCCAAGTCCCCTCGCATACTGCGTCGTCACTACAAGCGGAATTTCAAGTATCCGCATGCCTTTCAACAGTTTCCCTGAATTTGCCAGCAACTGTTCTCGCTCTGCAATGACAGGCATAAACTTTTCCTGATAATCAACTGCCACGCAGCAAGCATCCTCCGGTCTTATCCTCATATATAAATGCTCCTTTTCTTCGCGTGTCTCTTTTCAAAGCAATTACTCACATAGATTACTACATTTTCTAAAAAATATCCACCCCCAGTTTTTAGAAACCATTTATGCAAAGAAGAAGCTCTTTCCGATTGCATAAAAAAAGGAGAAACATTCTCGCTTCTCCTAATCTGTTATGTAACTATAAATAAAAGTTCTCATCCTTACGATTCTCTGTAAGCGCTTCCCCAGCCTTGCTTTCACCCACAAAGAACTGATACTGCTGGAGCACCTGATCCTTCTTCATATCAGAAAGTGCTTTCGCAACGTCCAAGTTCGCAATATCGCTGTCTACACCCTTAAGCTCATAGGTAGCATCAGGCTGATACTGCTTCGCATACTCACTGGCACCGTTATCCTGTTTCGCCGGCGCAGCAATTACCTGCTCTGCCTCTTTACTCTGCTGCTCTTCCTGCGTTGCCAAAGTCTCCGCCGCTTCCGCTTTCGACTCCGCAATCTGTCGACCATGCGCTTCCTGATTCTTTATTGTATTGTAATCATAAAATCCCGCATAGGTGCGGATTCCTGATATATTCATACAATCTCTCCATTACTGTTAGCAATTACTACTTCTCATATATCGGCACAAAACGAGAATATCTGAACTATTTATCCAGCATTTTTTTCAATTCGCTCATGAATGTATTGACATCCTTAAATTCGCGATACACAGATGCAAAACGGACATAGGCTACCGCCTCTAGGTCCTTCAGCTTATCCATCACAATCTCGCCAATCAGGGAACTCGGTATCTCCTTTTCCTCACGGTTAAATATCTCTGTCTCCACCTCATCAATCAACTGATTTATCTGGTTCACAGAAATCGGACGCTTATGACATGCACGAAGCACTCCGCCCTCAATTTTAGAGCGATCATACTGTTCTCTCGTATTGTCTTTCTTGATTACGATAAGAGGAATCGTCTCCACCTTCTCATAAGTGGTAAAACGCTTTCCGCAATCATCACATAATCTGCGGCGACGAATCGAATTATTATCGTCTGCCGGTCTTGAATCGATTACTCTGGTATTCTCACTACTGCAAAACGGACACTTCATATGCTACCTCCATGTGGCAATGCGCCTATATATGGTAGTATATCTGTCAATGTCGGAATTGTCAATAAATTTTATTTCGTTATGTCTACTATTTTTTATATAAATTCACGAAATTATAAAATATCTGATTATTTAATTTTGTGTGACACAAGCTCATTTGAGCTTGTGTCTGCATTCCTTCTCATCAATATCCACAAGTACGATATCCGGTCCGATCTTTACAATCTTGCACCACGGGATAAAAATCTCAAACTCGCGCCCCACACACCCTAACCATTTTCCCGGTCCCGGCACAATCAGCGTCTTGATGCATCCATCGCACTCGTCAAACTCCAAGTCTCTGACATTCCCAAGGCATTTGCAGTCTGTCACATTAATTACTTCTTTCTGCTGCAATTCACAAAAGCGCATATATTTTCCCAAAACCTTCCTTGAAAAAATATATGCGCCCGATATTTGATGTATGCCTATATTGCACTCTTTGCAGTTTCCTCTTTCAATCGAATTAGACATTGAAACGGAACAGAATGACATCGCCGTCTTTTACGACGTAATCCTTACCCTCCATGCCGACAATTCCTTTTTCTCTCGCTGCTGCAAGGCTTCCGTTATCCAGAAGGTCCTGATAATTTACTACCTCAGCCTTGATAAATCCACGCTCGAAATCTGTGTGAATTTTACCTGCAGCCTGCGGTGCCTTCGTGCCCTTCTTAATGGTCCATGCACGGCACTCATCCTCTCCTGCGGTTAGGAAACTGATGAGACCGAGTAAACTATAACTTGCTGCCACCAGCTTATCCAGACCGGACTCCTTTAATCCGAGGTCTTCCAAGAACATCTGCTTCTCATCATCCTCTAACTCTGCGATTTCCTGCTCAATCTGCGCACAGATAACGAACACTTCGCTGTTCTCAGCCTTTGCCATCTCACGTACTGCTGTTACATGCGGATTACTTGCACCATCATCTGCAAGGTCATCCTCTGATACATTTGCCGCATAAATGGTTGGCTTTGCTGTCAAAAGGTTGTAGGAAGCAAACCAATTCTGCGCATCCTCATCCTCCGGCACCTCAAAAGTCTTCGCAAGATTACCGTTCTCCAAATGTGCTTTTACTGCCTCTAACAGTTCTAACTCTTTTGCAAGGGTCTTGTCCATGCGCGCCTGCTTTGCAACCTTCGCAATACGACGTTCCAGTATTTCTACATCCGAGAAAATCAGCTCTAAATTAATAGTCTCAATATCTCTCGCCGGGTCAACACTTCCGTCTACATGCACGACATTCGTGTCCTCAAAGCAGCGCACCACGTGTACGATAGCATCTACCTCACGGATATTTGCAAGGAACTGATTGCCGAGCCCCTCCCCCTTGCTTGCTCCCTTTACCAGACCAGCAATATCAACAAATTCGATGACTGCCGGTGTCACCTTTTTGGTGTGGTAAAGTTCTCCCAATTTCTTGATACGCTCGTCCGGCACTGCCACGATTCCCACATTCGGGTCAATCGTACAGAACGGATAGTTCGCGGACTCCGCGCCTGCCTTCGTCAAAGAATTAAAAAGTGTACTCTTTCCTACGTTCGGTAAACCTACGATTCCTAGTTTCATGTTCTATTTTTTCTCCTTTATCATGGCTTCTTTTGTCTTGTCTTTTTATCAGTCCCTTGATTCTATCACAAGCAGAATTCCTCCGTCAAAGGTAATCTCCGCTTTCTCTTCCGCAATCTCATTGCTCACACCCAATGAGCAAAACCCGGTAAGTGTGGCGTCTGTAAGAGGATATTTAAATCCTTTCAGGGTTACACACTCTACGCATTCGGTATATGGCAGCAGCGATACATAGGTACCATACTGCTCACTTTTCTTTATGGTAATCCCTTTATCAATCATCCGAATTCGATTCTTCGCATCCAACATAGTAATCGGCACACCCGCTTTTAATCCGATTCCCAGCAGTTCGATATTGCCGAGTACATGGTCTAATCTGCTCCCGGTTGCCCCAAGCAGAGTTATCTTCTCCGCGCCCTGTTCCAATGCATATCGGATTGCCGATTCCGTATCGGTATCATCCTTCATGGGGCAAAGTTCTCTAATCTGCACATTGCTCTGTGTCCGGAAATAACACAGGCTCTCACGCTCTGCCGAATCAAAATCGCCAATGATAAAATCGGGCTTTATCTGATTCCGGTAAAAAAAATCCATTCCCTTATCCGCTGCAATCACCACATCCGGTTGCTCTTTTTCTATCATACGGCAGGCAAACGCATCGTCGATATCGCCCCCGGAAACTATTAAAAAATGTTTCATTCGCTCCCTCTCTCAAAAACTGCTTGTCTTAGGAATTGAGAATATGTAAGAACTGCTGCGTATTTTCGGTGAGGTCTCCGCTAAACACAGCGCTTCCCGCAACGATAATATTGGCTCCGGCATCCATGACCTCAGCCACATTCTCCAAATTGATACCACCGTCCACCTCAATATCGATTTTTAATCCTTTTGCATCAATCATTTTCTTTAAGTCACGAATCTTCTGAACCGTATAAGGAATCAGCTTCTGCCCGCCGAATCCCGGATTTACGGACATGATGAGCACCATATCTACTTTTGGCAGGACATATTCGATTGCGGAAATCGGTGTTGCCGGATTTAATGCTACACCTGCAAGCAAGCCTTTTTCCTTAATGCTTTCCACCGTGCGGTCTAAATGTTTGCAGGCTTCCGCGTGAACGGTAATAAGGTCCGCTCCGGCCTCCGCAAAATCGGAAATATAGCGCCCCGGCTCCTCTATCATCAGGTGCACGTCAAAAATTCGGTCACTGCATGGACGCAACGAGCGGATAATCGGCATGCCAAAAGAAATGCTCGGCACAAACATACCATCCATGACATCAATATGCACATACTGGGCTCCTGCTTCATCCAATTCCTGTACCTGCTCTCCCAGTCTCGCAAAGTCAGCCGATAATATCGACGGTGCTAAACAGTTCATTATCCTACCTCCGTTAGTACTTCTTCACCTGCTTTAATTCTTCATACAAAAGCTTGTAATTTTCATAGCGCAAGGTACTGATTTTCCCCTCACGCAATGCATCCTTAACACCGCAATCCGGCTCTCCGATGTGGCTGCATCCCTGAAACCGGCAATACGGTTCATATTCCGCAAATTCTCTGTAGTACTGCTGCAAATCTTCCTTTTCAAATCCCGGTATATTAAGTGTGGAAAATCCGGGTGTATCCATAATATAGGTATTCCCATGAATCGGAATAATCTCAGAATGGCGTGTCGTATGCTTTCCTCGCTCAATCTTCCTGCTAATGGCACCGGTCTCCATCTGTCTGCCCTTTTGTAAGCAGTTAATCAAAGAAGACTTTCCTACCCCGGAAGGTCCTGCCACTGCTGTTGTCTTACCTTCTAGCAATGCCAAAAGCCTCTCCATACCTTCCTGCTCTTTCGCTGAAGTAAAGACTACGGGATAGCCGCATGCTGCATAAACATCCGCAAATTCATGCAGTTCCTCTTCGGTAATCAAATCGGTTTTATTAAAACAGATGGTCACAGGCACCTTCTGATATTCCATCATAATAAGGAACCTGTCCAGTAAATTAAAATTCGGCTGTGGCTTCGCCGCTGCAAATATAACCAGCGCCTGATTGACGTTTGCCACCGCCGGACGAATCAGTTCGTTCTCTCTTGGTAATATCGTTTCGATATTTCCTGTTTTTTCTTTTTCATGCAATATCGCTATCTCGACATTGTCGCCGACCAATGGTTTTACCTTCTGGTTACGGAAAATGCCCTTAGCCTTACATTCATAAATTCCGGATTCTGCTATGTGAACATAGTAGAATCCGGAAATTCCTTTTACAATCTTTCCCTGCATATCGTTTCCCGATTATGATTCTTTTAGAAACTCAACGTTCTCTACGGTCACCACGCTCGTCGTCCCATTCTCATATAACAATGTCACAGCAATCTTACCGCTGCTTACCAATAAGCCGCCCTGTGTCACCTTCACACCCTGATCACCTGCATCGTTAATCGAGGTAAGCGCCAGATTAGACCACTGCTTTAATGCATTGCCGGACGTATCATACAAGATAGCACTTACTTCGGATACCCCCGTTGTATTTGCACCTGATTTTGTAAGATTTACAGTGTGATTACATTTATAGGTTGTAGCCGTCACCACCTGGGATGGTTCCGGTCCCTTGCTGATGGTAATCGTAATGGAAGTACCTTTCTCTACCTGCTTGCCGGGTTCAATGCTCTGTGCCATAACAATGCCCTCCGGATACGTGTCACTGTATGCCGTCTTAACCGATATATTAAAGTCCGCAAGCAAGCTCTTTGCCTGTTCCTCTGATTTATAAGTCGTGTAGACATCCGGGACAGTCACTGCTTCACGCCCCTGGCTAATAGTAATGGTAATGGTATCTCCCTCTTTTGCCTTCGAACCGCTCGTTGGATTCTGGGAAATGACATCACCTGCTGCCACGGTATCACTATAAGAATAGGTCTTATCCGGCTTGAATCCCATCTCCTCAAGCGCATCTATCGCACTCGATTCGGACTCGCCGACTACGTTTGGAACATCAATGCTGCCTTTTCCATTACTGATGACAACGCTGACTGTAGTATCTTTGTCAACTGCAGTTCCTGCCACCGGTTCCTGATTGGCAATCTCGCCTTCCTTGTAAGTGTCGGAAGATACCTCACCCTTATTCTCGATTTTAAGTCCAAGTGCAGCAAGCTCAGTCTCTGCATCCGCATAGGTCTTGCCTGAAAGGTCCGGAACCTTAATTTGCTCTGCAGCTACTGTCTCCGTCTCGGTGGTTTGGGTTGTCTGTGTGGTCTTTGTCTCCGTATCTTTGTTACCTCTTTTTCCAAAGCCGCCAAAGAGATTTATCACAATCGCGACAATAATAAGTACGATGATAACTGCCGCCGCGATTCCCATAATGGTAATTGCCTTTTCCATCTTCGGATTCAGTTCTCCCTCATCCTCATAGTCATCAAGTTCATCATCTTCATCATCATACTCTTTCGGAGCTTCCTTTTTTGTTCTGACCGCCTCATCTGCTTTAAGGTAGATGCTTCCTGCCTCTTCCTTAATCTGCTTTAAATCGTCCTCCGCAATCACTCTTGTCTTATCCTGATTGACTGCCGGAACCATCACCACAAAATCTTCGTCCGGACTTACCAGTGCCTTGCGCAAATCTGCAAGCAACGCCGTCATAGATTCGTATCTGCGATCCGGATTCTTCTGCGTACATTTGAGAATGATTTTCTCCATACTGATTGGCAGATTCGGCGCATAAGCACTCGGCGACACCATCTCCTCCTGAAGATGCTGGATTGCTACTGCTACCGTTGTATCCCCGTCAAAAGGAACACGTCCTGTCACCATCTCATACATCACGATACCAAGAGAATAAATATCACTCTTGCCATCCACAAAACCGTTTCTCGCCTGTTCCGGTGAAGAATAGTGCACGGAACCCATCACATCAGAACTGATGGTATTGGAGTTTGCCGCCCTTGCTATACCAAAATCTGTTACTTTTACCTTGCCTTCTGTAGAAATGATGATATTCTGAGGCTTGATATCTCTGTGAATGATGCCCTTATTGTGCGCCGCTTCAATACCTCTTCCTACCTGAATTGCAATGCTGACTGCCTCCTTAAAAGAAAGCTGTCCCTTCTTCTCGATATATGTCTTTAACGTGACGCCTTCTACATACTCCATCACGATATAGTGCATGCCTCTCTCGCTTCCTACATCGTAAATATTTACAATATTCGGATGCTCCAGTCCCGCTGCCGACTGTGCCTCTGTGCGGAACTTCGTCACAAAATTCAAATCTTCCGAAAACTCCGGTTTCAACACTTTGATTGCCACATTGCGTCCAAGTGTCAAATCCAATGCCTTATATACATCTGACATACCGCCGGTACCGATTTTACCGACTATCTCATAGCGGTCTGCTACATACATTCCCTCTGTTAACATATTATTCTTTTCCTTCCTTTGAGAACGGTTCAATCAACACAACCGTAATATTGTCTCTGCCACCATTTTGATTGGCCGTCTCTACCAATCGTTCTGCTTTCTCAACGATATCACGCTGCCCCAAGATAATCCGCTTGATATCCGCATCATCAATCATATTGGTCAGACCGTCCGAACACATCAAAATTGTATCTTTCTCTGTCACTCTGGTCTCAAAAAAGTCAACAGTCACTTCGGAGCCAACTCCGATTGCTCTCGTAATAATATTCTTATCCGGATGCCCTTTGGCATCCTCCTTATCCATCTCGCCCAACCGAACCATCTCTTCTACTAAAGAATGATCACGTGTAATCTGGACAATCTGTTCTTCATTCACTACATACAGGCGACTGTCACCTACGTTGGCGGTATATAGCTTATCCCCCTGACAGGTTGCGGCAACAATCGTCGTCCCCATGCCTGCTTTTTTCTCATCTGCTCCGGCTTCTTCAAGCAGCAGACGATTTGCATAATCAACCGCTTCCTTAAGCACAGTCACAGGTTCTTTCTTCTCTGACTGCTTAATATGCTCAACGATTTTCTCTATCGTAAATCTGGACGCATAATCACCGGCCGCATGACCGCCCATTCCGTCTGCCACCAGAAAAAGGTTTGGCAGACTTCCGACAGCCGTTTCCGAAGTAAACATATAGTCCTGATTTGTTTCACGTCGCCGCCCGATGTGCGTCATGGAAAACGTCTTCATTTGATTCCTCCATCTATCCTCTCGCACTCACGCTGCTATCCGCATATCGCTTGCGCAACTGTCCACAGGCCCCGTCAATATCCCGACCCATTTCCCTTCTAATAGTAACATTTATTCCGTTTTTTTCAAGCTTATTTTTGAAAGCAAGGATTGCTCCACTATCCGGCTGCTTATAATCCCGCTCCTTAATCGGGTTCACGGGTATGAGATTGATATGACAATTCATGTCTCCTACCAGTTCCGACAGTTCCCTCGCATCGTCATTCGTATCGTTAACCCCCGCCACCAAACTGTACTCAAATGTAACTCTTCTTCCTGTCTGTTCAAAATAATAACGGCAGGCATCCACAACCTCATGTATCTCATATTTGTTTGCCACAGGCATAAGTACTTTGCGCTTTTCCTGATTAGAAGCATGCAGAGATAATGCCAATGTAATCTGCAGCTTTTTTTCTGCAAGTTCGCGCATGCGCGGCACAATTCCGCAGGTAGATACCGTCAGGTTTCTTTGGCTGATATTAAGTCCATTCTCGTCCGTCAGCAGTTCGATGAACTTTACAAGATTCTCAAAGTTATCCATCGGCTCACCGGTTCCCATTACAACCACATTCGAGATGCGCTCCCCAATGTCTTTCCCAATCTGATAAATCTGGTCAAGCATCTCGGAAGGTGTCAGTCCGCGCACCAATCCATCCAGCGTAGACGCGCAGAATCTGCAGCCCATACGGCAGCCCACCTGTGAGGAAATGCACACGGAATTGCCGTGCTTATAACGCATCAGCACACTCTCAATCACATTTCCGTCGGACAGTGCAAACAAGTACTTTCTTGTGCCGTCCTGCTTTGATATCTGAACCAGCTCCTGCCTTAAACAAATCAGTGTACACTGCTCCTTGAGCTTTTCAATAAGACTCCTTGAGATATTGGTCATTTCATCAAACGAAGAAACCTGCTTTACATGAAGCCACTGATAAATTTGTTTTGCACGAAAGCTCTTTTCACCAAGTTCCTCGATATATGCCGCCAATTCTTTTAAATTCATTGACTTGATATCTGTCTTTTGCTGTTCCATATATCACTCCATCTTTCCAACACCCTGCGCAACGCACAGAATGCTTCACGTACAAAGCATTGTATCGTCGGGTTACTGCGCCCTGCGCACGAGCCGGGCAATAAAAAATCCGTCTCCCAACGTCTCCTCCGGGAATATCTGACGCATCTTTTCCACCGAAAATTCCGGATGTTGCTCGATAAACCACGCAACATTCTTTTCGTTCTCCGCACGGTGGATGGTACAGGTCGAATACATAAGCGTACCGCCCGGCTTCACATAGGAAGCAACTACCTGTAAAATGCTTCGTTGCAATTCCACCAGCTCCGCCTGTGCACTCTCGCTCATCCGGTATTTGATATCCGTCTTCTTGCGAAGTACACCAAGCCCGGAACAAGGTAAATCCGCAATCACAATGTCTGCTTTCTCTACCGACTCCTCGTCTAATACCGTAGCGTCCCAGCGTTTGGCAGTAATATTCGAAAGTTGATGGCGTGCAATGTTCTCACGAATCAGTTCCACTTTATGTTCGCTTATATCCCTTGCCTCTACACTTCCCGTGCCGTCTAGCTTTTCCGCCAAATGAATACTCTTACCTCCGGGCGCACCACAGACATCGATACAGATATCTCCTGCTTTCGGTGCCGCCCATTCTGCTACCAACATAGAGCTTAAGTCTTGTACATAGAACAAGCCTTCCCGAAAAGAATTCAGTCCATTCAGATAATCAAAGCCGGAAATCATAAATGCATACGGAAGCTCCGGATATTTTGTCGCATCCATGGTCTCTACTGTTACACCCTCCGCCTCAAGCTTTTCGCGCAACTCCTCCGGTGTCGTTCGCTTTAAATTGGTACGTATCGTAATCGGTGCATCCGTCAGAAATGCCTGCATCATCTGCTCGGTCTGCTCTCTGCCGTATTCCTCGAGCCACTGTACAGTCAGCCATTCCGGAATCGAATATCGCACGGACAATGCCGTTACCGGTTCCTTGTCCGCATCCGGATATGTAATCTGCTCTATATTCCTGCTGACATTGCGCAATACACCGTTTACAAATCCGCTAAGAGAGCCAAAGCCCTTTTTCTTTGCAAGCTTCACCGCTTCGTTGCACGCTGCCGAAGCCGGAACCGCATCCATATACTTTAACTGATAGACACCCATCCGCAGGATATTGCGGATAACCGGTTTCATTTTATTTACCTTCACCTTAGAAAACTGATTCAGGATGTAATCCAACTCAATCATGCGCTGGATAGTCCCTTCGGACAAACGTGTAATAAATGCACGTTCCTTCTTATCCAGATACTGATATTTCTCTAAAACCGCACGAAGTACCAGATGACTGTAGTTACTTTCGCTCGTTACCTCCATCAGGATACCCAACACCAGTTCTCTTGTATTTACGGAATCAGTCATCTCGTCTTCTTCCTCCAAACAGCAATAACAGACGTAACAACTGCAGCAACGCCGCTGCCGCACTCGCCACATAAGTAAGTGCTGCTGCTTTTAATACTTTTCTCGTGTAAGGCATTTCACTCTCACTTAAGATTCCCTGCTGACCAAGAAGCGCCAGCGCCCGCGAAGAGGCATTGAACTCAACCGGCAATGTCACAAGCTGAAACAGTACGGCAAAAGAAAAGCACAGGATACCAAGATTGATAAGAAAGCTTCCTGTATTCCGTGAAAAAAGTAATCCAATCAAAATAAGCGGCCAGGAAAGAGTAGAACCGATATTTGCCACCGGCACGATTGCAGTCCGCAAAGAAAGTGGTACATACCCCTGCTGATGCTGAATCGCATGCCCGCACTCATGTGCCGCCACACCAATGGCTGCCACAGAAGTCGAATTGTATACAGCGTCAGATAAATTTAATGTCTTCTTCCCCGGATGATAGTGATCCGTTAAATTTCCGGAAACATGCTGAATCGAGACATCATAAATGCCTGCAGCATGCAGGATACGCTCTGCTGCCTGCGCTCCTGTCATACCGGACATACTGCGATACTGTGCATATTTATTGAAGGTACTATTTACCCGTGCGGATGCAATCAGACAAATGACTGCACCGATTACAACCAACAGATACGTAGGATCAAATCCCCAGTAATAATATGGCATAATTACCACCCTTTCTCTTCATATCTTAACCCTTTTTAAAATAAGTTCCCGCTTCCACCGGATAGCCGTTTAAGAAGGATTCCACCGACATGCGCTTCTTTCCTTCTAACTGAATCTCCGTAAGTAAAAGCATTCCTTCTCCGGTCTGTACGGTAATCCCCGCTTTCTCAACTTTTACAATACATCCCGGTGCGGTATCACTCTCTCCCGGAATTACTTTTGCTTTCCAGATTTTTAATGTCTTATCATTCAGACGCGTATAAGCACTCGGCCACGGGTCCAATCCACGAATCAGGCACTCAATCGTTTTGGCATCTCTTGTCCAGTCGATACTGCCGAGTTCCTTGTAAATCTTCTTCGTATGTGTTGCCTCTTCGTCGTTCTGCGGCGTATATGTGGCAGTACCCGCCTCTATCGCCTCCATCGTCTTTACACAGAGCTTTGCGCCTACTTTTGAAAGATGTTCAAAAAGGCTTCCGCCGGTTTCATCCTCACGAATAATGACTTCCTGTTTTAGAATCATATCGCCTGTATCGAGACCTTCGTTCATACGCATCGTCGTCACACCCGTCACCATATCGCCATTGATAACCGCCCACTGAATCGGCGCAGCACCTCGATATTTCGGAAGCAATGATGCATGTACATTTACGCAGCCATAGCGCGGCATATCTAAAATCGCCTTTGGTATAATCTGCCCAAAAGCCTCTACAATTATAATATCCGGTGCATATCCACGCAAATATTCCACACATGCCGCCTCGCGGACCTTTTCCGGTTGATACACCTCAATTCCATGCTCAATCGCGCATGCTTTTACCGGCGTATACCTCAAGGCTTTGCTTCGACCGACTGCCTTATCCGGCTGTGACACGACGAGCACCACTTCATGCCCTGCCTTTATGATTTCTTCTAAAGTCTCTACCGCAAAATCCGGTGTTCCCATAAAAATAACACGCATTACTCCACCTCATTTCTATATGCCCAAGTCTTTGAACGCTTATGCTTCCTCATCCTCGTAGGTCACTTCGTGGAGAGGTCCCTCGACTTTCTCCGTGTACATATGTCCGTCCAGATGGTCTAACTCATGACAGATTGCACGTGCCAAAAGCTCTGTGCCCTCAATCTCATATTCTTCCATGTTCTCATCAAATGCACGCGCCTTGACATAATTCGGACGTGTCACACAGCCTGCTTTGCCCGGAAGACTTAAGCATCCCTCATCCCCTGTCTGCTCACCGCTTGTCTCTAAGATAACCGGATTGATCATAACAATCGGTCCCTCCCCGACATCAATGACTACCAAGCGTTTTAAGATACCTACCTGCGGTGCTGCAAGACCTACGCCGTTCGCCTCATACATCGTCTCAATCATATCCTCAATCAGCTCTGTGATTTTGGGTGTCAGTTCCGTAATCTCTCTGCATTTCTTTTCCAGTACAGGGTCTCCCTGTATACGTATTGTTCTAAGTGCCATCTTATCCTCCATTCCGCATCAGAAGCCATTTACCGGATTAAAGTCAAATTGAATCATCACATCCTTGTAATCCCGATTATCTCTGGTGAACTTCTCTGCCATATCTTTTATTTTTACTAAGGTCGCATATTCCTGCGTCTTTAGATAAATAACCTTCTTATATATATCATTCACTTTTGCCACAGCAGCATCCGCCGGTCCGATGACAGAAACCTTCTTGCCCGACGCTGTAATCCACGCCCCTGCGTGCTCTGCCAAACGCCTCGCTCCCTCCGCCGCTGTTTCTTCTGTGCGTGACGCACATAAGATAACCAGCAGATTCCACACCGGTGGATAACACATTATCTCGCGGTATGCGATTTCCTGCTCATAAAAAGCTTCGTAATCCTGCTCCTTCGCAGTGGTAATACTATAGTGCTCCGGATCATAAGTCTGAATCACAACCTCACCCGGCTGCTCCCCTCTTCCTGCTCTTCCTGCCGCCTGCGTAAGCAGTTGGAATGTGCGCTCGGACGCGTGATAGTCACTGACGTGAAGTGACAAATCCGCCGCCAGAACTCCTACGAGCGTGACATGTGGGAAATCGTGACCCTTTACAATCATCTGTGTACCAATCAGGATATCCGCTTCCCGATTTGCAAAGCCGGATAATATCTGCTCATATCCTTCCTTGCTGCGGGTCGTATCCATATCCATACGAAGGACTCTCGCCTGTGGGAAACGCTGTTTTACAATCATCTCGACCTTTTCCGTTCCCGCCTTAAAACCACTGATATATTTAGATCCACAGACCGGACAGTTCTGCGGTTCCGGTTCTTCATAACCACAATAGTGACAAACCATCCTGCCGACTTCCCCATAATTTCTCGCACTATGCAAGCTTAAGGAAACATCGCAATGCGGACATTTTATCACATGTCCGCATGCTCTGCAAGACACAAAGCCGGACATGCCTCTACGGTTTAAAAATAGCATTGTCTGTTGTCCGTCACGCAAACGCTCTTCCATCAACTCCGTCAATCGCTCACTTAAAATAGAGCGGTTGCCCCGCTTTAATTCCTCCCGCAGGTCTATCACTTCACAGACCGGAAGCGGTTTTTCATGCACACGCTTTTCCATCGTAAGCAGGTGATATTCCCCTGCCTGGGCTTTGTAGTAACTGTCGATCGACGGTGTTGCAGACCCAAGCACAACACTCGCTCCCAACATTTTTGCCCGCTCGATTGCCGTTTCTCTCGCGTGATAGCGTGGAACCGTCTCGCTCTTATAGGATGGCTCATGCTCTTCGTCAATAATAATTAAACCAAGATTTAAAAAAGGGGTGAACAGTGCTGATCTCGGTCCAATCATAATATCAATTTCACCTTTTTTCGCGCGTGTAAACTGATCATATCGCTCTCCCGGTGTCATTCTTGAATTTAAGATAGAAACCCTGTCGCCAAAACGATTGTAAAACCGCATAACCGTCTGATACGTTAAAGCAATCTCAGGTATCAGTACAATCGCCTGTTTTCCGCCACTTGTCACATGTGCAATCAGTTCCATGTAGACTTCCGTCTTACCGCTGCCGGTAACACCTTTTAGCAGGTAAGTATTCCTCACACCCGCCTCATAGTCCGATAGAATCGTATCAACCACATGCTGCTGTTCCTCGTTCAGTTCGTGTACATACCCCTGCCTCGTAAGATGACCGACCGGATTACGGTACTGTGTCTCGCTGATGACCTTTACGACGCCCTGCTCTTCCAACGCCCGTATCACGCTTCCGGTGACTGCCAGTTTACCGGTAATCACCTCCCAATCAAGTTCCGTCTCTTCCAACAGTGCTTCCAGTAGTCTTGCACGCGCAGTACTGTGCTTGCGCTGATATTCTGCCAGCTGATTTTTCGCTTCCATTGGATGAACCGCAAGCTTCACGCTTTTATGCTCTACCTGTTTTTTCTTTGCTTTAATCGGAATTACGGTCTTTAATGCGTGGTTCATCGTACCGCCATAATTTTGACGCATCCATCCAGCCAGCGCAATCAGATGTGACTCAATCGGAATACTATCTTTTGCAATACTTAAAACATCTTTTAACTTTTCCTCATCATAATCCACTTCATCTGTCAGTTCAATGACATAGCCTGTTATCTTGCGGCTTCCAAATGGCACTACAACCTGCATTCCGACTTTCAAACGTTCCTTCAAACGCTCCGGTATCCGATAATCAAATGTCTTATCCAATTTTTCCTGCGATATATCGACAATGATTCGTGCATATTTTGCCATCTGACCACCTCTTTTCTTCCCGTTTATCTACTCTCATAAATAAGTCTTTTTCTGCTCTTTCTGCCCAAGTGCATCGGTTACTAAATCATGATCAAGCATCGGATATTTCACTCCGCAAATCTCCTGATACCCTTCATGTCCCTTTCCCGCCAGCACGATGATGTCTCCTTCCCGTGCCTCACGCACCGCATAGGTGATTGCTTCTCTTCGATCCGTAATCCGTATATAGGAAGCCCCCGTCTTGCGGATTCCTTCCTCAATATCATCCAAGATTTCCTCAGCATCCTCCCATCTCGGATTATCCGAGGTCAATATCGTAAAATCAGCAAGCCTTCCTGCAGTCTGTCCCATCCTGCTTCGTCTCAGTTTAGAGCGGTTACCACCACATCCAAACAAGACGACTAATCGCCTCGGTTCAAACGCCCTTAACATTTCTAAAAGGCTTCCCAAGCTCATTTCATTGTGCGCATAATCAATCAGCAGTACATAGCGCCTTGAGGGGCTCACATTCTCACAGCGTCCTGTCACACTCGCTCCCGCCAGACCTCGGCGCAATGCCTCTGCTCTCACAGAAAAATGCAGCGCGATTGCTGCAGCGGCAAGTGCATTACTGACATTGAACATTCCCGGCAGCTGCATCACAAGCGGTACATGTTCGATGCCATAACGCAAAACAAATTTTCCCAATAGTCTCCCTTCGCACATGGAAAATGTGGGCTTCTCTGCCATGTAGTCCACCGGATATTGCAACGAAAAATATTCAACCGCACAGGTATGCCCGTCTAATATCTGCTCCTTATGTTCATCATCCCAATTTACAATCCCAATCTCACACTGGCGCAACAGCCGGCTCTTACAGGCCAGGTATTCCTCAAAAGACGCATGCTCACCCTTTCCGATATGATCCGGCGCAATGTTCAGAAAGACACCAATGTCATAATAAATTCCTGCTACCCGCTGCATCTTGATTCCCTGTGAAGACACTTCCATCACGCAACAGTCGCAGCCATGCGAAACCATAGCGGCAAGATACTTCTGTACCTCATATGATTCCGGTGTCGTATGCTCCGCCGGTATCTCTTTTGCCCCATCATAAATGGCGATGGTACCTATCATCCCTACATGATATCCCGCCTCACGCAGAATATTCGCAGCAAGATATGCGGTCGTCGTCTTGCCTTTCGTACCGGTAATCCCAATCATGCGAAGTTTCTTTGCCGGAAAATCAAAAAAAGCTGCGGAAAGTTCCGCAAGCGCCACCCTGGTATCCGGCACGACAACCACCGTCACTCCGATCACCGGTGCAGAGAGCATATCCTTTTCTACCACCACCGCAACCGCATGACGTGCCACCGCGTCTTTCAAATACTTGTGTCCATCTGTCCGAAATCCTTTCAGACAAACAAACAGGGAGCCACACCTGACTTTCCCGGAATGATAACAAATATCCGATACCTCCTGCCTCTGGCTTCCCTGCACGCTTTCGTATGAAATATGTAATAATAGCTGTTCTAACTGCATTCCGACTCCTGTGGAATACGCTTTTTTTATTATATGTCAGTTTTTCCGGTTTTACAAGTTATCCCGGTTTTATTTTAGAAAAAGGTTACACTTTTTCGTGGGATTTTATTCAGAAAAAGACAGAATTTACCGCTGTGCAAAATGCACATAATTTACATGGAATGAGACAGAATAAGGATATGATATTATCTACAAAAGGAGGGTAAACATGACTATGGGACGTAATTTTTTCATCTGCGGGCTGACGGGATGGTGCATGGAGATTCTTTTTACCTCCGCCGGTTCCCTATTAAAAAAAGACGGACGTCTCATTGGACAGACCTCCGTCTGGATGTTCCCTATCTACGGCATGGCAGCCTGCATCCGCCCCATCTACCGGATCATAAAGCATCTACCTGCCCTTTTCCGTGGAGCTATTTATACGCTGGGAATTTTTTCTTTTGAATACCTAAGCGGCACCTTCCTGAAGAAACATAAAATATGCCCCTGGGACTACAGTGATGCAAAAGCAAATATTGATGGTGTCATCCGCTTGGACTACGCTCCTTTCTGGATGGCGGCAGGGCTGTTGTTTGAGCGGATTTTAGTTCGGGCGGATGGGAAGAAGTGAATTTCCGGTCATCAATATAATAAGGCATGCCTCCTACAGTTCATCCTCGTCCATATCCACTCCGATGTCCTGTGTATGTAGCGTGCGCCTCTTAAGGCGAGCCTCCTCGGATGCCTTTAACAGATATCCCTTAATCTCTTTCGCATGTTTGATGTGTATCAACTTTAGCTCCTTATTCGTCACATCTCCGGTATAGCACGTGATTGTCCCAAGTCCGAAGATACGCTCCATCACTGACGCAGTGAGCTTCACATCTTGAACCTTGTACATGTAGCAATCATTCTCCTCTACCGTAAACAATCCTTCGTCTATCGTCAGCATGTCCTCCGTAATGGTATATTTGGTAAAAGTCCATGGCAATCCAAAGAAAAGCAGGCGCTTGCGCTCCTGATATTGAATCTCATCTCCCGTTTTTTCCGTATTTTCTCTGATTTCTTCTGACATATTTATAATCTCCTTTTTTCCAAAAATCATTTTCTTTTGGTTTCCGACAGCTTGACTGTCTATCGATAGTTTACTCTACTTTCTTTTGTCACGCAACAAAATATCTGAAAACAATTTTTGTCTTGAAATCACTCTATGATTATTATATGATGATAAAAATGCCGAAGGAGGAATAATATGCGTCATTTAATGAGCCCATTGGACTTCTCCGTCGATGAGTTGGACAAACTGCTTAATCTTGCCAACGATATCGAGAAGTATCCACAGAAATATGCTCATGCATGTGACGGCAAAAAGCTTGCCACATGTTTCTATGAGCCCAGTACAAGAACAAGACTTAGTTTCGAAGCCGCCATGTTAAATCTCGGTGGTTCTGTTTTAGGTTTCTCCAGCGCCGATTCCAGTTCAGCCGCCAAAGGAGAAAGTGTTTCCGATACAATTCGTGTCATCTCGTGTTACGCAGATATCTGTGCAATGCGTCATCCTAAGGAAGGCGCTCCTCTTGTCGCCTCCCTAAAATCTCAGATTCCAGTCATCAATGCCGGAGACGGCGGCCATCAGCATCCTACCCAGACCTTAACTGACTTGCTTACCATCCGTTCCTTACGAGGCGAATTAGGGAACCTTACCATCGGTCTGTGCGGAGACTTGAAGTTCGGCCGCACCGTACATTCCTTAATCAATGCATTGATTCGCTATCCGGGCATCCGCTTCGTGCTCATCTCTCCGGAAGAGCTTCGTATTCCAAGCTATATCCGCGAGGATGTACTTGAAGCAAACAATATTCCTTTCACAGAGGTAGAGCGATTAGAGGATGCGATGCCGGAGCTTGATATTCTGTATATGACACGTGTACAAAAAGAGCGTTTCTTCAATGAAGAGGACTATGTGCGTTTAAAGAATTACTACATTCTGACCAAATCCAAGATGGAACTGGCGAAAAAGGACATGCTCGTACTCCATCCGCTTCCGAGAGTCAATGAAATCTCAGTAGAGGTAGACGACGACCCACGCGCTGCCTACTTCAAGCAGGCGCAATACGGCGTTTATGTACGCATGGCATTGATTCTCACGCTTCTTGGAATTGAAGTCAAATAATTTCTGACATTTTACCGGCATGGCAACACTGCCATGTAGAAAGGACCGATATATGTTAAATATCAGTGGAATTCATGAAGGTTTTGTATTAGACCACATTCAGGCTGGAATGAGCCTCCAGATTTATCACGATTTGAAATTGGACGAGCTCGACTGCACGGTTGCTATCATCAAGAATGCCAAAAGCAATAAGATGGGCAAAAAGGATATCCTGAAAGTCGAGTGTCCGGTGGAAGCGTTAGACCTTGATATTCTCGGATTCATCGACCACAATATCACCGTCAACGTCATTAAGGATGATAAAATTGTTGAGAAAAAAATTCTGCATCTTCCAAAACAGGTCAAAAACGTCATCACCTGTAAAAATCCTCGCTGCATCACTTCAATAGAGCAGGAATTAGACCAGATTTTCCTTCTGACCGACGAAGAGCGCGAAATTTATCGTTGCAAATATTGCGAAGAGAAATACCGCAATCCAAACAGACGTTAACAGTGCATTAAACAAGAGAGGGATGCTGCACATGCAGCATCCCTCTCTTGTTTAATGTTATCCTTTATATTCCTCTACAGTCTGGTAAACCTGAATTCGATATGCATCCATCTCTGTCATGCCGACAAAAGTGGCTCCATAACGATATCCATCGTCACGCTTCTCACCGCGCACAATTTCGATAAAACAACGGATTACTTCCTTCGTCCAGATTGTCAGGAAACACTCATACAACGAGCCTTTCTCTAACTCTTCTGCACAGACAAACCCAATCCCTGTCTTAGATACATCACAAACCTTGATTTCAACCTTCTCTTCTCCACCGCCTCGGTCAAGTCGCTTCATCAACAGTTCTGCGTGTAGCTCTGTTCTAAGATTCCGTCTTCTCTCCTCCATCGCTTCTCCTCCGTTATAGATTCGTCTCGAAATACGCAGTGTACGCTCGATGACGCTTTGCTCCATCTCGCTCGTAGGCATTCGCCCTATCAAAACGGACACAGCCACCTTTGCCGGCAAGCCGTCAAATTGCCTCTGCACGTTTTGGCACTGCTCATTGCTTTTACGACATTATACCATATTTCATACATTTGTAACAACAATTTACGGAAAAGATGTGCTAAAACGGACGACAGCAGCAACAATTACAGAGCATATTTAAACACAGCATACTTAGGCACCAGCTACCGGCACTCGAATAAGGTCTATCATAATTGCTGCCCATATTCGTATACCACGTTCCGCCATACTCCAAGTGCTGCAGGAACTGGCGATACTCCATATTGCTCGGCTCCATCTCAACCGCCCGCTTCGCATGTTCCATTGCACGAATGTTGTTTCCTGCCCCCTGATTTGCAATCGCACTATAGTAATACCAACGAGCGCTACGCTCACCAAAAGGAATATTGTTTAGCACATTCAATGCCTCCGCATAGTGACGGTTTGCAATATAATTCGCTGCCGCACGCATCTGCGTAGACTCTCCAGCATTCTCGTAGTAACCCCGGTTGCCACCATAATAACCATAGCCGCCAGAAGTTCCATAGTTGCCACCATAAGCACTGCCCTGCTGCTTTTCCTTCATAATCTGATCGTACGCCTGCTGCACTTCCTTAAACTTCTCTTCCGCCTGCGCCCGATTCGGATTGTTAATATTCGCATCCGGATGATATTTTCTGCTCAGATTGCGATATGCTTTTTTTATTTCTTCATCCGAGGCACTCGGAGATACCCCCAGCACCTGATAAGGATTTGTCATAAACTATACCCTCGCTATTTACGCGTTTTCTTTTTCGCCTTTTCTTCTGCCTTGCGTTTCTTGAGCTGAATAAACTCATACTTCGACCAAACACCGGAATATAATACATTGCGCAGGATGTCTGCATGAAGCAGAATCGGAAGACGTTCAAACGACTTCGCACACTCCGACATCATACTGGTTAAAAGCAATCGGATCAGCGTATCCATATCCTCTTTGCTTTCCTTAAGCAATGGAACCAATGGATTATAGGCTCCCTTCTGTAAGTCAGCATCATAATCCTCATACGCATCCATGATATAAATGAACTTACCCATGTAAAAGCCAAGTGTACGAAGTTCCTCCGCCCACTCGTCTTCGCGCCAGCAGAACACCTCACCTAACATTTCACCGGAAAGTCCCGCCACCGCATCCAGATTCGTCTCGCCACGGCTTTCCACTTCCTCTGTCTTGCGCATATACTCTTCGACTGCCGTAACCTGCCTCGGATACTTCTCTGCAATACGAGCATAATCCTTATCCAAAATTTTTGCAAACGCTTTCTTGGAGTATGTCTTATCATCTTTCCAATCATCAATCAGATTATGGTATGCCAAAATCAAGTTCATGTCCGCCGCATAATCTGTCGCCTCATTAATCCATACCGTTCGGCGCTTGGTCGGGTGCAATGCACAGGTAATCTCGGAAGCTTCGTCAGAAAGCTCATACAATCCCGTCAGAAGCACAATCAAAAATGTCATATCATAATTGAGGAGCATCTGCCCCTTCGCACCACAGTTTGTCTTCAAACGACGGCAAAGTCCGCAGTAATATGCCTGATATGCGTTCTTATTCTCTTCTGTCATGATTTTCTGGTTGATATTAATATACCCAAACATTTGGAATCTCCTCTGCGCATATTATCAGCTCTTCTTAATAAACTCACGCTTACATCTTGGACAGGTAATACAGATTTTCCCTCTGCCCTTCGGCACACGCACCTTCTGCTTACAATCCGGACATTTGAAGAAGCGGTACGTCTTCCGCTGCGCGAAACGCTTCTTTGCAGCATCCCATTTCGTCACCATACGATATCTGAAATTACGGTACTTCTGATTCTCCGCATAACGCTTCGCAATATTTCTTGAAAACATACGATAACAGTTATATATCAAAAGCAAAAGACCTGCATTATAAAGTAGCACATATAAAACCGGAAGTTTCGATACAAACAAGGAAATCACCAGACATACCAATGCCACCGCATTGAGTGCCTTACCCAATTCATCTGCACCATATCTTCCCGCCATAAATCTCTGAAGCTTTTCTCTCATGACAATTTCTTCCTTTCGATGTGTCCTTTGAATATGGTAATATTCCAAAAATCGACTGTCAACACATCTATTGTCTTTTAAGAAACATTTTATATTTTGATTAGAAATGCCTAATGCAGGGAAAACAGCGGCATCGCATATACCACAACCTTTGTTACTCTTGATGTCGTATACTCTTTGGTGCCCGCATAATAACTCGACGTAACATTCAAATAATAAACCGCTTCACCCTCATTCAATACTGTCTCACACGGCACTTGGAAGGTGTATGTACCATTCTGCTGCACCTGATACATTTTTTCATCCGAAAGGTAATTTAGCAACGAGCCATTTGGCGTTGATGTCGCAATCGTATCTGAAATCACATTTCCGTTCGCATCCGTATATTGCAGACGATAACTGCGGACCGAAGTAATGTTATGGTCATTCTCATCTACAATAGAAAAAGCGACCTCTATCGTATCCTCTGTGCTTTCCGCACCGGTTAAAGGTACATAAAGTGTATAATCACCTTTATGCTCAGAGGCATCTGCATTCTCCACACGTGCGTACGGAACTGTAGGCACATCACGATATGAACCGATCATCGTATTGACAAACAACTTTACCTCATCATTCGTCAATGCTGCATTCCTATGTCCAAGTCCCGTATAAGTAATATTCCCCTTCGTGTAAATATAGTAGTTGTTCCGCGAATCACCGGAGCGCGAAGAATACACACCATCGTTCGTACCCTGCGCCGTCACATCCGAATCAAATGAATCCGTCAGATTATACCATACTGTGACATCGCCGCCGTCCTCCTGTTCTAAATCGAGTTGATAGTTCTGAACATGAGTCGTAGACACCGCCATCGTATCCCCAAGAGTGTATGGATACGTTGTAACCTGCCCTTTATTTGCCACCTCCACATACTGCGTTTCCGTATGACCAAGCCATGAAAAATTCGTAATACTGTTGTTTAAGATTCTGTCTCTCTTCATGTCCTTGGAATAAGTCATCATCAGTCGGACACTGTTGTCCATAAACTCATTCGCATTATCCGTCGGTGCCTCAGGTATATTCGTCTCCGCTACCGACATGAAATCCTCTTTTCCGAGACGTCCCCATCCGTTACCGGTTCCGCTGAACCAAATCAAAAAATCATCCGGTGGCAAAAGAGAAATTTCCGTGCCGTTTAACATCGTGCTGCTGTATCGGTAATAGTTTGTATCTCCGGCATAATATTTTCTGCGCTGTCCCGCCAAAGTACGAATTGCCGGATCATACACCGTCGTAAGATTATTATGCATGTACAAAAAGCTGGCATCACTTACCAAGTCATGGCTTAAAATAACACTCTTTCCCTGATTTACAAATTCCATAAAGCCTTCATAAAAAATCTCATCATTGGTGAATGCCGCCATATCACAGTACCCGATAATAAGCATATCATAACCTTCCAGGAATTCCTTCCACCTTGCAATCTGTCTTTCCTTCGTGTATCCCATACTGTTCGCCGTGCTTCCAAATTCTCCAAACTCGTCATACCATACGCGGTTCCTCATAAATTCCAGATTGACATCAAAATCTTCCACCGCATCTAAATATGCTGCAAACTTTGCGCCGGTTACGGTCGTCTCATCCGCGAAGTTCACGTAAGTTGCCGTTTCGTTCCTCATATCCGGCATCAGATTCATCTGTAACACATTAATCTGCTCTTTTTCCACGTTGTCGCCGCTCACGCGAAATGCCGTATATCCCGTTTTAGAGCCGCGAATACTCTGGTTACTCTGATCGTAGACCTCTAACTTCCAAGGCAGGATTCCCCGCTCTGTGCTTCGCACACGATAGACAAACTGATAAGTATGACCTGCCAGCAGATTATCTGCCGAGACAAACGTTTGGCTTGTCTGGTCATAAATGCTGATGCGGGAGCCATTCGCCTCCTCACTGGTAAGCGTCGTATTCAGGCTGCTCATCTCCTTACCGGCTGCCAAAAGCTCCATCCGCTCCTTGATGGAATTGTTATAGACACCATCGCCGTTATGATCAAGATAAAGCCTCACGCCATAAGTATGCTCGACATCTCCTTTTAGCGTAAATGTATAGCGCAACACCGGATTTCCGTTGTCATCCGTGTCTGTATTATAGTTTTCTGAAACGATAATACCATCCACATTGGTCCATGACTTTATATTTCCATTGGCGTCTTTTACAGGCACATCGCGATTCTCCGTAACTGCAGAATACTCCAATGGAAGTCCTGTGCCATCCTCCGCAAATATAAGTCTTAAGCGCTCCTGCGAAAGTGCTTCCTTCAGACGTTTCTGTTCGAAAGAGGTTCTTGCTGCCCCCGCTTTAAACAGCAGACTGTCATTTCCATTCTGATAAACTCCGCTCACAAGCCGGTAAATATAAGAATTTACATCTACAAGAGAAGTGTTTACCTGTGTTCCGTCAGAATACAGCTTTGTATCTGCCACAATCGGACTACCCGATGCCATGAAATCACGCAGCTCTTCGTACTTCTTTTTCGTGATATCCGTACCGGAATAGCGGGATTTCATCTGATAAGCATCACTTCCCATCTGTTCGGACATTCCGGCATCTGCCGATACTCCACCGCTACTCCATCTCCAGTTTCTGTCGCGATAGTTCGTCACCAGGTCGCCAATACTTGTATAGAGCAGATGCCCCATCCGCGCGTCATTATAGCCGTTTTGCCCACAGGTTGCATCCTGACTGCTTCCGATAATAATCAAATCATATTCCGAATTTATATCTGTAATATCACCGATAAATTGATAGGTTGTCATCGTCGTAACCGTGACATCTTCCGCCAAGCTGCCGGAAAACCATGGAAAAATGCTCATATAATAAAGCTGCCAATAATCGCCGCCATAAATAAATTCATTACAGGGCTGAAGCTCTAAGATGTGGAGTGTTTCCTTGCGTGCCACACCGTTGTTTCCTGTTCCTAAAGCATTTCCGATAATATATTTCGCTGCATTGCCCATCGAAAGCTCTGTCGGGCGCGTACCAGTCTGCTGCTCATAATAATCAAACATCTCACTGTTTGACCCCATCGGATAAGATGGATTCGTTGAGGTAATCTCCGGCACTACCGTCGTCAAAAATCCTCGCAAAAAGCTTGTGTCTCCATTGTAGAGGAGAATTGTTCCAAATACCTCTCCTGTTCTGCCTAGCGGGAAGGCGGCCTCATGCATGACACTCTCTCCATATGGTGTCAAAAATGTCTGCTGATCCCAGTTTGTAATTCTCTCATCCTGTCCGGTCGCATCATTGTGCTTTGTAAAAACTCCTCCATAAGTCGTCTTACCATCCGATGTCACGTAGGTATCTGCTGCAAAATTATCATTTCCCTCAATAAATGTATTCCTAAAAATATTCGCCCCGTACTGCATGAGCATGATGTAAAGCTTTCCGATATTATACTCACCTGAATTGCCTCCAAAATAAAGTGCCGGCTGTTCCAGATACATTCCCGGTGGTGTATCGGAAGCCATACGCTCTACGATACGTATGGTCGCTTCCCAAGTCAGGTCATTCCCGTCTGCCCCCAAAAAAGTTTTCGGTCTTGCCGCTTTCTCATCCGCTGTCCGGGTAATTCCATCCAGATTATAGGCATCCCATACCTCGGTCATGTATTCCTGCGCCGTTATCACAATCAAATCTGCCTGATCAATCAACTGCAGATTCTCTCCTTTTAACAGGTCCGGAGTAATGGTTATGACCTCTGCCTCAAAGCCGTCCCTTGTCGTGTTGCCAAACACTGCCTGAAGAAAACAGTCGTTATTCGTGTACTGATAACACCAACGCGAATAATACTCGCTCTGTGTCCGGTAAGTCCAATACCGCGTCGCAGGGTCTTTCATACCCTTATCCTCCGCCGTCGTATCAAGCAGTACCGTACAGACATAATTTCCTGCACCATCCCCAACATAAGTAAATGTGCAGGTATTTAAATCTGTTCCATTTATCATTCTGGTATAGGAACCGTTACCAACCCCCACGCCCACATAATATTCCGCAAGGTTCCAGCTATACTCACCGCCTCCGATTCCTACATAAGAAAAAAAATCGCCCGCTGCATCATAGCTGTATTCACCATTTCCGGCGCCCACGTTTTCATAGTAGCCAAACTCCGAATATCCTGTCGTGTCATCCGTGACAGAATTTGTATACTTCCACCACTTTCCAAATTCGCCTGACCATCCCGCCATCTCAGATCCCGCAGGCAGCTCGCTCGCAAAAGCATAGGAAACAACCCTTTCTTCCTGAACAAGACCGGTCGTTACCATATTATCTCTATAAACCTGTGTCGCTCCATATTCCTGCCCGGATAATGATTCCATAGAAATCGGTTCGCAGCCGTCAATCATATAGCCAATCATTCCCATACTCTCGTTCGGAACAATCTCTAAGATTCGAAACGGACGCTCTGCACTCCCCACTGCCGCACTCTCATCTGTCACCGCGGGAAACGCATAGGCAGTCACCGCATCCGCGCTTGTACGCACTGACCCCGCTGCAAGCAATCCGACAAAGCCTGCACAGACACCGCCTAGCAGCAACCTTTTTGCCCTTGGTCTCATATTGCCTCCTATACTATTCTGTCGTAATTGTAAATATCGCCTCATACTCAATGTTATCCTTCGGATTCTCACCATTTCCGTTGTAACGGACTGTCAAATCATAGGTTTTATGGTCTACGCCATACCCGCCATTGCGAATACTAATATATCCGTCACTCAGATAATTTTTCTTATTTGCAATGGTATTTCCGCTGTTATCGGTAAACGCATATAGGTGACCTTCCCTTACCTCTGTACCCCAATCAATCTCCTGATAACTGTTGGTTGTCTCATCGTACGCTTCGATATGGAACCAATAGACATTTCCGCCTCTGAGCGTCGCAGCCGCATCGTATCTGTTTCTCCACCAGTCTGTCAGATATATGCGTATCTGTCCTGTCGCAGGCTCCTCGATTTTCGGCGGTTGTTCCGTTTCCGTATCCTCCGGTTCCGACGGCTGCCCACTTTCCGTATCCTCTTCTGTAATATTGCCTGCAAGCACGCGATTTCTCAGTGTAACCGTCTGGTCGAAATCGTAGCTTTCACCGTTAAGCTCGTATAGGATATGCATCGTAACCTGTCGGACTTTTGCATCGCCATGGTCTCCCGTCGTAATCAGCCTTGCTCCCATCTCATCCAATAATACCACAGAAAAGCCCGTCACATACTCTGCCAGACACTCCTCCGTCTCTCCTTCCACCGGCAGCCAGCCTCCCGCTGCACCCGTTGCCTCATATCTGGTGTAAGTGAGCGTGCCATCCGCATCGTTGTATGCGATTACCGTCTTGCTCCGCACATCATCTACAGCATTGTAGTTGTAAATATTCAATTTTCCGGATTCTGCACTGACCCCATCGCTCGCATCAAACACCAGATTCATCAACTGATTTCCAACCAACTGTGACTCCTGTTGCAGATTGACTTGGGCATTCGATATCCGGTAATTTTTCAGTGCCTGTGAGACAATCGTACCGATTCCAATCCCCACAAGTGCAAGAATTGCGACGGTTACAATCAGTTCCACCAGCGTATATCCCTGATTTTCCTTTTTCATGCAATCTCCCTGTTTTCTACTCAATGGTGTGTTTTCCCGTGCTTTTTACCAATCTGATTGTGGTGCTCTTTTCTTCCCCTGCACAAATTTGGATGGATGTACAGTATACATAAGAGATATCTGCGCCCTCTCCGGTCTGTTTCTGCACATAAGTGCTATGCTCTGCGTCCCATTCCAGAATAGGCAAAAACGCTCCCGATGCCCTATCATAGGATAGAACAAGCGGATGATCCGGTGTAATCATCTCCTCGTCTGTCTTGGCATCTGTCATATACACAATTTTAATAGGACTACCCGCGATTTTCTCCTGAGGATTCTTCGTTCCTTCCATGTAATAATTGCCATTTTCATCACAGGAAATTATAAGGTACGCCGCCTCACGGCTAAGCGCATCCGTCCGTGTCTCCTTAAGTCCGCTATCCAAAAGGCTGACGCACTTATTGATACGCCAGCCGCTAATCATCCCGATTCCCACAACAGCCGCGGTACTAAGAACTCCCAGAATTGCAATGACCACAATCAATTCCACTAATGAAAAACCTTCATTTCGTTTCATGCTTTCCTCCTACTACTGCTTTGACCAGTTTGCATAAAGCACATAATCCGTCATATTCAGGTTATCCTCTGAATAAAGCGCCGGCTGCTCTCCTTCCAGATTGCCGGATATTGTGTAGGTCTCTCCATTCTTCAAATAATCATACGCATGAATGCCCGCATCATTTTCTGCCATAAGCGCCTGTGCCGCATTGCGCGCGTCTGCTGTGACAGTCACATTTTTCCCCGCGACAACAATCTTGCCGCCTGCAAATATAAGCCCCGTAAAATCCTTTTCCAAAGTAACATCTCCTGCTGCAATGATCACATAGCACTCCGCGTCCGAGTGCATCTCACCCTCCACATCCCTGGTCGTTTTGATTGCAGCGAGGTTGGTATCATTCACGGTAAAGTCACCATTTACGATGATTGCCGCCTGTCCGGTAGACTTCACAAATACGCGGTTGCCACCCTCTGGAATGCTATACTCTGTACTTTCACCGGAAACCATGGAATTCACCAGATTCTCATAGACTGTCTTCCCGCGCTCATCATCCATCAACTGTGAATAATCCTTCAACAGTTTCGTATTGAGCGCTGCAAAATTGTCCTGATATGCAACCCCCTCCTCCAGCATACGCTCACTCAGTCGCGCACCTGTAGATGCCGACACCCCGGACAGCGTATCCGGCACATAAAGCCTCGCCGCCTCAGATGCCAGTAAATTTCCATTAAAATAAAAATTTGTATCTCCCGATGCATCTAAAACCTCCTGCGGGAGGCGAATGCCGCCTGTTGCATACAAATCCAGATACTCACCAAGCTTCGTAAGGTTCCCTGCATCACTGTAATATCTTCTAAAAAATGCATTCGCGGAATTCACCGAATCAAATTTAACGAACACATAGACCATACTTTTTGCTGTACCGACAACCTGCTGTGCTTCAATCTGCCAGCCTGTCACGCCAAGTTCCCCGAGCGTTGCCCCTCCAAGTTTATCCGACTTCGTATTCAGCGACACAAGGTTATCCACCGCCCGGAAATCAGAAGCCCCCGTACCATAAAGCATTTCTAATTCTTCCAGCAATTCTGAGTACTGTATGATTGGCATCGGATTCACGCCGCCATTCTTCGTCTCCGGTGCAATGCAGTCTGCCGGAACCATCCATGCAATCTGATCCGAGCGTATCGCCAGAGATTCGCCCATCAACACATCCTCTGTATTCACACCTTCTGCCACACGTGCATCTACCGAACCGTTCTCTGTGCGGTTTGCATTTGCAATCATCTCATCTACCGCAGTCGCATGTTCTGTTCCGTTGACATAAGCATTACCCGCCAGTTTAAACACCGACAAACCTGAAATATCAAGCGTCGAATTCACACCGTTAATAATCATGGAACTGTTATAATTTGCCGGGTGTTTTTCAATCTCTTCCACCTTATCTGCATCCCCTGCATATGCACTTGCCCTCACAGCCGTCTCCACATTACCGAATCCATAGTAGGCTCCACTGATAGATACCTTACTCTCGGTCTGTGCGCCCTGTGCATGATAGAGGCTATTGCTCAAAATCAAATCGTCCTGCAAATAGACCAAGGAACGATCCACTCCTACCGTGCTGCTGTCCACTACAACATCCTGTGCCCACAATTCCATATCCGACACCTGTATTCTTGCATTGGTCGTCCCCTTGACGGTTCCTCCGCTAATCAAAAGTTGGTTATCTACCGCAGTCGCTTTACTGCTCGCCGCAAGAATCGAATTTTCCACAACACTCTCTTCTGTTCCAAGGTAAGCATTTCCATTTATTGTGCAGACAGCGGCATCCGTGATTTGTATGGAATCCTGTGCCACAAGTGCATATGCCAGAAGGTTTGGCATTGTTGCTACCTGTGAGAAATTAATATCCGGGAATCCCAGTACAATGTCTGTCCTAATTTCACTGATAAAATCGTTCTCCCCATAATAGACAACCGTAATGTTCTTAAGAACCAGACCATTCTTGGTCTCATTAATGATATTCTCTCCCTCTGCCGTCAGCAACTTCGCTCCGGTTTTCCACTCTTCGCTGTATTCAGTCTCCTGTATCATTGCAGCAATATACCCGATGGAATATGTTGCGCTGCCGTTTATCACGCCCGTTTCATCAACAAGCGCAGCCTTTAAATGATTGATATACGCCGTCTGGAACTTCTGTCTGCGTGCAGACTCGTCAAGGCTTGCGAACTCTGCCATCGTTGTGTTATAGGCATCTGCCGCTGCCGCGGACACTTCCTTCGTCAAGCCTGCTCGTATCTCGTCTAACGCCGTCTCTGCACTATAGAAGTTATACACAGACTGTCGGTTTGTCGTCTTCATACGATAGTTCATCAAAGCCAGAGACAAAACGATGGCAACCAGAATCATAAGCAACGCCATGACCACAAGCACCATCACAATCGAAGAACCTTTATTATTTTTCTTTTGTTCCCGTAAGGTATACCAACGCATCTTCATACTCTTCTGCATCCTTCTTACGCACTTCCACGCTCACATTATAAATCCAATCCTGCTTTGCTTCCGCGGCAAGCGTTGTCAAACCTGCAAGCTCATCCGCCGTATACGAGTTTCCCAAAATCGACACACTCTCTTCATAGCCGCCATCCCGCGTGCTGTACTTTAGCACAATCTGATCATCCGCTGTACTCGATGCATCTTTCGGGAAAGAGAGGTTCGTACAGATTGCCGTCATTACTTTTATATTGCCGTCTGTGTCCTTATAGGAAGCAAGGTCTCTCGCCTGCTCCATAAGATTCACCGCCACAGCATAGTTCTCATCCTGCACCGTCCCCTGTTTTACCAAATAGACCTGCACCGGTTCTTTCTCCTCGGCGCAGCATGTATTGCGTACTGTAATCGTCTCTTTCGGCGCATCACCTTCCCCCATGTTGGAAAGCGGCTCAAAAAACACGTAGACATTCCGCAAATATGTATCCTGCGAAGAACTCGAATAGATACACTGGTTCTGTGCTGCCATGTATCGGGTAGCGTTTCGATAGGTATACGCTACATTCACTTCAACAATTCTGGTACCTGTCTCTTCCTTGATATCCACATAAATATTCCGCTTTACGTCGTCGCGCACACGCAAAAGACTTGCGCCTGTCGCCACGGAAAGCTCCTCTATCAGCGCCGTATCCGTCGTCTCTTCCAGAATAAAAAAGGCATCATATGCCACATTCATATCATACAACCTTGCCAGTTCGCTCTGATTGTAGTCAGTAAGCATAGTAAGACCGTCATCGCCACTCGGACCATTTTCTATTCTGACATCCACGCGATAAGGCACACCATCCGTTACCACTTCCTCATATGTCAGTTCATAGCGGAGCGTCTCCATCGTATCTCCATTTTCCAGGATGCCCAAATCCTTATGTGGCTCCACCGCTTTTATCAGTTCTTCTATCGGTGTCGCCTTGATTTTCTCCATGGTATTTTGTGCGACTGTCGTTGCCTGTTCAATTTCTCTCGCCTTCGCATTTGTTTTTGCCGCCGTGACAAATCCATGCATCAGCGGAATTGCGATAATTGCCAGGATTGTAATCGCAATGATAAGCTCAATGAGCGTATATCCTCGCTCGTTATTTTTCATCCGTTATTCTCCATCTTCCAAAGACACATCTTCGCCCTCTGCATCTTCTTCTGCATCGTCCGTGTCTTTCTCATCTGAATCACGATTGTCTCCGGAGGCAGATACTGTTCCGAAAATATTGTCTGTACCAAGCATCATGGAAGGAACGTTTGGTGCCACATATTCCTTTCCGGTTCCCGTCACCGCATACATGTTAACGGTCATATTTCCAACCAGCTTACCGCTTCCGGATTCGTAGGATAAAGTAATCGTCTCCACATTGCGCCGCTCGTCATCCTCCTGAATGATTCGAACTACCTTCTTCATATCATCATAGGAAACCGTATACGTATACACGACCGGTGTTCCATATAACGAAATCCCGGTTCCCGCCATTTCACCGGCTCCTTCTCCCAGCGTATAAAGATAATTACTGTTTCCGATGCTGATGTTCGGGATGTATATATCCGTATCGTCCTCTAGCATATCTGCATACATGATTGTCGTCTCTTCCGTAATCCAGGACGGGAATTGTGCCAACACTGCATCTATCTCCTCCTGCATCACCGCTGTCTCCTGCTCATAATACTCCTGTTTATCTGCATGCGCTTTTGCTTGTTCTAGTTCCGTTGCAAGCGACTCGCTCGTATTCTTTAGCTCTGCCCGCTCTTCCTTTCCGGGCGCCACTATAAAAAAATATACCAGCACGAGGCATAAGCCCCCTGCCGCGTATAACAGCATCTTTTTCTCTTTCTTGGTAATCATGATTCTCTCCTATTCCCCCGCATAGGTGCAATATACGGAAAATGAAACCGTCGTCCTGCCACCGTCCTTTGTCTCCGTCACACCCGGCGTATCCACTTCATCAAGCGTCTCAAAGTCTCGAAGCTGCATCAACACCTTCGATGCCGCCGCCTTCGACGACACGGTAATATTCATGCTGACACCCTCTGTCCCTGCCGTCATGCTGTAAACAGAAATTTCTGACGGCATCTTTTCTTCCATCTCTGCAAGAAATGCAAGCAACGCATCATTTGGCGTCTCCGTCAATGCATACATCTGCGTCAAGTCACCATACTGCGCCTGTGTCTTTGTATAAGTATCATACGCCTGCTGCGCTGCGCTCAATTCTGCGATTCGGTGCTCCATATCGGCATTCTTCATTTTTAAGAAACCGGTAGATACCAAAGAATAAATAATCATACATATCGCAGTAAAAAGGCAAATGCCACATACCACCGGTGCATATCCCAGTTCATTCTTTGCCAACAGCTTTCCGAAAACACCTTTTTTCTCTTCGTTGCTTAAGTTAAAGTTCAACGGGGCAATTGTCGCAGCAATGCATGCCGTGTATTCCGGCACCGCGAACTCAGATGCTGACAGGTTCCTGACAAGCTCATATTCCTGTGGCAGACTGCACAGCGGAGAAATCTTCACATTCAACTCTGATGCAAGAAGCTCGTCAAGTCCCTTACACTCTGCCCCTGCTCCAATCAGCCACACCTCACTGAATGTAACATCCTGATTTCTGGATATGTAATAATCTAAGATACGTCTGATGTTTCCAAGCAGAGGGCTTAAATTTTCTTCTACCTCCTCTTCGCCCAGACAGTTACGGTTCTTCATCACTTCCAACGCCTGCGCAAATGTCTTCTTCCCTCCGAATGCCGGATGGTCCGCAACGACCTCCACCGCATCACGGATTCCGTAAGAAATATTTCTCTGCAGTTCGACCTTATCGCCACGGATAATCGTGATTAATGCACTCTGTTCGTCAATCTTCACCGAGACCTTAACCTCGTCCGGCAAAAACTTGAGCATTCCCTGCGTGACACTGTTTCCCACATAGTCAAGTGCCTCCACCTGTAATCCCAATGCATCCGCCAATGCCAGATAAGACTGTATCATCTCATTCGGTACCGCAAGTACGGAAAGCTTGTACGTATTCTCCTCCGCACTTCGCTCCACAATATGATGTACCAGTTGATATTGCACAAGGTCCACTGGGAAATACTCTGCCGAGTTCGTTACCAACAGTTCATGAATCTTATTCTCTTTTACCGCCGGCACGGTCACCTCTCTGCTTGCAATCCTTGCAGAATTCAAAACAAAAATCGCCTTATTGGTGCGAATATTATTTGCCGCAAACTCTCTTTTCATTGCAGCGATAAATTCATGGTCAATGATGACACTTCCGTCTGCCACCATATAATCCGGTGTCGGAACCTTGAAAAAATGATGAATCTTCGGCGCTTTTTTTGTCTTATAATCCATCTCAAGAACTCGTGTCTCGTAAGTTCCTACCTCGATGCTTAATATCCTTCCTGCCATTGCTTTGCCCTTTCGTAACAACTGCTCTATCTTATCGTTAAAACGCTATTTTCTATCTCATCTAAATAAACATTGTTATATAAAACTGTATCATCTGCGTTCCCCACACAGCAGCTATCAATATGCCTGCTGACAAATAGGGACCAAACGCCAATACATGGTCTGTCTTCGTTAGCTTCATCCGTGCTAGGTGAATCACGGAACCCAGAATACATCCAATTCCAAAGGCAAGGATAATCTTCTCCCAACCGAGAATCAATCCCGCCGCCGCCATCAGCTTGATATCTCCTCCACCGATAGCTTTTCCTTTTGACAATAAAAATACGATTTCCAAAAATCCACTGACCACCAACATGCCAACCACATGCGAAAGCCATGCGTCACGCATAAGCATCACTTCTGCGATGCCAAGCACCAACAAAAAAATATTGATTCCAACCGGAATCTCTCCTGTCCGCTCATCAATGACACTGAGAACGATGAGCGCAGACGCCATCAAACAATATATGCCACTCTCTATCAAACTCATTACCGGATCTACTGCTACCTTCGGGTTCATTGCTGCAAATCCGTGTACATAATATATCAGCACATAAAGGATTCCGTTCAACGCCTCTACCAATGGATACTGCACCGATATCTTTGCTTTACACTTGCGGCATTTCCCGCGTAATGCCAGCCAGCTTACTATCGGGATTAGCTCGTACCAGCTCAACTGATGTCTGCAGTGCATACAGTGGGAACGCTCTTTCGCCACGCTCTCTCCTAACGGAATGCGATAAATGCAAACATTTAAGAAGCTTCCGATAACTATCCCGTATAAAAATACAATTGGAAGTACAATTGGTACAAGTTCGCTTGGCATGAGAGAGTCCTTTCTGTGAGATAACCCGGCAAAACGTTTCCTGCCGGTAAGGACGGGAAACGCTTGCGAGGGTGGTATGTAATAATTATAGTTTGCGGATACACCAGAATAGGTTCCCGCGCATAAAATGTCCCCATAAAATTGCAACGTACATTATTCGCTACTTGCCTTAATTTCCGGCAACATATGATTCAAAGTCTGGGGAATAGGATACTGTAACTGCTCCATTTGTATATGCAAGCACCACTCTTACTTGATTTTTATCACTATCACCAGTATCTTTCCAATTCTTAGAAGTAATCTTTAGCTCATCCAAATCACCACATGCTGCTTTAATTGCATCCGCTAACTTGGTTGCATTTGCAGCCCCATTTGTAACATCAGCTCCTGTAACTGTTGTCTTATCTGCTGCAATAGTAATCGTGTATGTGTCCTCCGGAACCGCATATGTTAAGTCCGCAATTCCCACCTGTGCCGCTGTCACGATACCGGATACGGTTGCCGCATCGTTACTCTTGCGGGACTGGTCGATATACTTGGTAAACTGTGGTGCAAGAACCGCTACCAATACTGCCATGATGGCGATTACTACAATCAACTCCACCAGTGAAAATCCCTTATTGTTCCCTTTTCTTCTGTCCTTCTTGTTTTGTCTGTTAAACATGTTTCTTCTCCTCCATAATAATATAATTTTTATCTTAAAACTGCCATGGGATTACCTGCTCCCGTCGCGCAGTCTTAATTCATTATAAGTTGTCCAGGCCGGAATACATCGCAGTCATCGGTGCCATAACAGCGGCAACCACAAAGACCACTATGACTGCCATAGCAATAATAATCATCGGCTCTAGAGCCGCCATAACAGTCTGCGTCGTCATCTCGACTTCCTCGTCATAGTAGTTTGCAAGCCGATTCAACATCTCCTCAAGTTCACCGGTCTCCTCACCGATACGCGCCATATGTGTCACCATCGGCGGGAATAGATCGCTGTTCTCTAATGGTTCCGAAAGCGGCACACCCTTTGCCACTTCCTCTTTTGCCTCTTTTAGCGCATCCCGGTAAAGTGCATTCGTCATCGTTCCTGAGACAATATCCAACGCTTCAATCATCGGGATACCCGATGCCAACAGCGTACTAAGCGTACGCGAAAAAATGGATGCCTGTGTCTTGATATTCAATTTCCCGAATATCGGTATATTGCGGGCAATCGTTCCGAAGAAGTGTTCTCCTCGCTCCGTCTGTCGGAAGGTGTTGATTGCAACAATAATCGCTACAACCGCCAGTAGCACGATAGCCCAGTAAGACTGCAAAAAATTGCTGATATCAATGACCATGCGTGTAATTGCCGGCATTGTAACATCCATATCCTCAAATAATTCCATATACGCAGGAACAACCTTTATAAGCAGGATAATAATTACAATAACCGCTACGATGGCAACCATAATCGGATATACAGCCGCCTTCTTCATCATCCCACGAATTCTGGCATCCTTTTCAAAATGGTCGGACATGCGAAGAAAGCAGGTTTCCAGCTTACCGGATGCCTCCCCTGCCGTCGCCATACTAATCATGATGCGCGGAAAAATTTTCGGGTGTTTTTTCATCGCGCCGGAAAGCGATTCTCCCTTTTCCACATCACTTTGTACCTGACGGATAGCGCGTGCCATCTTCTTATTCTCCGTCTGCTGTGCCAGCATATTCAGGCAATCGGTAATCGTAATTCCCGCCTGCAGCATACTCACAAACTGTCTGCAAAAAATGCTCAAATCTCTCGGCTTTATATCTGAACCAAAAGAGAAATCCATCTCTCTCGTCCAGAATGTCGCCTTTTTTATCTCAATGGGCACAAGCCCCATGGATTTTAATTTCAGTACCGCCCGCGTTTCATCCTCCGCGTCGATATTTCCTTTTTTCTCTTTTCCACTTCTGGTAACTGCTTTATAGACGAATTCCACGCCGGCTTCCTCCTTAGAATAACTGAACCTTCTGTCTCATCTCTGTCGGATCCTGTGCATAGGAAACTGCCGTATCGGAATTGATATAACTCTTCATATACAACTCATAAATCGCGTCATCCATCGTCTGCATCCCCTCCTTGCGGGAAGTCTGAATGGTAGACGGCAACTGATAGTTTTTTCCTTCGCGAATCAGATTACATACTGCCGCGTTGGCAAGCATTACCTCAAACGCTGCAATACGCCCCTTTGCATCCTGTTTCGGCAGAAGCTGTTGTGCGACAATTCCCTCTAACACACCCGCTAGCTGTACACGAATCTGCTGTTGCTGGTGCGGCGGAAATACATCAATAATACGGTCAATCGCTGCTGTTGCACTGTTCGTATGAAGTGTCGAAAACACCAAATGGCCCGTCTCTGCCGCCGTAATTGCCGTCGATATCGTCTCAAGGTCACGCATCTCGCCAACCAAGATGACATCCGGGTCCTGACGAAGTGCCGCGCGCAGCGCGTTTGCGTAGGACTTGCTATCGTAGCCAATCTCTCTTTGCAGCACCATCGACTTGCCATGCTGATGAAGATACTCAATCGGATCTTCCAATGTAATGATGGATTTCTCATATTGTTGTGCAATCACACTGATAAGAGAAGCCAAGGTTGTAGACTTACCACTTCCGGTCGCGCCTGTCACAAGCACAAGTCCGCGTTTTTTCTTGGTCAACTCGATAACAGACTGCGGAATTCCAAGTTTTCTGGGGTCCGGTATCTCAAAGGAAAGAATTCGGATTGCCATCGCATAGGTTCCTCTCTGACGGAACACATTGACACGCAGTCGCTGAAATCCGGGTATCGAATATGCAAAATCCAATTCCCCTGCACGCTCTAACTCCGCCTGCTGCTCTTTGCTTAGCATCGGCTCTAACATCTTTTCAATCGCGTACGGCGGAACAATATCGTCTGACATCCGAACCAGTTTCCCGTCAATGCGGAACATTACCTGTGTACCGGGTGCCAGATGAATGTCAGAAGCCCCCTTTAACTGTGCCTCTTCCAGTATTTCAATAATCTCCATTACTTCTTCCATAAGCTTTTTCCTTATCTACTCATTCTCATAGGTTGCACGCATCATCTCTGCCACTGACGTAATACCCTCTCGCACCAGCTTACGCGCGTTGCTCTGCAAGGTACTCATCCCTTGTTCCAGAGCCACACGTGCAATCTCCTGTGTAGATTTACGGTGGGAGATTGCCTCTCTTACTTCCGGCGTGATGCGCATAATCTCATAGATACCGATACGGTCAATATAACCGGTATTGCCACACTGCGGGCATCCGCACGGTCTGTACAGTTGCACCGGTTCATCACCTGTAATCTCTAAAATCGCCTTTTCCTCTTCGGTCGCCTCTACCTGCTTCTTACACGCGGGGCATAAGCGCCGCACCAGCCGCTGTGCAATAACTCCTACCATGGAATCGGCAAGCAAATAACTCTCCACGCCCATATCCATCAGACGAGTCAACGTTCCGGCCGCACTGTTCGTATGAAGAGTGCTCACCACCAGATGACCGGTAATCGATGCCTGTACCGCAATCTCAGCAGTCTCCGCATCTCGAATCTCACCTATCATGATAATATCCGGGTCCTGACGCAGGATGGAGCGAAGAGCTGTTCCGAAAGTCAGATTTGCCTTCGGATTGACCTGCACCTGATTCACGCCGTCAATATTCGCCTCCACCGGGTCCTCTACCGTAATAATGTTGACTTCCTCGTTATTTAACTCATGCAACGCAGTGTAAAGCGTCGTGGACTTACCGCTTCCGGTCGGTCCTGTTACCAGAATCATGCCATGTGGATTCTTAAGGATATCATCAAACTCTGCCATATCCTGCTCGGACAGTCCAAGCTCTGACTTGTCTTTCGTCAGATTATTCTTCTGTGCGAGTCGCATCACGCACTTTTCGCCAAAAACCGTCGGCAACACCGATACTCGGATGTCAAACTCACGCCGGTCAATCATCATTGTGATACGTCCGTCCTGCGGTTTTCTCTTCTCTGCAATATCCATACCGCCCAGAATCTTGATACGCGCAATGATTGCCGGCAACAGATGAATATCATAGGTAAATCGTTCAAACAGCGCACCGTCAATACGATAGCGGACACGCACGATTTTCTCGAGCGCTTCAATATGGATATCGCTGGCTCTCTGTCTTGCCCCCTGCTCAATGATACTCTTTACAAGCTGTACAATCGGAGAACTGTTGACATCCTCATTCGCTGCCTGATTCTGCTGTGCCTGCTCTGCCATCTCACGTTCCTTGGCATAGCGTTCGGCCGCCATCATCGTCTCTGAATCTCCGTAGTACTTGTCAAGTGCCATCATAATCTCGCGCGTTGTCGCAATAACCGGCTCCACCTGCATATTCGATACGATTGCAAAGTCATCAATCGCCGTCATATCCATCGGATCCGCCATTGCCACATGTACTACGTTCAAATTGTCTCTGGCATACTCAAAAGGAATCATCGTGTGCTTGCGTAACAAGGTACCACTCACAAGCTTTAACAAATCCTCATCAATCTTCGCACCGTTTAAGGTCACGACATCGATACCCAACTGTCTGGACAGCGCATTTGCGATTCCCTCTTCCGTAACAAACCCCAATTCTACGAGAACCTCTCCTATCTTTTTCTGGCTCTCCTGCGCAATCGGCAATGCCTGTGCCAACTGCTCCTCTGTAATCATATGCTCATCAATGAGCATATCTCCAATACGCTTTTTCCTATTTCTAGGTGCCATGATTTAACCCTCTCATCTCTAAAACGTCGCATATGGATATCATACACCACTTTACCGTATCTTTCAAAACATTTTTGTCTGCGTAACAAGCGCTCAAAAAAGCTTTCTATGATTTACTTCTATCATAGAAAGCCTCCCGAACTATTATCATCTTATTTTGCATGTAATTTTATAAATCTTTTTCCTGTTCTCTGTCTTTCAGCAGCAAAGAAACCTGTTCTGCCGTCACAACATCTGCCCCATGGCTATCCATTTTCGCCTCGGCACTCTCTCCAACACTATCGCTGTCTTCCTCTAGTTGCAACTTCATCTGCTCACATTTTGCATCTCGTGCGATTGCTTCCATAATTCTGCGAATATCAGAAGGTGAAAACATACTGATTGCCTTCGACAATTCCGACAAATTATTTCGATTAACCTTTAAACAGCCGCCCTCGGTCAATGGAATACGAATTACTTCCTCCTCATTCGTCATATCTCCGAGGCAAATTGCATGATGTTCTTCGTCGCAAGTGAACACGACTCCATTATATTCTATGAATCCGTCTTTTGCCAAATATGAATATGGCACATTGCTTTTTTCTTCCTCGATCTTTTTTAAGATTGCTTTTTGCGCCTGCTCCGCGTCTATTCGTGCAAAACGTTCTTTCTGTTCCTCTTTTACTGTCTCTAGGGTTGTATCCATACGCTCCAATAGTTTATTCCATTCAATATCCGTATATGCATTACCGCCTATCATTGTAGCCGGTTGGATTTCCCCCGACTTCATCCTTTGCTCTATCTCTGATCTGCGTTTCCGAAGCATCTGCATAGCATCGTTTTGAAATATACTAACCGGATTTATCATCTCATTTCTCCCGCAAGGATTCCGCATATTCCTTGTTCCCACTCTTCATCCATGAATGTTTTTTTAAATCCGTTTTTCAAGTGTTGTTCATTATATCGGTTCATTTTCCGGCAAAATTAACCTTACATAAAAAAGCAGCCACCTCCCTGTCTTCTCAGACATTTCGGTGACTGCCATCTTTCTTAATATCATAAATAAGCAGAACGATAAGCCGGGTTATGTCACCCTGTCGAAGACAGGGGAATGATCATCTATCTAGGATGACTGTTGCCAGTCACCTCAAGCAACCTACCTAAAGCTGGCGGGCCACGTAAACGCTTTGATTCGGTCTTGCTTCGGATGGGGTTTACATATGCCCCCGTTGTTGCCAACGAGGCGGTAGTCTCTTACACTGCCCTTCCACCCTTACCAGATTTTGGCACAGCCAAAATCCGAAGAATCCTTACGGATTCTTCACACGCTATAACAGCGGTGGCGGTATATTTCTGTTGCACTATCCTTGGAGTCGCCTCCACCGGACGTTATCCGGCATCCTGCCCTGTGAAGCCCGGACTTTCCTCACCCCGAAAACATTTCGGCACACCGAAAACATTTCGGTACACCGAAGGAATCGGGCCGCGATCATTTGCTCTACTTATTCACGAATTAATAATATACACGAAATCTATGCTGTCAGCAAGTACTTTTTATATCCAGTTACACCTAAGCGCACAGCTTTTACAAATCTGATTTACACATTGAAGCAGGAACCGCCGATAAATTCACGGATAATGGAATTCTGGCTGATTCCATCGCTTGGCATCGGCAGGAAGTAGTCTAAGAACTTGAGCAGACGCTTTGCCTCAAGATATTCCGGACAATCCTTATCGATTGCAAAAAGCAGCGGCTCCGCATACATTTTAAGCACTGCAAGTTCATAAATAAGCGCCGAATTAAACATCACATCGGCTCCTTCCTGGAACGGGAAAATATATTTTTCCTCACCACGCCGTACGGAATCCCACATCGCAATCGTCTCTCTTGCAGAAGTTCCCCTTGTACGGGCATCTCGCACGATACGACGAATCATTCTGCCGTCTGTAGTCGGCAGACAATTATGCTCGTCAATATTCAACTGCGTCAATGCACTGATGTAAATTTTGAATTTACTCTCTACCGGAAGGGAATAAGATAATTTATCATTCAAACCGTGAATACCCTCGATGACAAGTACATCCTCCGGTCCTAACTGCATAATCTTATCCTTGTATTCTCTTTTTCCTGTCTTAAAGTTAAAAATCGGAAGATTTACACGTTTTCCCGCGAGCAGCTCATTCATATCATGATTGAACAATTCCACATCCAAAGACTCCAGACATTCCAGATCCAGCTCACCATTCTCATCGCGCGGACATAAAGTGCGATCAATATAATAGTCATCCAACGGGAACGGATGCGGTTTTAAACCTCTCGCTGCAAGCTGAATTGACAAACGATGCGAGAAAGTTGTCTTACCGGAGGAGGATGGTCCTGCAATCATAATAAACTTCTTATTTCCTGAGGTGACAATACTTTCTGCAAGTTTCCCGATACGTTCCTCAAACAGCGCTTCCTGTGTCAGGACAATCTCCTGCATACGTCCCGCTGCGATTGCATCGTTGAGTGCACCAACCGTATCAATTTCCAACATCTTCCCCCATTCTCTGGAGGTTTTTAACGTATGGAACAGCTTTCCGGACGGATGGAAAGGCGCCACTTCTTTTGTATTTTCATCCGGGAACAACAACACAAATCCGTCCTCATACGGTGTAACATCGTAATATCTCAAATAGCCTGTAGACGGAACCATAAAGCCGTAGAAATAATCCTTGTAGTGGTCAAGTACATAAATATTCACTCTGGAGCTGCGGCGATAGCGGAACAGCTTTTCCTTATCTGTCATGCCCAACCCATGAAACAGTGCAATCGCATCATCCGTGTTCATGCTACGCTTTTCGATTTCGATATCCGCCATGACCAGATGGTACATTTCACGCTTCAAATCGGATACTTTTGCCTCGTTCACCGAAATGCGCGCTTCTCCCTCCTCACTCTTCCTCCAGAGTTCACAATAGTATCCCTGTCCGATAGAGTATTTCACGCGCACAGCAATCTGCTCAGCTCCCCAGAGATTGTGTACGGCCTTCTGCATCAGCAATGTGACACTTCGGCGATAAGTCTTTTTTCCGGTCTTATCGGCAGTCGTGACAAACTCCAGCGTGCCGTCCTTTTCTGCTACTTTTCCAAGCTCACGAAGGCGGTTATTATACACAACCAACACAATATCGTCGTTGTACCTTTCCTGATATTCCTGTGCAATAGCAAGAAAACTCGTACCGTATGCATACTGTTTTTCCTCTCCCGCTATCGACAACGTTACCATCTTATTATCGCCCATAAAAATCCCCCTATTCATAATATGCAAGCGCTCTTGCATTCACTTCCAACACATGCTCGACTTCACAAATCCTTGCCTGAATTTCCTGCGTACACGGCACCCTTTGCAGTCCTGCCAAAATATTCTCCTGTATCCGGCATTCCCACTGCAGATATTCCTTTAACACCGGGTGTCTTTGCTTCAACAAAAGTCTTCCATAACAAAAGTCACACTCTGAAGGCTCTTCTCCCTGTTCCATTTCCGGATCATAGTACACACGCATCATCGGATAATACTTTCCGTCTTCCTTTACCATCTCCTCGGCATCCACGCAGTAGTGCTCGCTCCAGAGAAATCTGCGAACACGCTCCAGCTCTGACTGCGGCTGTAAAACAAGCTCTTTCGCCTGTCTGCATACGTCCTGCCCTGCCTCCAATATGTGCATTACAAGTCCGCCGCCCATCCCCGCAATTAAAATCGAATCTGCCTCGTCTGCTTTCAAGGCTTTTACACCGTCCGAGAGCCGTGTTTCTATGTATTCCTCCAACCGGTACAGCCGGATGTGTTCCTTTGCCCGCTCAAGCGGTCCACGATTAATATCCATCGCAATCGCGCGCGGAATTCTCTGTTGCTGTAACAGGTAAATCGGCACATACCCATGATCGGTTCCCACATCCGCCAACCTATTTCCGTCACTGATGAGAGACGCTGCCCGGCATAAGCGCTCTGATATCTTAACCATATATTACTCCAAATAATCCTTTAACTTGCGGCTTCTGCTTGGATGACGCAGCTTACGCAATGCTTTTGCCTCAATCTGTCGGATACGCTCACGTGTTACATTGAATTCTTTTCCCACTTCCTCAAGTGTTCTTGCACGTCCATCCTCCAAACCAAAACGAAGAGTCAGTACCTTCTGTTCACGCTCGGTCAATGTCCCAAGCACTTCCTCCAACTGTTCTTTCAACAGAGTAAATGCTGCAGCATCTGCAGGTACCGGCACATTGTCATCCTGAATAAAATCACCGAGATGACTGTCCTCCTCCTCACCGATTGGGGTCTCTAAAGAAACCGGCTCCTGGGAAATCTTTAGGATTTCACGCACACGTTCTACCGGCATATTCATCTCTGCAGCAATTTCTTCCGGACTCGGCTCACGTCCCAACTCCTGCAGCAACTGTCTGCTGACGCGAATTAATTTATTGATTGTCTCAACCATATGCACCGGAATACGAATCGTTCTCGCCTGATCCGCAATCGCTCTTGTAATCGCCTGACGAATCCACCATGTTGCATAAGTAGAGAACTTATAGCCTTTGCGGTAATCAAACTTCTCTACCGCTTTAATCAGACCTAAGTTACCTTCCTGAATCAAATCCAGAAAAAGCATACCACGTCCCACATATCTCTTTGCAATACTTACCACCAGACGCAGGTTTGCTTCTGCAAGACGCTTCTTTGCCTCCTGGTCGCCAAGCTCCATACGCTTTGCAAGCTCAATTTCTTCCTCTGCAGATAGCAGCGGCACCTTTCCGATTTCCTTCAAATACATGCGAACCGGGTCCTCGATGGAAACACCATCCGGAACAGAAAGGTCAATCTTCTCAACCTCAATCTCTTCTTCCTCTTCCACCTCTAAAAGCATTTCATCATCGACGTCATCATCTGTGATACGCAGCACGTCAATGCTGTTTGCCTCTAAGAACTCTAAGATGCGCTCGAACTTCTCTGCATCCAAATTCATATCCGCAAAAAAATCACTGATTTCCTGATACTCCAGCATATTTTTCTTTTTCTTTGCCATTGCAAGAAGTTCCTTTAACTTTTCCTGAAACTTCTCCTGCTCATTCGCATTCGTCTCAGCGTCTGTTGCCGGTGTATCTGCCTTGTTTACTGCTTCCAAATCTCCGTCGAAATTGTTCTCGATGTTTTCTTTCTTTTTTGCCATTTTGCTTCATCCTCTCATAGTTCGTTACTATTTTGTCCTTATTCTCCGGTTTTCATCCCAGATTTTTCACATTTTCTCTCTTTTTTTACAAATCTATAGAAATATGTGTTTTTTCTAATTGCTCCAGTGCTTTCTTATCCTGCACGATTTTCATGAGCCCCTCCATGTCAGTAGGTGCCAATGCCTTAGAACGATGGTCAATACTGTTTTGCTTGATTCGGACAATGGTCTCTTTTAGTGCCTTTTCCATGTCATCTTTTGTCTCAACCTTGTGGATTCTGGCATTAAAAAGCCCTGCAATCTCGCGTTGCTCTTCTTCATTCTCAAACATGCTGACAATCCTTGCCGGATTGACCGTACCGCTCTCCTCATATTGCGCAAAAAGCATCTTAGCGACCTTGTGGTAAATCTCCTCCGTAAAATCCTCCGGCGTAATATATTTGCTAATCTTAGCAAATAACGCCGTATTCTCTATCAGCCAGGTCAGCAAAAGCTTTTGTGACTGCTTCATGCCGTCTTCCTTTTTCTTGCCCTTTGCCTTCGGAGAATCTCCTGCTTGGTTCTCTGCCATATCGCTTTCATATCTGCGCTTACCGGAATCTCCGCCTGCAAGTCCCATTTTTAGTCCATACTGATTCACAAGCTTTCGCAAATCTTCCACTGCAATCATATATTTTGCCGCCACGGCATCAATGTAATTGTCACGCTCCAACTTTTCGGAGAAACCACAGAGTTTTTTTGCAACTTCATTATAAAATGCCGTCTTGCTCTCAGGGTCATGCATATCATACTGCTTCTCTAAGATACGAATTTCAAACAAAAAGCTGTTCTCCGCCGCATCAATGCGCTTCTGATATTCCTCCGCTCCCAATGCCTTGATAAATTCATCCGGATCCTTGTACGGGCTCATATTGATGACCTTCGTTGTAATACCGACCTCTTTTAAAATCGGTATCGCTCGAAGCGCTGCCTTGATACCTGCGCCATCACTGTCATAGGTCAGATAAACATCCTTGGTGTATCGCTTAAGCAAATTTGCATGTCCACTGGTAAGCGCCGTTCCAAGCGATGCCACTGCGTTATCGAACCCTGCCTGGTGCAGGGCGATGACATCCATATAGCCTTCGCACAAAAGTAACTGTGGCTTCTTTGTTGCGCGAGCGAAATTAAGTCCGTACAGATTCCTGCTCTTGTCAAAAATCTTTGTCTCCGGCGAGTTTAAATACTTCGGTTCACCGTCTCCCATCACTCGTCCGCCAAACCCAATGACCTTATTATGGACATCCATGATTGGGAACATCGCACGATTCCAGAATTTATCGTATCCGCCTCGTTTCTCATCAATCGTGACAAGCCCGGACTCCTTTAAAATTTCGTCCTCATACCCCTTTGACCGCAGATAACGGTACAAATCGTCACTATACTGGTCTGAATATCCTAGCCCAAACTTTTTGATTGTCTCATCAGAAAGCTCACGTTTCTTAAAATATGCCAATGCATGCTTTCCTCTGTCTCCGCGGAGTAGCATAAAAAAATACTTTGCTGCTTCCTTATTAATCTCTAATAATCTTGCACGCTTATCCGCTTCCCTGCGCTGCGCCGCCGAGAACTCCTGTTTGGGCAGTTCCACACCGGCGCGCTCCGCCAGTACCTCCATCGCTTCTCCGAATGTATAATTCTCATACTGCATCAGAAAAGTAAAAACATTGCCGCCGGCCCCACAGCCGAAGCAGTAATACATTTGTTTATTGGGAGATACCGAAAAGGAACCGGTTTTCTCATTATGAAATGGACATAATCCGAAATATGTGCTGCCCTTTCTGGTAAGACGCACATACTGCGATATCACATCGACAATATCATTTCGTGAGCGTACTTCTTCTATTATCTCGTCTGAAAAATATGGCATCCCATACTCCTTCCCTTACGCTCCGGTAACCATCTGCCGCAGTTTTCACTGCGTGTCACGCCTGTGGCTTAATAGCCATCAACCTGCCATGCTTGTGGTAAAAAATACTCTGAGAATTTCGTGATTGCATACTGGTCCGTCATGCCGGCAATATAGTCGCAGACCACACGCTGCTGCTTCTCTCCTTCGTCTAACATGCGCAGATACTTGCCCGGCAATAATTCAATATGTTCCATATAATAATGAAACAGTTGCTCAATCATCGCCTTTGCCTTTACCTCCTCACCCTTCGCAACCGGATTCTTATATACATTCTCAAACATGAACTTGCGCAGTTCAATCATCGCCTCCTCAATCTCCGGAGACATCGCGATGTCATCCCGCTCCCTGCTGTTCATGATAATATTGTGAATCAACGTATTAAGTCTTTGCTTTGTCGTAAATCCAAGCGTCTTCTTAAGCTCAAGAGGAATGTCATCCTCTGTCAGCACTTGCGCTCGAATCGCATCATCAATATCGTGATTAATGTACGCAATTTTATCGGAAAAACGCACAATCTTGCCCTCTAAGGTACTCGGTGTCAAGCTGGACTGATGATTCAAAATACCATCCCGCACTTCCCACGTCAGATTAAGTCCCTGCCCGTTCTTCTCCAGCTTTTCGACCGTACGGACGCTCTGCTCATTATGGCGGAAACCCTCCTCGCAAAGCTCGTTTAACACAAACTCACCCGCATGTCCAAACGGTGTATGTCCCAAATCATGTCCGAGCGCAATCGCCTCCACAAGATCCTCATTCAGCCGAAGTGCCTTCGCAATCGTCCTTGCATTCTGAGAAACCTCAAGTGTATGCGACAATCTGGTACGATAATGATCTCCTTTCGGAGTCAAAAACACCTGTGTCTTATTTTTTAATCTACGGAACGCCTTACTATGTAAGATGCGGTCACGGTCTCTCTGAAAAACAGGCCGGATATCACAAGGCTCCTCAGGGATATCGCGCCCCTTGGAATTCGCGCTGAGCGTCGCATACGGGCTTAAATTTTCCCGCTCCATCTGCTCTATTTCTTCACGTATCGACATGTATTTTCTCCTCTTTTCATGTACAGTCACACAGTGACTACATATATATTATTCGGGGCGTTCTTCTTATTTCCTTTATTTTTTCAAAATTTTTCTCACACAGTCTTTTTCCTTCTCCGTGAGCCGCATATATAAGCCCATCTATCGTGCTAAAACCACTGACAGAATCACAATTAATGAGCAGTCAATACGGACGAAAAAAGCAAACTCATAAATAAACTACTCATTGTTTTCAACATACACAAACATTTTTATTGCAAAAAAACAGGAAGCCTTGAAAAACTAAGACTTCCCTCATCAAAAAATTGCAGGAGATGGGGCGCAGCCCGTCCAGTGGACGAGCGCTTTGCGCGGACTGAAGCGGAGCGGAGATGAACCCGTGGATTCAAGGAACGCTCTGCTTCTAAAAAAGCTCCATACCTTATGGTATGGAGCTTTTTTGCATGCAGGAGATGGGACTTGAACCCACACGATATTGCTACCACAGGCACCTGAAGCCTGCGCGTCTGCCAATTCCGCCACTCCTGCAAAAAAAATATCATCAGCGAACGGTAAAACCGAATGCGGAAGATGGGACTTGAACCCACACGATATTGCTATCACAAGATCCTTAGTCTTGCTCGTCTGCCAGTTCCGACACTTCCGCATAGCAGTCACACTTTCGTGACGACTTGATTATAATATCAAAACCACCTCAAATTGTCAATGGGATTTTTAAAAAAATTATAAATACTCCTTTTCAAAATCGTCTCGATGCATTGGCCTCCCAAAATAGAATCCCTGAATCAGTTGAATCTTCGTATCCTTTACGGCCGCATACTGCTCTTCCGTCTCAACACCCTCTACGCAGACCTTCACATTGATGGCACTGGCAAGCTCTGCCACCATCTTCACAAACGCTGTCTGAAATTCGTCTTTTCCAATGTCAATCACAAAGCAACGATCAATTTTAATGACATCAAGCGGCATCTCCCTGATATGATTCAAAGATGAGTACCCCGTTCCGAAATCATCAAGCGCAACTTTCACGCCGAGATTTCTGATATCAGCAAGAATCTGTTTCATGCGTGTCATATCATTAATTGCCAAGCTCTCCGTCACTTCAAGTGTGAGATTTTCCGGAAGAATTCCGGTCTCTCTAATAACGCTTTGAATGGTATCAACAACATCATTCTGCAAAAGCTGTACCACGGAAAGGTTGACATTGACTTTATAATCCGGCCGCCCCATGTCATTCCAATACTTACAGCTCCGGCAAGCCTCCTTTAACACGAACTCCCCAATCGGATTGATAAGACCCAAATACTCCGCCAACGGAATAAACTCTGTCGGCGCAATCATGCCCAGTTCATCAGAATTCCAGCGAAGCAACGCCTCTGCACCAACGCATGGGTTCCCCGGTTTCGTAATATCAATAATCGGCTGATAGCAGACCTCGAACTCCTCACAGGCATTCTTGGTTGCATTACGCATATTCTTTTCCAAGTCCAGGCGCTTAAAGGACGTGGATTCGACGTTATCATCGTAGAACTCGACACGATTTTTGCCGGAACATTTCGCCTCATACATTGCAATATCGGCTTTCTTAATCAGCTCCTCTACCGTATCACCGTCTTTCGGGAATCGCACAACGCCCATACTCATCGTACAGTAATAATCTGCTCCTTTGAGCATCCATGGTCTCGTAAATAAGGTTTTGATTTCCTCCAAAATCTGCTGCAGCATCATGATATTGTGATGCGCCAAGATAATGATAAACTCATCGCCGCCCATACGATAGCAGTTATTCTCCACACCCGGAATATTTTTCAGGCTATCGGAAATATTCTTAAGCAAAACATCCCCGTACTGGTGACCAAGTCCGTCATTGATGTGCTTAAAATCATCCAAGTCAATATATAAAAGCGCACCCTCGCCGCCAAATTCCTTCGTCTGACGAATATAATATTCCAAATCATGTTCACATCGCATACGATTGTAAAGACCGGTAAGGAAATCATTATTTGCCTGTTTCTCAATCTTCTGCTGATAGAGTTTCTTATCTGTCACATCATAGATTGTACACAAAAGCACAGTCCTTCCGTCCACCCAGTTGATGCGCGTACGATGCATATCGTACCAGCGATTCTCTCCCTCCGAGTATACTTCCCGGAAATAATCGCTGCCTTCCTCCTCTTGATTCTTCGCAAGGTATTGCTCCAAAAATCCATTCTCCACGCTTCCTCCAAATGACTCCCGAAAACGCTGATTGGTATAGAGTGTCTGATTGCTTACCGGATCTTTTACGCAAATACCGCAACCCACATTCTCCAAAATCGCCTCCAAAGAAGCATAGGAGCTTGCCAGAGAATTCTTCGCGATACGCTTCACAAGGATACTCTGAATAATACGCTTCACATCATTGACAAACTTAATATCGCTGACATCCCAGATACGGTCCTTGCTTTTCTCACAAAAACACAGATACATCGTGGCATGTCCGTTTACCTCTATCGGCAAAAAGATACCCGCACGGATTCCCTCCTGCTCAAAGTAACGGTGAAACTCATCCGGCATCATCGAATTTGCGGAAATCATATACGGCTTGCCATTAAAAAACGGTATGACTGTCTTTTCCCGCATAGTCCAGCTCTCTATCACAGAACCAGTATCCGCCGACACATACTCACAAATCATCTCCGCATGTGCTCCTGACTTGTCCTCGCGCAACAAGAATCCGGTAGAAACATCGAGATATTCACAGACATCCTTTAAAATGTCATCCACAATTTTATCAAATCCGTTTTCAGACTCTAGCATCTTTACAATAGCAGTCATTACCTCATTGCGATGCAGCTCCGCCTCCATCTGTGCCTCGGATTCTCTGCTCTTTAAGAACGCCTCCTGTGCAAGCAACTCTTCCATCTTGACAGCAAACATCTGCTTTGACAAAGTTTCCAAGAACTCTAACGACTTATAATAACGCTCCGGCGTTGTGCGCATCACACACTCCGGCACATCCGCATCATTGTTTTCCATGACACCAATCACAATCCACGTCGCCGCAGTCTCTCCGCCGACCTTAATAGAAACACCGCACATCTTCACCAGGTCTGTGCCGCAGTCTTCTTCAAGCACGCTCTCAATCCCATTATCCAGCAATTTATTCATTAGGGATACATGCATATCCATATTGACGATGCCGTGAATGTATCCAAGCTCCTCCTTGGAACCATACGCCTTTGTGACAACACCACGTTTTTTGCTTAAACACACCAAATATACGTTGTTTGCATCACAAAATCGGTCCTGCAAGCTCTGCATCAACGATGCATCTAACAGTCCCTGGTCCGTACTCCGCCGTCTGTCGTCTCTCTTTCTGATTGAAAATGCCATCTTTATTACCCCTTATCCCTTATACTGTATCACGAACAGATAAAAATGATCCTTTTCTCTTATGCAGTACTCCTGTAGCAAACGATAATCCTCGCGCAGGCGCAACTGCTTTTTCACAAAGCCTTCTTCATTGGAATACATCACAACGATGCCATCTGTTTTCAGTATTTCCGCAGACTTTTCAAAAAATTCCCCATAGAAAGAATCCATCTCTTCTTTCATTTTTCGACCACGCATCGGCATATTGGTAATAATCTCATCAAACAGATAGTCATGCGTAAAATCAAAGTAATCGCGATTGATAAAATGAATCTGCTCTCCCGCCGCGCCCGCATTCTCTCTCGCCATACGGATTGCATCCCCAAAGATATCGATACCGTACTTATCGCGCGCCGGAACGCGAATATCGCGCTCAATGAGCATCGTACCCACACCACAGAACGGGTCCAACACCTGCGCATTTTCTTTCAGATACGGCTTAGCCAATTCAACAAGCATCGCAGCCGTAGCCGGATGAATGGATGCCGCTATCGCGTTCTTACGATACGCAAAACGTTTCATCGGTATCGTAAACAACTTATAGAACGCAGCAAAACCGCCCTCTTTTGTCTCTATCAGGCGAATCTCCAGCTCATAATTCTGTGTGGAATTGACAAGCTTACGTCCGGACAACTGCTCAAGTTCCGCCCCAAAACGCTTTGCAAATGTGCTCTTTTTATCGAGCTCCATCCGGCTTTTTACTTCCAGACGAAAATAGAACGGAGCGTCCTCCTTATGGCTCTCTGACAAAATCTTTGGCATATCGGAATTCCAGACAGATTCCGCAGCCTCCTTGGGATTTGCACATAGCTTCGCACGAATCGGAAATAACATTTCACGATAGGTACGCAGCTTTGTAAATGCTTTTATATTCTTCGTGTGCACCAGCACTCCAAGCGGATGCAGGCTAACACTTCTTCGTACTTCGGCAGACAGTTCCCCCACCTCTGCCATCGTCACGCTACGCTGTTCTTTATTGGTCGCAAGCAAAACATCGTGCGCCTCCGAAAAGCCCACAAATGTATGATGTCTGATTCCTTCAATTCCGGTAATGATTTTCTCTAACTCACGCAATTCTTCACTGATGTGTTTTCTCTCGTTCTCCGGCACATCCTTTGACGCAAGTTCATCTCTATGTGCTTTGAACGCTTCCAGATACTCTGATGCATCCAGCTTTCCGAGCGCTGTAAGATAAGAACTCTTCACAAAAAGAGTTGTCTCACGTTCATACGCACAGAAAAGAGAACTTACCGCCGCATCCAATCCCAAATCACCAAGCAAAAGCGCCGCATTTTTCCGCACTTTCGGCTCTTCATGCTCTAAAAGTGCCACTAAAAAGTTCCCGTCACCCACAATATTCAGAAGCTGGGTGCGCACCTCTGCGTCTTTGATCTGTCCGCGAAGCAGACTCAAGTTCTCTCTTATATTAATATTTCGTTTTAATTCATCATAAGATTTTTCTAACATACAGCTTCCCTAATTATTCCTTGATATTAGGTATTCTACTGTATTTCCTTGCTTTTGGCAATACCATTGACCTCGATGTACGACAGCAAATCTTCCTTAAATTGGAACCACTCTGTCTCATTTTCCACATAATACTTCGGACATTCCTTTCCGGTTACATCATAATGCCGGATGACCTCATCCGTTCCCAGGTCATAGCGCCCCATCAGCCAGGTTACCAATTCCACAAGCGACTGGTAGGTCGCCTCGGAAAACTTTCCTGTCTCATCCGGGATGCAGCATTCAATCGAAATCGTATCCTCGTTGCGTTCGTTGGAAGCATATGCAATTTCATTACATGGCACACACTGTACGATTTCGCCGTCAATTCCAATCACAAAGTGGCTACTGGCATACGTCTCCCCGGTGTCCTTTAAGTTTTGGAAATAACTGCGATTCTGCTCTGCAGTTGTTCCCGGATTTGCTGTATAATGAATGACAATGCCATTTATTGCAGAAAGTGCTGTACCCGGTCTTGAATATTCATTGATATCAAGAAGCTCCACCTGATAGTCCGGCGCTTCTGCCACATACTTCACATCATACGCCATAACAGTCTCTGCTTCACTTTTTACTTTTATGAAATGAGATACCAAAAGTATCACCAAAAGCATCACAACCGGCACACTCAGCATAATTGCAACACGTATGCGTCGCTGTCTTCGTATGCGTGCTCTTCTCCTACGGCGCCTTTCCTCATATCGGCGGCGTTCTTCCTCTTCAATTCTTATTTCATCTTCGTATCTCATTCTCTTCTTCCGTTCTTTATCTATTTTTTACAATTTCGCAAGTACATTTTTGTTGACTTTTCCATGTAAGAGCGATATACTCACTTTTGCATACTAAGGAGGGTTTCACCATGTCATTTACGATTGATCCAAGCATGGACTTTGATGAAGTTGTCTCTTATTACAGAAAATATGTGATTGCCGCACAGGAAGAAGGCACCACGCCGGTGTCCTTCATGCGTTTTATTACAGGCAGATTGTAAGAGTCCAAGCACGGGCTCTTATTTATATTACCGCAGATATCGCGAATTTTGTTTTAAGACTTTATTAATTTCTGTTAAGATATCTGTAAGATAACCGTATGAGGTATGCTATGAAAACAAAAAATATTCAAATGTCAGAATCTCTTGTTGTCGGTCTGCTTCTCGCCTCCGTCGGCGGTTTTTTGGAATCCTACTCGTTTCTAAGCAGGGATGGTGTATTTGCCAACTGCCAGACCGGAAATCTCGTGTTACTTGCCATGTACCTGGTCAAAGGTGATTGGGCGAGGGTACTTTCTTATTTTATTCCCGTTGTTTCCTTTATCATAGGTGTTGTTCTGACGGAAATCACACGCATCTATGCAAATCATCATAAATTACACTGGCGGCAGTATATTATTCTTTTGGAAGCCGCACTTCTCGCGGCCGTGGGCTTGATTCCGTCCGGAGAGGGCAATTTTATTGCCACGACACTGATTGCGTTTTCCTGCTCTATGCAGGTCGAGGCTTTCCGCAAAGTAAAAGGCTCCGTCTATGCGACTACCATGTGTACCGGCAATCTGCGCAGCGGAACCTTTCAGTTGTTTCAGCACTTAATCGAAAAGGATACTGCCAGTTTAAAGCGGGCAGGCAACTACTTTGCCATCATCACCGTATTCATGGCAGGCGCCATCCTCGGCAGCCTGACAACCGGAATCTGGGGAGAAAAAGCTATCTGGCTCTCCTGCCTCATTCTCCTTTTCGTCTTTACACTCCTGTTTATCCAGCCGGAAGAACAGGAAGAAACTATCGAATAAAGTTCGTCTTTACCGCAGGTTCACGCTCCGGAAATGTGATACCTGCCGCCTTTCCTGCTTCAATACAGGAAAGAAGCCACGCCATATTGTTACCCAGCGTGCGCATCGTCTGCATTCCCTCCTTATCCTGCTTCACTTCTTCCGGCGTATTACCGTGCACTTGATTCCAATATTGTGAAGACACAATCGGCATATTGCTGATGGTAAAATATTTATTCAACTGGTCAAATGCCGCAGAGGCTCCACCGCGTCTGCAACTCACAATCGCAGCCCCCGGTTTTCCCGCAAACACCGCACCCTTTCCATAGAAAGCACGGTCGAGAAATGAAGTTATCGCACCCGACGCCGCAGCGTAATGCACCGGCGAACCGAATACGAAACCGTCTGCCTCTTTTGCCTTTTCTACGAATTCATTGACACCGTCTTCCACAAAGCACCTACCGTTCTCAAGGCATGCGCCACAGCCGATGCAGCCTGCTACCGGTGCTGCCCCCACCTGTACAATTTCTGTCTCAACACCGTTTTTCTCAAGTGCTCCTGCTACCTCGCACAAAGCGGTATAGGTGCAGCCGTTTGTCTTTGGGCTTCCGTTTAACAGTAATACTTTCATTTTCTTATCCTCCACTTTCTATGTTCTCACACTGTCTGCCACATTTCGTTCTTTCTTCTGTGACTACAGTTGTTCAATCAGACGTGCAGTCTCAAACACTTCTTCGAACTGCAAATCGTCTGCCAACAGCTCCATGTTTTCCTCGGAATGCTCCACCTCTTTGGAATAAATCCGTACCGTGTCAATGCGGTCATCCGCTGTAAAGTTACCGCCGTTCTGCAGATAACGCAGCACATCCATATCGCGTATGACGAGCACACTTACCACCGCAAACTTGGCTTTGTTTAAAATATTCGCATCATAATATGACCGCATAAAATAGCGGTTCGTAAAATACACGAGTAAATGCTCATACTCATATTCTCTTGTACCAAGGTCCTTTAGAAACGCTTTCTGTGCGTCGCGATAATTTTTCTCCGAGAATTTCATCCGCAGCGCCCCTTTGACATGCGTCCATGTCTCATCTAAAACCTCAAGTTGCTCATAGACTTCCATACGCGCAAGGAAATCGTGATATCCCGGTGCCGATGTCACTGTGCTGCTATCGTCCGCTTTTTCCTGTCGTTTTTCTTCCGGCATTTCACCTGATGTTGCACTCGGATGGCAGCCATACAATTCCTGCTGCATCCTCTCACAGTATAGAAGGTACTCTGCCGCGCGTTCAAATATCGGTTTGGTTCGATTCTGCAGGATTTCTATCGCGTGAGTTCTCACTTTCTCGAGACTTGATGACGAAACCGGCATTCCTTCCTCGTCGTCATAGCTATCATCATTTTCCGAGAGTTGTTCATCAGAAACGTCATCCTTCCACTCACCATCGTATTCGTCAGCTACCTCAAATTCCTCCCACGCAATCTTTTTGTCAGAAGAAAATACCAGTCTGCCAACCTCCTCGCAGGAAAGGCTAAGCACCTTTTCCCGCACGTTTTCATACTCCATGGTAAAGCGCGGAAACTCCGTGCAAACCTCACAAAGTGCTTCCTCGCCCAGTTCAATGCAGATGTCACAAAGCTTTTTCTCGTTTAAGAACGGACACCAGCCGTTCTCTGCAAGTGTAAAACTGTTGCATTCCTCGGTTACCATATTGTCACGCAGCCGCTCTCCGAATGCACCTCCAACATTTTTATAATATGAAAACGTATCCTCGTCGATGTCTATTTCCCAGCCAATGCAGCAGCTATCCTTGCATCGGTCTGCGATACATCGAAATTCTTTGTAATAAGACGGCACTCTTAAAATCATATTTTTCTCCCAAAAAGGGTGCAGCACCCCTGCTGCACCCTCCATTTTATTCAATGTCTCTAAAATAATTACTCAGCATATAGCCGACACACCATACAGCTCCTGCCATTGATAGATAAACAAATCCCTGCAGTATCGCGACCAACAGCTTCCCAATCGACAGACACCCCGCTGCATGCGCCAGCACCAGTCCCTTTAACGGTCTGGTGAGAATCATCCAACCGCCGACATAGCACCAGCCAAAAACACCCAGTATATAACATAGCAACGAAGCTATTGTTTTCCATGTTACCTTCATACTCAGTTCTCCCTTGTAAAACAAATACTCTTTACACTTTCTATATCTTAACACAAAAATAGCAAAAATGCAAAAGCCGTTTACATAACCTCGATAATTTCACCTGTTTTGCAGTAGTGCGCACAGTCGATGACACGCTGATTCCTTGACCCTTTAAACTGCAGGGAAATATCTTTTTGCTCTGTGATAAAAGGTCCGTCTACCAGAATGTCAATCAACTCCAAGAATTCTCGCGTATCCTTTGTATGGCACTTCCCGCCGGGCACCAAATCCTTATCCAGCACATAGCCGGTATATGCCCAGATATCCTTCTTCGGACTCTTTTCTCTCACCCTTTTTACAAAAGGAAGAAGCGCCTCTTGATTTTCCGGTTCAAACGGGTCGCCGCCAAGCAATGTCAGTCCTTTGATGTAATCTGGTTCTAGTGATGCAATAATTTCATCCTCCACCTCTTTTGTAAATGGGTCACCGTTCTCAAACGCCCAGGTCTCCGGCTGGAAGCAATCCTTGCAATGATTTCTGCATCCCGATACGAATAATACGGTGCGGACACCGATGCCATTTGCAATATCACAATATTTAATCGCTGAATAATTCATGCCGCATTCCTTTCTTTTTTACCGCCTCTGCCACCTCAAAGAGGGGAACCGATGCCCAGCACCAGTTCCCCTCTTCTCTCTTTTCTTGAAAAAATTATAAGTGCAGCACGCGCTCTTTGATTTCTTGGGTTCTTCCCTGATTCCAATACTGAGTTCCGATATAACCACAGGTTCTTCTTGCAACGCTCATCTTTGTCTGGTCGCGATTGCCACAGTTCGGACACTCCCAAACCAGCTTTCCGTCTTCGTCCACAATCTGAATCTCTCCGGAATAACCACATTCCATACAGTAGTCGCTCTTTGTGTTCAGTTCTGCATACATAATATTTTCATAGATGTACTGCATCACGGAGAGAACCGCATCCAGATTGTTCTGCATGTTCGGGACCTCAACATAACTGATTGCCCCACCCGGCGACAATTCCTGGAACTGTGACTCGAATTTCAGCTTATCAAATGCATTCATCTGCTCTGTGACATGTACATGATAGCTGTTTGTGATGTAATTCTTATCTGTTACACCCGGAATGATTCCAAAACGTTTCTGGAGACACTTTGCGAACTTATATGTAGTGGACTCCAATGGAGTTCCGTATAAACTAAAGTCAATGTTATGCTTTTCTTTCCACTCTGCGCAGGCATCGTTCAAACGACGCATCACTCTGAGTGCAAACTCTGTTCCTTCCGGATCCGTATGAGAAACTCCCTTCATGTATCTGGTACACTCACAAAGCCCTGCATATCCAAGCGAAATCGTGGAATAACCGTCATAAAGCAGCTTATCAATCTTTTCTCCCTTTTTCAGGCGCGCCAGCGCACCGTTCTGCCAAAGGATTGGTGCCACATCGGACGGTGTACCCTTCAAACGATTATGTCTTGCCATCAATGCCCGATAGCAGAGTTCCAAGCGCTCATCCATAAGCTCCCAGAACTTATCTTCATTTGCACCGGAAGAACATGCAACATCCACCAGATTCAAGGTTACAACACCCTGGTTGAATCTTCCATAGTATTTCTTGCCCGGCACGTAGTTATTCGCGTTTGCGTAATTTTCTTTTGTTCTATCTACCGTAAGGAAGGAACGGCATCCCATACAGGTATAGCAGTTATCCTGTTTGAGTTTCTTCATAATCTTCTCGGAAATATAATCCGGAACCATTCTCTTTGCCGTACACTCAGCGGCAAGCTTGGTCAGATACCAATACTTGGTGCCCTCACGGATATTATCCTCTTCCAATACATAAATCAGCTTCGGGAACGCAGGTGTAATGTAAACGCCCTGCTCGTTCTTAACACCCAGAATACGCTGATGCAGCATCTCCTCAATCACAGCCGCAAGGTCATCACGAAGCTGTCCTTCCGGCACTTCGTTCAGATACATAAATACTGTGATGAATGGTGCCTGTCCGTTCGTTGTCATCAGTGTAATGACCTGATACTGAATCATCTGTACACCACGGTTGATTTCTTCTTTTACACGGAGTTCTGCAATCTTATTGACCTTCTCCTCCGTAGGCTCGACTCCGGCAGCCTCCAACTCATTACGCACCTGTTTACGGAACTTCTCACGGCTGACCTGTACAAACGGTGCCAAATGAGAAAGCGAGATACTCTGTCCGCCATACTGGGAACTTGCGATCTGCGCGATTGCCTGTGTTGCAATGTTACATGCAGTAGAAAAGCTCTTTGGCGGGTCAATCATCGTCTCACTGATAACCGTTCCGTTCTGGAGCATATCCTCCAAATTTACCAGACAGCAGTTGTGCATATGCTGTGCAAAATAGTCCGCATCATGGAAATGAATGATTCCCTTCTCATGCGCCTCTACAATATCAGGTGGTAAAAGGAATCTTCTGGTGATATCCTTGCTGACCTCACCTGCCATATAGTCACGCTGAACGCTGTTTACAGTCGGGTTCTTATTGGAGTTCTCCTGCTTTACCTCTTCGTTGTTGCACTCTAATAAGCTTAAAATCTGCTCATCAGTAGAGTTTGACTTACGAACAAGCTCCCTTTTATAACGATATGTAATATAATTACGCGCAACATTAAACGCACGCTGACTCATGATCTGGTTCTCCACCATATCCTGAATCTCCTCCACGCTTGGAGAACGCTTCATATTCTCACATGCCTTTTCCACATTGGAAAGAATCGTCTGAATCTTCTCCTCACTTAATTTTTCGTAATCAATTACGCTCTCGTTCGCTTTACGAATAGCAGCCTCGATTTTTTTTAAATCAAAGATATCTTCGCTTCCGCTTCTTTTGATAATTTTCATAAAATAGAACCCCTTTTTGGAAATTATGTACACACAAAATGCATTGCATCCCGCATTATGTCTGCATCTGCATTCTGCGTTTGTTCGCTACAAGAATGATTATACAACATCTTGTGGCTTTGTCAATGTGTTTTCCTATATTCTGTGGTTTATTTTTTAACAATCAAAAAAAGAGACAGCGCGCAAAACCCAGTAAATACGCTGTCTCTATCCAATATGTCCAAATTTATTACCATTTCTTTGTCATTTTTTACCTGTGGTTTTCCAAGTCAGGACTACTACATCTAGTGCCTTCATTCGCAGCCACCCCAAGATTCATCAAAAGTTTATCTAAAGTTTCTTTCAGATTCTGAATCTCCTCCTCCGACAATCCCGCCAGCAAAGACGCTTCCATCTGCCTGACATCCCTGTTGGCACGTTCCATAATCGCCCGACCTCGCTCTGTTAAGACCAACTGCTTTAGTCTGGCATCATGCTCCACCGGACGTCGTTCGATCAATCCTTTTCGCTCCATCACCGAGAGCATGTTAGAAGCCGTCGCACGCGACACTTTAAATTCTGTCTCAAGGTCACGTTGATAGATTGTCTGTTCTTCGTGCTCTTTTAAAAATCCTATCGTCCAACGCTGCATGCCGGTAAGCGCGAGTTCACTCTCGTTCTCGCTGCGTTTAGCCTCCATTTGTTTATGAATCTGATTGTGAATCAGTCTGATTTTATATCCAACGGTATCCTTGCGTCTCATCTCATCCATCCTTTGCAGAACTGTTATATTTCTATTATATACTTTCTTGTTCCAAAAATAAAATGATTGACATACAATTTTTATTATCGTATAACTATATTGTTAGCACACTAACAATTAATTTTCAACAAAATATTTCATAAAGGATGTGATACTATGTTAAAAACTCTTGGAGCACAAGTAAAGGAATTCAAAAAGGATTCTCTGCTCACTCCGGTTTTCATGATTCTTGAAGTAATCATGGAAACTATCATTCCGCTTATGATGGCATCCATCATTGATAACGGTGTGGAAGCCGGCAACCTTAACCATATTTATAAGATAGGAATCTTTATGGTCGTCGCCGCCTGTTTCTCGCTCTTTGCCGGTGTAATGGGTGGAAAATACGGCGCACGCGCCTCGACAGGCTTTGCACGCAACTTAAGAAAAGCGATGTATGAAAACATCCAGACCTTTTCTTTTTCCAACATTGATAAATTCAGCACCGCCGGTCTCGTCACAAGGCTTACCACGGATGTGACAAACCTGCAGAATGCTTATCAGATGATACTGCGCATGTGCGTGCGCGCTCCAATCAGCTTAATCTGTGCGATGTGTATGGCATTTTTTATCAGCCCGAAGCTGGCAAGCATCTATCTGGTTGCCATAATTGTCCTTGGTGCAATCCTTGCCATTATTACCATAAAAGCCCATGGGTACTTTACCAAGGCATTTCCTAAGTACGATGATCTAAATGCTTCCGTGCAGGAAAATGTCTCTGCCATCCGCGTCGTGAAAGCATATGTGCGGGAGGATTACGAGAAAAAGAAATTCACCACGGCGAGTCAAAATATTTACCGCATGTTCTTAAAGGCAGAAAGTATCCTTGCCTTCAATAATCCGGTCATGCAGCTTACTGTTTACAGTTGTATTATCGCCATCAGTTGGACAGGTGCCAAAATGATTGTCGTGGGAGACTTAACAACCGGTGAATTGATGAGCCTTCTTACTTATTGCATGAATATCATGATGAGTCTGATGATGCTTTCCATGGTGTTTGTCATGTTAACCATGAGTGTCACCAGTGCCGAGCGTATCTGCGAGGTGTTAAATGAAACCAGCGATATTACAAATCCAAATGAGCCGATTTATGAAGTGGCAGATGGAAGCATTTCCTTTGACCATGTAACCTTTCGCTACAATGAAACCTCTGCCAAACCGGTTCTCGACAATATCACGCTCTCCATTAAATCCGGGGAAACCATCGGTATCATTGGTGGAATCGGAAGTTCAAAGTCTTCTCTCGTCAATCTGATCAGCCGTCTCTATGATGTGTCAGAAGGTGCGGTCTGCGTAGGCGGAAAGGATGTCCGCTCCTATGACCTTGACACGCTGCGAAATGAGGTATCTGTGGTGTTACAGAACAACGTCCTTTTCTCAGGCACAATATATGAGAACCTGCGTTGGGGTGACAAAAATGCCACCGATGAGGAATGCAGGCGTGCCTGCAGACTTGCCTGTGCAGATGAGTTTATCGAGCGTTTCCCGGATGGCTATCACACCTATATCGAACAGGGCGGAACCAACGTATCCGGCGGGCAGAAGCAGCGTCTTTGCATTGCCCGAGCTCTCTTAAAGAAGCCTAAGATTCTTATCTTAGATGACAGCACAAGTGCTGTAGATACTGCCACGGATGCCAAAATCCGCAAAGCTTTTGCAGAGGAAATCCCAAATACGACAAAGCTTATCATTGCCCAACGAATTTCCTCCGTTCAGAATGCCGACCGCATCATCGTATTAAACAATGGCGTACTGGATGCTTTCGGAACTCACGAAGAATTATTAAAATCTAACGAAATCTACCGGGATGTCTATGAGTCCCAGACCAGCGGCAGCGGTGATTTCGACGAAGGAGGTGCCGCTTAATGCCGGGAGAAAAACAAAATACAAAACCGATACAGGGTCCGGGAAGAGGTCCGAGAGGTCCCCGTCCTAAACTGAAAAATCCGGGAAAACTTTTTATGCGCCTGCTTCGCTATATTCTGAAAAATTATGCCGTGCATTGTGTAATCGTTGTGATATGCATTTTCATTACGGTTCTTGCCAGTGTACAGGGTACCCTGTTCATGCAGACCTTGATTGACGAATATATCCTTCCGTTAATGCAGCAGGCAAACCCTGATTTTTCCAATCTTGCCCATGCGATTGCGCGTGTGGCGCTGTTTTACCTGATTGGCGCAATAGCAGCTTACGCTAATACGAGAATTATGGTAAATGTGACACAGGGAACTTTACGCAACTTAAGGGACGACATGTTCACACACATGGAAGAGCTTCCTATCCGGTATTTCGACTCGCACTCCCACGGTGATATCATGTCAACCTATACAAATGATACGGATACCCTGCGTATGATGATCAGTCAAAGCATTCCGCAATTTTTGAACAGTATTATCACGATTGTCAGCGTCTTTTTTAGCATGCTGATGCTCAACATACCGTTGACGCTTCTGACACTTGTCATGGTCGGCGCGACTGTGTTTGCGGCGAAAAAAGCAGGTGGGTTGAGCGCAAAATATTTTGTTGCACAACAGAAGGACCTCGCTGCGGTGAACGGTTATATCGAGGAAATGATCAATGGGCAGAAGGTCGTCAAGGTATTCACCCATGAGGACGAAAGCATCGAAACGTTCAACGAACTAAATGACGCACTCTTCCACAGTGCCGACAATGCCAATAAATTCAGTAATATATTGGGACCGATTAATGCCCAGCTCGGAAACTTAAGCTATGTCTTTTGTGCTATTATAGGCGGTGCACTCGCCCTAAACGGTATTGGCGGTTTTACCTTGGGTGGCCTTGCCAGCTTCCTTACCTTTAACAAAAGCTTTTCTATGCCAATCAACCAGCTTTCTATGCAGATTAATAACATCGTCATGGCACTTGCCGGTTCCGAGCGTATCTTCGCTCTGCTTGACGAGGAACCTGAGACGGATGACGGCTACGTCACACTTGTCCGTGCAAAAAAAGAAAACGGACAGATTGTGGAGACCGCCGAACGCACCGGACTTTGGGCATGGAAGCACACGCATCAGGCAGACGGCAGTGTTGATTATGTGGAGTTAAAGGGTGACGTAGTATTCGATGACGTAGACTTCGGTTATATACCGAAAAAGACAGTCCTGCACAACGTAGACCTCTACGCTACTCCGGGACAGAAAATCGCGTTCGTCGGAAGTACCGGTGCCGGAAAGACGACCATCACCAATCTCATCAATCGCTTTTACGATATTCAGGACGGTAAGATTCGCTATGACGGCATCAACATCAACAAGATTAAGAAAGATGATCTACGTCATTCCCTCGGCATCGTATTGCAGGATACGCACCTGTTCACTGCTACCGTTATGGAGAATATCCGCTACGGCAAACTGGATGCCACAGACGAAGAAGTCATGGCTGCCGCAAAGCTCGCCAACGCGGACACCTTTATCCAGCAGCTTCCGGACGGTTACAATACGATGCTGACCGGCGACGGTGCAAATTTAAGTCAAGGACAGCGCCAGCTACTTGCAATCGCACGAGCCGCCATCGCAGATCCTCCGGTGCTCATTCTCGATGAAGCAACCAGCTCCATTGATACCCGGACCGAAAAAATCGTACAGGACGGTATGGATAAGCTGATGGCAGGGCGAACCACCTTCGTCATCGCCCACAGACTTTCCACTGTCAAAAACAGCGACTGCATCATCGTATTAGAGCAAGGACGCGTCATTGAACGCGGCAACCATGACCAGTTGATTGCAGAACGCGGAAAGTATTATCAGCTATATACCGGGAACTTAGCCGAAGGCTAAGTTCCCGTGGAACTCTGGCGGAAGGCTAAGTTACCGTAAAAGTGAGGATACTGTCGCGCTAAGAATTATTCCAGATGTGCATAATTTATATTATAAGAAGACATACTACATCACATTTTCGATAAAAACATAATTTCACGAAAATGTGGTTCAATCCATGTTTTGATAATATAAATTATGCCCATCTGAAATATCACTTAGTGCGACAGTACCTTTGTTTAAACGGATTCCCCGCCAAGTCTTTGCAAAATTCCCTCCACAGTCTCTCCGCCGGAGCAAATCTTATCTGCCAGACAAAGTATCCACGACTCACGATATCTGGGTGGTCTGATGTTTAGCGGAAACATATGACGCCGTATCATATCCTTCTCTATCTTATTTAACTCAAAATCTTCCATGGCATTTTTTAATGCTTTCTCTGCATGGTAAATCCCATGCCATTTATGGGAAGCATCCTTCTTGTGCCAGTCATAGAGAAAATAGTCATGCATCAATGCACCGCGGATTAATGTCTGCCCTTCCACCTGAAACTGCATGCGGCGGGCAATCCAGAAGCTGACGTAAGCAACCGCTACGCTGTGGCGAAATACACTGGTCGTACCGTGCTGTATATGATGGCTCGATTGAAGTAATCTGGAATTCCTGCAGACTTCCGTAAGAATCTGCCTGAATTCATTTTCGTCTTCTTTGCTCAGCTTAACTTCCATCTTCCCGGCACTCACTTTCCCTTGCTGTTTTCTCTTTGATTATAACAGCTACAGTAATTCTTTCAATATCTGATTTACGAGTCCCGGATTCGCTTTTCCCTTCATCGCCTTCATCGTCTGTCCTACCAGGAATCCGATTGCCTTTTCCTTTCCGTTGTGATAGTCTTCGACGGACTGCGGATTCTCCGCAATTACCCGCTCTACCACTGCACGGAGTTCTCCCTCATCATTGATGGTCTTTAAGCCTTTTTCTTCTACATATTTGTCCGGATCAATGTCTTCTTTAAACACCAGTTCAAAGACTTCCTTTGCCACCGTGTTCGTAATCGCACCGGAATCCGCAAGATTGATAAGCTTTGCTAGATTGATTGGCGAGAACCGAATCTCATCCGGCGCCATCTCATTTTCCTTTAACAGGCGGATGGTCTCCACCATAATCCAGTTGGAAACTTTTTTCGGCTTCCCGCAGATTGCTGTCGTCGCCTCAAACAAATCAGCAAAAGATTTGTCACCCGTGATAAGCTCTGCGTCATATGCAGGCAACCCGAATTCTTTCTGATAGCGCGCCATTTTTTCTTCGCGCATCTCCGGCTGGCGAGCCTTCACCTCGGCAATCCACTCATCACTGATAGCCACCGGTACAAGGTCCGGCTCCGGGAAATAACGGTAATCCTGCGCATCCTCCTTGGAACGCATCGCATAGGAATATTCCTTGTTGTCATCCCAGCGTCTGGTCTCCTGTACGACCGCCTTTCCCTCTTCCAAAAGTTCAATCTGGCGGGCGCGCTCTCCCTCAATCGCCCGGGCAATCGCTTTAAATGAGTTCAGGTTCTTCATCTCGGTACGGGTACCGAATTCTTCCGCTCCCGCCTCACGCACAGACAGGTTGACATCCGCACGCATGGAGCCCTCATTTAATTTACAATCCGAAGCGCCGAGATACTGGATAATCAATCGCAACTTTTCCAGATAGGCGATAACCTCCTCCGCGGAGCGCATATCCGGCTCGGATACAATCTCAATCAGCGGTACACCGGAACGATTGTAGTCGACGATGGACACGTCCTCCCACTCGTCATGAACCAGCTTGCCGGCATCCTCCTCCATATGGATTTCGTGAATCCCGATGGTCTTTTTCCCGGCAGTCGTCTCTATCTCAATGCCTCCGTCCCTGCAGATTGGCAGATACAGCTGTGAAATCTGATAGTTCTGTGGGTTATCCGGATAAAAATAATTTTTTCTGTCAAATTTGCAATACTGGGTAATCTTGCAGTTTGTCGCAAGCCCTACCGCCATCGCGTATTCCACTACCTGTTTATTCAGCACCGGAAGTGAGCCCGGCATTCCGGTACACACCGGACAGGTATGGCTGTTCGGCACCCCTCCGAACTCCGTGGAACAGGAGCAGAAAATTTTTGTTTTGGTCGCTAACTCTACATGGATTTCCAGTCCAATGACAGTCTCATATGTCTTACTCATCTTTTTGCTCCTTTCCTTAGTCTACTGTAAGCGGGCAATGTTCGTAGCTTCTGGTCTGCTCAAACGCATATGCCGCGCAAATAATTTTCTTTTCTTCAAAACAGTCTCCGATGAGCTGTAAGCCAATCGGTAAGCCTGCCTTGTCTTTTCCGCAAGGAAGCGTGATACCCGGAAGCCCAGCCAAGTTTACGGATATGGTGTAGATGTCACCCAAGTACATCTTAATCGGGTCGGAGAGCGACTCGCCTAAGCGCGGTGCCGTCGTCGGTGCCGCCGGTCCCAAAATGACATCATATTTTTCAAATGCCTTGTCAAATGCCTGCTTAATCAAAGCTTTCGTGCGCAGTGCTTTTAAGTAGTAAGCGTCATAGTAACCGCTGCTTAAGACGAAAGAGCCCAGCATAATGCGGCGTTTTACCTCCGGTCCAAAGCCCTCGGAGCGGGATTTCTTGTACATATTGTGAAGTCCGTCGTATTCCTTCGTACGATAGCCGTATTTGACACCGTCAAAACGTGCCAGGTTCGAACTTGCCTCCGCACAGGCGATGACATAATATGCCGGAATCGCATACTCCACAAGGCTCAAATCAAATTCTTCCACAATGGCGCCCTTTTTCTCAAGCTCTGCTGCCGCTGCAAGAATCGCTGCCTTTACCTCCGGGTCAAGTCCCTCGCCCAGATAATCGCGTGGGATTCCGATGCGCATACCTTTTACATCATCGACAAGCGCCTCTGTAAATTTATAGTCTTCTCTCTGAATCGAAGTGGAATCCTTTTTATCATAGGAAGCGATTGTTTCAAGAATTGTCGCACAATCCGTCACGTCCTTCGCAATCGGTCCAATCTGATCTAGCGAAGAGCCATAGGCAATCAGACCGTAGCGGGACACTGTTCCGTAGGTCGGCTTGATTCCTGTCACACCGCAAAAAGAGCTCGGCTGACGAATGGAACCACCGGTATCGGAACCCAGTGCATAAGTACATTCTTCTGCTGCCACTGCTGCACAGGAGCCACCGGAAGAACCGCCCGGCACATGCTTTGTATTCCACGGATTCTTCGTCACTCCGTACGCCGAAGTCTCCGTCGTGCTTCCCATCGCAAACTCATCCATGTTAGTCTTTCCGATGATGACAGCGCCTGCTTTTTCCAGATTCAGAACCGCCTCTGCGGTATAGGTCGGAATAAAGTTACCCAGAATCTTAGAAGAACAGGTTGTCAGCAAGTCTTTCGTACACATGTTATCCTTGATTGCCACCGGTACACCCGCAAGCGGTCCCGTCAAGGTTCCATCATCCATCAGCTTCTGCACTTCTTTTGCGCGCTCTAGGGCACCCTCTCTATCAACGGTCACAAAGCTGTTGATTGCTTTTTCCTTTTTCTCTATCGCATCGAGAGCGGCGGTCACTGCCTCCGTTACCGTCACCTCTCCTGCTTTTATTTTCTTGCCGAGTTCCACGGCAGTTAAACTCATGATGCTCATGTGGTCCTCCTTCTTAGCCGATCGTTTTTGGTACTTTAAAGCCGCCATCCTTCTGCTCCGGTGCATTGGAAAGCGTCTCTTTGCTGCCGTCTCCGTTCGTCACAACATCCTCGCGGAATACGTTCTGAACCGGGAATACGTGGGACATCGGCTCCACGCCGGTGGTATCGAGCTCATTTAGCTTGTCAATGTAATCGAGCATCTCACCCATATCTTTTTTCGCCTGTTCTTTTTCCTCGTCGCTTAACTCCAGCTTTGCAAGGATTCCCACATATTCGATGGTCTCATCGGAAATGACGTTCTTTGACGTATGCGTTGCTGTCTTCTGTGTGCCGGTAGCCGGTGCACCTACTGTTGATTTAGGTGCTGCGGCTTCCTGTTCTGCTGCTCCTGCCGTGTTTGATATTTGACCTGTGGTTTCTTGTTCTGTGGTCTGCTGTGCAGATGCGTCGGTTACACCTTTGACATATCCGTAAAGTGCGCAATCGCAGATACCGGAATTGTTCCAGTCTGCATGAATTCTTGTTCCTTCATATTTTAAGCCACATTTTTTCATAACGTCGCCGGAATGTGGATTTCTCGGATCATGTCTGGATTCGATACGGCTGACGCCAACTTCTTCTAACAAATACGCCATCACTGCTGCCATTGCCTCGGAGGTAATCCCCTGATGCCAGTATGCTTTACTGATGCAGTATCCAATCTCAAGAGAACTTACTTTTTCATTATAATTGAATGCCCCTATACTGCCGATTGGCTCATCATTCTCTTTTTTTGCAATACACCATTCGTATTTGTCCTCATTTTCATAGGAAGCAACCCATTCACCCAAAACCTTCCTGCTGTCTTCCACGCTCTGGTGTGTCGGCCACATCAAAAACCGCGTTACCTCCGGGTCGCTCGCCCAGTTCCGGTACATGCTTTCAGCATCTTCTACGGTAAAGCGTCTTAAAATCAAACGCTCCGTCTCAATTCTTTTTGTTCCTAAATGCTTCACTGTCATTCTCCTTTTTGCATCTTCTCATTCAATTTCTTATAGATTCGCTCAATCATCCAAGGTTCCGTGCACGCTTTAAGCGCCCCTTCCAAAGAAAACCATTTCACACCACTGTTCTCATCCGGCTTTACCCGAAGCACTTCCTCCTCGTCCGCCTCCAACAGATAGGTGACGTTCAAATGCAGATGTGACGGCACATATGCACCTCTTTTTTCATGTCCGTCTACCGTAAGGATTTCTATAGAGAAAATATCCTCGGTCACGGCTTTTATATCTGTCACCCCGGTTTCTTCCTCCGCTTCGCGCTTTGCCACAGCGAGTAAATCCCTATCTCCGTCGGCGTGTCCGCCCGTCCATGACCAGGAGTGGTAGATGTTGTGATAAATCATCAGCACTTTATCGTGCGTCTTATTCAAAAGCCACGCGGATGCCGTCATGTGTGCGACCTGATTCTCTCTCGTGTAAATATCCGGCTTTGCATCCAGCAGTGACAACATCACCGCTTTGTCGCACTCCTCCTGCTCGTTATATGGTTGGTATTGGGTTAGCTGTTGTTTGAAATCCATGTTTTTCCTCGATTCTTTATCTGCTGTTTTCAGCGATAAGCAGATTGAACGCTCGAAAATCTACGATTTTCTCGCTTTCCGTTGCACTCTCAAAACTCGCTTCTTGCGATTTATGCAGCAAACTGCATACTCGCAATCCTCTCGTTTCTCAATCCGCTTATCGCTAAGGCTCTAACCTACTTAAGTCTCTCGGGAACAGGGTCGTCTCTCTGACGTTGTCCTCTCCGATGATTTTCATCGTAAGGCGCTCAAGTCCGATGCCGAGTCCGCCGTGTGGCGGCATACCGTATTTGAATACGGCAAGGTACTGTTCCATTCCCTCTGTTGTCATGCCTCGTTTTTCTATTTTTTCTAATAACATATCATAATCGTGAATACGCTGACCACCGGTTGTTATCTCAAGTCCATGAAAAAGAAGGTCGAAGCTCAATGTGTAGGTTGTATCCGCCGGATCTTCCATCGCATAAAACGGACGTTTTTTGGACGGATAATGTGTAACGAACACAAAGTCCGCATCATATTCTTCCTTAAAGTACTGACCAATCAGCGCTTCTTCCTCCGGTTCCAAATCGTACGGGTTGCGGATTTGGCGGTTGTACTTTTCTGCCACCTTCTGTTTCGCTTCGTCGAAACGAACCGTCGGAATCTTATCCACATTCGGAAGTGTAATTCCTAAGATTTTCAACTCTTTGGCATAATCTTTTTCCAAAAGCTTCATCGTGTACTGTAAAAATCCGGTCTCCATCGCCATGATGTCGGTGAAGCTGTCAATGTAACCCATCTCAAAATCAAGACTGGTGTATTCATTCAAATGCCGCTTCGTGTTGTGCTTCTCCGCACGGAATACCGGTGCCGTCTCAAACACACGGTCAAACACGCCAACCATCATCTGTTTATAAAACTGTGGGCTCTGCTGCAACACTGCCGGTCTGTGGAAATATTCCAGACGAAACAGGTTCGCACCGCCCTCCGCACTTTTTGCTCCAATCTTCGGTGTGTGGATTTCCGTAAAACCTTCCTCATAGAGGAAATCGCGGAAGCCTCTGACCACACCTTCCTGAATGCGGAACTTCGCACGCTCTCTCACATTGCGAAGTGCAATCGCCCGGTTATCCAGATTTGTTTCCAAGGAAGTCGGCAATTTCCATTTTGAAATCGCAAACGGCATCGGTGCTGCCGGCTCAGATAACACTTTGATTTCCGTCAAGCGAACTTCAAATCCGTTCGGTGCACGCTCCTCCGACTGTACCACGCCCTCTGCCTCGATGGTTGCCGCCTCTTTTAAATCCTTTAAATCAAACTTCGTCTTGCCATCCTCAAACACACATTGAAGAAGTCCCTCGCGCTTTCTTAGGATTACGAACGCCACATCTCCCATATCACGGATTGTATGGACGGCTCCATTCACCCGCACCGTCTTGCCCTCGTAATCCTTGGCTAAAATCTCACTGATTTCTACGGTGTCTTTTCCTGCTACTCCTGTCATAAACTCTGTCATAATTGTACGCTCCTTCTTTTTGATAAGGTGCGGGACGGGAAATGTTCGCTACGCGACGCTTTTGAAGCCATCTACGCTATTGCTTTATTGTCTCTGCATTTGCAATCAACCTTTTTTATGTGTTGATATTGAAATACAAAAAGCCCCGGGAAAGTAAAACTTTCCCGGGGCGAGATATCAACTAAAATCCCGCGGTACCACCCGCATTGAAAAATGTTCACATGCAATTAAGCTTTCGCTTGCAAATGCTTTGCGCGCGAGCAGTGTCCAAAGGACAAACTTCCTCTCTGCGAGCTGCTAATTGTCACGCAACGACATTTTCCCACTTTCTGTGCTTAACGCGCACCCACGTACTGACCTACTTGCAATTCCAGCGGTCTCATGTTACCTGCTCTCCTCGGTTCAACCAGTCTGCTCCGGAGTGTTCCCTTTATCTCCTCTTTCAAACAGCGCTCTCAGTCGGTGACGCTATATTCCTGTCGACGTCTGAAGATAAGAGTCTCTTTCATCGCTTTTACAAGTTAATGTTTTAAACAGTTATATCACATGCTTTTTATCATTTCAAGATGTTTTTTGAAAAAATTAGATTTTTTTATATTGCTCCTATAATTTTCAGAAACATTGCCAAATATTCCTTTCTAATCTTTTCATTCTATGTAACATTTTGTGGTATAATGTCGACAGACATTATACCGCCGAATGGCATCGGTCGCCACGGCGAATGCCATGGACGCGAAGCGGACATGGTATAATGTCGACAGACATTATACTGCCGAATGGCATCGGTCGCCCACGGCGAATGCCATGGACGCGAAGCGGACATGGTATAATGAGCACAAGCAATGAGCAGTGCCAAGTCGGACAAAAAACAGAATGGCTTTGCAAAGACAACTTCGTTCTTTGACGGATTGATAGGGCGAATGCCCGTACAACGAGGAACATGAATTTTTTCTGAGCGGCACCGCAAATATGATAGTTTTGGAGGAAGAGAAATGGGCATTGTAGTAATCGGTGCAGTTTTTGTAGATATTAAGGGGTATCCTTTGGACACATTTATTCCAACCGGAAGGAACGCAGGGCGCGTGGAGCAGGTACACGGCGGTGTCAGCAGAAACGTTGTGGAGGACATTGCCAACGTAGAGCTGCGTCCTACCTATGTCAGCTTAGTGGATGACTCCGGTATTGGTGCAGACGTTATCAAAAAGTTAAAGAATCACAAGGTCAATACCGACTATATCCGCGTAACCCCGGATGGCATGGGCACCTGGTTGGCTGTCTTTGACAAGAATGGTGACGTATGCGCTTCTATCTCGAAAAGACCGGACTTAAGTCCGCTTTCCGAGATTTTAGACGAGCATGGAGACGAGATTTTTAAAAATGCAGACAGCATCATTCTTGAAATCGATATGGATAAAGAAGTCGTAAAACGCGTTTTTAAATATGCCAAAAAATACAACAAGCCTGTCTTTGCCGTTGTTGCCAATATGAGCATCGCCGTAGAGCGCCGCGACTTTTTGCAGTCCATCGACTGCTTCGTCTGTAACCAGCAGGAATCCGGCATTCTGTTCTCTGAGGATTATTCCGATAAGACACCGGATGAGATGGAAGAAATCATTTCTGAGAAAGTGCAGCGTGCACAGATACCGAGCATGATTGTCACCATGGGCGACCAGGGCGCTGTCTATGCAGATATGAAAGGTGACAAGGGATATTGCCCAGCGAAAAAGGTCAATGTCAAGGACACGACCGGCGCCGGCGACTCTTTCTGTGCCGGAGTTGCCATGGGACTGACCTACGGAAAAACTCTCGGCGAATCCTGTGAGATTGGCGCGCGTCTGGCGGCATCCGTTATCTGTACTTCTGAAAATGTATGTCCGCGTTTCCTGCCAAGCGAACTCGGACTGGATGTGAAGATTAAGGACTAATCTTTGCCGACGTGAAACTACCCCGTTTTCCTCGTTTTTGTATTGCGAGGCGACCGGGGTTTTTGCTTTTCTACTCTACATTTAGATTACCGTTTTCCCGCAGATATTCGAGAAAGCCTTCACAGCCTGTAAGCACATCACGGTATGTCGCATCAAAATCACCGGTATACCACGGGTCTGCCACGTCTCTCTCCTCTCCCGCGAAAGATAACAACTTATAGATTTTCCCCTGTGCATCGCCGCCTGCAATCCTTGTTATGTTGCGGATGTTGGCAGAGTCCATGCCAATCAGGTAATCGTATTCCAAATAATCGTTTCTCGTCATCTGCACGGCGCGGTGAGGGATGACCGGGATACCGACCTGTTCTAACTTTCTCACCGTTCCGTAGTGGGGCGGGTTACCGATTTCCTCGCGGCTGGTGGCGGCGGAATTGATTTCAAAGAGGTGGGCGATATGTTGTTGTTTGACTAGGTGGGTCATGACGCTCTCGGCCATGGTGCTGCGGCAGATGTTGCCGTGGCAAACAAATAAAATCTTGATTTTTCTCATATTTCCAGTATTTTCGGGCTTTTCAAGCCTTTTTACCTTTCTTCATTTTTCACTTATTCTGGCATATTTTGGCATATCTTT
>JALEKJ010000010.1 GCA_022771695.1 Roseburia sp. | reverse complement strand
CGAGGACGCGAAGAACAACGCAAAGCTAAACGGCATCACGAATGCAGAATTTTTTGTGGGCAAGGCGGAGGAAGTACTGCCGGAGTTCTATGAGCGCGAGAGCAAAAAACGGCATGAAACGGATGCAGCCGGAGCAGATATGCTTCATCCGGACGTGATTGTCGTGGATCCACCACGCAAGGGGTGCGATGAGAAGTGCCTGGAGACGATGCTTAAGATGCAGCCGGAGCGTATCGTGTATGTAAGCTGTGATTCTGCAACGTTGGCAAGAGATTTGCGGATTCTCTGCGACGGAGGGTATGAACTTAAGAAGGTGCGGGCGGTAGATCAGTTTGGGCACTCGACACACGTTGAAACAACCGTTTTACTTTCCAAATGAAAAATTGTTTTTTTACTCTAATAGAATGAGCTTTATGCTCTGCCAAAAGGCAGCGCATAAAGCTCATTTTTTGACACTGAATAAAAAACACACAAGATTATGTATTGACACTATTCCACAAATGGAATATATTTATATTCAACAAGTGGAATATAAATGCCGCAATAGACCGGACAAAAAAGTCCTGTAAGGGAGAACAGATACTATGTTAAAACACGGAATTTTAGGATTAATCAATTATCATGAAGCAACCGGGTATGAAGTTATGGAGATGTTTCGTGATTCTCTAAATTATTTTTGGAGCGCGCATACGAGTCAGATATACCGGGAGTTACAAACTTTAGAGAAAAATAAATGGGTTGTTGGAGAAACAGTAGAGCAAACCGGAAAACCGGATAAAAAGGTCTATCATATTACCGAAGCAGGAAAAGAGGAATTGAAGAAATGGTTAAGGGACATGTCGCTTAAACCTGTAAATAGTGCTCTTTTGTGCAAAACGTTTTTCATGGGTGAGTTATCTCCGGAAGAAACCCTGCCGTTTTTTGAAAGTTATAAAATATGCTGTGAGCAATCCATTGAGGAACTAAGCCGGGTGCCGGAGATAATTACAAACTATGAGAACTTGTTGGACGCGAAAGAAAAAGGGATTTATTGGAGAATGACAGTGGATTATGGATTAAGAAATGCCAAAGCGAATAAAGAGTGGTGTCAATATTGCATCGATGAAATTAAAAAGCTTATAAAAGAGAGACAATAGCCGAACTGACAAGGAGGATAGAAATAAAATGAACTTAGTAATACATGATTTAAAGGAAGCAGAATGGAACAAAATCAAAGGGCAGTATGAAGGCTGGAATGTGATATCCGATGACGGAGCAATCAAACCTTGTGTGGGATGTTTTGGCTGTTGGGTGAAGACTCCGGGACAATGTGTCATCAAGGATGGATATGATAGGATGGGAGCGTATTATGCTGAGGCAAAAGAGGTTGTGATCATTAGTAGATATACGTTTGGAGGATTCAGCGGTTTTATAAAAAATGTGATGGATCGAAGTATCGGATATATTCTTCCGTTTTTTGAATTCCGGAAAGGGGAGATGCATCATAAATCAAGATACAAGAATAAAATATGCTTCACCGTGCATTTTTATGGGGAGGATATTTCAAAAGAGGATGAGGCTCTTGCAAAAACGTATGTAGAGGCGGTAGGACTTAACATAAATGCAGAAAAATGTAGCGTTGATTTTCATTACTTTAAAGAACTTGAAGATACATATCTAAATGATTGTTCCCAAAATCCGGTGGAACATAATCCGGTGGAACATCAAAAACCGCTTTTTATCAATTGCAGTTACAGAGAAAATCGGGCTCAGTCCAAGGTGTACCTGGAAAAAATTGCACAGCAGATGAAGTCTGAGGTAGACTTCGTCCACCTAATTCACTATGCAAACAACGATGAGGAATTGATGAAAAAATGTGTGGCAGCCAAGACCATTGTTTTTGGTATGCCGTTATATGTAGACGGTGTCCCTTCACAAGCAGTTCGAATCCTTGAAAAACTTTATGCCAAAGACAAAGGGAATACAAAGAAAATCTATGTGGTTGCAGGTATGGGATTCTATGAGAGTAAACAAATTCGTAACCTTATGAATATCATGGAAAACTGGGCAAAGAAAACAGGGTATGAATTTTGCGGAGGCCTTGCAATCGGGGCCGGTGAGATGATTGGGCCGCTTCTTACCAAGATGCCTCTTAATCAGGGACCCGTGAAAAATGTAGGAGAAGGAATCGTTATGCTTGCAGAGGCAATCGAAACCGGCAAAACAATGGATGTCGCTTATAAGAATCCATATATGTTCCCAAGAATTGCATATATGGCAGCTGCCAATGCCGGCTGGGGTCCAAATGGAAAATCAAACGGATTAACAAAGAAAGATATGTACAAGTAGGTGCAAGAAACGGCCCTACTTGACAATCTTTCTATTTTATAATATAACAGATGTTAGATAACATATGATTTACTAAGACAAAAACAATGAGGTGTATCTATGCCTAGAAAAGCAAAATACTCAAAAGAAGAAATTGCCCGGTACGGTTTGAAAATTGTAGAGGAACGGGGAATACAAAGCCTTACTGCACGAGAACTTGCCCAAAGCCTTGGAACAACGGTTGCCCCTATATTTGTTCATTACCCTTCTATGGATGAATTAAAGCAGGATGTTCGTGTTTTGGCAGAGGAAATTTATCACGAGTATCTTCGCCGAGGACTTCAGGAGAAAATCCCGTTTCTGGGAGTGGGAATGCAGTATATTGCATTCGCAAAGGAGAAGCCGGAACTGTATTATCTTCTGTTTCTAAGTGACAGGGGAAGTCAAAGCCATTACGCCATGGATGAATTGAAAAATACCCAGGAGCTCATCCGGGAATCCTTGCAGAGTATTTATAAGATGGATGCAGTCTCCGCAGACCGGTACTTCAGAGATATGTGGCTGGTGGCACATAGCATGGCGACGCTTTTGGTAACAGGCGGATGCAGTTATACTGAAAAAGAAATCCGTTCCATTTTGACAGAATTTAGCCTCAGCCTTTGCAAGGCATACAAGGAAATAGATGGGCTGGTGGAAGGAACCTATGATCGCGACAAAGAGTTCAAAAAAATAATTTATACATGATGGAGAAAAAGGTATGGAAGAAAAAAATAGTGTATTGGTTCAAAATGAGAAAGATGCGAACAGAGCAGTGGCAAAGGTGATGAGAATTACGTTCCTGATTTTTACACTGGTATATCTGCTCAATGTAGTTGGAATTTTTGTGATTGATATGGGAATTATGACTTTGGCGTATGTGGCAGGTTCTGTACTGTTGTGGATTCCCACGTTGGTTGTATGTGTGGGAAAGCAACAGAGCGGATATGTAAAATACGTTCTGATTCTCTGCGCGGTTGCATTTGTTACGATTGCGGCGTCCACATTGGGTTATCACGTCGTGCTTTTGTACATATACGCTATTGCGATTGCAAGCCTCTATTTTTCAAAAAGACTTAACATTCTGACTACGGTTTTGTCCGTGGTAGGTGTTTCTGTGGGACAATGGCTGGATTTCGCTCTGAATACGCTGCCGGACAAGAACTTTACCAATCCGTATAAGCTGATTGTTTATGGGATTGTGCCAAGAGCCATGGTATTAATTGCCATTGCCGCTATTTTTACCATGCTCTGTGAGAGAACGGCCGGAATGCTTTCAAATTTGCTGAATGCCGAGGAACAGGAAAAAATGATGAATCATATGGAGCAGATGCAGGAAAAATCCAGACAGACATCGGATGAACTGTTTCATATGGTAAAAGAACTGTCGGTGATCACAGAAGCTTCCATGAAAGCAAACGGGCAGATTGCGGAAGAAACAAGCGGGGTATTGCAGAACTTCAGTGAAAACACGGATGAAATAACCGGCATGAACGGAAGAACACAGGACATCAATGCACAGTTGATTACACTTGGAACCATGAATGGACAGGTTGCTGATCTTGCAAGACAAATTAACGAAAGAACGAAGGAAAACCAGGAAAAGATGGATGATGCAACGGAGGGCATGGAACAGATTCATGCAAGTACCAGCGAATGCAAGGATATCATATGGCAGTTAGGGGAAGAATCAAAAGAAATTCTAGGAATTATCAAAGTGATTACGGGAATTTCCAATCAAACCAATATTCTTGCACTGAATGCCTCCATAGAAGCGGCAAGAGCAGGTGAACAGGGAAAAGGATTTGCGGTAGTGGCTGATCAGATTCAGAAACTTGCAGAACAGACAAGGGAAGCGGTTGACGATATCGGAAAAATTGTAACGGAAACGGTACGCCATACAGAAAATGCAGTAAGCGTTATGGAACAGAGTGTGAAGCTGACAGAAGCAGGTATGGAGAAAATTCGTGAGGTTGGCAATTCCACCGCGGTAATTACCTCTTCAAACAGCCGGATGTCGGACCAGATTATGGAAATGGACAAAACCGTTGAGAATATCAGGGAACAGAGCAGCGAAGTGGCAAAAGGCATGGAGCAGGTGAATTTGAATACCCAGAATAATTATCGTGCAATCGGACATGTGACGGCTGCTACGCAGGAGAACAGCGCAGGAGTGGAGGAGATTGAAAACATGGTGGAAAGAATTAAGGAACTCGCACATAGGGCAGTGGAAAACTAGGAGAAGACAGGATGAAGATTGTGATAATTCATGGACAAAGTCATGAAGGAAGTACTTGCATGGTCGCAAGGGAACTTGCGAATAAGGTAGGCGGGGAAATTTTGGAGTTTTTTTTACCACGGGATTTTGAACAGCCTTGTAAAGGGTGTTTTACCTGCTTTCAGACGGATTTGTCCAAATGTCCGCATTTCAAGAGTCTGGAGCCTTTAAAAGAGGCAGTCCTGGATGCGGATCTGCTCATATTGGAAAGTCCGGTTTATGTGTATCACGCCACGGGACAGATGATGAGTTTTTTGGATCACTTCGGAACATGGTGGGTTATCCATAGACCTATGCCGGAAATGAGCGAAAAACAAGCGGTTGCCATCAGCACCGCCGCCGGCGGGGGTATGAAGAGTACGGTAAAAGATATGGCGGATAGCCTTGAAATGTGGGGGATTCATAAGGTGTACAAGCTCGGTGTGGGCGTACAGGCGGTTAAGCCGGATGAAATTCCCGACAGAATTCGGAAGACAATCCACGGCAAAACAGACAAATTGGCAAAACGGATTCGGAAGAATGCAGGAAAGCGTGGATGCAACGGTCGTGCAAAAAAGTGGTTCTACCTGATGCGCTTTGCACATAAGCATTTTGCACCGATGGAACCGGATTTCGGATATTGGGAAGAACGGGGATGGCACGGGAAGAAGCGACCGTGGAATTAGGAGGGACGCATAGGAGAGAGGAGAGAGGAAAGATAAAATAATGGTAGTCGCAGCAGCGCCACTGTTTGTTATGGCATAATTGCTGTTTGATTATATCCGCTTCCTGGTTGTCGGAAGCTTTGTGTATGGATTGTTTCCCACAGAGGGAATGTGCATATGGAAAGCTATCATGATAGGAATTGTAACTTGTATTATATGCTGCCATTACGCTGCATTATTTTTTTATTGGTTTTTATGATTGCAGCAGTCGTTTTTGATAAGCAAATGCAAGAAATCAGTAATTGGTGGTCGATAATCGCAGGCATTGTTAATATTGGGACAATATGGATTTTGGTTTCTCTTGCCAAAAAACAAGGTATGGATTATTGGCAATTAATTCATTATCAAAAGGGCGAAACAACATGGAAACAAATAGTAGGTATGGTCGTGATCATTTTGCTTGTCGGAATGGCGGGAATGTACCTTGCAGGGTATGTTTGTTACGGAGTCATTCCGTATGCGGCGCCGATGATAATTGCACCCATACCGCTGTGGTTAGCAATAATCAATATCATCGTATTGCCGATATCAACAGCATTTGCCGAAGACGGATTGTATTTGGGTTGTGGGGTTAATCAAATAAATATACGGCCGTTATTGTTCCGGCGTTATTTTTTGCGTTGCAGCACAGTTTTATTCCTACCCTGTTTGATATGAAGTATGTTTTATATCGCTTTTTATCATTTTTGCCGTTAGCAATCATTCTATGCTGGTATTATTACAAAAAGAGGAACCCGTTACCGATTATGGTGGGACATGCGGTGATTGATATGGCAACAGTTATGCAAATATTTGCAACATCACTGATTCCCGGACTATATGAAAAAATGTGTGCGATGTAAGGAGGGGCGATGCAGATTAGGGCTGAGAAAGTAAAGTTGAACAGTGAGGGAGTAAAACGCATCTATTTTGAGGCGTTTCCGAAAAAAGAGCGAATGCCGTTTCCAATGATGGTTGCAATGTCTAAGTTGTGGAATACCAAGTTTTTGGGTTTCTATGACGCGGATACCTTATGCGGATTTACATATTTGGCTCAAAATAGTAAAATAGTATTTGTCATGTTCTTAGCGGTTGATAAAAGTCTTCGTTCAAAAGGCTATGGAAGTGCTATACTGCATGAGATTCAGAAGATGTATCCCAATAAGAAGATTATTATTTCCATTGAACCCTGTGATGAGAATACACCCGATATTGCGGTCAGAAAAAGTCGTAAAGCGTTTTATATGCGAAACGGATACAGAGAAACGGGATATCGGATGAAACTGAATGGTGTAATACAGGAAATAATCATTGTGGGCGGTGACTTTGTGAAACGGGAATTTCGTTTGTTCTTTGTATTTTATAGCAATGGCACCGTGTGGCCAAAAATCTGGAAACAAACAGAAAAAGGAGAAGCGATATGATATTTATAGAATATCCAAAATGTTCTACATGTAAAAAAGCGAAAAAATGGTTGGATGACCACGGTGTAGAATATGCAGACAGACACATTGTGGATGAGAATCCTTCGTATGAGGAATTAAAAAACTGGTATCAGAAGAGTGGCTTGCCGTTAAAGAAGTTTTTCAATACCAGTGGATTGTTATACAAGGAAATGAATTTGAAGGATAAACTTCCGGGTATGAGCGAGGAAGAAATGCTGCAATTACTTTCTACCAACGGGATGTTGGTGAAAAGACCGTTGGTTGTTGCGGATGATGTGATATTGACGGGATTTAAGGAAGCCGACTGGGGTGTGTTGCTCAAGTAAGCTCTTATCTTGTGTTGCTACCTTTGAACTTTTGCAGCGATACGGGAAGGGCATTTTATTAGAATTAGGAGGGGCGTCACTTGAAAACACCTATTATTGAAACGGACAGACTGATTTTAAGACCGATTTGTGAAAATGATGTTGAGGCAATATTTTTGTGCTGGATGCAAGATGAAGACGTTTCAAGGTATATGTGTTGGAAGGCAAGCAGTGATATAGAAGAAGCAAAAGAATTTGTATTATTTGAGCTTGGAAATATTGAAGCAGATAATTGGTACAGATGGATGATTGAGGATAAGAGCACTGCTGAATTGATAGGCACCTGTATGATTTTTTATAATGACGAGGAAGAGAACTGGGATATTTCGTACAATCTGGGAAAACGGTATTGGGGACATGGATATATCACCGAGGCTATGAAAGCTGTAATGCAATATGCCAAAAGTGTCATAGGGGTTAGAGAATGTATTGCAGTTCATGCAATAGAGAATCCGGCATCGGGGAATGTAATGAAAAAGCTTGGATTTGTATATGAAAAGGATGTTCCGTATGATTGCAACGGCGGAGAGATTCACACAACCGGGAAATATTATAGATTGAAAATTGGTTAATAATCTGATACTGACGGAATCGAAGGAAGCCGACTGAGGGAGCTATTCAAGTAAATTGGGTGTCAGTTTGTGGAAAAGTTGTCTACGGACACAGAATATGAGTTTATAAATAGTAAGTGAGCAGCCCAAGCGGCTGTTCATTTTTGCGTTAACACAATACTTTTTGCAACCCAATTTATTAAAGTAAATACTAATGTAGTAATATATTGCTACACAATTTTTAAAGATTCGGTTATAATATAAATATTAATTTGAGCGACAATAATTTTAAGAGACTTAAAGAAAATAGTATATAGAAGCATTAAGATATTTTAGATAATCTTACAAGAGGGATGTTTTATGGCAGAGAAAAATGGAGAGAAGACATTTCAGATTCGTAATAGTACGGTGGATTTTCTTGTGTTTACAAAACAGAATTCGGAGGATGGAATTGAAGTAAGAGTTCATGATGAGAATGTGTGGCTTACACAAAAAAGCATGGCACAATTATTTGATTGTAGTACAGACAATATTTCATTACATCTAAAGAACATTTTTAAATCAGGGGAATTAAGCCCTGAAGCAGTTACCGAGAAATCCTCGGCAACTGCTTCAGGCAGTAACAACAAAAGAGTTTTTTGCAACAGTGCAGAATAAACTTCATTTTGCAATACATGGACATACAGCAGCAGAAGTTATTATGGAACGGGCTGATCATATGAAAGAGCATATGGGGTTGACTACTTGGAAAAATGCTCCTGATGGAAAAATTGTAAAATCAGATGTCAGTATTGCAAAGAATTATTTATCCAAGCTGGAAATGCAGGACTTAAATCAATTTGTTTCCATGTATTTGGATTATGCGGAAAGACAGGCGAGAAAAAGAATTCCTATGACAATGGAGGATTGGGCGAAGAAACTGGATGTGTTCTTGGAATTGAACGAAGAAACCATACTACAGGGAAAGGGAAAAGTGACAGCGGAGCTTGCAAAGGCATTTGCTGAAAGTGAATTTGAAAAATATAGGGCAATTCAGGATAGAGAATATCAGAACGATTTTGATAAACTACTGGAAGGAATAGATAATTGCAAAATTGACCATGGGGGTTTTTAGGGGATGGAAAAGAAGCTTGTTTTAATGCTATAATCAAAAGCATGACGTAAGGCGGAACTATTATAAACCAAAGAAATCAGAAACAATGGAGGAAGAACAATGAAATATCCATGGATTGATGAATTTTTATTAAACAAAAAGGGTGTCACCAAAGACCTTCAGGCAGATTGGAACTGGATACGCTATCAGATCGGCGGAAAGATGTTTGCTGCTATCTGTTTAGACGAGAACGATGCACCCTATTATATTACGCTGAAACTGGACCCGGCGGAGGGTGATTTTTTACGGAATCAATACGAAGATATCATTCCCGGATATTATATGAATAAGCTTCACTGGAATTCAATCAAGGCGGATGGAGAGGTGCCGGATGAGTTGCTAAAGGATCTCTTGGATAAGTCTTATGAACTGGTGCTTGGCGGTTTTAGCAAGAAAAAACAGAAGGAACTTTTAGCGTGAACGAATTAGAAAGATATTATAATAAATTTCCCGAAGAAAAAAGATTGAATTCCAGACGCGGTCAGGTAGAGTATCGTGTGTCCATGAAGTATATCCATGCATATATTCCGGCAGGAGTGCCGAGAGAAAGCGTAAAGATACTTGAGATTGGTGCGGGAACCGGCAGGTATTCCGTTGCATTGGCGAATGAGGGATATGATGTTACCGCAGTAGAACTGGTAAAGTATAACCTTGGAATTTTAAAGTCTAAGGGAAGTTCGGTAAAGGCGATGCAAGGGAACGCTTTGAATTTAAAGAAACTGCCGAATGATAGTTTCGACGTGACGCTTTTGTTCGGTCCGATGTATCACCTTTTTGGAGAGGCAGACAAAAAGCAGGCACTGGTGGAGGCAAGGCGTGTGACGAAGCCGGGCGGGGTGATACTGGTGGCGTACTGTATGAATGAATATGGTGTATTGACTTATGCGTTTAAAGAAGGGCACATCAAAGAATGTATGCAGGAGAAGCGCCTGACAGAGGATTTCCACACGATTTCACAGAAGGAAAATCTTTATGATTACATGAGAATCGAGGACATTGATGCACTTCTTAATGATTCCGGGCTTGAGCGTATCAAGATTATTTCGCCGGATGGACCTTCCAGCTATATGCGTTCGATTTTGAACCGGATGTCGGAGGAGGAATTTGAGCATTTTGTGGAATACCAGATGGCGACCTGTGAGAGAATGGATTTGATTGGTGCCGGTGCACATACGCTGGATATACTCAGAAAAACAAACTATTGACAAAAGCGTTTAAGCGTCTATAATGGTTTAAAAATAAACTATAAAGGAAAAGACGATTATGGAAAGACCGGTAGAAGTCATCTTACGGGGCGGACAATTTAAACAATTTACAGAGCTGGAGCTTGCCGCACTTCGGAAAAAGTACGACTTGAAGCGCATTGAAATAGAGGTAGTCTACTTTCTCTCCATATGCGGAGAGTGTGATACCGCCGCTTATATTCAGGAATACTTAAGTGCCAATAAAGGGCATATTTCCCAGACGGTGTTCCATCTGTGTGAGAGAGGGTACATTACCGCAGAGCAGGACAAGAAGGACCGGCGGTATGTACACTATACCTTGACGTATGAGGGGAAGATGCTCGCAGCGGAGATATCCGGCGCGTGGAATAGGATTCACACAGAAATGTTTGCAGGGGTGTCAGAGGAAGACTTAGCATGTTTTAAGCGGGTATCCATGATGATTGGAGAGAACATAAATAAAAAATTAAATCAGTAATAGCAGTTCTAAAAAAAATATAAATTCACTTGAATTTATATTTTTTTACACTATAATGGTTTAAAAATAAACAGTTTAAAAATAAAAAAGATGGAGGAGACAGTATGGAAAATAAAAAAGAAACAAAAACACCGGACATTACGATGCTTTCCAATGAATTGACTTACCGAAGATACATGATGGACAAGGGAAAGATTCGAGACTTTTTTAAAGAAATGAGCATTCCGGAATACATTGCATTACATAATATTGCGATAGAAAATGAAATGTCCTCCATTTATGAGGGAAAAACATACTTAAAAGAACTGTCCGAAAAAATGGAACTGACGATGCGGCAGACTTCGGATATGATAGGAAAACTGCGGGACAGAGGATTGGTCGTGTGGGCACATGACGGCAACGGCAGTGACGGAACCTATGTCGTCATCACAGAGAGCGGACGAAAAATGTTAGAGGAGCAGGAAGCCGTTTTAAAACAATATTATGGAAAAGTAATTGATAAATTCGGAAAAGAGAAGCTGATAGAATTGCTCCAGTTGATGAAAGAATTAGAAACCATCATGAGCAGTGAGATAGAGGAAATGGAGGTGGAAAAGCATGGTGAACTCAATGGTTGATTATGTAATAGAAAAAGAAAAAATTTGCCGGGAAAATGACAATATTGCACCGAGACTATATGAGGAATACGGCGTCAACAGCGGGCTGCGTGATGAGAATGGCAACGGCGTCTTGACGGGACTTACCAACATATCTAAAATTAAATCTTCTCAAATTGTTGACGGAAAGAAAACTCCCTGCGAGGGAGAATTATGGTACAGGGGATACCGTGTTGAGGACTTAATCGGGAACTTAAAACCGGACGAATTCGGTTTTGAAAAAATCGCATATCTTTTGTTAATGGGAGAAATGCCAAATAAGCAGGAGGAAGAAGAATTTAAATTGTATATTGGGAATTGCAGAACTCTGCCTACCAATTTTACAAGGGACGTTATTATGAAAGCACCCTCAGAAGATATTATGAATTCCATGACCAGAAGTATTCTTGCACTGGCGGCGTATGATGAAAATCCGAAGGATATCTCTGTCAGCAATTCCTTAAGACAGTGCATACAGCTAATCAGTGAATTTCCGATGCTGGCGGTGTATGCCTACAATGCTTATAATCACTATGAAAAGAATGAGAGTATGTATATCCATCATCCGGACCCTGCGCTTTCTACGGCGGAAAACATCCTGCGGATGATGCGGCCGGATAAGTCCTACACGATGACGGAGGCAAAGGTATTAGACACGGCGCTGATACTTCACATGGAGCATGGCGGCGGTAACAATTCTACTTTTACAACACGGGTCGTTACATCCTCAGGTTCCGATACATATTCCACGATTGCCGCTGCGATGTCGTCCCTGAAGGGACCGAAACATGGTGGCGCCAATATCAAAGTGATGGAAATGATGGAAGACATCCGTGCCCATGTAAACGATTATACAGATAAGGAAGAAATCGCAGCATATCTTTCCAAGATTGTGGACAAGAAAGCGTTTGACGGTAAAGGGTTAATCTATGGAATGGGACATGCCGTATATTCTCTTTCCGACCCGAGAGAGCGCGTCTTTAAACAGTATGTAAAACAGCTCGCGGCAGAAAAAAATCGGGAGCAGGATTTGGTGCTTTATGAGAACATAGAGGAGCTTGCGCCGAAGATTATTGCAGAAAAGCGTCATATTTTTAAAGGCGTAAGCCCGAACGTAGATTTCTACAGCGGATTTGTATATGACATGCTGGGAATGCCCAAAGAGCTTTATACGGCAATCTTTGCAATCGCACGAATCGTGGGGTGGAGTGCACACCGCATCGAGGAATTAATCTGCACCGATAAAATCATCCGCCCGGCATATATGAGCGTAATGGAAGAAAAGTAAAAAAACACCTTCTTGAAAAACCCACTGCAACATGATAATCTTATGTAGTTAAAGAAGAATAAACTTAGAAGAGGCATGTGCACATGGATAAAATCGGATTTGATAATGAGCTTTATATGAAAAAGCAGAAGGAGCATATCTTAGAGCGAATCGAGCAGGCGAACGGCAAGCTGTATCTGGAGTTTGGCGGCAAGCTGTTTGACGATTACCACGCCGCTCGTGTACTTCCGGGATTTGACGTGAACGCGAAGATTAAGTTGTTGCATGAATTAAAGGAGCAGGCGGAGATTATTTTCGTCATTTCTGCCGGCGATATCGAGAAGACAAAGATGCGTGCAGACTTAGGCATTACTTACGATATGGACGTCCTTCGCTTAATTGATAACATTACACACCTGGGCATTGAGGTAAACAGTGTGGTAATTACGCGTTATACCGGACAACCTGCAGCGGATGCGTTTATGTCCAAGCTTAACATGCGTGGTGTAAAAACCTATGCGCATAAGCCGATTAAGGGTTATCCGACCGAGATAGATTATATTTGCAGTGAAGAGGGGTTTGGTTCCAATCCGTATGTAGAAACTACCAAGCCGCTAGTAGTCGTAACTGCGCCGGGACCGGGAAGCGGGAAACTCGCAACCTGTCTGTCGCAGGTATATCATGAGACCGTCCGCGGTAATTCGGCAGGCTATGCAAAGTTTGAAACATTTCCAATTTGGAACCTACCGCTCAAGCATCCGGTGAATCTTGCATATGAGGCGGCAACAGCAGATTTAAATGACGTGAATATGATTGACCCGTTCCATCTGGAAGCGTATGGGGAGACGACGGTTAACTATAATCGTGACGTGGAGGCATTTCCGATTGTTCAGAGCACACTCGCCAGCATCAGCGGTGGTGCATTCGATTATAAGAGTCCAACTGATATGGGTGTAAATATGGCAGGCTACGCTATCTTTGATGATGAGGCGGTATGCCAGGCAAGCTGCCAGGAGATAGTCCGCCGTTTCTTTGCTGCGAAATGTGCACACCGTCAAGGAAAAGGGGAACAGGAGGCGGTAGAGAAAATAAAACTCATCATGCGTCAGCTCAACATTACACCGGATATCCGAGATGTGGTAAAGGCAGCTTTGGATAAGTCGGCAGCCAGCGAGATGCCGGCGGCAGCTATTGAATTGCCGGATGGCAGAATCGTGACGGGAAAGGCGAGTGAACTGATGACAGCAAGCTCCTCGGTTGTCTTGAATGCCATAAAAGCATTGACGAATATTGACGATGATTTAACGCTGCTTAGCCCGGTAATCCTGAAACCGATTGTGGAGCTTAAGACAAAGATTTTAAACAGCCACAGTACATTGTTAAATCTTGAGGATGTCCTTACCGCGCTTTCTATTTCAGGTGCGACAAACACGTTGACAGCGCGTGCGATGCGTGCCCTGCAACAGCTTCGCGATTGTGAGTTCCACTCCACGCAGATGCTCCAGGCGGGAGATGAGGATACGCTTCGCAAACTGGGACTTCGTGTGACCTGTGAACCGGTATATCCAAGCAAGGAATTATACTTTTAATAGAGGAGAAGGAAAAATGAACTTTTTGGAAGAACGCATTTTAAAAGACGGCGTGGTGAAAGAGGGAAATGTATTAAAGGTGGATTCGTTTCTGAATCACCAGATGGACATTGCGCTTTTCAATGAGATGGGAAAAGAATTCAAAAGAAGATTTGACGGGAAACCGATTAATAAGATTTTGACCATCGAAGCTTCCGGTATTGGAATTGCCTGTGTGGTAGCCCAGTATTTTGATGTACCGGTTGTGTTTGCCAAGAAATCAAAAAGTATCAATATTGAGGGTGAAATGTATGTAGCTGAGGTGGAGTCATTCACACACCGCTGTAAAAACCAGGTGATTGTTTCCAAGAAGTTCTTAGATGAGGATTCGCATGTGCTGATTATTGATGATTTTCTTGCCAACGGTTGCGCACTGCAGGGATTGATTCAGATTGTACAGTCCGCAGGAGGCACCGTAGAGGGAATCGGGATTGCAGTGGAGAAAGGCTTCCAGTCCGGCGGCCGTATGATAAGAAATCTGGGATATCAGCTTGAGTCGCTTGCCATTGTGGAAAGCATGGACGCCGTGACCGGTGAAATCTGCTTTAGAGAGCAGTAATTACGAATATATTTCGATTTCGTCTGTTAATAGGCAGAAATGATTCTTTTCTACTTTCAGCAGACCATCTTTTTGCATTTTGCTAAGTTCATTCGACAGAGCGCTGCGGTCGACATTCAGATAGTCGGCGAGCTGTTGTCGGTTAAAAGGAATGACAAAGTCGCGGCTGCCGTGTTGGATTGCCTGAAAAGAAAGGTACGACAACAGGCGGCCGCGAATTGATTTTGGTGCGGTGTGCAGACTGCGCCTGGAAAGACTTAAATTTTTCTGCGCAGAGATGCTTAGGAGATTCTGAATCAGCTTATTGTGATGCGCACACGAATTCGGACAAACCTGTAACAGCTTTTGCACATTTAAAAATAATATCTCAGCCGCTTCATATGCCACGACATTGAACATCAGCGGCTCCCCGGGAATGCTCGCATACGCTTCTGCAAATACTTGCCCCGGAGTAATCACATCCAATACATTTTTATTTCCCCAGAAATCATCGTTTTCAATAAAAACGCTGCCTGAGAGCACGATGCCAAGAGAACTGACGATGCTGCCGGCATGATAAATCACATCATTTTTTGCATAGCTTTTTTTCACTGCTTGTAGGCATGCAAGCATGGAATTAATCTCTTCTCCGGACGTTCCGCGAAATAAACTTGTTTTTTCTAAAAAAGAAGTATCCATAAACACCTCCAATGTTGTAGAAACAACATATTTGTTGTAAAAATCATAGTATACTGCGGATAGAAAGTCAAGCAAACAGGGAGGAAATGAGATGATTCGAAAAATTATTCATATTGATGAAGAGAAATGTAATGGATGCGGCTTATGCGCGCAGGCATGTCACGAGGGGGCAATCGGAATGGTAGATGGAAAGGCAAAGCTTTTACGTGACGATTACTGTGATGGACTGGGTGACTGCTTGCCGGCCTGTCCGATGGAGGCAATTTCCTTTGTGGAACGCGAGGCGGCAGCCTATGATGAGGCGGCAGTTCTTGCCAATAAGCAAAAGAAGATGCAGGAACAGCCTTTGGCATGTGGTTGTCCGGGCACGCAGTCACGTCAGATTAAGAGAGCGGTAAGCGCATCTGCACAGAATGAGATGGCTGTGACATCCCAGTTGCAGCAGTGGCCGGTTCAGATTAAGCTTGTACCGCTTCGAGCACCGTACTTTGACGGGGCAAACCTGTTGGTTGCAGCGGACTGTACCGCGTATGCATACGGCAACTTTCATAATGAGTTTATCCGCAATCATGTGACATTGATTGGATGTCCGAAACTCGATGAAGGCGATTATACCGAGAAGCTGACGCAGATTATTGCCGGAAATGATATCAAGAGCGTGGTAATCGCACGTATGGAGGTACCGTGTTGCGGTGGTATTGAAAATGCAGTGAAAAATGCGTTGCAGGCAAGTGGAAAATTTATTCCGTGGCGCGTCGTAACGATTTCCACCGATGGAAGAATTTTAGACTAAGGGCGGCACTGCGCACGGAACTTCTTTGGCGTCATGCCATATTTTTTCTTAAATTCACGATAGAAATACGAAAGGTTGCAAAACCCTGCGGACAGGGAGACATCTAATATGGAGAGTTCTCCCTGTTCAAGGAGTTCTGCAGCCTTTTCCAGTCTTAACGCCTTAATATAATCCAGACAGGACATCCCGATATGCTTTTTGAAAAATCGCATAAAATGATATTCACTGAAGTAACAGCGTGAGGCAAGCTGCGCGATGGAAAGGTCCTCCGTGTAGTGGCAGTCAATATATTCGAGTACGGCTTTTAACTTGGCAGTGTGCTCCGAATGAAGTCCGGTCTGCGTGGAGTCTTCCGTGCAGTAAGGGAGCAGTAATGCGATAAGCCTTAAAAAATCCGCTTTCAGCAGTAACTCGTAACCGTTTTCCTTCGCGCCGTAGACACGGTTGAGTTCTAAAAATATACCGCGAATATCGGAATAAAGCGGGTGATTGGAACAAAAAAGAACCGGAGGAAGCAGCTTTTGCGATGAAATTGGCGTCAGGTAGCGCACGGCACAGACGTCTGCTGCGTGCATGCCGAGAAAATGCATGTGAAAGACATAAGTCTCTGTGCGCAGATAACCGCCGGAAGGTACCGTGATGGAATGCAGTGCAGCAGGCGGGATAAACAGCAAGTCTCCGGCTTTGACCTCGTAGGAGCTTAGTTGAACCTGATAAGTACCGCTTCCCTCTGTTACGAGAGTAAATTCCGCCTCATCGTGCCAATGTGCGATAACCGTAGGGTGAAAATCATCCAACGTGGTAATGTACTTTTTCAGTGGAAACATCTGCTCGCCGTGTTTGGCGTTTTCTTTTTGTTCCGGGGTGCGGCGCACGATATCTGACATATCTTTTTCTCCTTACGGCATAAATTTACACAAAGCGTTTACTCGCTACACAAAGCAGTATTGTGCAATAAAGTAGAAACTATAATGCAAGAAAAGCAAGGAAAATTGCTATACAATAACAGTATCATACAAAATAAGTGGCGTAAAGCCAAAATGAGATATTGTATAAAACGAGCAGGGGATAAAGGAGAATGGGTATGAAGAAAAAGTGGTGGCATGACAAAGTGGCATATCAGATTTATCCAAAGAGTTTTTTGGATACCAATGGGGATGGCATTGGCGATTTACGCGGAATCATTTCCAAACTGGATTACTTGAAGGAGTTGGGAATTGACATTATCTGGCTCTCACCGATTTACAAGTCGCCGTTTGTGGACCAGGGGTATGACATTTCCGATTATTACAGTATTGCGGAAGAGTTTGGTACCATGGAAGAATTTGATGAACTGATTGCCGAGGCAAAGAAGCGGGATATGTACATCGTGATGGACTTGGTGGTCAACCATTGTTCCGACCAACATGAGTGGTTTCAGAAAGCACTTGCAGATCCGGATGGCGAATACGCCGATTACTTTTACTTTAAAAAAGGGAAAGACGGCAGGGAACCGAGCAACTATCGCTCCTATTTTGGAGGAAACGTGTGGGAAAAAGTGCCGGGAACCGATAAGTATTATCTGCATATGTTTGCAAAGGAACAGCCGGACTTAAACTGGGAGAATCCGAAGGTGCGCCAGGAGATCTACGATATGGTAAACTGGTGGCTTGCCAAGGGACTTGGCGGTTTTCGTATTGATGCAATCATCAATATTAAAAAAGATGTAAATCTTCCGACCTGCGAGCCGGACGGACCGGACGGGCTTGCGAACGGTGTGAAAATGGTAGAAGCGGCACAGGGAATCGGCGGCCTTTTGGAGGAACTAAAGCACGAGACTTTTGAAAAGTGGGATGCATTTACGGTGGCAGAAGTGTTTAATATGAGGGAGGACGAACTCAAAGAATTTATCGGTGAGGACGGGCATTTCTCTACGATGTTCGATTTCTCTGCGCATGAACTGACGTGGGGCGGACATGGCTGGTATGACAGCAAGCCGATTGTATTTAAGGAGTGGCGTGAGGTACTTTTTGCTTCACAGAAAAAACTACAGAATGTCGGATTTGCGGCAAATATTCTTGAGAATCACGATGAACCGCGTGGCGCGAGCCGCTATTTGCCGAAGTATGCGCAGAATGAGGCAGGAAAGAAGATGCTTGCGACGACCTCGATACTGCTTAGAGGAATACCGTTTATCTATCAGGGACAGGAAATCGGTATGACAAACTGTAGAAGAAATGATATTTCAGAATATGATGATATCAGCACCTTAGATCAGTACCAGGTAGCATTGGATGCCGGATGCAGCAAAGAGGAAGCGCTGCGCTGTTGCTATGAGAACAGCAGAGATAATGCGCGTACACCGATGCACTGGAGCGATGCAAAAAATGCAGGATTTTCTGAGGGAACACCGTGGATTTCTTTAAATCCGAATTATGCAGAGATTAACGTGGCAGAACAGGAGAAGCGTGAGGACTCGGTATTGTCTTACTACAAAAAGCTGATTGCGCTTCGCAAGAATCCAAAGTACTGTGAGACATTTACTTATGGCAATTTTGCACCGGCGTATGAGATGTATGAGGATATTCTGGCATATGACCGGATTTCAGAGGAGACAGGCGAACGTATCCGTGTGGTTGCAAATTATGGACAAAGTGCTGTTGCGCTTGACCTTGAGGAGATGAAAGACAACTGTGAAGTGCTTCTTTCCAACGTTGAAAAAGAAGGCGAGGCGGCGCGGGAGATAAAGGAAAAAGGCTTGCTTACGCTGAAAAGCTGTGAAACTGCCGTAATCCGTCTGTAGAAGCTGAGATGAATGTTTTGCAAGCCCTTGTTTTTGTGCTATAATAACTATATTAGTATGGATCGGATAAAATACAAGAGATACAGGGGGAGCAAACAGTGTTGAAAAATGCGATTTTGCTTGTCGTCTTCGTAGTGCTTCTTTGTGCCATGGCAGTGATTACTGTTACTTTGATTCGCAGAGCAGAAAAAGAAAAAAATGATGCGTTACAAAAGGCGTCGGATGCAAGAACGGAGTTTTTAGCGCAGATAAGTAATGACATTAAAACGCCGATGAATGTGATTATGGGAATGACGGCAATCGGAATGGAAGAGACGAACAACCCGGAGAAGGTGGCAGAGTGCTTTGAAAAGATTGATACGGCAAGTCATTTTCTGATGGGACTACTGAACGACCTTGTGGATGTTTCAAAGATTGAAATGGGCAGATTTCATCTTCACCCGCGTTCCTATGCATTCAGCGATTTCATGGATGCGACACGTGTGATGTTGGAAACTGCATGCGTGGAAAAGCAGATTAACTTTCAGATGACGGATGAGAATATCAACATCAACATATTGGTAGATCCGATGCGGTTTAATCAGTTATTCTTTAATTTGTTGAGCAACGCGGTGAAGTTTACACCGGAGAGAGGAACGGTGAGCTTCCGTATATGCAACTATGCAACACACAATAATCAATTTTCTGCGGACTACATTGTAAAAGATACCGGAATCGGTATGAGTGAAGAGTTTCAGAAGCTTTTGTTTGAGCCGTTTACAAAAGAAAAACACAGCGAGGCAGAAAAACGTAATGGAGCAGGACTTGGGCTTGCAATCGTGCAGAACATCGTGAAGCAGATGGGCGGAACAATCGAAGTAAAGAGTGGCATCGGGGAAGGAACCGAAGTGAAAGTGCATTTAGACGTTGAGCTTGCGCAAATTCAGCCGGAGAAAGCGGGCGGGCCGGTTGATATGGATGCGACCAGAGCGATTTTAAAAGGAAAACGAATTCTTCTGGTAGAAGATCATCCGTTGAATGTGGAAATCTCCAAACGTATTTTGGAGAGACAGGATATGCTTGTTGCGTGCGCTGAGAATGGGAATACCGCCTTGACATTGTTTGAAGGAAATGAGCCGCACTACTTTGATGCAATATTGATGGATTTACGAATGCCTGAGATGGATGGATTTGAGGCCGCACGCCGTATTCGTCGTGTCCCACACAGTGATGCGCAGATGATTCCAATCATTGCGATGAGTGTCAGCGACGCGCAGGAGGATGTGGATGACTGCAAGGAGGCAGGTATGAATGCGCATATTGCAAAGCCGGTAGAACCACAGAAACTGTATCAGATTCTATGCGAGTATCTTCAGAATCCAATTTGATAAAATATTCTTTTTAATGCTGTTTTTTGGTGAAGTGTGTGCTATACTTTTACAATACGGCTGTCCTAATTAGTACAGTGACAGTGGGGGAAAGGATATTTTGTATATGGATGAAAAGATGACAATGGAAATCACAAATGATAAATTAGAGCAGGCAATCAAGGAATATGCCACAGAACGTACGAAGGAGAATCTCTCTGCCGTGTTGAATCTGCTGCGTCCTACAAAGCTGTTGGTACCTGCGATGCTGAAGGCACCGAACCAGCCGACACCATGCTTCCTTAAGAACAGCAATGGCGAGCAGTTCTTGGTAGTGTACACATCCAAGGAACAGATACCGGAGGAGCCAAAGAGTCAGGCGATTCTTTCTATGCCGTTTCCGGCTTGTAACAGTATTGTTGTAAAGCCGGAACTTAAGCTTACGGGTATGGTCATCAATCCGTTTTCGGATAATCTGGTTTTGAAGACAGAGCTGGTTGAGAAGCTGCATGAGGCGGATATGAAAGCCGGTCAGATGAAACAGGTCAAGATGACACCGGAGCAGTTCAACATTTTTGTGAAAAAGCAGGTAGAGTTTGGTATTCTGCCAAAACGCTTACATACAGAAGGTGAAGCATTTGTAAAGCTGATTTGCGAAGAGAAAGAGAGCTTAGTGAATCAGATATTTGCAGAGGCATACCGTGAGGCAAAGCTATACCCATATACGGAAAACGATTATTCTGTTATGGCATTAGATATTGCGGAGGATTTGACACTCATCCGCATTGACTTGCCGGAAAAAGGAATGGTGCCGACACTTTGCCATCGTGTATACATCACATTTGACCCGATTATGAAGAAAACCGGATATTATACGATTGAGATGACAAAGGAGAAAGGCATTCGTCAACTGGCACAAATCCGGCCGGATGGCAAGCGTGAGGATTTGGGAGAGGCACCGGTGGAGGGCGCAGAACTCCAGAAAGTGATGGACCTCGCCAGATTCGATGGTACGGAGATGACAAGTTAAGACACTGTAGGCTGCCATATTATGGCAGCCTTTTTTGCGACTATATATAAAAATTATAGGTACAATAAAGTCGCTGTAATGTGGTAGCCCTACTGAGAGTCATGCCGTATGACATCAGCGTAGGTGCCGCGTATGACGGAGAGCAGTGCATCCGGTGCCACCACGATTGTGGTGCCGATGCGGCCACCGCTGATATAAATTTTATTATAAGAAGCGGCGCTTTCGTGCAAAACGGTAGGAAACTGCTTTTTCATGCCGAGTGGAGAACAGCCTCCACGCACATAGCCGGTGACTGCAGTGATGTCCTTGACATGGAGCATTTCCACGGATTTTTCACCGACAGCTCTTGCGGCAGCTTTTAAATCGACTTCCTCGGCAATCGGGATGACAAAGACATAATACTGCTTACTTTTTCCCTGCATGACAAGAGTCTTGAAGGACTGCGGAATCGGAGCACCGGTTATTTCGGCAGTATGCAGTCCGTCGATAAACTCGTCACAGTCATAACTGATAATTTCATAGGGAATTTTGTTTTTATCAAGAATGCGCATGGCGTTGGTTTTTAATTCTTTTCCCATGATGAATTCCTCCTGTAAAATATAAGGTCGTTAGATATTATACCGCCAAACAAGTTTGACGCGCCGAAGTGCGTATCAGTCACCCACGATGAATGCCATGGACGCGAAGCGCATAGCTAAAGTAAGTCTAGCGAATGGGCAGGAGACTGTCAAGCGAAGCCGATTCTTTGTTGAAGCCCTTTATGAAACATGATATAATGAGCGCAAGCGAGTCAACATGCTTGCATGATTGACGAGCGGCGAAATTATTGAGTGAGCTTTGCTCACGATATAATATGCGCGAAAGCCGTGAACGAAAAAGCCATAGGCTCTTGAGTGTTGCACCGCGGATTTACGGTGTAGCGGAAAGGAAGAATAGGAATATGATGGATACAATAAAGAGAATCAAAGCGGATATGATTTTATCGGCACTTGTATGTGTAGCGCTCGGTGTCGTACTTTTGATATGGCCGGCAGAGACGATTGATATTTTTTGCAAAGTACTGGCAGCGGGGCTTATTGTTATCGGCGTGGTGAATATTTTTTCTTACTTTATTAATAAGGACCTGCATCCATTCGGAGCGGTACTTGGACCTATCGTAGTGTTGGTTGGTGTTTGGATATTTGTACGCCCGGAGAGCATTGTGAGTTTAGTTCCGATTGTGATTGGTGTGATGCTTTGTGTACATGGTATTCAGGATATGAAGCTTTCCTTTGAGACAAAGGCGAATGGCTATGAGAAATGGTGGAGCATGTTGCTGATTGCACTTATTAGCCTAGTCTTTGGCGTGCTTTGCATTGTCAATGCGTTTGGAATTGTGACATTGGCGCTTCAGTTTATCGGTGTGGCGCTTATCTATGATGGTATGACTGATATCTGGGTTGCAAGCCGGGCGATTCGGGTAGCCAGAGCGAAACGAAAAGAGGAAGAAGCTCTCGAGTCACCATATCGGGAAGTTGAGTCTGAGCCGGAAACGGAGAAAGATAATTAGGTGGCTGTCTGCGAAAGGAAACAGGCACATATAGGACCAGTCCTTTTGCGGACAGCCATCTCTTTAAACCGCAATTTTTCCTTCATAAATAAGAGAAACAAATTGAGTGACGAGTGCGGGATCAAACTGTGTTCCGCTGTTATTCTGTAATTCGCTGACAGCATAGGAAACAGGCATTGGCTGCTTGTATGGTCTGCGCGCAGTCATTGCATCGAAACAATCCGCAATCGTGAGGATGCGGGCCATTAACGGAATCTCTTCTCCGGCAAGACCTCTTGGATATCCCTTGCCGTCATAGCGTTCGTGATGTCCGACTACGGCAGGGATTACATAATCCATATCCGGCAGATAGCGAATCATCTTTGTGGAATTCTCCACATGGGTCTTCATGATATCGTACTCTTTATTTGTAAGGTGCGTAGTCTTTTTTAAAATGTTTTCCGGAATACTAATTTTGCCGATGTCATGCAACATACCCGCATCGCGGATAATCTCAATCTCATTGGCGTTCATATCAAGTGATTCGGCAAGTGTAACAGCGTATCTGGATACATTCATAGAGTGAATGAACGTGTAATTATCTTTTGCATCAATCGCAGCAGTCAGCGCATAGATAGTCGGAGCGACACGTTCATAGGCTGCACGGATATCAGGGTTCTGGGAACGGTCTTCCATACCATGGCGATAGACTGCCATGCATCCCTTGCCTTCAAGCTTACCATAGTAAACTGCCTGCTCAACATTATGAAGGAATGAGTGAGCATCCTTGGAAATTGTTGGGAATGCGGAGATACCACAGGTAATTGTAATATCCCAAATCATATCGGTGGAATAAGGTGAATGCGTAATACGTTCGACGATACGCTGCGTGAATTCTTTGGCAGCGTCGATATCGCAGCCTTCGCGCAAAATCATAAACTCATCGGCACCAAAACGGAATGCCATATCCGTGTCGCTAAGCTCCTGTAAAATGAGCTGTGCACAACGGTGGATAAGGTTGTCTCCCTCTTTGACGCTGTAGAGCTCGTTGTATAAGCGGAAGTCATCGATATCTAAAAGAATGAGCGTTGCATCGCGGTTCTCAGCGCAATAATTTTCGATACACTGAAAGGCATGCTTGCGATTGTAAAGCGAAGTTAAATCATCGGTAATCGATGTGCGGTACGCGTTCTGATAAAGGTTCGCATTGCGCAGTGCATAGGAAGAATAGCGCGCCAGTCTGTGCAGATGGTGTATCTGCGCCGGGGAAAGCGGCGTGTGTTCATGGTCTATAATAAAAAGAAAGCCAATGACTGCCTGATGATATTTTAATGCATAAAAACCGGTGACATCCTGCTCGCTAAGCCAACGTCTCTGCCGACTGGTAAGTGCAGAAATAATGTCCTCGGAAGTCTGGTCCATAGGGATATAGTTGTCTCTGGAAGCTAATTTTGCCAGAAAAGAATCGCTTGGGGAACAATAATCTTTTTCAAAAGAGACATCGCCCCAATGTCTGGTGATATGATAGACATGATATGTCTTCTCCCCGTACATGAGCAATAGACCGTCCGGTCTAAGGAGATTTCTCAGAGTATCAATCATCCTGTCGAAAATCTCATCGGAATCCAACGTGCTGATGATATGTGATAAAAAATTTTCCAGTAAATTTTCCTGAGCGTTCATAGTACTCCTTCGTTATAAATATCTTGAGAATGCAGGTGTATTATACTATAATGGGTTTCGGATGGCAATAGTAGGAAAGACTTAGAAAAGCGGTAGAAATAGAGGAAATATGAGAAGAGAAGAGTTTAAAATGGAGCGTACCGGATTGCTGGAAATCGGAGATGTGCTGCCCATTACAGAGGGTAAATTGCCGAACTCGTATTACTACACACTGGGGAAAGCGTATGCGATGTCAGCAAATTATACCGTGAGCGAGAGAATTAAATCAAAAGAAGGAACTGTCGTAGATGTAAAAGAAACGCCAAAAGGGTACTTTGTGACGATTGAATTTGACGAATAAATGAGATAAAATATCTATATTCGACATTTATTCAACTGAGAGGAAAGAAAAAGTACATGCGTTATTTGCCGACGAGCAGATTGATGCCGGGAATGGCACTGGGACAAGATATCTATGATGGCGCAGGAAGACTTCTTTTAGCAAAGCATCTGTTACTGAGCGAGGAGTACATTTCGCATCTTGAATTTTTGGGCTTCCCGGGTGTCTACATCGATGATGAGTTTACAAGGGGCATTGAGATACAAGAAGTTATCAGCCCGCAGATTAGAAGCAGGGCACTGAAGATGGTGCATGAGCTGTTTACATTTACGGTGGACGGCGAGGAGCCCACCGTAGAAGAAATTCGAATCCAGAAAACAATAGAGTCTGTTGTGGAGAACATTGTGCGTAACGGTGACGTGATGTGCAACATGATAGACATTAAGAACTACGATGATTTTATCTATTATCATTCCATTCAGGTAGGACTGATATCCATTATGGTCGGTGTGAGATATGGACTTCTGCAGGAGGAATTATGTCAGCTTGCGACGGCAGCATTTTTACATGATATAGGAAAGCGTTTTATCGACCCCGATATTGTAAATGGAACATGGCCGCTGCAGGGACAGGACAGAGAGGTCTTTAAGAGCCATCCGAAGCTGGGAGCAGAGTTTGTACGCGGAACCTATCGTTTTTCACCGCAAGTATATGCTGGAATACTGGAACATCATGAGTGGTATAACGGACAGGGGTATCCGTTGAATAAGGCGCGGGATGAGATTCACCTATATGCCCGTATCATTAAGCTGGCTGACAGCTACGATGCGTTGACATCGAAACGGCCGGGTAGAGCAGCGCAGGCGCCATCCGATGCGATGGAGTTTGTGATGGCGATGGCAGGGGTACAGTTCGATCCCAATTTGGTGAATATACTTATGCACAAGGCTGCTGTTTATCCGGTTGGATGTGAAGTGGAACTGTCGAATGGCACACATGCGGTCGTTGCACAGAACTTTGAAGATTTTCCTTTAAGACCATTGGTAAAAGTGCTGGAGACGGGTGACATGCTAAATCTTAGAGATGATGCCGAGGCGAGGTCTATTACAGTGGGCAAGCTTGTTTTGTAGGACTGATTTTGTGAGAGGGAGTTATGACTGGACAGGGAAGAGAAGCAATCGATGCACTTTTGGCGGAGAGTTTCAAGGAACTGGCGTTAAAGCAACCGATTGAGAAAATCACAATCAAAGAGATAACGGATAAGGCAGGAGTGATACGACCTACATTCTATAATCACTTTCAGGATAAGTACGAACTGCTGGAGTGGATTATCACAACGGAACTTTTAAAGCCGATGGAGCTGTTGCTGCAGAATGGCATGGTGAGTGAATCTCTGTTGCTTCTGTTTACGAATATTGAGCGAGATAAGGAGTTCTATACGAAGGCGAGCCGTTTGGAGGGACAGAATTCCTTTGAGAGTATTGCAAAGCTGTGCGTGCAACGCGTTCTGCTTAAGTTCATCAAAGAATCTGCGGCGGGTAGGACACCAAAATATGTCTGGCTGACACCGGAGCGAATTGCAGAATACTATGCACAATCCATGTGTTATGTCGTAATTACATGGATTCAGTCCGGTATGACGATTCCTGCAAAGGAGCTGGTAGAGATTTACGATTACATCATTAAGCGCTCCATGGACGACATTTTAAAAGAGATTTCCAAGTGATAGTACGGTATCTACGCTATACAACTTTAAATATTTGTTGGATGTAATATACATTTTTGTGAATTTGTATATTATGTCGATACAGTTTTGAAAGATTGAATATTTTATATTCAGTCTTTTTTTTATACAATGTGGGCACTGAAAAAAGAAAGAGAGGAATGGAAATGATTAAGTTTGGAAAAGGTGTTGTGAAGTTTCGGATACCAATACTAATCTTAAGTATTTTGTTGTTGATTCCGGCAGGCATCGGGTATCTTAACACGAGAGTTAACTATGATATCCTTACATATCTGCCTGAAGATATCGAGACAATGAAGGGGCAGGATATACTGCTGGAGGAATTCGGAACAGGTGCATTTTCCTTCTGCGTTGTGGAGGGGATGGAGGCAAAGGATATTTCGACCATGCGAGAAGAGATTGCCGAGGTGCCGCATGTAAAAGCTGTTATCTGGTATGATTCTTTGGCGGACATCAGTATTCCGATGGAGATGCTGCCGGATGATATCTATGAGTTTTTTAATAATAGAGATGCAGACAGTACCATATTGGCAGTGCTCTATGATACATCTATGTCGGCAGACGAGACGATGGATGCCATCGAGGAAATAAGGGATGTTGTAAAGGGAAGATGTTACATCAGTGGTATGTCAGCCGTTGTTACCGATACCAAAAATCTTTCCAACAAAGAGACACCAATCTATGTATTGATTGCGGTTATTCTTGCGGTTGTTGTGTTGTCGTTAACGATGGATTCGGCGATTGTGCCGGTATTCTTCCTGCTTAGTATTGGAATGGCGATTGTATACAATCTGGGTAGCAATGTGTTCCAGGGGGAGATTTCCTATGTTACACAGGCGTTGGCAGCTGTATTACAGTTGGGCGTTACCATGGACTATTCCATTTTCTTGTGGCACAGCTATGAGGAGCAGCAGGAACGTTTTAACGGAGATAAAAAACGAGCGATGGCTCATGCAATATCGAATACCATCACTTCGGTAGTCGGGAGCTCCATCACCACGGTGGCAGGATTTATTGCACTTTGCTTTATGAGCTTTACACTTGGTATGGACCTTGGCGTTGTAATGGCAAAGGGCGTTATATTTGGTGTTATCTGCTGTGTTACTGTGCTTCCTTCTATGTTGCTTGTATTTGATAAAGTGATTGAGAAGACGAAACACCGCCCGATTATGCCGGACTTGGGAAGCATCTCCGGCTGGGTTGTGAAGCACTATAAAGTATTTTTGCTTGCGTTCCTTATCATTTTGGTTCCGGCGATTTACGGATACACACATACGGATGTTTACTATGATTTGGCGGGTACGTTGCCAAAGGAGCTTGACAGTATCACGGCAAATGAAAAGCTGGAAGAAAACTTCCAGATGGGTGCAACACATATGATTATCGCGGACAGCAAATTGCCGGCGAAAGACGCGAAAGCGATGATGGATGAAATCAGTAAGGTGGATGGCGTTAAGATGGCGCTGGGCTTCGATTCGCTGGTAGGACCGGGCATCCCGAGGGAATTTATACCGGAGGATGTGCAGGAAATTATGATCAGCGGTGATTATCAGATGATGATTGTTGGCTCAGAATATGCAGTGGCATCGGATGAGGTCAATGCACAGTGCGAAGAAATTAATTCTATCATTAAAAAGTATGACAGCTCAGCAATGCTGATTGGAGAAGCACCGTGTACGAAGGACTTAATCGAGATAACGGATGAGGACTTTAAACGTGTAAGTGCCGTTTCCATCGGTGCAATCTTCTTTATCATTGCGCTGGTATTCAAGTCCGTATCGCTCCCGATTATTCTGGTATCGGTCATTGAGTTCGCCATCTTTATTAATATGGGAATTCCGGCATACACGGGAACTACGTTACCGTTTATTGCGTCTATCGTAATCGGAACCATACAGCTTGGTGCAACCGTTGATTATGCGATTCTCATGACGAACAAATACAAGAAGGCGAGATATAAAGGTGTAGAGAAACAGGAGGCATTGACACAGGCGTTAAGCGGTTCTATGCAGTCAGTTATTGTCAGTGCATTAAGCTTTTTTGCAGCAACTTTTGGTGTAGGAATGTATTCCAATATCGATATGATCAGTTCGCTGTGCTCTTTGATGGCACGCGGAGCGATTATCAGTATGATCGTGGTAATCTTTATTCTGCCATCTATGTTTATGATATTTGACCGCGTCATTTGTGCGACCAGCATCGGATTTCGGGCAAAAAAAGCAAAGGTGGCTGCAACCGGTGAACATGCATCGGTGTAATTAAGAATATAAGATGTGAGTAAGAAAGTGGAGGTTTCATATGAAGTTAGCAAAGTTAAAAGAGACATTTAAAAATAAATATGTGATTCGGATTGTTGCCGGAGTTCTTATCGTAACATTAGTGGGAACCGGAGTGTCGGTTTGTGATGTAAACGCAGCAAAAGCGTCAAATAATGTAAGCCAGACAACGGAGCAGGCAGCGGAACAGGAAGAGGCTGCCGACGAGACAGAGGATATGCTTGATGAGGTATTAAACAGCAAAGTTACTATCAACGAAAAAGAAATCGGAAAAGAAGAAACCGTTTATGTCATCGCGGACAGTACGGGAGCGGCAGAGAAGATTATCGTTTCCGACCATCTGATTAACAATGATAACAAGAAGACCATCGAGGATATTTCCACGCTCAATGACATCACAAACGTAAAAGGGGATGAGACTTTTACGCAGGAAGGAAAGCGCGTGGTATGGCAGGCAGACGGAAATGATATTTATTATCAGGGAACAGGAAAAGAGGAGACGCCGGTAAGCCAGGAGATTACCTATTATCTGGACGGAAAAGAAATCTCGCCGGAGGAACTGGCAGGAAAATCCGGGAAAGTGACGATTCGATTTGACTATACGAACCACGAGAAAGTCGGGGATGTTTATGTGCCATTCATGGCAATCAGCGGCTTAGTTTTAAATGACGGCTTCTCAAATGTAGAGGTGACAAACGGTAAAGTTATTGCGGATGGAAATCGTGAGATGGTAATCGGCTATACACTCCCTGGGTTAAAAGAAAGCTTGAAAGTGTCAGATGACGATTTTGACGGAGATGTGACAATTCCGGAGTATTTTGAGGTGACTGCAGATGTGGAAAACTTTTCTCTGGATATGACGATGACGGTTGTCATGAATGCGACAAACTTTATCAGCGTAGAGGGGGCAGATGACGCATCTTCCTTAGAGGAGCAGTTAAATACTCTTACCGATGCGACAAGCCAGTTACAGGAGGGCTCCGCAAAGCTGGCAGATGGTGTGGACACTCTGCAGGAGAAGCTTGGGGAATTCCAGAGCGGTATGAATACACTTGCAGACGGTGTGAGCTCATTGCAGAGCGGTGCCGGCAGCTTGGCAGACGGAGCGACCACATTAAACAGCAGTGCACAGGCCATCAGCAATGGAATTGCAACATTAGATAACACGTTGCGAACACCGCTTACCGATGCGGAAAAGGCTGCGTACAGCGCACAGGCTGTTGCTTCGGTGGATGCAAATTTTGCGGCAGGAACCGATACCTACAATATGATTTATAATGCGGCAAAGCAGAGTTTTGCAGACGCTATGAACGGGAGCGCAGGTACGATAACGGCATCTTTGGCAACAGACGCATCCGGTAATCCGACCGCGCTGTATCAGGCGCTGTTTGCAGTTGTATCGGAGCAGGCGTTTGTACAGAATGCACCGGCAATGGGATTGGATGTTACAACGCTGAGCGTGGCAGAATATCAAAACTATTTGAACGGCTTCCGCGCATCGAATCAGGCTGCAATTCATGAGCAGGTTATGGCAAGTATCGGTGCGATTGCAAGTGGGGTAACTTCCGGAATTGCCGCACAGGGTGCAGATACCACGGCTGCGAGTGTGGTAGGAGCGTGTCGGAGCGCCTCAGAGCAGGCAGCAGCTACAGCCTTGGTAACCGGTATCGAGACAACGAAATCGTCTATTGCAGCTTCCATTGAAGCTACACAGGCAAACGGATACAGTCTTGTAACAGGAGCCGCAGCACTTAGTGCCGGAACACAGTCTTTGGCGGATAAAGTACCGGAACTGGTAAACGGTGTGAATGCGTTAAACGAGGGCGCAGGCAAGTTAAAGAACGGAACAGGCGCTATCGTAGATGGTGTCGGCACACTTGGCGAAGGAGCACATGAACTGGCAGACGGAATTGTAACCTTTAATGAAGAGGGAATCGAAAAAATTGTAAATGCTTATAATGGGGATATTGAGCCGCTTATGGATCGTCTGCAGGCAGTGTTGGATGCAGGTGAGGATTATCAGAGCTACACGGGTGTTGCAGACGGAGTAAACGGAAGTGTAAAATTCATCTACAAGACAAATGCAATCAAGACAGAGGAAGAATAGATTGAAATCCTGCAGGAAGAGAGTATAATAAGAGAGAACTGCACGAAGGAGGAAGGGAATGAACTGGATAGAAAATTTGCTAATCATAGCAGGTATCTCATTGGATATTTTTGCTGCAATGGAATGCCAAGGTTCACTGGTCGCAAAAGTTGATAAGAAACAGTTGACAATCATATGTGGATTGGTGGCTGTATGGCAGTTGGCAGCTTTGGCGATAGGCAATTATTTGTCCGTACTCCTTTACCGGAACAAATCCACACATGATGAGGGATTTGTGGGGCTTGTGATTGCCGCGGTCATTTACTTTGCCTTAGGCGTGCGTCTCATTGTAAAGGCTGTGCGCAATGAACATATTAATGAGCATCGGGAAGATTCTCTTGGATTGGGACGATTTTTCCGGATGGCAGCGGTTACGAGTATTTATACCTTACTCGCGGGAATCGCATTTGGTTTTCTGAAGACAGACCTGCTGCTTATGCTGGCGACGATTGCCTGCCTGACGGTAGCGGTTGTGGTGACCGGGATGTATACGGGATATCATTTTGGGTTTGTGCATAAAACAAAAGCATATGTGGGAGGCGCAATCCTGTTGTGGATAGCGGGGATTGACGTAATTGTGCGACATATTATGTGTTATGTATAAGAATTATTATGGGTGCCAGAGGCAGCAGTTTCGCTGTCTCTGGCATTTTGCCTGGAGGGAAATATGAAACTATTACTTACAGCAATCAATGCAAAATATATTCACTCGAATCTTGCAGTCTATGATTTGCGGGCATTTGCCGAAGCATATCTTACGAAAGAAGCGGAGATTATAATCAAAAAATATACGATAAATCATTCCATGCAGGATATTCTGGCGGGAATCTATAAGGAAAAACCGGATGTGCTCTGCTTTTCCTGTTATATCTGGAATATTCGTTATGTGGAGGAACTGGCGGAGGAATTCCATAAACTTTGTCCGGAGGTGCCTATCTGGGTGGGAGGCCCGGAGGTGTCCTATGAGACAGAATTGTTTTTGCGAGTAAACACAGCCGTTACGGGAGTGATGATTGGAGAGGGTGAGCAGACATTTCTTGAAATCTGCGAGTACTATGCGACGAAATCTGTCAAAAAGTTGACGTGCGAGGATGAAATACCAATATCTGAAATCGCCGGAATTGCGTACAGAAAAGAAGAAAACATCTGTTTTACAGCGGACCGAGAAGCACTTGACATGAACCGAATCCCGTTCTGCTATGACCATATCACGGATTTTACGAACCGTATTATCTATTATGAATCAAGCAGAGGATGCCCGTTCCGTTGCAGCTACTGCCTGTCTTCGATTGAGAAGCAGCTACGCTTCCGGGACCTTGGTTTGGTAAAAAAGGAACTCGCCTTTTTTCTAGAAAAGCAGGTGCCACAGGTAAAGTTTGTTGACCGCACATTTAATTGCAGACACGAGCACGCAATGGAAATCTGGCGCTTTATTAAGGAGCATGATAACGGTGTTACAAATTTTCATTTTGAGATATCTGCGGATTTGTTGACGAAAGACGAGCTTGCATTGATACAGACGATGCGCCCGGGACTTATTCAGCTCGAAATTGGGGTACAGTCCACGAACGATGCGACGATTCGTGAAATACACAGGACTATGGATCTTGTGCGGCTTCGTGAAGTGGTCGGACAGATTCAGGCAGGCGGGAATATCCATCAGCATCTGGATTTGATTGCGGGACTGCCATATGAAGATTATGAGACATTTACAAAGTCTTTTGATGAAGTTTATAGTTGGAAGCCGAATCAGCTACAACTGGGATTTCTTAAGGTGCTAAAGGGTTCTTATCTGTATGAACATGCGGCAGAGTACGAGGTGAAATATCATGCAAAGCCGCCGTACGAAGTGCTCTGTACAAAGTGGCTCACCTTTTCAGAAGTACTGTGTATAAAGCAGGTGGAGGAGATGCTCGAGGTTTACTATAATAGTGGACAGTATGAAGTCACGATGAAGATGCTGGAGACGCAGTTTGAGAGTCCGTTTGCAATGTATCAGAGACTTGGTGCGTTTTATGAGGATATGGGCTATTTTTCCATGAGTCATTCCAGAATACGGCGTGCGGAAATTCTCTTGGAGTTTGCAAGGAAAGAGGCGATCGTAGCGGTTCCCGTATTGGAGGAAAGCCTTATTTTTGACTTATATTACAGAGAGAATGTTAAGAGCCGCCCGGCTTGGGCAGCGGATATGACCGCGTGGAAAGCGTTGACCAGAGAATACTGTAAGAATGGGAAACAATCGCATGTGGAGCAGTTCCACTATCGTTTCCCGGGGAAAGAGGAGAAGACGGCAGCAGCGCTTCCTGTAAGGGAAACGGCGGCAGTGTATGTATGGTTTGACTATACGAGAAGGGACCCGCTTGACCATCAGGCACACTATAAATATATTACAGAGTCGGCGTTAAAATAATTTGTGCGCGAAGAAAAAAGCAGGAATAATCGAAGGGAAGGGCCAATAGATTGTTAGAGAACTATACCGTGATTGATTTGGAGATGACAGGGCTTGATGCCAAAACGGATGCAATCATAGAGGTTGGCGCAGTGCGTGTGCGTGGCGGTGAGATTACAGATACTTATCATGCCCTGCTTCGGACAGGCAGGAGCCTGCCGGAAAAAGTGACGGAGCTTACCGGTATTACGGAGGAGATGATGCGATTGGGATGCGAGCCAAAGCAGGCGATGGATGAATTTTTCGCGTTTGTGGGAGAGGACATCCTGGTAGGACAGAATTTGATTTTTGATTATAGCTTTCTCAAACAGTGGGCGGTGAACCACAAGTTCTCTTTTGAGAGAAATGCGGTGGATACATTAAAGCTGGCAAGACAATTTTTGCCACAGGAGCAGAAAAAAGACTTGGAGAGCCTGTGCCGGTATTTTGGTGTGGAGCGTGAGCACGCACATCGAGCCCTTGAGGATGCCATAGAGACCTATCGTGTGTTTGAAAAGCTGAAAGCGGAGTATGGGGAAACGGATGCAGAGGCATTTGCACCGCGCCCACTTCTCTACAAGGCAAAAAAACAGACGCCCGCAACCGGACGCCAGATAGAATACTTGAAGAAATATGCTGCATATTATGGAATAGAATTATCCGAGCCGCCTTCTGCAATGACCAGGAGCGAGGCATCACGCCTTACCGACCGTCTCATTGCACAGTACGGCAAGATGCCTAAGTAATTAAGAAGCGGCTGTCATCTTCTCTTCAATGTGAGAGATAATGCTCTGTTTCATCGGAGAGTCAAGCTCGTTTGCCTTTGCAAGGAGACTTGCAAGTTCCTTGGTTTGGTGTTGCTCCTGATAGAGGTCGGCCAGCATACGGTAGTTCCGGCTGTGGTCAGAACCGCAGGAGATGCCGAACTCTAAAACAATCTGCGCTTCCTTTCGGTAGCCAAGCTTTAACAGACATTCGGCATAGGATACCAGGGTGCGGCAGAGGATGGAGAAGTTCTCGTCGTATTCACCGAGCATTTCCAAGTTGGCAGGCCCATATTTTAACTTTAAGTCTGTATTGGTTTGACTCCCGAGGTTCAGGATTTTTTTGGAAGAAAGCTCGGTTAGTGTCTGCTCAAATTCTTTTATTTCCGGATTATCGCAGATATCCATTGGAAATTTCTCGAAAGGTATGGTAATATAGGAAAGTCCGCTGATGTCCTGGCGGCGGGTATGGTTTGCTTCGTTTTCGCGATTCCAGAATGCTGTTTCGACTGCTTCCTGGTCTTGGATTCCTTTCTTGCGATAATAGGCAACCAGAAAAATAAAAAAGATAAATAATCCTAAAAATATCATAAATAACCCTTTCTTGTGGTAATAAAATCAAATGAGGTGAGATTATGTACGACTTTGGTAAAAAAAAGAACAGAAAAATGCTGGCGGCAGTTATCATCGTAATCGTTGCAACAATGCTGCTTACGACAGTACTGGCAGCCTTCCTGTAATGGGATTTTTGGCAAAGCCGCTTTCATGTAAAATATACTAAAAATAGCGGGGCTAGTCAAATATATTCGTGGTTATGCACCTTGAAAATGAGGACGGGTATGTTAAAATATAACGATAGTAAAGTCTTGTGTAGAATAGAGTTTTAGAGGGGAAAGAATGAAAAAGAGCAACAAATTTTGGGTAATGTCGGGAATTGTAGCAGCATTATGTCTGCTTTTGGCGAATCCGGTCAGTATGCGTGCTGATGAGACGGATACTATTGCAGAGGGTGTGTATATCGGAGGCATCTATGTGGGCGGCATGACAGAAGAGGAAGCGATTGCGGCAGTGCAGACCTATATGGAAGAGGCAAAGGATGTGGAACTTACACTTTTGGCAGGTGAGCAGAGCATCAGCGTGACAGCGGAAGATTTGGGAATCGAGTTTTCGGATATGAGCCTTATCGAAGAGGCGATGGATGTCACAAGAGGCGGCAATCTGATTAAACGCTATAAAGACAAAAAAGATTTGGAACATGGCGACAAGGTAATTGATATGCGCCTTTCCGTGAATCGTGATACAGTGAACGCTCTTTTAGAAGCAGAGGCGGAGAAACTGAATCAGGAAGCAGTTGACAATGGATTAATCAGAGAAAACGGCGAGTTTGTTTTTATCAAGGGCGCACAGGGAATTGAGGTAAATGTCCCGGAGTCCGTTGCGGTAATTGAAGCGTTCGTGCGTGACGGCTGGAACGGGACGGCGGCTGAGATTGAACTTGCGGCTGAGATTGTGGAGCCACGCGGAAGTGAGGAGGAATTATCCCAGATAACAGATTTGCTGGGCGGATATACGACGAATTATAAAGATTCCAATGCAAACCGTTGCACAAATATTTCGGTTGCAGCAGGACTGATTAACGGTACCATTCTTTATCCGGGAGATGAGTTCTCGGTTGCCGATGCGATTGGACCGTTAGATGCATCCAATGGTTATAAGTTGGCAGGTGCCTATGAGAATGGACAGACCGTTGAGTCGTATGGCGGTGGTGTGTGTCAGGTATCCTCCACATTATATAATGCAGTTATCTTAGCAGAGCTTGAAGTGACAGAGCGCTCCAATCATTCTATGATTGTAAGCTATGTAAAGCCTTCGATGGATGCTGCGATTGCAGGAGATTACAAGAACCTGTGTTTTGTGAATAATCAGGATTTGCCGATTTACATTGAGGGATATACGGTCGGGAAAGATGTTTTCTTTAATATATACGGACATGAGACGAGACCGGCAAATCGCGTGGTGACTTATGAGAGCGAGATTGTTTCCAGAGAGGATCCGGGCATTCAGTTTGTAGCGACCGGAGACCCGGTTGGATACATCGGGGTGGCACAGGGTGCGCACGTCGGATATGTTGCAAGGCTGTGGAAGGTCGTTACGGTAGACGGTGTGGAAGAGAGCCGTGAGATTGTCAATAAGAGCACATACAAATCGTCTCCGAAAATTGTAAATGTGGGAACTGCCACAGAAGATGCCAATGTTGCAGCCGCAATCGGCGCTGCAATTGCAACGGGTGACGAGGCAACAGTATATGCTGCAGTTGCTCCGTATGCGGCAAATGCGAGTGCAATATTGAACCCGGCACCGGCAACACCTGCCGTACCGGAGACACCGGCAGATGGCGGTCAGCCTGCTGATGGACAATAATAGCAAATAAATTTATAATGATAAGGCTGCCTCAGGAGAGACAGCCTTAAGCAACATGAAGGACTATGCCGGGAGTGGAGAGATGAAGATAGGAAAAGTGCCGGAGAATGTGTTGAAACGTTCTGTGTTCAAACAAATACATACAAAAAGACCGGAGGTGGTCTTAGGAGCGGGCGTTGGCGAGGATTGCGCGGCAATCAAGCTTGCAGCGGACGAGACGCTGGTGATGTCTACGGATCCTATCACAGGAACGGCGAAGGACATTGGCACGCTTGCGATCCAGATTACGGTGAATGATTTGGCAAGTGCGGGTGCGGAGCCTGTGGGTGTGCTGCTTACGGTATTGCTTCCGGAAAACATCAGAGAGGCAAAGCTTCGTGCGATGATGGAGCAGGTGGAGGCGGCCTGTGCGAAAGTGGGTGTGCAGGTCATGGGCGGACACACAGAGGTCACGGCGGTTGTAAATCAGCCGGTGATTACGGTATGTGGTGTGGGCAAGGTAAAAGACGGACACATAATATCTACAGCGGGTGCAAGACCGGGAATGGATATTCTTGTGACAAAGTGGATTGGAATAGAGGGAACATCAATTATTGCCAAAGAGCATGAAGAAGAGCTGCTTACCAGATTCTCTGCGCCGTTTATCGAGAAGGCAAAGGAACTGGACGTATATTTGTCCGTGCTTTCGGAGGCCGCAGTCGCCGTTCGGTCTGGCGTTAGTGCAATGCATGACGTCACAGAGGGCGGTATCTTTGGGGCACTCTGGGAAATGGCAGAGGCATCTGGCGTCGGACTTGAAATCGATATCAAAAAGATTCCAATCCGTCAGGAAACAGTGGAAATCTGTGAATTTTTCGGCATCAATCCTTATCAGTTGATATCCAGTGGCTGTATGTTGATGGCTGCGGAGGATGGCAATACACTCGTGCGTGAATTGGAGAAGGCAGGAATCCCTGCTACCATCATTGGAAAAGCGACAGAAGGAAATGACCGTGTATTGTTAAATGCGGATGAGCAGAGATTCCTAGAACCACCGAAGACGGATGAATTGTATAAGGTAGGAGGAGTAGAAAATGCGTGAAAAGATTTTGACATTTATAGAGAAAAACAGCCGAATCGACTTGAAGGAGCTCGCAGTCGTGCTAGGAGTGGATGAGGCTACTGTTATGAATGAATTGGAGCAGATGGAAGAAGAACATATCATCTGCGGCTATCACACCATTATCGATTGGGACAAGGTAGGGATTGATAAGGTGACGGCAATGATTGAAGTGCGTGTGACACCACAACGCGGTATGGGATTCGATAAGGTGGCAGAGCGCATTTACAATTATCCGGAGGTGAACTCTGTATACCTGATTTCCGGAGGCTTTGATTTCATGGTGACGATTGAAGGAAAGACATTACGTGAAGTGTCTCAGTTTGTATCAGATAAGCTTTCTACTTTAGACTCTGTATTAAGCACAAAGACGAATTTTATTCTTAAAAAGTACAAGGATCACGGAACCGTAATTGCAGAGCAGACCAAGGATGAAAGGATACAGATGATACCATGAGAGACCCATTAAATAAGACGATTGTGAATATTCAACCATCGGGTATCCGTAAATTCTTTGACATCGTAAGTGAGATGAAGGACGCAATTTCTCTGGGTGTCGGAGAACCGGATTTTGATACACCGTGGCATATCCGGGATGAGGGTATCTACTCTTTGGAGAAGGGAAGAACCCATTATACGTCCAATTCCGGTTTGAAAGACCTCAAGGTTGAGATTGACCGTTACCTTACCAGACGTTACGGGCTTTCCTATGATCCGGACGATGAGATTATCGTGACGGTCGGGGGAAGCGAGGCAATCGATATTGCCATGCGTGCGATGTTAGACCCGGGTGATGAGGTGCTGATTCCACAGCCGAGTTACGTGTCCTATCTGCCATGTGCAGTGCTTGCAAACGGTACACCGGTTGTGATTGAATTGAAAGCAGAAAATCAGTTCCGATTGACTGCGGAGGAATTAGAGGCAGCGATTACCCCAAAGACGAAACTTTTAGTGCTTCCGTTCCCGAACAATCCGACAGGAGCTGTTATGGAGCGGGAAGATTTAGAGAAGATTGCGAAGGTTATCATCGAACATGACATATTCGTGTTAAGCGATGAAATCTATTCAGAACTTACATATTTGGAGAACCATGTTTCGATTGCGTCTATACCGGGTATGAAGGAGCGTACGCTTGTTATCAATGGTTTTTCCAAGTCCTATGCGATGACCGGCTGGAGACTGGGATATGTATGCGGACCGAAAGTCATTATCAAACAGATGCTTAAAATTCATCAGTATGCAATCATGTGCGCGCCGTCTACGAGCCAGTATGCGGCAGTGGCTGCATTGCGCGACGGAGATGCGGATGTGACAAGCATGCGTGAGGAGTATAACGGAAGACGCCGCTATCTGCTGCATCGCTTCGAGGAGATGGGACTTGAGTGCTTTGAGCCGTTTGGTGCATTTTATGTATTTCCGTGCATCAAGGAGTTTGGCATGACTTCTGAAGAGTTTGCAACAGAATTGTTGAATTCACAGAAGTTGGCAGTTGTTCCGGGAACGGCATTCGGTGACTGCGGTGAGGGATTTATCCGTATCTCTTACGCTTATTCTTTGAAAAATTTGAAGATTGCAATGGACCGCATGGAAGCATTTATCACAGAACTGAGAGCAGGAAAGTAAGTGTGGGATTGCTTCTGGAATGAGGAGAAAAATGGCAGAGTTAAACATTGTATTATATGAGCCGGAGATTCCGGCAAATACAGGAAATATCGGAAGAACCTGTGTGGCGACGGGGACAAGACTTCACCTGATAGAGCCCTTAGGTTTCCGATTGGATGAAAAATCAATCCGTCGCTCCGGCATGGATTACTGGAAGGATTTGGATGTCACCACGTATGTAAATTGGCAGGATTTCTGTGAGAAGAATCCGGATGCGAAAATTTATATGGCGACAACAAAGGCGAGACATGTCTACACGGAGGTGTCTTATGAACCGGATTGTTACATTATGTTCGGAAAAGAAAGTGCAGGTATCCCGGAGGAAATCTTAAAGGCAAATCCGGATACCTGCGTGCGAATCCCGATGATTGGAGAGACGCGTTCCTTAAATCTCTCCAATTCTGTAGCGATTGTTTTGTACGAGGCACTGCGTCAGAATCAGTTTGACCATATGAAAATGCAGGGCGAGCTGCACAGATTGAGTTGGGAAGATTAAAGCTTGCCGGAGGCAAACATTGCAAGTTATGGAAAGTTCGAGAGGTACAGAATGGGAATTATCAAGGCGAGACAGTTAGTTCATGAATATATCAGACGCGACGAAGAGGGTAATGTCGAGTCTATTTCTACGGCGCTTGACCATGTGGATTTGGATGTAAAAGAGGGCGAGTTTATTGCGATTTTAGGACACAACGGTTCCGGAAAATCTACGCTGGCAAAGCACATCAATGCACTCTTGGCGCCAAGTGATGGTTCGCTGTGGGTGGACGGGAAAGATGTTTCCGATGAGGAAAATGTCCTTGCGGTACGCCAGACGGCAGGCATGGTATTCCAGAATCCGGACAACCAGATTATTGCCAGTGTCGTGGAGGAGGATGTCGGATTCGGACCGGAGAATATCGGCGTGCCGACAGACGAAATCTGGAGGCGTGTCGAGGAGAGCCTTGGGGCAGTCGGCATGCTAAAATATCGCCATCATTCTCCGAACAAGCTTTCCGGAGGTCAGAAACAGCGCGTGGCGATTGCCGGTGTTGTGGCGATGCAGCCGAAATGTATCGTTTTGGATGAGCCGACCGCGATGTTGGACCCGAATGGCCGCAAAGATGTAATCCGCACGGCGCATGAGTTGAATAAGAAAAAAGGTGTTACAATTATTCTTATCACACATTATATGGAAGAGGTTGTGGATGCGGATAAAGTTATCGTCATGGATAATGGCAAGGTTGTGATGCAGGGAACGCCGCGTGAAATTTTTTCTCAGGTGGGTAAGTTGAAGGAATACCGTCTGGATGTTCCGCAGGTAACGATTCTTGCCGATTTGCTCCGACAGTCCGGTATCAACGTGCCAATCGGCGTCTTGCGGCGGGAGGAGCTTGTGGAAGCGCTTTTGAAAGAGGCACAGATTACAGCGTAAAACGTGCAGAGCACGAAAAGTGAGGATGGCATGTCAATTATTTTAGATAAAGTAAATTATGTATACAGTGAGGGAACTGCATATCAGATTCAGGCGCTCAAAGATGTGAATCTTGAAATTCCGGATGGACAGTTTATCGGAGTAATCGGGCATACGGGTTCCGGGAAGTCTACATTAATCCAGCATTTGAACGGACTTGTGAAGGCAACTTCCGGTAATATTTATTTTCATGGACAGGATATCTATGATGATGATTTTGATTTGCGCGAACTTCGGAATCGTGTAGGCCTCGTGTTTCAGTATCCGGAACACCAATTATTTGAAACAACCATTTTTGATGATGTGTGTTTTGGACCGAAGAATCAGGGACTTAGTAAAGAAGAAGCGGGGTTGCGCGCATTTGAGGCGTTGCGAAGTGTCGGCTTGCCGGAGGAACTCTATTACCAGTCGCCGTTCGACCTTTCCGGCGGACAGAAACGCCGTGTGGCGATTGCCGGTGTGCTTGCGATGAAGCCGGAGGTATTGATTCTGGATGAGCCGACCGCGGGACTGGACCCGGCGGGACGCGATGAAATCTTAGATTTGGTGGCGCGTATGCATAGAGAGCGCGGTATCACGGTGATACTGGTTTCACACAGCATGGAGGATATTGCGAAGTATGTGGAACGTATTATTGTTATGAATCAAGGAGCGGTAATGTTTGACGACACGCCAAAAGAGGTGTTTAAACATTACAAAGAACTTGAGGGGATTGGGCTCGCGGCACCTCAGGTTACCTATCTGATGCATGAACTGAAGGAGCGTGGACTTGACGTAGATACGGAGGCGACGACGGTTGCTGAGGCGCGTGCAAGTTTGATGGAAGCGCTCACGGGAATTGATGCAAAACGTAAGGATATCCATGCGTAGCAATACGGAGGAATAAAAGTATGTTAAGAGATATCACACTGGGCCAGTATTATCCGGCTGATTCTGTAATCCATAAACTGGACCCGCGTGTCAAACTATTTGGTACATTAATCTATATTATATCCCTGTTCTGCTTTCGGGGAGTGGCGGCTCTTTTGCTGGCTACCGCATTTTTGTTTGTGGTGATTAAGATGTCTAAGGTGCCTTTTAAGTTCATGGTCAAGGGCTTAAAGGCGATTATTATTTTAATGTTGATTACTGCGGTATTTAATTTATTTATGACACCGGGAGAGACATTAGTCTCTTTCTGGGTTCTTGAGATAACCAAAGAGGGCGCAACGAATGCTGCAATTATGGCGATTCGTTTGACGTACCTGATTCTCGGAACCTCTATCATGACCTTGACTACGACACCGAATCAGTTGACGGATGGCTTGGAGAAATCCATGATGCCTCTTTCGAAGATTGGCGTTCCGGTACATGCGATTGCGATGATGATGTCGATTGCGCTTCGGTTTATCCCAATCCTGATTGAGGAGACGGACAAGATTATGAAGGCTCAGATGGCACGAGGTGCAGACTTTGAGAGCGGTAATCTGTTAAAGAAAGTAAAGAGCATGGTTCCTCTTCTGGTTCCGCTTTTCGTATCGGCATTCCGCAGAGCGGACGACCTTGCGATGGCGATGGAGGCAAGATGTTATCATGGCGGCAGCGGACGCACGAAGATGAAGCCGTTACGTTATGAAGGAAGAGACCGCGCGGCATACGTGATAATTATTTTGTATCTGGCGGTGGTTCTTTTATGTAGAAGGTTCTTACCATGGCCACAGTAAGCAGATGAGAGCGTGAGTCGGACGGCTTACGCTTTTTGCGAATAAAGGAAGAATCACATATGAAACGAGTGAAAATGATTGTTGCCTACGATGGCACGAATTATAAAGGATGGCAGGTGCAACCGAACGGCATCACGATTGAGGAAGTGTTAAACCGCAAGCTGTCGGAGCTTCTTGGTGAAGATATCGTGGTAACCGGTGCAAGCCGTACAGATTCCGGTGTGCACTCGCTTGGCAATGTGGCGATTTTTGACACGAACACAAGAATGCCGGCGGACAAGATTGCGTTTGCATTAAACCAGAGGCTCCCGGAGGATATCGTGGTGCAGGGTTCTTGCGAGGTGCCGACAGATTGGCATCCGCGTTATCAGAACAGCAGGAAGACATATGAGTATCGCATCATGAATCGGACATTCCGTATGCCGACGAGAAGACTCGATACCTATTTTTATCATTATCCGCTGGACGTGGAGAAGATGAAACAGGCAGCATCCTATTTGGTCGGGGAACATGATTTTAAAAGTTTTTGCGCGATCGGTGCACAGGTGAAGACGACAGTGCGCACGATTTATGCCTGCGATGTTTTTTCGGAAGATGATGTGATTACCATTCGTGTGACAGGAAATGGTTTTTTATATAATATGGTACGAATCATTGCGGGAACATTAATCCGTGTCGGAGGCGGGGATATGCCGCCGGAGCAGATGCAGGAGATTTTGGCGGCACATGACCGCAGTGCGGCGGGACCGACGGCACCGGCGCACGGGCTGACGATGATGGGAATTGAGTATGAAGAGTAGTTTGCAAAAAGTGGTTGACACACGAGGACTCGTGTAATATAATATCTAAGTCTGTGATAGTGAATAAATGTTGTTCCAAAGCCCCGGAACTTCATTTCAACTATAAACAACACGTACATACGGTGTGTCCGGACATTCACATCGTAACCGCGTGAGATTACATTTTTCTAGGAGGAAAATCAATGAAAACTTTTATGGCTAGCCCAGCTACCATTGATAGAAAATGGTATGTAGTTGACGCAACTGATATGACATTAGGACGCCTTGCATCTGAAGTTGCTAAGGTATTAAGAGGAAAGAATAAAGCAATCTTTACACCACACATCGATACAGGTGATTATGTAATCGTTGTAAATGCAGAGAAGATTAAAGTAACCGGTAAGAAGTTAGACCAGAAGGTTTACTACAATCACTCTGATTATGTAGGTGGTATGAAAGAGACCACATTAAAAGAAATGTTAGCAAAGCATCCGGAAAGAGTTATCGAGCATGCTGTTAAGGGAATGCTTCCAAAGGGACCTTTAGGAAGAGAGATGTATACAAAGTTATTCGTATACGCAGGACCGGATCACAAGCACGCAGCTCAGAAGCCTGAGACTTTAACATTTTAATGAGGAGGTAAAGAACATTGGCTAACGCAAAATATTACGGAACAGGAAGAAGAAAATCATCTGTTGCCAGAGTATACTTAGTACCGGGTACAGGTAAGATTACAATCAATAAAAGAGATATCGACGAGTATTTAGGATTAGAGACATTAAAGGTTATCGTTCGTCAGCCTTTAGTAGCTACTGAGACTGCTGACAAGTTTGACGTTTTAGTAAACGTACGCGGTGGTGGTTACACAGGTCAGGCAGGCGCTATCCGTCACGGTATCGCTCGTGCATTGTTAAATGTAGACGCTGATTACAGACCAGTACTTAAATCTGCCGGATACTTAACACGTGATCCGCGTATGAAAGAGCGTAAGAAATACGGTCTCAAAGCTGCACGTCGTGCACCACAGTTCTCAAAGAGATAATTCAACAGAATATCAGAAAAGAGCAACAGACCCCGAAAACGCAGTGTTTTCGGGGTCTTCTTTACTTTTGAAAAATTCCTCAAATCGTATCAAAATACACAAAATTGTTGCGGTAACTAACAAGTAACAAACAGGTAACTAACAAACGAAAATGTGTCCTCCGTAGGACTTTGCGTGTCCTCCGTAGGACAGCAAAAAAGACGGTATCAACCGCCTTTTTCACTGCAATATTCTATGATGCAAGACCGGACATCCTTTTTCGTGCGACAGTGGCACGAATGTCCGTCCTTGAATATGATGTCATATCCGTCGTGCATGTTTCCGGTGATGCCGGAAATCATTTCTCTGTTCTTTTCTGCAATCTGCATTGTGTCAAACATTCCACACTGGTCTTTTCTGACGAGGTCTTGCAGGTACGCATTGACAGACATTTCCTTGTCATCTGCAAGGGATTTGATGATGCTTTTCATTCCTTTAGGAACTTTCAACTCAATTCTCTCATAGCGTTCCTTGTCAAAAGCCTGTTTATATTCTTTTCTGTTCATAGACACACCTCCAACTATATACGATTGATTGCGTCACGGAGTTCCTCAATCTCAAAATGAGTATAGACAACCTCTGTCACGCTTTGACCTTTATGACCGACAATCTTTTTGATGACCTTGTCGTCAACTCCTGCAACGGTCAACATAGAGATGCAGGTGTGACGGGTGCAGTGTGGTGTGTGGTCGATGTTCAGTTGTTCCATTAGTGGCGACCAGTACGAATCAAAATAATTCCTATATGTGAAATGTTCTCTATCCGGAGTGCAGAGCAGGTATTCGCAACCATCAAGGTTGTACCAGTAGACAAAGAAATCAAAGACCTTGTCTGCAATCGGTACAATGCGGATTCCGGCAGCAGTTTTCGCTTGAACAATATTGAAATATCTCTCCTCAAGGTTGACATCCTCTTTTTTGAGATTGAGGAGTTCAGAGATTCTACATCCGGTATATAAGAGCATGAGAACGACTGTATAATAAACATTGCTTTTATAAGAATCCCACACACGACTGACCTCTGATTTTGAGAAAGGTTTTCGATTGTATGCGTTTGGATTCCCTGCACCCTTGATGTTCACATATTCAACAAGATTCCTCTCTTTCGGGATGACCTCGTGGATGATAGCATATTTGTACATGAGACCGAAAAGGACTTTGAGTTTCCGGAGTGTAGGATAATTTTTGCCGGATTCATCGACAATCATCTGCAAGTGGTCAAGTTTAACATCAACAAACCTCATTCGGGCAATCTTTCCGCAGAGATTCCATGCTGCCTTGTAACCTTGAACATTTGAGTGACTGACAGTGGGATAATGTTCAGCACTCCATCGCTCATATATATCCTCGAAAGTGACCTTTGCAGCGTTCACATCATAAGGATTTGCGTTGAACTCTGCGAGGGCGGTCAATGCCTCTTTTCTAGTTGGATAGTACCCGATTACTGTATAAACCTGCTTTGACTTTCCTGTTTTCTCGTCGATTTCCCATCCGCTTGTCTTTTTTGCGACATACGGATTCCGACGATTTCCGGACAGTTTATAGACAGAACCGAACCCGTTAGGGAGTTTCATTCTATCACCTCCGTAAAAATGAGTATAAAAATAAAACCAATGCAAAAAGCACGGTTTTATGATAGAATGATATTGTTGGGAACATTCATCAAGTGCTTTTCGCAAAGTATGAGATAATGTTACACAGGGCGATGTCCGTTGCAGCGGATGTCGCTCTTTTTTTGTGCCTCAAAAGTCGAATCACATCGTTATACGATAACCTCACCGGAAAGGAGGTGAGGATGATGAAGATTTTGACATGGGAGGCACGAACAAACAAAGGTCTCACATTGATGGAGTTGTCGAGAAAGACCGGAATCGGAAAATCTACGCTCAACAACATCGAGAATGAAAAGGTGTCACCGACACTTTTCCAACTGGAGACGATTGCGATTGCACTTGATATGAAAATATCAGACCTCTATGAATCCGAATACAAATAATTGTATCACATCACGACATGGATGTCGGAAACATCGGAACGATTTCCACAATTATGGAAATGTGCCTCGATATTTCCACAATCATGGAAATATGTGATAGAATCAAGTTCGGAAAGAGGGTGGTTGCTATCAAGTACAAAGAGACTATCTTTGAGTTAGTCGAAAAGATACAGAGCGAACGCATCCTCAAGAGGATATACAAATTCGTTTTGTATCTATACACCCACGAGACTGGCGGTTGAAAAGACCGTCAGTCTTTTTCTTTTTTCACTTCAATAAATTTATCAATAATTCGTTCAAGAGCAATCAGTTCATCCTCGTCCAGTCGGGCGAAAGTTTTGAACAGATTCTTGTGAAATTCATTCTCACCCATCATGATGCGGTCAATGCTTTCCATGATGTCATCGTCACTCTCGACGAACATTTCTCCCTCTCCGGTAGTCAACCATATATAGTCAACACAAAACTCTCGACAGATGGATTTTGTCATGTGTTCAGAGAGAGACCGTCGTCCGTTTTCTAAATCAGAAATAGTTGATTTCCCGACACCAATTCTCTCACCGAATTTCTCAAGAGTAAGGTTGAGAGATTTTCTAATTTCTTTCACACGCTCATTTTGCGTCATGCAAACACCTCCTTTTGAATGAATAATAACACCGGAATGAACAGAAATCAATATAAAAGTTCGCAAATAGGAAAAATAGTGTTGACAAAGTTCTGAAATAGGAATATGATGTACGCAGATAGAACAAACAAAGGAGGGAAACAGAATGGAAAAACAGAGGTTATTCACAGAGGAGGAACTGGCAAGGGTAGAGACAGAGGAAGAAAGAAAGCATCTCATTGAGTGCGAAAAAGACAACAGCAAAATAGACATGAGATATTTCAACATCATGGAAAAGTACGATTTATGGGAGAAGAAATCGACAGGAGAAAAAATAAAAGAAAACCTCAAAGAGCAAGGTTTTCTTTCATGGGTGGCTTTGATTGTAGCAATCATTAGCATACTTGTAAAACTATTGAAATAACGGAAAGAATGAGGGCGACAATAGCAATCCAGTTGTCGAGTAGATATTTTTTGAAAGAACGCTTTCGTTCATAGCGGAGAGCATTTTCGCTCAATTCATCAAAAAGTTTTTCGTCCATGCGGATTCACCTCCTGTCATTTGAGAGTGGTTGCACATTTATTATATGGCAGGAGTGGCAGCAGGACAAGGAAAAGGAGGCGGTCACAATGGAAATCGGACGAATATTGCCGACCGAGGCTGCGGTGATTCTAAATGTGTCACCTCAATTCGTAAGAGTTGCGATGCAGCAAGGGAAACTCCCAATCGGAACAGCAATCAAGATGTCATCAATTTGGACATACCACATATCAGAGAAACTCCTGCACGAATATTCCGGAAAGGACATCGAGCAGGAACTTGAAAGAATCAGAGGAAAGGAGTGACGGAAATGTCAAAGGACGAGAGAAAAGAAACAGTTGAAAGAATTGCAGAGAAATTCGCATCTTTGCAGGACAATGAGAAATCATTCATTGCCGGATACATGGCAAGAGCAGAGGAGGAATGTGCAGCAAGAAAAAAAGAACCTGCGGTTGCGACCGCATAAAAGAAAATAGCAAGGTATGAGATAAACCATTTGAGGCGGTTGATTGTTGCAGCGGTCAACCGCAAGGCGAAACGGGTCACACGACCCGTCAATGTGAGGGTGGCAACCTACATTCTGACGATGCCAAGCCGAGAGGAGCGTTCAGACATACCGTGAGAAACATGGCAGCGGTCGCACCTGCTAGAAAGTGCGAGGATGGTCAACAGGTTTTCGGTGACTTTTTAAGGTGAAAAGGCACAATCACGGTATAGACAAGCCGGAGTAGAGGTGAGGGTCGTGAAAAGACCAAGAGAACCACCAAAAGGAGGAAACAGGATGCAGGTGAGAAATATCAGCGATTTGAAAGTCGCATATGAGACTTTAAGCCTATACAGTAAAGTGCTTTCAGAGTGTGAAGATATAGAACCCAAAAACATGAAATTAGTCAAGGAAAAGATTGCGGAGCAAAAACGGGAGATTCGGAAATTTTACAAGAGAAACAATGACCGGAGACTTGTGAAAGATAATGGAATAGATGGATATGTTATTTTGATTGAGTTACCGGAAACACTGGTGAACAAACAGGATGCAGAGAAGTATTTCGAGGAGAATGAGGAGATTTGTGCAGTACCGTCAATGTTCGATTGCACAGGGCAACCGTTTACATCATGGTTCAAGGTATTCAAGCGGAGAGACAGGTTCATGGCATATCATTCTGTTTGTTTTGATGTGTGACAGAGAGGAGGGCAGCAGTCATCATGTTTGAATTAAATAAGTTGTACAACATGGATTGTATGACAGCAATGAGGAAAATTCCGGACAAGTTCTTTGAACTGGCAATCTGCGACCCTCCGTATGGGATAGGAATTGACGGTCAAAAGTTGAATATCAGCAAAAATCCGAAACACACACGAAAAGAACATAAAAAAGAGGACTGGGATGCGTCGATTCCTCCGGAGGAGTATTTCAGAGAACTTGAACGGGTATCAGAAAATCAAATCATATGGGGGGGCAACTACTTTGTAGAACACCTAACAAAAGGAACAAAAGGGTGGATTGTTTGGGATAAGGGTCAGCACGGTTTGACAATGTCGGATTGTGAACTGGCTTTCACATCATTCAACACACCGACAAGAATTGTCGTGATGAACAGGGTGGAACTATTAAAAGATGGAACATTTCACCCGACGCAAAAACCTGTCAGATTATACGAATGGGTTATTGAGCACTACGCAAAAGACGGAGACAAAATTCTTGACACTCATGCAGGGAGTGGGAGTTGCCTTGTAGCAGCACACAGGACAAGGCATGAGTTTCTAGGATTTGAGATAAACAAGACATATTTTGAAAAAGCAGAGCAGAGAATCAAAGCAGAACAGGCTCAAATGAGTATTTTTGATTTTATGTAAGGAAACAGGACAGGAGGTGCAGCAGGTGCGAACAGTATATATATGCTCACCATATCGGGCAAACAACGAGGAGCAGTTGCAACAGCATATTGAATATGCAAAGGAACTCACGAGAGAGGCATTGTTGAGAGGAGATGCACCAGTGACAGTACATCTATACATGACACAGTGCTTGACGGAGGAGATTCCGCAGGAGAGAGGAATCGGACTGGCAGCAGGACAACACATCATTGAGAAGTGCGACGCAGTTCTCGTCGGGTATCGGTTCGGAATTTCGGAGGGAATGGAGCAGGAGATGCGGATTGCAAAAACGAGAGGCATCAAGATTCAATATCACTCATGAAAATGGGCAAAGAAAAAGGACATCCGTCGCAACCGGATGTCCGATGCAAGTCTTGTCAGACTTGAAACTCACTAGAGATATTATATCAAATCTGACACAGAATTGCAATCAAAAAAAGCGTGAAAAACGCTGATTCTAAAAGGGTTTTTGAGGGGTTTAGCGTCCTTGTTATAGATATTAACAAGTCAACGAAAACCTAAATCATAATAAGCAGCAGGATGGTGTCAGATGAAAAAGAGAAAAGAACAGTATGTATCATATGACTACGAGGCAGCGTTCAATAAATCAATAGAGGATTTAGGTGAGTATTTCATTGAGCAGATGGCAAAGAACAGGAAATCACTTGTGTATGCACTCAAGGAGATACGAGCAGGAGAGCAACTGGAGGTTGAGATATATCCACAGTTCAAGAGCATGGATGAAGTACCGGAGGAGGGTAGGACAGCAAAGAAAGACAACTCACAGGCACAGAGAAACCTCAACGATAAGAACGCAAGGAAGTATGTCGAGAGACTAATCAACGAGAATTTCACCGACAGGGATTTGTGGATAACACTCACATATGATGATGACCACCTCCCTGCGGACGGAGATGTGGATGCAGCAATCAAGAATGTGCAAAAGTACATCCGACGGGTCAACTATCAGAGGAAAAAGAGAGGACTGGACAATGCGAGATATGTGATTGTAAATGCCTACAATCCGGAGCAGGAAATCAGATGGCATCATCACATTGTCATGGATGGAGACATGGACATGGACACGGTTGAGGCATGTTGGGGGCAGTCGAGCAGAAACGAGGTGAGACGACTGGAGACAGACGAGAACGGGTTGTCCGGAATGGCAAACTATATCGTTGAGGAAAAGAACAGAATCAAGTCGGAAAAGAGATGGATGTCCTCGAAAGGTTTGAAAATGCCGGAGGTTCGGGTGGTTCATTCAAAGCAGCCGGAAAAAGGCAAGGGGAACTATAAGAAAATCAAGAAATATGTGGATGAAATGCTCAAGGACAGAGACACGATTGAGGTTCAGATGAAAAAGTGGTTTCCGGAATATGATTTCACGGATTCCGGTGTATATTACAACGATTTCAATGGCATGTTCTACATACGAGCGAGGATGCGGAAAAGGAGGAAACGATGAAAAGGCAGCAGAAAAGAAAATACGACAGAAGATGCATGGTGTTTCTGATTGCGATTGTGTTGATTTTAGCGATTCACATGATTGCAACGACGGTAAGAGGTAAAGAGAGAAAAGAGCAGGAACTTGAGCAGCAGAGAGCAGAGCAGTTCGAGGAGATGCAGCAGGAGGAACTTGCAGAACTGACAGTAAAATGGGAGACCGTGCAACAGGAAACAGAGACAGAACCGGACAGATATGCAGTATTTGGCACGATGTCAGAGGACTGGGGTGCGGATGATGTCGAGGGATTCCAGTTCTATGAGATACCGGAGGAATACCAAAGAACCGGAGGCTATATGCCGGAGAAAATGCAGATTTATACATACATCGTATGCAAGAATTACGGTGTCCGGTACGAACTTGTGATTGCACTCATTGAGCGTGAATCCGGATATGTATTTGACAAGGTCGGGGATGACGGTCACAGCATGGGTTATATGCAGGTATATGAGGACTATCACGAGGACAGGATGGAGAGATTGAACTGCACTGACCTCATGAACCCGTATCAGAACATACTTGTCGGGGTGGACTACCTTGCGGAACTCATTGAAAAGTACGGAACACAGCAGGACGCACTCACAGCGTACAACTACGGGCAAGCAGGAGCATACAGACACATGTGGAGCAAAGGAATATATATCTATGACTACAACAGCACCATCATGAAAAGGGCAAAGGAAATCGAGGAGGTGTTGCAACAGTGAGATTCAACTGGCAGCAGTCCGAGAAAGAGAAGTTTTTCCGGAAAGCAGAGAAACAGTTGCAGGACGCAGGAATTGATTTCATAGGAGTTGACCGGACAAAATTCAGCGTAAAAGGATGGAACGATGTGACACATGAGGTCGAGGAGGTGTGCGTGAGTTTGACACCGTATCCATATCGCAATTTATCAAACGCAAGAAAAGGCGAATTGATAAGACTGGGGAACTGGGTTTGTGAAAATCCAAGAATGAGAAAACGGACAGCATACGCAGAGAGCAGCGTGTTTATGCACTCACATCTGACATACAGAGAAACACGAGGGAGGAAACCGAAAGAATGAGATTCGGAATCAGACAGATTCTTGAGAGAATCAATCACATGAAAGAAAGAGACCATTGTCGGAGCAACTGTTTGTTTTGTGAGTATTTCGATATTTGCAAGGCAGATAAGACAACGCAGCAGAAAAGAGGTGAGAGAGAATGAACATGAAATATGCAATGAGGAGCGAGGACACAGAACAAATCAATGTCGTATCGTGGGCGAACTGGAATTTGAACAGGCATCCGGAACTCAAGTGGTTGCACCATATACCGAACGGAGGCAGCAGGAACAAGATGGAGGCAGTGAAACTCAAACAGATGGGTGTCAAGGCAGGTGTTTCCGATTTGTGCCTACCATACCCGAAAGGAATATATTGCGGAATGTACATCGAGATGAAATACGGTGACAACAGGCAGCAGGAATCACAAAAAGAGTTTCTTGAGGACATGGCAGAGGCAGGACATTTCGTTGCGACATGCTATTCAGCAGAGGAGGCAATCAAAGTCCTTGAGGAATATCTGAATCTTTCAGACAGGGAACACATGGAGAGAAATCAGAGAATGAGCATCCCGAACAACAGCATCCTCAAGAACGGGGAAATCAAAGAGAGCAAACAGAGAAAGAAATGAGGAGGTGCAGCAGGATGACGGTGAGCGACATCATGACAATTCTTGAAAGTCCGGACAGAGTGAGAATCATGCAGGGCGATGTTGAAATATGCAATCAGTATTTTGCGAACATAAGAGCAGACAAAGAACTGATTGAAAAATACAAGGACACGCAGGTCAAGAGATTCAGAGTGATTCCGGAGATTCGCCACAAGCGATGGAAAGAATTGAACCTCATGCAACCGCTAAAGCCGGAAGAAACACCGAGTTTCAGTTTCAGCGATTTGCAAATGACACTATACTACACAATTTTAATCTAGGAGGTGAGAATGTGTGGAAAATCATCATCGTGGCAGCAGTCGTCATCATTATCGCACTGGTAGCAGTATTTGCTTTCATTCTATACAAGGTGGGTGAGAGTATGCACATGTACAGATGCGGATGGCAGCCACAGGACAGAGGTTTCATGTAACAGGAAAACAAGAGGATAACAGGAGGAAACAAAATGAAGATAATCGCAGTTATGTCACCAAAAGGAGGAATCGGAAAGACGACGACCTCTGATTCAATCGCCTATATTTTGGGAGAGGAGTACAAAAAGAGAGTTTTATTGATTGACGGAGACCCACAGGGAGACACATCCAAGACACTGGAAATGTTCGAACCGGAGGGAATCGGAATGAGCGAGTTGCTTGAGCGTCACGAGTGCGTGGGCGGTACATATAGGACATCGGAACTCATAAAGCCGACGCAGTATTCACACATTGACATCATCACAGCAAACGGGTACTTGCACGACACACACAGCAACATCATGAGAGCAGAGGAAAAGCAGGTCACAAGGTTCAAAGAGGCACTTGAGGAAGTATCGGAGGCATACGACTATTGTGTTTGTGACTGCGGTCGATTCTTTGACATGGTGGTCATCAATATCCTGCTTGCTGCACAGTTAGTCATCGCACCAGTGAAAGTGGGAGGATATGAGAACGAGGCAATCCACAATCTTGAGGAGCAGGTGGAGGACTTGAAAGAAATCAATCCGAACTTGAGAATCAAGGGTCTAATGACAATGAGGATGAAGAACAAGACAACACTGGACTATGAGGAATGGATGAAAACAGAATCCGGATTTGACATGTTCGTAACTCCAGTACGCAGGTCAATCATTGCAGAGAGGGCGACAATAGCAATGACACCACTCCCGAAGTTCTCTCCGAGATGCATCACATCACAGGACTATCGCAATGTTGTACATGAAATTCTAAAGGAAATGGAGGGGTGATGCATGGCAGGAATGAGGGCAGTGCATAAAAAGGACGGAACAACATTCAAATTCAGTGGAGACTTGAAAGAGGCTATTGAAAAAGCAGAAAAAGAACTGAAAGAAAAAGAGGGAACAACTCAATGGCTTTTTCTGAAATGGCAGTATGACAATGCAAAGAAAGCACTGGATTCATACAATCGCAGAGTGAGGGATTTGAAAGATTTCATAAGACTGGGAAAAGAGGAACTTGAAAAGAGAGAACAGGAGGCAGCAGAGC
>JALEKJ010000065.1 GCA_022771695.1 Roseburia sp. | reverse complement strand
GTGGCTCAGTTGGTGGAGCACGACCTTGCCAAGGTCGGGGCCGCGGGTTCGAGTCCCGTCTCGCGCTCTTCTAAAACTTTATATTCTGGTCTGGCAACAGACACTATATGCGCGAGTGGCTCAGTTGGTGGAGCACGACCTTGCCAAGGTCGGGGCCGCGGGTTCGAGTCCCGTCTCGCGCTCTTTTTATTACAAAAGGACATCCGTTGGATGTCCTTTTGTAATAAACGAGTCCTGCCGGACTCGTACTGTTCGAGGTCTACGCTCCGCTCCGGTCGGTGCAAAGCCGATGTCCGCCGGACATCGTGCACCGTCTCGCGCTCTAAAAAACTCTGAGGAGGAAAGCTATCAATGAAACATTTATCTATATTATCACCGTTCCTACTATTATGTATGATAATCGTCGGATGTGGACAGGCAAATAATGTCTCATTGCAAGAAAGCACCGAAGACATTTCTGTTTCTTCGACTGAATTACCCGCAGACATCATTCCATCCTCTGAGAATTCAGAATCACTCCCAGGGACAGAAACGGAAACCGAAACCGAAACGGCAATCATAACCGAAACGATATACGAAACAGAACTACAAGCAACCACTACCTCTGAACTTCCGAACGATGCCTATCTCATTGTAATCGATGCCGGACACCAGCAGAGAGGAAATTATGAAAAAGAGCCGATTGGCCCCGGTGCATCGGAAACCAAAGCAAAAGTTGCCGGCGGAACACATGGTTGCGTCAGCGGCTTAAACGAATATGAGCTGACACTTGCCGTCTCATTAAAACTACAGGAGGAATTAACCAGGCGCGGATATGAAGTCATTATGGTTCGAACGGAAAATGACGTAAATATCAGCAACAGTGAGCGTGCGCAAGTTGCAAACGAGGCTAATGCCGACGCCTTTATACGTATTCATGCAAATGGTTCCGAAAATTCCTCTGTAAATGGCGCTATGACCATCTGCCAGACTTCCGGCAACCCATACAACGGATATCTATATACGCAAAGTAAAAGTCTGTCAACAAAAGTACTAGACGCGCTTGTTTCAGAAACGGGGTGCAAAAAAGAATATGTATGGGAAACAGACTCTATGAGCGGCATTAATTGGTGTACTGTCCCTGCCACTATTGTAGAAATGGGATATATGACCAATCCAAGCGAGGATGCATTGATGGCTACCGAAGAATACCAGCACAAAATTGTTACCGGCATCGCAAACGGATTGGATGATTATTTTGACTGCTCTTTACAATAAAAGAAAAACCAGGAAGATTTCTATCGTCTTCCTGGTTTTATGCATTGCAAAAAGGATGTGCAGAGCCCCTCATTCATGCAAGTTTGCGCGTCGTGATTTCGTTCGAGGTCTTCGCTCCGGTCCGCGCATAGCAGACGTCCACCGGACGTCCTGCGCCGTCTCGCGCTCCCGATTACATTTACCCGCAAAAAGGCACTGAAAACAATATCCTTTTTGTTATAACAAATTCCGATATTCTCTCCGCCCATCAACAATAGCATAAATAGTAACTGTCTTGGCAATATCATCCACCTTATAAAATACAAGGTGTCTTTCTACAACAAGCACACGATATCCCTGCTTTCTTAGTATCGAATATCGCGGAATACTTCCTGACATCGGAAAACCTTCTAGCCGGTTTATTGCATTTTCAATTTTACCCAAATAATTCAATGCAATATCAATATCGCCAGAATCCTCTGCAATATAAAAAATTATATTCCTTAGTTGGTCATCTGCTTTGTCTGTTCTGACAATTCTATATTTCATCTGCTTTCCTCTTCATAAGCATTTCTCTTATATCATCAAAAGTATCCTGCATTGGCGCAACTCTTCCATTTGCAACATCCTCTTCTGCCTCTGCTAATGTCCGCAAAAGTTCCAATTCCGCTTTCATCTGGTAATAATCTTGTAATCCCATAACCACTGTATCACCACGGCCATTGACCGTAATAATGACTGGCGTTCTATTTTCATGACATTCTTTTGATATCTCATTATAATGATTTCTTAAATCCGAAGAAGGTCTGATAATTGCATCCATATAATTCACCTCCGTTTTTATTATAGTCAAATTATATCATAATATGTATATGCATTCAACTGTCTGTTCTTAAAGAATATTCGTAAGTATGGTATTTTTTCTTTTAATTTATGCGCATAATACGGTATTTTGCTGTTATCCTGCCACATTTCAAGGCCAAGCACAATCAGAAATGCCACAAGAATAACGATGCCTACAGCACAAATCCACCATATAAACACATGAAGTATTAGTCTTTGAAATTTTCTTTTTATCTTTTAAACTCATTGTCTTTGCCCTCAACAGTTATCATAGATATAAAACTATTTGTATCGACAAAAAAAGAATCCTCTCCCAAATAAAATGTTCGAGAATTCTTTCTTATATTATCACACTTCTACTTCCACTTCCACCGGCGCACTTCCCATCAATTCCACACTCTTTGCATCCGGCTGTGAAAATCCTACATAAAACTTAAATCGTCTTCCATCCACAAAACGTCTTCCGTTCTCATCCACGACTGTAAATGCTGACTCCGGCAGTACAACGTTTACCTTCTTTTCTTCCCCTGCCGGAAGTGTAACACGCGTAAACGCACAGAGGGACGGATGCAATGTATCATACGCGGAATCCTCTTTCTTTACATAGACCTCAAGAACCTCCTCAATATCCACATTACTCTCATTCTTGACCGTCGCACAAACCTCATACTTAGACAAACTCTCAGACGTTGCACAAACCTGCTTCTTAGAACTATCAGAATCGCTCTCCACGATCTTCGCATCCACGACACGTCCTTTTCCATAGGTCAAGCCAAATCCAAACGGATACTGCGCCGCATGCTCCATATAGCGGTAGGTTCTTCCCTTCATGGAGTAGTCCGTAAACTCCGGCAGTTCCTCCAACGTCTCATAGAATGTCACAGGAAGCTTTCCGGACGGAGACACTTCTCCAAAAAGAATTCGCGCAGCCGCATTGCCGCCCTGTGCTCCCGGATACCACATCTGAAGAATCGCATTAAAATGCTCTCTTGCATAGGAGAGGTCAATATCACTTCCAGCCATCATACAGAGTACGACCGGTTTTCCTGTCTCTGCGACCGTTTCCATCAAAAGACGCTGCACTTCCGGCAAAAGCAGGCTTTCTTTGTCACCGGAAGCATAGCTGTTTCCGGCATCCCCTTCCTCGCCCTCTAAGGTCTCATCCAAGCCCAGACATAATAAGACGACATCACTCTGCTCCGCCACAATCCGCGCTTCCATCAGACGGTCACGCTGCATGGCAATCGACTCAGTACGGTCGCGGAACAATTCACATCCGATAGAAGTTAACACTCGCACATCTTCCCCGACGTAGCACAGGATTCCGTCCTGAATGGTCACATAATCAGATGCCGTTCCGTGATAATTTCCAATCAATGCTGCCCTGCTGTTTGCATTTGGGCCGATCACACCGATGGTCTTTATTTGTTCCTTACAAAGCGGCAGAATGCCATCGTTTTTGAGCAAAACAAAGCTCTCCTCGGCTGCCTTTTTTGCCAAAGCCAGATGTTCCCTGCACTCAACTTTGTCGTAAGGTATCGTGTCATATTCGCTGCCGTCAAGTAACCCCAGCAGATATCTTGTGGTATAAAGGCGCACGGCTGCCTCAGTGATTGTCTCCTCCGTCACAAGCCCCTCTTCATACGCCTTTAAAATATGTAAATAGGTCACACCACAGTTCAAATCACAGCCTGCATTGATTGCCATCGCTGCCGACTCCTCCGCAGTGCGTGTCACCATATGATTCTCATGAAAATCACGCAATGCCCAGCAATCCGACACGAAATGACCCTGAAAGCCCCATTCGCCGCGCAGAATGTCCGAAATCAACGTCTTGCTTCCACAGCACGGTTCGCCGTTCGTGCGGTTGTAGGCGCCCATAACCGCCTCCACATCCGCCTCTTTTACCAATGCCTCAAATGCTGGCAGATATGTCTCCCACATGTCCTTTTCGCTTGCCTTTGCATCAAATTCATGGCGAAGTGCCTCCGGTCCGGAATGCACTGCAAAATGCTTCGCGCAGGCGGCCGCCTTCATCGTCTCACCGTCGCCTTGTAATCCCTTTACATAAGACACGCCAAGTCGACTGGTCAGATAAGGGTCCTCACCGTATGTCTCATGTCCTCTGCCCCAGCGCGGGTCTCTGAAAATATTGACATTCGGCGCCCAGAAAGTCAACCCTTTATAAATGTCTCTGTCATCGCAGGCAGCATACGCATTGTACTTTGCCCTGCCCTCGGTGGACACCACATCTCCAATCTGTTCCAGCAACGCCGTATCAAATGTTGCTGCCATACCGATTGCCTGCGGAAATACCGTTGCCTGACCGGCACGCGCCACCCCATGCAGCGCCTCATTCCACCAGTTGTATGCCGGTATGCCGAGTCTGCGAATCGGCGGTGCATCATACCTAAGCTGGCTTGCACGCTCCTCCAGCGTCATCCGGTCAACCAGCGCTTCTGCTTTTTTTCTTGCTTGTTGTCTATTCATCTATTTAAACTCCTTATCATTCATCTTAATAGGATGCCTCATTTGCCGCAGCCACTCTGCGTTCTACCTCCCGCTGCATTTCTTCAAAAAAGATTTCCGGATGGCAGGCTTCGTATCTTTGCATATACTGCTCCCACATTCCCTCAAAGTCATCCGACATCACGACAAGCGGCAGATACTCCTGCTTTACCTCCGTCATGTTGCGCCATACGCGCCCAGCCTCCTGCTCGGTTGTCAGGGTATCCGAATAGGAATACATCGGATACCACGATCCCGGCTGTTCATTCACACCAAGCATATCCACATAACTTTGACATCCATATGCCGCAAGACATTCCCTGATATCATCCGGCAATCCTGCCAGAAACTCCTCCGGCTGATATTCCGGTGAAAAAGCATTCTTACCGTCCGCTAGGATTCCTTCCAATCTCGGGAAATAAGAATAAAAACAAAAATGCGAGGTCCGATAATCCGTTTTTCGTGAAACGATACGCTGTTCCTCTGTCCGATAGAAAACTCCGTTCTCGTCCACTTCATAGTCGACGCCGCAAACACCCCAGAATCTGAGTTTCAGCACCTCATCCTCCAACAAATCGTTTACAAACTGCATGGCACCTTCCACATCTTCGCAGCTTGTCGTAATTGCAAGCCCTGTAGCAATATCGTTTTCGTTTCCTCTCTTGACATGCCATTGATTCTTTATTCCATCCTCTATCGTAATCGGCAGAGGCACATAACCACAACCCTGTGCTGTCATGCGCTCTAACGAATCGTTCACATCATAGGCAAACTGCCACCACTGGTCCACCATACCAAGCACACGGCCGGATGCCAGTTTTTCCAAATACTCACTATAAGTCTGTGTGAAGGACTCCGGGTCAATCATTCCCGCATGATACTCCTCATTTAAAATGGAAAAATAACGCTTTGCTGTCGGTGTCACATTGTAATCGATTACTGTCTGTGTCTTTGGGTCAACCGCGCAACTCCCGTCATTCGGGTAACCGTCTAAAAACTGTGGCGGATTTTCCAAGCAAAAATATCGCCAATCATCACAGAGAATCGTAAACGGAATATTCTGCTCTCCGTTCTCCATACATGGATTTGCCTCCATATATGCCTCAATCAATGCAAAATACTCCTCAACCGTGCTTATCTTTGGATATCCCGCCCATTTTAGCACACGTGTCTGAATCCAGAACGCTTCTCCTTCATGCACAACCTCTGTTGCTTCACCTTTGACAATACCAAACTGGGGAATCCAATAGATATGCCCGTCTGCTTGCCGCAATCTATCCCATTCGTCATCCGACATATAATTACGGATATTCGGATAATTCTCCCAATATTCATCAATCGGAATTAGTGCCCCTGCATCATACAATGCCGCACATCCGGAAATAAAATCCGGATACTCCCCGCTTGCGATATAAGACGCAATCGCTTCCTCCTGTGTCTGCCCCACAAGCCAGATTTCCTGACACTTGGCACCCGTGATATCTGCAAGCAGTTCCTGCACCTCATTGTAATCATCCTTCACTGTTCCGGGCACGGCAAAAAAGGCAGTAAACTCCTTTATCTCCTGCTCTCTGTTATATCCGTTTTCCTGTATGATTCCAGCCACCAATATACTGAAAGCCAACAATATAATCAGCACATTTTTTATTCTCTTATGCATGACACTTCCCCCTTTTTCTATTTCCATTATAAGGGGTTCTTATTTTTCCGGCAACCGGTTTTCCGGTAGTAATCTTCTCCGGCAGATATTGGCTTACTCCTGAATTCCCTCACAGCTAAACCAGAAGAAATCTGCATGATTTTCTCCTTTGGCACCATTTGCGGAAGCATACATTCCCAAGGTACAACCGGTAAAACCGCCGGTGCACTCCGTGCTGAGTATTCGCATATCAACGCCCTCTGCAAGACGAATTTTCTCACCGTTCTCCTGTACAATGTACCAATCACTCTTCTGCCCATGACACACCATATGAAGTTCCAACTTACCCTCAGAAACCTTCTGCCTTGCTGCAACGCGTTCTTCACTCTTCTCGCAAAGTATCAATAAAACTTCCGGTACGCCGTTCTGATAATGTTTTACCAGACGCATATGATTCTTTTCATCACAGAGTACGGCAATACCTGCCTCTTCTTTGTCACTTCCCTGTGGAAATTCCATAAGCGCCGCCAACCGGTACTCATAACTTTGCTGCCGTACTGCTACATAAGCCGGAGTACCACAATCTGTCAGACAATCTGACAATGTATGAAGCCGCAGCCTTCCATCCGCACCCATCAGATGATAGGCGTCTTTTTTGTCACGCAATGTCATAAAGCACGTTGGAAGTTCCTCTCGATAAAAATGCCATGACCTTCCTTCCGGCATAATACGAGAAGCCTCTCCCGGCAATTCTACGAATTCTTCCAGTTTTCCTACGCCTTTATTTACCACCGGCCAGTCATTTTCCCATGTTACTTTTGCCAAATAGGTATCTCTTCCGGTATTTACATGTCCCTCGCAACGTCTGCTTCCGAGCATCACCATGTACCAGTTGTCTTTCTCATCTGCAACCAAATCGCCATGACCTACCGCAGTAATCGGATACTCTGTTCCCAAATGACGATGTGTCAAAATCGGATTGTTCGGACATCCCTCATACGGTCCCCACACTTCTTTACTCCGTGCAATTGCAACCGCGTGATTATCGGCAGTTCCTCCTTCTGCATGCATCACATAGTAATAATCGCCTTTTTTATAAAGATGTGGACCCTCCGGCCAGATAACATGATGCCCTGCACCTTTCCATACTTTTTTGCTTTCGCCCGTCAGACGCATAGTAGATAAATCCAACTGTTGAATCCAAATCTCCCAATCACCGTTGTAGCGCACTCCTTTTTGATTTGGTCTGGTGCCGATATAATAGCAAGTTCCGTCATCATCAAAAAACAGACTCGGATCAATTCCCTGCGCTTCCTCTCCCAACCAATATGGTTCTGACCATGGTCCTGCCGGATTTGTTGCGGTAACAATAAAGTTTCCGCCCGCAGAAACATTTGTCGTAATCATATAAAACGTGCCATCATAATAGCGTAACGTAGGCGCATAAATCCCCTGTGAATGTCCGCATCCGCTAAGCGGAAGTTGTGAGGTGCGCTCCAGTACATTTCCTATCTGCTCCCAGTGAGCAAGATCCTTGCTGTGAAAGACCGGCACCCCCGGGAAATATGCAAAACTCGATACAACAAGATAGTAATCCTCTCCTGCTCTGCACACAGACGGATCCGGACAAAAGCCCGGAAGAATCGGATTTTTTGCATAATACATATTATTTTCCTCTCTCTCGTCAGTTTAATAAATTTGATAATTTCCGCTCAGCGCCAAGAATGCAAAGAAATACAGGCAGTTATCATAATACCGTCTGTCTCCGGTTCGAAGCGGTGTCTCCCAGAATTTTTTCAGACATGCCGCAGCATTCGCTCCCTCTGCAATCAGGCTCGCCTGCGCATTTGTCGCAATCATCGCTACCGGATGCAGTGCTTTGCCGTCAAGAACCGTTCCATCTATCGCATAGATTCCATTCCGGTTCTCTTCTGCTAATGTCTCACAGAAGAAGCGCTGTAAACGTTCTGCCTCTAAAATAGCCCAGTCATCTGCTCCAAACCATGCATAATCCAATGCAATATTCCCTATCGTGCGATATGCATCACTGTAATACCAGTCATGCCTTCCACCCCAGATTTCCTGTCCTTCCGTGTAAGGACTTCCGTCATAGTTCGCATACTCTGCACAAAGTCCGGTAACCGGATGGCAGGCACTTTTCAAATACTCTCTACTCGCCTTTGCCGCCTCTAAAAAGAATGCCCGATCCTCCTCATATGCCCATCTGCCAAACAGCTCGTAAAAATGTGGCAAATGATAGGATGGATCAGAAAAATCCACATCCGTGATAAAGCGGATGAGTTTATTATTTGCATCCCACATGGCACGTCCTGGATTTTGGTTTTCTCCTTTGTGAATACACGTATGAAGCAGTTCTTTTGCCTCTTTTTCATAATTAAAAATTCCGCTTCCGTTTCCCCAGCGATGTGACGCAAAAAACAGGGACATCGCAAAAAATTCTTCCCCGTCCGGTGCCGCGCCATAAGAATTTTTTGTTCCGTCTAACTGACAAGACCAGGCAAAGTATCCCGCATTTTCGCCCTCGTTGAGATACATATAAGTTCTTGCCCATTTCCATAGACGGTCAAACTCTTCCTTTTTATCCATCTGCACGCACATCATCATGCCATAGGACATTCCTTCCGTGCGCGCATCATGATTTCCGGTGTCCTCCATGTATGCCATATCATCCCCCACCGGGTGATATATTCGTTCTTCTTCGCTCCCATAAAACAGAGTCTGAAAGATTTCTTCTTTTCTCTTTTCAATTTCTGTAACCGGATATCCTGCCTCCGCAAAAGCATTCCGATACACTTGCGTCTCAAATGCACCCTTTCCCATATAATACCTCGCAAATTTTCCATATTGTTTTCCGCATCTGTCGAATAATTTCACCTACTGAAGCCTAAACCACGACAGCCGTTGTCCCTTTTCAGTGAAACGAATAAATAAACTATGCTTTCCGCGTACCTCTCCAAATTTCATCACAAACGGAGTCATATGTCCTCTGGAAAAAGAAAGTTCCACACTCCCCAACGGTTCTGTGTCCAAGCTGTCCAAATATAACTCCACAGCTTTCTCTCCATCCATCATAAGTTCAACCTCTGTCGCACCATCTTCAAAATCAATATTTCTGAAAAATAGATGCGCACCATTTCCACCGCTTACCATAAATTCGCCACAAGGCACGGATGGATTGGGTTCTGTTTTCATGTCATGCTTTTCATCGTAAAACCATCCCTCAATCTTCTGGCCTCGATGAAAGCTTTGGTGGCTTCCTGCCTCCATATGGAAATAGTCAAAATCTGCATATCCTCCATCCCCGAGCTGATTATAGTGGAACAGTCCAAATACATTGCCCAGAAAAGTTTCTAAAACAAAGTACAGACCTATTCTTCTGCCGATTCGTACAAACTGTTTTTCATCATAACTATAATAAAAATCAGCCATTCCATTTTGGTTTACGGCGATTCTTAAATAAACCTGCCCTTCCCTGCAGACCGTTTCTTCTATCACTTTTCCATTTTCCTGCATTACAATATATGCTTTCCCATTCAACCGCCTTATGCCAATTTCTCCATAGGGTCTGTAGAAATTGGTAATGCAAAGTCCTGCAAATCCACCTTCCTTTAGACCTTTTCCATCCAGACAGACAGTTCCCGCACAAGATGGGCCTGCGATTTTCTGTGTCAGAGTATTTCGTGCCCAATACAGTGATTCTGCCTTAAGCGCATGTATTCTAAAATATCCCTTCCGTTCGGTAAGTGACCAACAGGAATCTTCCGGTATATGATTGAATGACCATTGCAATCCAAGTACTTCATTTTCAAACTCATCTGAATCCTGCATTTTATATTCCGGATGTGATTCTAAAGGCACGCTTCCACACACCGTAGAACGCTCGTATTTCCCTACATCTCCAAGTACCGGCCAATCATCGTTCCAGTACATGGGGAGAAGTACCGGACATCGCCCCACATACTCCCTGTCCTGAAAAAGAAATGCCATGTCACTGCCATCCGGCAAATCCACGAAACCACCTTGATGGTAATGATTTTCTGTCATATTGGAAGGTTCATCCCATACCACCTTCGCTTCAAAAGGGCCATTCGGGTTTTTCCCCCGAAGAATAATCTGTTCCCCTCTTCCGCCGCCGGCTGTACAGGAAAGATAATACCAGCCATTTCGCTTATATACGTGGGTTCCCTCCATACACATGCGATATTTTGCCTGATAAATACATTTTGCTTCCCCTATAAATCTTTTCCCATCCTCAGAAAGCTCTCTCATGTAAAGTGTATCATTTCCATAATATACATAAATGCTGCCATCATCGTCTATAAGCATTCCCGGGTCATAACAAAAATCTCCCAGCAGTGTTCGATCATATGGTCCCTCCGCTTTATCAGCGGTAAATACCATATATCCCTCTTTCAAAGAATTAGCAGAAATCAAAAATTTTTTCGTATGTACATTATAGCGGATACAAGGTGCCCAGACTCCCAAACGATATGCCTGTTGTCCATTTCTTAAAAAATAATGTTCTGCTATGTCAAGTTTCTCAAAGGCATGCCCAATTATTTTCCAATGCACCAAATCTTTTGATTCACAAATAGGAAGTCCCGGCATCTTCTGAAAAGAGGATGTTACCATATAAAATAGATGACCTACCCGGATGATATCGACATCCGGGTAGTCTCTGAAAATTATTGGATTCTTATATTCTGTCTCGTGCTTTGCCATTCCCTATTTCCTTTTTTATTCCTTTACACCGCCGATGGTAAGACCTGTTACAAAGTATCTCTGTAAGAACGGATACAGGCAGACAATCGGCAACATCGTAAGGATTGTCGCTGCTGCACGCACGGAAGCAGGTGTTACTGCACCGGATGCATTCTTCATTACTTCCGCAGATGTTCCCTGATTGGTAACAGAGGACAACAGCTTCATCAACTCATACTGCAACGTTGTGAGGTTATCACTCATGCGGTTATAAAGCATTGCATCAAACCAAGAGTTCCACTGTCCTACCGCTACGAACAATGCAACGGTCGCATATACAGGTTTACATAATGGGGATATAATTTTTACAAATACCGTCGTATACCCGGCACCGTCCAATTGTGCAGACTCCTCTAAACTGTCCGGTATTCCGTTCATGTAAGTCCGGATTACCAACATATTGAATGCACTCACCATTCCCGGAATTACATATACCCAAAAGCTGTTTGTAAGTCCCATTCCCTTATATAACAGGAAGGTTGGAATCATTCCTCCGTTTACATACATTGTGATTACCCAGAAAAGAGACAACTGCTTTTTAAACAAAAAACGTTTTCTACTCACGATAAATGCAAGAATAGCATTTGCAACAAGTGCGAGGACTGTTCCGATGACAGTTCTTGCCACTGTAATATAAGCTCCGGTAATCAGGTTATTCTTTTGAAGCACCGTTATATAATTTTTTAATGTAAATTTTCTTGGAATCAGATAAATTCCGCCACGCAATGCATCCGTTCCATCGTTGAACGAAATTGCAAGTGTATTTAAAACCGGATAAAGTGTAATGATTACAAATGCAATCATAAATAATGTATTGCAAATCACAAACAATTTATCCCAGATTGATGTCTTCCTTCTTCTTTCTCTAAATTTCTTCATGTCAACCTCCAACCAATATCTACTTTCTGTTAAAACAGTCGTTCCTCACCATTGTGTTTTGCAATCTGATTTGCAATGACAATCAATACGATACTAACCAGACTCTTGAAAATTCCGGCTGCGGTACCAATGGAGAAGTCATTCTGACTGATACCCCATTTCAGTACATAGATATCAATCGTTTGGGAGACGCTTTGTACTAATCCGTTTCCTAACAAATATTGAATCTCAAATCCTGCGTTCAAAACATTTCCAACATTCATCAAAAGCAAAATCATAATTGTCGGCTTAATTCCCGGCAATGTCACATATTTAATTCTTGCCCATCTGCCTGCACCATCAATGTTTGCTGCCTCATAGAGGGATGGATCAATCGCCGTAATTGCAGACAAATAAATAATTGCATTCCATCCTGTTTCTTTCCAGACGTTCGCAAAAGCTACGATTGGCCAGAAAAACTCCGGATGAGCAAAAAAGTTTAAAGGCTGATTCAAAATACCAAATTTCAATAATAATTCATTCACAATTCCTGTGCTAGACAATGCATCATGCAAAATTCCTGTAACAATTATCCATGATAAAAAGTGTGGCAGATACGAAATTGTCTGTACTGTCTTTTTTCCACCCTTCGATTTTACTTCATTCAGCAAAATCGCAAATACAATTGCCATTACGAAGGTAACTACCAGATTAATGACTCCCATTGCCAACGTATTGCGGATAACCTTTAAAAAAGCCGCATCCGAAAACAACTGCCTAAATTTTGCAAGCCCTATGAATTCAGAGTGAAGCAGACCGGTTCTCGGTTTGTAATTCTGAAATGCCATCAGCCAACCGCCTAACGGCAAATAGTAAAAAATAATGCCATAGACAACGATGATTGCCGCCCAAAGCAGAAGTACCTTCTGACGTTTAATCTCCTTCCATGTTATTTTTACTCCCGGCTCTTTTATTTTTTCCTTTTTTTTACTTGCTAAAGAAGCCATAGTTACCTCCATCCTTCCATTTTTTTCAGAAAACAGGCAGATGATACTGCCACCATCCGCGGTATATGCATCTGCCTGTTCCAAAATCTGCTTATTGGTTACTCGTATTTTGCCGCTTCTTCCATTCTACGGTCTAACTCTGCCTGCATTTCATCGATGAATGCCTGTGGATTACATGACTCATAAACCTCCATGTACTCTTCCCAAGCACTTTCAAAGTCTGCAGCCATAACTACCTTTGGTAAGTATTCATGCTTTATCTCACCCATTTTTGCCCATGCCAGACCACCTTCTGTATCGGTTGTCATATTGTTAGAGTGAGAGTACATCGGATACCATGGACCCGGTGCTTCACTTGTTCCAAGCATATCTACATATGTCTCTGCGCCGTATGCTGCAAAGCAATCCTGTACGTTCGTGCTTAAGCTGTCATAAAATTCTTTTGCCTGATACTCCGGTTTCATTGCATTTATACCATCACGGCTTGTTCCGGAATACTGTGGGAAATAAGAATATGTGCAAAGGTGAGATGCTTTATATGCGGTATCTGTTGCATTCGTTCTCATCTCATCTGTACGATAGAACTCACCATTTTCATCTACCAGATAATCTTCGCCTTCTACTCCCCAGAAACGTAAATCATGTACTTCCTGACCAAGCAAATCGTCCACAAACTGTAATGCACCCTCAACATCCTCACAGTCTACGGAAATTCCAAGACCACTTGCAACATTAAGAACTCCGCCGGAGTTGTGCCACTGGTTCTTCATTCCTTCTTCAATCGTGATTGGAAGCGGAACATAAGCACACCCCTGTTTATCCAAGCCCTGCTGTTTGATGGAATCACCTGCGGTATATGCAAAATCCCACCACTGGTCAATCATACCAAGAACTCGTCCGGTAGAAAGTTTTGCAATATACTCATCATAGGTCTGTGTGAAGGACTCCGGATCTACAATTCCCTTCTGATACTCCTCGTTCAGTTTCTGGAAATAACGCTTTGCTGTCGGTGTCGTGTTATAGTCAATAATCTTAAGTTCTTCCGGATCTACGATAACGGAACCGTCATTTGGATATCCGTCCAAGAACTCCGGCGCATTCTCCAGACAGAAATAACGCCAGTCATCGCATAGAATCGTATACGGAATATTAGTTGTTCCGTCTTCCATGGTTGGATTTGCCTCATTGTATGCTTCAATCAAGTCAAAGTACTGATCCATGGTATGTACTTCCGGATAGCCTGCCCACTCAAGGACACGAGTCTGAATCCAGAATGCCTCGTCGTTGTGTGTGGTTGCTTTTTCTTCGCCATAGATGTTACCGAACTGCTGAATCCAGTAAATATGTCCATCATCCTGACGTAACTTATCCCATTCTTCCTCTGTTAAGAATTCCTTGATATTTGGATATTTATCAATATAATCATCCAGCGGAATCAATGCACCTGCATCATACAACTGAGCCATACCGTCACCACCATCGATGAAGTCCGGATACTCGCCGCCGGCAATTAATGTACCAACTGCCTCCTGTGCAGTCTGTCCGGTCAACCAAGTCTCTTTTACCTTTGCTCCGGTAATCTCTGCAATTTGCTGTTGAATCTCATTGTCATCATTGATTTCCGTACCAGCCGGAACTGCGAAGAATGCTGTAAACTCCTTTACTCCTCCATCCTCGCTGCTCTGCGTATCCCCAACGCTATTCGAATCGGCCCCCGTTGTTCCATCACCGCATCCTGTAAACATGGATGCTGCCATTGCTGCTACGAGCAATGCTGATACTACTTTTTTTGCTTTCACAAATACTTCCTCCCTTTTTTATTTTTCAAATCTTTTTCTGTTCGATTTGATAATTCTATTTTACCGTGCACGCACACATTAACAACCGGAGAAAGCATATAAAAAAACAGGGCAAAGTATAGATTCGATTCTATACTTTGTCCTGTTTCTCTTTTACTTTCCGCTCTGTTTGCGGAATTTTGCGGGTGTGCAGCCCTTCGCCGCGATAAAACGATTGATGAAGTAATCCAGGTCTTTGTATCCAACCTCCTGCGCTATCTGGTATATCTTGTCATCGGTTCGGAGCAGCTTTTGTGCTGCCTGCTCCATGCGATAGTTGTTGAGGTATTCTTTAAAAGACACCCCATACTTTTTCCGGAATAACTGTCCTAAGTACGCGCTGTTCACATAATATTTCTGACTCAGTTCGCGCAGTGTCAGATTCTCTGCATAATTTTCACGCACTTCACGCTCAATCTCCGCCAACACGCCACGCGATACATTTTTTCGAAGCTGTGTCAGATAGTCGCCATATTCAATCGCAAACCGTGCAAGATGCGCACGGCTTCCACGCATGATTCCTTCCTCAAAGGATCTTTCACTGATATAATGAAGGATTTCCTCCTGATTCACGCAGTCATCCTGCTCTGTCGCAAGATGTATTAATTGAAATAACAGATAATTGATGTTCAGATTCATCGTGTCACCCGTGACACCCATCCGCCTCATTTCCTCATAAAGTTGGTCTACGCATTTACGGATTTCTGCTTTCCCGTTTTGTTCAATCGCAGCAATCAGCGCATCAAGACTCTGCTTACAGAGCACGATACCGCCCTGATTAATCTGCACTTCCTCCTCATAAAAGTAAACCGACTTTTTCTCACGAAATGCCTCTAACGATTTTAAGACACAGGATGCACTGTAAGACTTCGCCACCGCTGAAATATCTGCAACCTTTTTCCCCACCAGCATGTGCACCGGGTGCTGCAGCACCGTCTCTAAATTTTTACGAAATCCCTGCAAATACTCCTCCTCTGTGCACTCCTGTTTTGCTGCCATATAATCACAATAGATAAAGCCGATATCATAGCTCTTTTCATCCTGCGATACATCAAAAATACAATGACCTTCATCTTCCTTTAAAAAATCCTGACATGCCTGGTATAAGCGGCGTTGCAGCTTTCGCAGTTCACCTTCCTCCTGTTCCTCCAGTTCCATTGTCTCACAAAATTCGATATCAATATAGCGCACACCCTCCGATAGCTGCATATGGTTCTTTACATAATCCAAGTTCATTCGATCAAACTTTCCGAATAGCAGCGACATCACGTTCCTTGCCAGATATGCCTGTTCCAATCTCTGTTTATTCTGCTCATCCAGCATGGTATTCTCCGACATCTTTGCAACCTTGCGCAAGATACCAAGCAGTTCTTCTTTCTCTACCGGCTTTAACACATAATCCATGCACTTATAGCGGATTGCCTGCTGTGCGTAACCAAAATCACTGTATCCGCTCAATATCACAAAATACGCATCAGAAATTTCTTCTTTTCTGATTGCTTCAAGCAATTCGATACCGGTCATCACCGGCATCTTGATATCCGCAATGATAAGGTCAACGGTATGCTCCTTCAAATACTCCAGTGCCTCGCTTCCATCTGCCGCTGTCGCTACAATCTCATATCCCTCTTTTTCCCAGTCAATGAGCACCGATAATCCCTGCACAATAAATGGCTCGTCATCCACTAATAAAACCCGAAGCATCTCGTTCCCCTCTTTCTTGTTATACAGCCCAACCGGAAAGCTTCTCCAACGGAATCCTTATCTGTACCATCGTTCCCACGCCTTTTTCACTCTCAATCACAAATTGAGCTGTATTCTCCGTAATCATCTTAAGACGTAGGCAGGCATTCAGCATACCCACGCGCCCTTTTTCTTTTAATTTTTCAATACTTGCCTGCTTCATCCGCTCTCGGATATCTGCAAGTTCTTCTTCATTCAGTCCGTCTCCGGTATCCTCCACCTCAATGCAGAGCACCTGTTCTTCCTGATAGATTCGCACAAAAATCCACCCCGGTGCAGTCTTGCTCTCAATACCATGCACGCAGGCATTCTCCACAAATGTTACAACTGTAAGCTTTGGAATCCGAATCTCTTTACACCCTACATCAATATCCAGTTCATACGACAACCGCTCTCCGAATCGATACTTCTGCAAGCCCAGATATGCTTCCACAAATTCTATCTCCCGCTTGATTTCCACGGTATCATTTCCCCAATCCACGTTCTGACGCTCCATGATTGCTAATTTCTCCACCATATCTGCTGTCTCATATTCCTGCTTTAAGATACTGTGCATTCGAATACTCTCCAGAGCATTAAACAAAAAATGCGGATTAATCTGGCTATGCAGTGCCAGTAATTCTGCGTTCTGCCTTGCGATATCCATCTCCTGCTCACGCAGCCGCTCCTTATACACCGTCTGTATGAGTTCGTTTGTTCTTCGCACCATGCGATTATAATTCTGCATCAGACTACCAATTTCATCCTGTCCTCTTGCTCTCGGAAGCTCCTTTAGTCTGTCCTTATCCACACTCTCAAATGCCCGGCTGAGTTCCTGCATACGCATCGTAATGGAACGATTAATCTGGCTCATCAAAACCCATGGAAGCACGGCATTGCTTAACACCAGCAACAGAATTAGCGGCATGTTTTCTCCAATGGATGCCATGACACTGTTTTTGCCTTTTAAAATGTAGAACTGCCATACTGTTCCATAGTAGCTGATTTCCTTCTCATAACCTACTTCTTCGTACTTGTCAAATGTCAAGAAATTCTGTCCGACATTGCTATACCCATCATTCGACAGCAAAATTTTGCCGTCCTGACATATGTACACGCGTGACTCATAATTCATGTTATTTAATACCCGCACGAGGTTGCTGTAATCAATCTCAACCCGTACTACCTTCTCACAACTGCCGGAACCAAAGAAATTCATTCTGCGTACAAAACAAAGCTTGCGTTTCGCGTCGACCGCCGGGCTCTTAGAATCATCATAGTAAAAATACAGAACAGAGTCCTGCCCGGATTGTATCAAATACTGATACCACTCCGTTTCCCGTATGGATGACAGCCTGCCAAACTCACCACCGTTTACAATAGTCTCATTATCCGCATAGATTGTAATCTGTGTATTATCCAGTCCGATACTACTGTCAAACAGTGAATTTTTCATAAAATTATTGTATGCAATGACGTAATCCATCGCTGTCTCATATTCCGTGTTCAAGAATTCTTCCACATACTCATTCATGTAAATATTCTTTGCTGTACCGGATGCATGTTCTATGATGTTAGACAAGCTGTACTGTACCGCACTCGCATCATTCTCCATAACATGCTGGTTTTCTACCTGCTCGGAATGAATCACAATATAGAGCACGATGCTGTCTGTCGCAATCAAAGGAATCAGCACGCAGCAAATATATAAAATTAACAGCTTTTTCTTCAGTTTATAATCATCGAGCAGACGCTCAAATCTCTGCCACAAGCTCCGCATGCCCTTCCTCCTTTGCTTTTTTCTATCTTATCATACTTTTCTCATACTTTCCATCGGTCCCATTGCAGATTTCGGTATGCATTCCCCAGCAGGATAAACCATAATCTTTTCGAGCAGCAGCACACCGTCCAGCAAACCAATCTGTATCTCATTTGTTCCCTGCTGAAATTGCACGCTGCAAGTTGTCTTATGTATCTGTGAAATCACTCCGTCACACCAGTCTTTACAGGAAGGTTCCCCTGCCTCGTAGTCTTTCGGCAACACATCCACAATACTCCAGCTGTCATCTAAAGTGAAGTTTCTGACTGCAAACTGTAGGTTCCGTTTTGAGTTCACCGGATTTGACGGCGCAGTCCACACTTCTATCGTGTAAGTTCCTGCTGTCTTAATCCACACAGGGTAGGATGCGCAAGGCAACAACACTCTTGCATTGTCTTTAGATAGCAGCTTTTGATACTCTGTCTTCTCAAGCTGATAGTGAAATGGCTTGCACTTAATGCCGCTTCCGCAAAGTCCAAAGTCGCTCAACGTAATCATTCCGGGCTGTTCTCCGCCCTCGTAAATGTCTGCTTTTGCATAATGCTCTGCCAGCATCACAACTTTGCCATTCCGCGGAAAAAATGTTCCGGCAGGCACCCCTGCCGTATCATTTTTCCTGCCGTGCACATGCAACCTAACCTCCGTATCTCCGGCGACGATTCTGATGATGCAGACAGCTTCTTTTTCCGGCAAATGCGACCGTTTGCATATCAGCCGCAACATCTCCTGACAGACAATCTCATGCCCGGACAGTTCGAAAGAGAGCCAGTCACAGGCATCCATAAAGATTTCGCAGTTTAAGCTGCCAATTCCGCCGTTTGCAAGCTCAATCTCAAGGTTTTCAACACCTTCATCCATAAAATCATAGATTTCAAACGCTTCGCAGTTTCCGTAATTTTTTACCAAAACAGCTTCATCGTCCGCCCGCGACACGAGAAGTCTTGGCTTGTCAAAGGGTTGCACATAAGTACGAAGCGGATATTTGCATCCATCCTCATTCCACTTTACAAAACCGACATGTGCACCGCCATACATGCCATACCATTTTCCTCCGCCACGCTCTGTTGCCCGCTTTATCAAGCGTTTATCCTCTCTGATACATGCATCTACCATGTTTGCATATTCATTTGCAGCCTTTTTCCCTTGCTTTGCATAATGTGCATTTTTTCCTGCATTAATCTGCATCTCAAGCAAGTTAAGCGCCATCTGAAGCGGGTCATAAATCATGCTGTAATATCCGCTCCTATACGTCTCTGGCAGTTGTTTTTTTAGCGCTTCCAATTCTTCCTGCAAACGTTTCCCCTGCATTAAGACACGGTCTGCTTCACACTCATGAAACGGATGGTATGTCTCGCTGTTAAGTGCTTCCGGTCGATGTCTTCCAATCAATGCCGTTGCTTCCACTAAAACGTTTACCAATCGGCTGCACTGGTCATCCGGCAGTTCCGTACCGAACTGTGTACGCATCCACTGTTCCGTATATTTCCGCGTAGTGTTAACGGCATCGCTTCCCCAACGGTCAAAATCATAAGCAAGCTCCATAAAATAAGACAACGGATACTCATTTCCTTTCAGGTCTCCTACGTTTACCATCCACACATCACGAATGCCAGACTCATAAGCAAGTGTCATCTGCTCCCATATTGCAGATAGCGGTGTACTGTTCATCCACTCATAGGAAATCGGTGCTCCGTGATAATCCAGATGAAAATACATTCCATATCCGCCTTTATGTGCTTTCCATTCTTTCTCCGGCAAGTAGCGCATATGTCCGAAGTTATCTTCACAGAACATCCAGATAACATCCTCAATTCCTTCCCATTCGCGCAGTCCGGCAACCCCGTCTCCACCATAAAAATATTGTTCTACTTCCTTATAAATTGCAAGCAGAAGCGGCGGATTTTCTCCGTCTCTGTGCACCTGCTTTTCAATCAGCTTCTTCTGGTTTGCAATGATGTCTTTTAAAATCTCAATGTTCTCTTCGAGAGACTGCGGACCTTCCATCACGCTGTCACGTTCTCCACGCATTCCCACCGTAATGATACTCTCATATTTTCCGCTTCGTTTTAATCCGTCTTCCCAGTATCGTAAAAGCCCCTCTTTATTGGTGACGTAATTCCACTCGTTTCCATAAATGCTGTTCTCGCCGCGATAGAGATCCCACTCCTCGCCCGCGCGCAATGCCGGTTCATGATGTGAGTTGCCCATAATAACACCATAAATATCCGCCAGTTCGGCATTTTTTTCACCCGGCCCATCGAGTGCAAAGGAAGACGTCCACATCGCAGGCCACAGATAATTTCCTTTCAGACGCAGCAATAATTCAAAGACCTTGTCGTACATCTCTGCAGTAAATCCACCATAATGATGAAATGTCCAGTTGCCAAAGCACGGCCACTCGTCATTGATAAAAAATCCGCGATATTTTACAGAAGGTTCTTTGGAAATCATCTCAACCGACGCATCCAGCCGAATACTTTTTCTCTTTATCGGAGTGGCATCTCCCCAGAAGTATAGCGGGCTGACACCGATCACTTCCGACAAGTGGAACATCCCGTAGATGGTTCCTCTTTTATCACTTCCGTATATGACAAGTAGTTCTTCCGTCTGCGCAAGCTCCGGAATCTCCTGCCAACTTTCTCTCTCGTCCGCATTTCCCTTTCCCAAAAGACGGATTCCATATACCTCACGTTTTCCCTGCACGTTAGAAACATCAATGACACCTTGTCTCACTAGCGCATCCAACAAAGGACTTCGTCCGACAGTCGCCATCAGCACCAGATGTTTTTCCTGTACGGCTGCATCGCTATACACTTTGGGACGTTTTCCGCAGACTGTCTCCACATCATCTGCCACTTTATCTGCAATTCGCTTCACGCCCTCGTATGCCTCCGGTTCAACCAGAAACGGCGTTGCGCATTCTTCCTCAAATAGCCACATCTTTCACTTCTCCATTCATCGCCCAACTGTCTGTATCTAAAATATTATTTCAAACGGCACGACCGGAAACCCTGCTTCGTTATACAGATTTGCATCCAGCGGGCAGTCATTCCACGCGTAAGACATTCCAATGCAGGATGTCTCCCTCGGCAGTTTCACCTCCACCATGGTATTTCCTGCAATTTCAGCGTATGCCTCCACTCTACTTCCATCTTCTTTTATCCACGTAAAACCGCAGACACTTTTCTTTCCGTTCTCTTTTTCTGCTGTATGGAGTACCGTCTCCGCCGGTTCAAATATCACCTGTACTTTTTCCGGCATTCGGTTGACTTCCTTTACGCTTGCACCCTGACATACAACATTTTTCCCATAAATCAGCTTTTCTGCCGCCAACGCAATTCGTTTCCCGACGGATTTCTTGTCCGTCGGATGCAGGTCGTTGTATTCTCCCAAATCATAGGCCTGCACCATCATTGTACGTTCCACATGTTCTGCCGTAAGGCGCTGCTCTTCCCGCAGTCTCGCCCAGTCTGTTCCATCGGTCTGTTCCTTTCCATCCGCAAACCCGGCGAGCTGTACAAACAGGAACGGCAGTTTCGGTTGCTCCCAGAGGGCACGCCAGTCTGCAATCATCGCCGTAAATTCTTCCTCATAGGTCTCCGGTCGTCCGGTGTTCGATTCCCCCTGATAGAAAAAGCAGCCTTTTATTCTCCAGTTACGGAGCGGATACAGCATCCCTTGATAGAGTCCCGCCGCCTTGTATTGAAAAAAAGTCGTTTCCGGTAATTCGGGCATTTCTTTTATGATTTCATACTCCCATAATCCGTTAAGCGATACTTTCTTTTTTCCATTATCGTTATAGCAGATTTCATATTCTTTTCCCGGCATAAAACCACCCTCGCCGTTAAATACGAGCATCTTTACCTCTATTTCGTTTTCGCCCGCATGTAACGCTCCCTTTGGAATCTCATAGATTCTGGGCGGATAACGATACGCGGTCTCTCCTACCTTCTTACCGTTTATGTAAGCAAAATCTGCGTCAATCAACGCACCAAGATACAGCGTTGCATCTGCGTTCCCCCAATCGGTATCCTCGGGAAGTGTAATTATTTTGCGCAGTTTCAGTGCTCCGCAAAATCCTTTTAACGCTGTCCCGGAAAAAAATCCCGGCAGCTCTATCGTTCCGCTTCTCTTATCGCATCCTGCCAGAGCTTCTTCCCACCACAATTCTGCGCGCTTTGCCTCTGCCAACTCCACCTGTTTTGGATAACCTTCCTGTTTGCACTCTGCCAAATCTGCCACATCATGTCCCAGCTTTCGTACCGTCTCTTCGCAGCACCATGCTTTTACCGGAGTCCCGCCGACTGCTGTCTGTAGTAATCCGATTGGCACATGCTCCCGCTCATAAAGCTCATTTGCCGCAAAATATCCTGCTGCACTAAAAAGCAGCAATTCGTCTCCGGCAGCTTTCATCCACTGCCCATTTTCTATTTCCGCTCTCCTTTCCCCAAATGCATATTCTTTGGGCACCTCGAACATACGAATCTCCTGTTTTGCGGTAGTTTTGATTTCCTCGCCGAATCGCTCCATGACCCTTACCACAGGAAGTTCCATATTTGACTGACCTCCAAGTAAAAATACATCGCCAAACAGGATATCACGAATTGTAATACTATCTTCCCCGTCGCCAAGCCGGATTTCCCATGGTCCGCCGGCCTGCATCTGTGGCAAATAGAGTTTGAAATATCCGTCTTCTCCTACCCTTGCCGCAGTCTGATATGCACCCAGAAAAAGGCTGATGTCTCTTCCCGGTGTTGCGTATCCCCAAATAAAATTTTCTGTTTCCCGCTGTAATACCATTCCGTCACTGATCAGTGCGGATAATCGAATCTCTCCCATATGTTCTCCTCTTTCTCTTTTATGCACTCCGCTTACTTTTCGCTATGCTTAATCTTCAAACTTGATGGAAAATCTTTTATGAAGCCAGGCTTCTGCAAGTCCGACCCACTTCGCGGCATCCGGGTTTATCTGCGCCTTGCAGTTTGACGATGCCTGTGTTGCCAGACTTAGTCCATGTCTTCCTTCTTCAAAAATGTGAAGTTCAAATGGAACCCCTTCATCCGCCAATGCATGTGCCATGCGAATGCTGTGTTGCACCGGAACCACTTCATCTTCTGCGGTTGCCCACAAAAAAGTAGGCGGCGTCTCTGCTGTCACAAAACGGGCAGGGCTTACCTCCATAAGCTGTTCTTTCGATACCTCTTTGCTTCCGAGATAAGACAGATTTGCAGCATCAAACAGCTCACGCGCACCGATATGTCTGTCCGCATGTTCTTTCATATACACATAGTCACTGATACAGTACGCCAAGATGCATGCAGCCGGGCGAAACAGCTCTTTGTCTTTTCCCAAAAAATCTGTTATCACAGGCATATGCCAATGTGTCGCATACATCGCACAGTTGTGTGCTCCCGCAGAGAATCCGCAGATTGCAACTTTGTCAGCATCTACAAGCCATTCTTTTGCATGCTCCTTAATATAAAACATCGCCAATCCGATTTCCTGCATTGGCGCCGGATATCTGCACTCTTCCCTTGGTGTCATACCGACAAAATGATTGTCAAAGGCTTCCCCACCATAAACGGAATATCTAAGAACAAACGCATGATATCCCATTGTCGCAAACGCCATTGCAATCGGTTCCGCCTCCCGGTCAGAGCATGCCAGATATGCTCCACCCGGACAGATTAATACCGCAGGCCGTTTTTTTCCTGTCAACATCTCACCGGAATCTGACAGCACATACGTTGTCAAATTCACATCGGTACGCCCTTCATATAAGTAAATTGTCTCGTGAATCATCCCAAATTCCTCCAAGCATTCTTATGCCATTTTTCATACTCCGGCATTTTACCTATATTGTATTTCTATCATTCAGAAGAAAAAATGGGAAAAACTAAAGGAGATGCGGGGAGAAAGTATAGAGAAAGCCGCCGCAAGAAAAGTTATTTAGACGTGCATAATGTTTGTTATAAGAAGTTGTATTACGTCACATTTCCGGTGAAAACAAAATTTCAAAATCATCTCACAAAATCCGAGAATTTTGCTCGAAAAGTTTTTGAAATTTGTTTCACGGAAATGTGATGCAATCAATGTTTTGATAACAAACATTATGCACATCTAAAATATCTCTTCTTGCGGCGGCTTTTTCGATACACGCTCTTTATGCAAACGGATTTTCTGTCTTATATGGTAAGGATGCCGGCTGGTTGTAATTGATGTCCTCCATCGGCACACCTAAGTACTTGAACACCTCAAAGAGTGCCTTGCCGTAATGTCCGAATGCCACGGCACCATGGTGTGGATAATTTTTCTCAATCAATACATGACGGTAGAATCTACCCATCTCTTTGATTGCGAATACACCGATGGCTCCGAAGGAACGGGTTGCTACCGGAAGGACCTCACCCTCTGCCACGTACGCACGAATCTGGCAGTCTGCGGTGGACTGCAGGCGGAAGAATGTGATGTCTCCCGGTGCGATGTCACCCTCAAGTGTTCCATTTGTCACCTCAACCGGAAGGCTTCTCGCCATAATCATCTGATACTTCATCTCGCAGCTGGAAAGCTTCTTGGAGCAGGTATTTCCGCAATGGAATCCCATAAAGGTATCGGTATGCTTATAATCAAATTTGCCTTCAATGGACTCCTTGTACATATCCTTTGGAACAGAGTTATTGATGTCAAGCAGAGTTACTGCATCCTGGCTGACACAGGTTCCGATAAACTCGCTTAATGCTCCGTAAATATCTACCTCACAGGAAACCGGGATTCCTCTTCCGGTCAGACGGCTATTTACATAACATGGTACAAATCCAAACTGTGTCTGGAATGCAGGCCAGCATTTTCCTGCAATTGCCACATACTTGCGATAACCTCTGTGCTCCTCTACCCAATCTAATAAGGTAAGCTCATACTGTGCTAATTTTGCTAAAATTTCCGGCTTCTTATTGCCAGCACCAAGCTCTGCCTCCATGTCTGCCACAACAGACGGGATTCTCTCATCTCCTGCATGCTTGTTGAACGCTTCAAAAAGATCAAGTTCGGAATTTTCCTCGATTTCAACGCCCAGGTTATAAAGCTGCTTGATTGGTGCATTGCATGCAAGGAAGTTTAACGGTCTTGGTCCAAAGGAAATAATTTTAAGTTCAGAGAGTCCGACAATCGTTCTGGCGATTGGCAGGAACTCATGAATCATATCTGCGCAGTCCTCGGCATCTCCAACCGGATACTCCGGAATATATGCGTGAATGTTACGCAGTTTTAAGTTATAGCTTGCATTTAACATACCGCAGTATGCATCGCCGCGTCCCTGAACCAGATTGTCCTGTGTCTCCTCCGCTGCTGCCACAAACATCTTTGGTCCTTCAAAATGCTTTGCAAGCAATGTCTCAGAAATCTCCGGTCCGAAGTTTCCTAAATATACACAGAGTGCGTTACATCCTGCTGCCTTGATATCCTCCAATGCCTGCACCATATGAATCTCGCTCTCCACAATGCAGACCGGGCACTCATAAATGTCTGCCGCATTATATTTCTTTGCGTATGCCTCTACCAATGCTTTTCTGCGATTCACGGATAATGACTCCGGGAAACAGTCGCGGCTGACTGCCACGATACCTACTTTTACTTCTGGAATGTTGTTCATGATAATTCCTCCTATTTTTTAACGTTGATTTTTTTATCACTTTTTTCTTGCATTTTCAAAACTTTCTCGCAGGAATTCCTGCAAATTATAGTTACTCTTCGCTGCCTGTATCGTTTCGGCAACAAATTACTTCTCGGCAATATCAAGATTCTTACCCTTCAGACCTAAAAAGCTTCCCTCAGGAAGTCCGCCCTCGGCGTGCCCAATCAGCCATTTATTTTTTGCGGTAAGCAGTGCATCCTCACCGCCAACGTGCTTTGTATCCAGAGGATAATTTGTGCCTTCCGGCAAGATTACCGATACCCGGAATCCGCTTTCATTTACATGGCATGGTGCATAGTGAAGCGTCGTCGCATATAATTCCACTGCCGTTCCTGCCGGCACGAAAAATGCTTCCATCTTTGCCGTATCATAGGTAAAATCCGCTTCCACATCTGATTCTAAGCCCAGCAACAACACTGCATCTGTCACCGCCACATTAATCTCAGAACTTCTGTGATATTCCACCGCATTCAATTTGGTATTGTGACCATTGCAGTAACCAATCTGTATCGGAAGCTCTCCGTAAAATACGCGGCGAATCTCCTCTGCCACCGGAAGCTTCATAAACTCCTCAATCCGCGGTTCATATACGACATCCTCCGGTACCGGAGTCGTCTTCATCGCCTCCACCAATGTAGAAAAGTCAATATTCTTCACTACTTTTCCATATTTGTGAAAACGCTCGTCCGTCACATCATAAATCTTCATTCTCTCTCCCTACCCTTCTCTTCTTATTTTTACTACTTCGTCAAACAATCTTATCAAACAGCTCCTTGCATGCCGGATAAATATTTTTAAACTGCTGATAGCGTGCCTCATATTTTGCGGCAAGTTCCGGTTCCGGCTCTACGGTATCAATAACCTTCACCGTCTTTGCTGCCGCCTCCTCAACACTTGCATATTCCCCACAGGCAACTGCTGCAAGCATCGCACCGCCCAAAGATGGTCCTTCTTCTGTCTCCAACACATCTACCTTCACATTCAGCACATTCGCAATGATGCGCTTCCACAGCGGGCTCTTCGCACCGCCACCGCAGATTTTCGTGCGCTCAATCTTGATGCCGAGCGACCTTGCAACCTCAAATGAATCTCTGAGCGCAAACGCAACTCCTTCTAGCACCGCCTGTGTCATATCTGCGCGCGTCGTATCCATCGTCATACCGATGAAGGTCGCTCTGGCATTCGGATTGTTGTAAGGAGAGCGTTCTCCCATCAGGTACGGCAGATAGTATACATGATTCTCGCCGAGCTTTGTAATCGGCTCCTGCTCTTTTGCATAATCCTTGGTGCCGATAATCTCATCTATCCACCACTTATTGCAGGATGCCGCAGAGAGCATACATCCCATCAGATGATAAGCACCGTTTGCATCGCAGAATGCATGCAGTGCATTATTCTCATCTACGCCGAATGTTTTGGATGAAATAAAGATTGTTCCGCTCGTACCAAGCGAAATGTTGCAGTTTCCGTCACCGACGGTTCCTGTTGCCACTGCAGCCGCAGCATTATCTCCTGCTCCCGCCGCAACCTTTACACATTCAGAAATTCCAAGTTCTGCCGCAATCTCCGGAAGCACGGTTCCAACACACTCATAGCTCTCATAAAGCTTCGGAAGCATCTCCTCTGAAATATGGCAGATTTCGCACATCTCCTTTGACCAGCAACGGTTCTTCACATCCAAAAGGAGCATACCGGATGCATCTGATACATCCGTGGAGTGCACACCTGTCAGGCGATACGCAATGTAGTCTTTCGGAAGCATGATTTTATGTATTCTGGCAAAGTTTTCCGGTTCGTTATTCTCCACCCAGAGAATCTTCGGCGCCGTAAATCCGGTAAACGAAATATTCGCAGTATACTCAGAAAGCTTATCCTTCCCAATCTCGTTGTTTAAGTAATCGCATTCCTTCGTCGTACGTCCGTCATTCCACAAAATCGCTGGGCGGATAACCTCATCATTCTCATCTAAGATGACAAGTCCATGCATCTGTCCGCCAAAACTGATACCTGCCACCTGGCTTCTGTCAAATCCGTCTAACAGTTCCTTTAATCCCTGCATTGTCTCTTTATACCAATCGTCGGGATTCTGTTCTGACCATCCCGGATGTGGAAAATAAAGCGGGTATTCTCTGGATACGATATTTTTCACCGTTCCGTCTGCCTCCATCAAAAGCAGTTTCACCGCAGAAGTTCCCAAGTCAATTCCTATATACAGCATTTCTCCTCTTCTCCCTTCCGTGCCCGTGCACGTTTTCTTTATCATATACTGAAATCCCGCATTCTGCAATATACTTTTTTCACATTTTTTTGTATTTCTTTTTGTGATATTTTACCGAGCACACAGTTTGACTTTTTTTGAGTGGTGTGCTTTAATGAATAAAGTACAGAACATAAATTGATAAAGCAAGGAGTTTTCCATGGCTACAATTAAAGAAATTGCGGAACTTGCAGGAGTATCACGCGGCACGGTAGACCGCGTGCTAAATCATCGCGGGTTCGTAAACGCAGATACGGAAAAGAAAGTTTTAGAGATTGCCAACCTTTTAAATTATCAGCCAAACAAAGCCGGCATGGCACTTGCCGCACAGAAAAAGAAATATGTCATCGGTGTCCTTCTGTTTAGTGAGGAGAATCCGTTTTTTGATGCCGTTATTGACGGCTTACATCAGAAACTGGAAGAACTGTCCATCTACGGATGCACCGTATTGATGCGCCGTATTCCGTTTGATTTAAAAGCACAGCTTGATACGATAGACGCGCTTCGTGCGGAAGGAATCCACGGTCTGATTCTCTCCCCATATAACGCTGCTGAGATTCAGTTTAAGATTGATGAATTATGGGAGGCAGGCATCCCTTGTGTGACCGTGAATACGGATATTCCGAATTCCAAACGTATCGCCTATGTCGGAAGTGACTATCTCAAATGTGGTCGTGTCGCCGCGAACCTGCTTCAGCTTGTAGGCTCCGGAATTATCCGGCTCGGCATTGTCACCGGTTCGCACAATATTCTCTGTCATGAGGAGCGCATCCATGGTTTTTCCGATTACGTCAAGACCAACAAGCTTCCGGTACAGATTGTTGACATCCGTGAGAACGGTGATGATGACTATCAGAGCTACGATGTGGTTTCTGCCATGTTGTCGGAGCATCCGGAAATCAATGCACTCTATTTCACCGCCGCGGGCGTGTTCGGCGGATGCCGCGCCATCCAGAACAGTGAATTGCAAAAACAGCCCGTGGTCATTACGTTTGATGCGGTTCCTTCCACAGTGGAAATGCTTAAAGCAGGAATTGTCACCGCAACCATCTGCCAGCACCCCGAGGAACAGGGAGCACGTTCTCTTGCCCTGCTTGTGGACTATCTGCTAACAAATAAGCTGCCGGAACAGCCACTGGTACATATGGATTTGGAGATAAAAGTAAAGGAGAGCTTCTAAAGCTCTCCTTTTTGCATCAATCTATTGTTCTGTATGTTCAATATTCGGTCCTAACATTCCAAGCTTGAAATGCTTTCTGCAAAGCGGCACATAGTTATCATTCGCGCCAAGCATGACCTGTGGACCGGAACGCACCACGCCGTTCTCGTTATATCTGGTGTTGCAGGTTGCCTTGCGTCCACACCAGCACATCGTCTTGAGCTCCTGTATCACATCCGCGATTGCAATCAGCTTCTCGCTTCCCGGAAACAGCTTATTCTGAAAATCTGCCCGAAGTCCGTAACAGACGACAGGTACCCCCATAAAGTCTACCACATCCGACAGGAAATCAATCTGCTCCGGTGTCGCGAACTGCACCTCATCGACGATAATGCAATCGTAGCTGCGAATATCCTCCTCGGGCATCTCGTGCAATGCCTCCAAAGAAATGCACTCTCTCGACAACCCGATTCGGGAATAGACCACACCGGCACCGTCTCTGGTGTCAACCTGCGGTTTACATAAAAGCGCCTTTTGTCCCACTTCCTCATAATTAAAATGCGTCATCAGGGCATTCGCTGTCTTGGAGCTGCCCATTACCCCGTAGTAAAAGTATAATTTTGCCATTTGTGTTTTCCTTTATATATCATTGTATCATTCCATGAGCTCTATTATAACAGCCCCCACAAAATAAGTCTATCCAAAATTCCCTCCTTGCGCCTCTCCTAAAATCTAGCTATAATACTTTTTGTGCACAGAATGCACGACTGCGTAATATGCAATGCACTTGCGCTTTTATTACAGAAACGGAGAATCCATACCTATGAACAAAAAAGACATTTTAGAGTTAAAAAGACGCTTCAAAAAGGATGCCTGCACCTTCACAAGGCTGTGTGGCTGCTATGTCGACGCAGACCGTAATAAGGTGACAACCTTCGGCGAGACATTCCTAAATCTGGAGGATGAGGAATTTTATAAATATCTGGAAATTGCAAAAAAAGTCATGTCCGGCACAATCGGCAACAACATCTTAGAGTTGGAGTTTCCGACCGCGGAAGAAGCACCGGGCGGCAGACAGCAGTTTTTGATGGGGCTGCGCGAAAGTGCCTTAAAAAGCGATGAGCTGATGGATGCTTTCTACGACCTTGTCATTGACAGCTATGACTATGTCGGAAATTATTTAATTCTTGTGTTTCATGACGCTTATGACGTTATGACAAAGACCTCCGACAACAACAAGCTGGACGAGTCCGAGGAGGTATACGAATACCTGCTCTGCGCCATCTGTCCGGTTTCCCTGACTAAGCCGGGACTTGGCTACCGCGAGGACGAAAACCGCATCGGACCGCGTATCCGTGACTGGGTAGTCGGCGTTCCTGACACGGGCTTTGTGTTCCCGGCATTTACCGACCGCAGCACGGATATTCACTCTGTTATGTTCTACACCAGAGACACCAAGACTCCTCACGCAGAGTTCATGGAGTCCGGTCTTGGTTGCGGCACCAAGCTCACCGCCACAGAAAAGAAGCTCACCTTCCAGAACATCGTCAAGGAAGTCATTGGGGAAGATGAGGAGGACAGCGAAGCTTTGTTCTTAAACATTCAGGGAAACCTTAACGACATGATTCCTGTCACTGAGGACGAAACCGTAGAGCCGGAGCCTGTTGTCATGACATCTAACGCGATTGCAGAAGTATTGACAGAAAGTGGCGTTACCGAGGAACAGGTTGCCGTTATTGAAAAAGTCTATGAGGATGTATTTGGCGAAGAATTGCCGGAGGCAGAACAACTTGTAGACCCTAAGATGGTGGAAGCAAACGGAAAACGAAAAGAAAAATTAGAGCTTGTGCAGCAAGTCGAGAGCTTAAAGCAACAGCTTGAAGAGACACGTGCCCTTCCGGTCGCACCATCGGACGATGAAGACGAGGATGCACCGGCTGTTAAGACTTACGATGTCATTCTACGCGTGAAACCGGAAAAAGTCGGTCAGATTCACTCACAGATTATTGATGGTCAGAAATGCCTTGTTATCCCGATGGAGGAAGATGAGCATGCAGCGGTCAACGGTGTAAATACGACGGTATAGTGCTGTTGATAATTCTTATTATAAGAAATTGTATTACATCGCATTTCCGATGAAAACAAATTCCAAATCATCTCACAAAATCTGGAATTTGTTTCACGGAAATGTGTTGCAGTCAATGTTTTAATAATAAGGATTATCGACAGCACATCATCCCTTTACCGCTCCGGTCGTCAAACCTTCCACAATCTGGTTACTAAAGCAGCAATATACAATAATTGTGGGAATAATTGCTATGATAATTGCTGCAAACATTTGCACATAGTTCGTATTGTATGGTCCTACAAACTTTGATAACGATACAGGCAACGTTTTCTTCGTATCATCTGAAATAAATACCATTGCCAATAACAATTCATTCCAGTTTGCCACAAACGACATTAATCCCGTTACAAACAATCCTGTTTTGGAAAGAGGTACTGCTATCGTACTGAAGCACTTATAAATGGAACATCCATCCATACACGCAGCTTCAAACAGCTCCCGTGGCATATTTTCAAAAAATCCTACCATGATAAATATCGTAATCGGAAGAGAAAATGTCACGTATGGTATAATCAGTCCCACCAAATTATTGTATAATCCGATGCCGGAAAATGTCTTAAACAGCGGAATCAATACACAGTGAACCGGAACCATCATTCCTATCAGGAAATACGTCATCACTAATTTGGAATACTTCCATCTCATTCTTGCAATGGCAAATGCTGCCATAGAGCCTACAAGCAAACTTAAGATTAATGCGGTAGCACAAACAATCGTAGAATTTAGCGTCGCTTTTCCCAAGTAACCGGCTGTCCATGCAAATGTATAATTTTCCCACTGAATACGTTGCGGCAATGCAAAAGGCGATGTAAATATTTCTGCATTATCCTTTAACGATACAAACAACATCCACACAAGCGGTGCAATATAGATAAATGCAAGAACGATTAAAAACAAATAGATTAGCGTCATTGAAAAACTGAATTTCTTTTTACTCCTATTCATATCAACATTTCCTTCCCGTCGTTACATCTCATAAGAATCTACTTTTACAAATTTGTTAATAACAAACGTCATAATCAGACACAAAGCCAGCAATACAACACCTATGGCACTGGCATAACCATATTTAAAATACTTAAAGCCCTGTGTATACAAATGCGTTGCCAGCACTTCTGTCTGATGATTCGGTCCTGCCTCCGTCATGTTAAAAATTAAATCAAAAAACTTCAGCGAGCCAATGCAGTTTAGTGACATAGCCGTTGCAACCATCGGTCGAATCAACGGTAATGTAATCCGGAAAAATGCTTGTTTTTTTGTCGCACCATCCATATATGCCGCCTCATACAGGCTCTTGTCAATCCCGGAAATTTGCGCCATATATAGCATCATGGACTGTCCTACATACTGCCACAAGGCTACAAACGCAATGACTTTCATCGGCAAATTAATAAAACCGCTTACGTCCATCAACCACAGCGGTCCTTCGATGCCCCATGTTGAGAGGATCTGATTGATTCCGAGCTTAGGGCTGAAAATAAACATCCACAACAAACCCAAAGCTGCCGAAGACAAGACACACGGCAAATAGTACACATTCTTGAAAAAGTTTCTTCCTTTGTTGATGTTCATCAGAAAAGCTGCCAATAGCAATCCCATGATCAACTGTGACACACAAGAAAAAATCATAAAGAACAGAGAATTCTTCAACGCAATTCTCATCGTTTTATCCTGAAAAAGCAACTGCTTATAATTTTCTAATCCAATAAACTCCGGTTTTGTCAAAGCATCGTAGCTGCAAAACGAAAAATACACGGATTGGCAAATCGGAATAAATAGCACAAAGGTAAACAATAAAAAGGCCGGTGCTACAAATAAGATAATCGCCTTTTTGTTCCTCAATAATTTGTCCATAAAAACTTCCCCCAATGATAGAAGCTGCGGGAGCGTTTCCGGTTCCCGCAGCAAATTTATTTCGACCATCGCCGAATTCTTACTATGCATTCTTTCTACGCAATAATTCTATGTATTATTTATTCCATACATTATTTATATAGAAGTCTTCTACAACTTGTAGTCCTTCTTCCACAGGTGTACCAAGATAAATAGAAACCATTGCATCATCAAATGTTGAACCGGCTTCTGTAGAAGCTAACGATTCGTTATAGAAACCAAAGGTAGATTTTGCATTGCTAAATACATCCATAACATATGCTAACTGTGCCGGTGCTTTACTTGCATCATATTCTACTTTTGTTACCGGAATTTTTCCGCCGATTTCAGCAGTGTATTTCTGTGCTGTATCATCTGTAAAATATTTCATAAACGCAAGTACTGCTTCCGGATGCTCTGTGGTTGCGCTCATTGCCAAGCTGTCTGATTTTGCAATCACTCTTCCATCTGTTCCCGGGAATGCAAACACACCACATTTTTCCTCAAATGCAGGGTTAGAACCATTAATCTGTGCGATTGCCCATGAGCCCTGAATCAACATAGCTGCTTCTTCGTTGTAGAAGTTTGCAGTAGCCACATCATTGGTATCACCGGCTGCTGTAGGCTGGAAATATTGGGAAATCTCAAGCATCTTATTGGTTGCCGCAACGACATTGGCATCCGTCCAATGAGCTTCTCCTGCGTTAATCGCATCTAAATCCACACCTTCGGAATCGCATAGATAACCTGCCAACATAGATAAGCACCATGCTGTTCCGGCAGAGATTGTAATAGGTGTATAGCCGGCATCCTGCAATTTCTCACACGCATCCATCATCCCGTTCCAATCGGTTGGCATTGTGGTAATTCCGGCTTCTTCGAACATCTCAGTATTGTAGAACACACAGGCTGCTGCAATATTCAACGGAACGGCATAGATTTTTCCGTCATAGGTCTGCTGTGAAAATGCACCTTCTCCACCGTTAAAGGTATCAATCCAACCATCCTGTTTCAAATAGCCTGTCAAATCTGCTGCAACCCCCGGTTCTACATATACATCAAGGTTTGGTCCCGGACTGACAATAAATACGTCCGGTGTCTCTCCGGAAGCAACCAACGCATTCAACTTGGTATAATACTCTTCCAGGTTCGTCGTAACAGGTGTTACATGATAAACGCCTTCATAGTCTTTGTTAAATCTGTCGACAACGTCTTTGTAACCAATCGAAATCAAATCCTCTGTCGCGTTCAAATCATCCCAGAACATCCATGTAATTTCCTGCACTTCTCCATCTGATGCTGCGCTCTGATCCCCCGCATTCTCTGTTGCCAACGTATTTGTGTCCGCAGAAGAGGCAGATGACGCACCATCTCCGCATCCCCCAAGAAGCGTTGATACCATAGCAACACTTAGTAAAACTGATAATACCTTCTTTTTCATGATTAAATACCTCCCATATATTTTTTTAACCACATTTGAATCATAGCAAACTCTCCCCCGTTCTTCTTTCCAATAGTTGCTTGCAATATGCGAAAAATTGCTATCTTTACGCAGTAGATTCTATTTATTTTGCATATCCATTACTTTTCTCCCAAAAACTTTTTCGTTGTTTTCACTAAAACCTTGTTATTTTTGCACTTTTTCTGTATAAATGTGATAATTTGTACGGTTTTCTTCTTATTTTCTTATGCTAGAATGCATTTATGCATAGCAATTTTTACTACTTAACGTTACGGAAAGGATACGACACTCATGATTGAAACACTCAACGGTATTAAAGAAACAGTAAATTACAAAAAAATAAAAGGATTTCTCCTTTTTGATAATGTGGATTATGAAGCTTATCCTGCGCATTGGCATACCCCTATCGAAATTATTGTTCCTCTTAAGAATACTTATAACGTTACCTGCAAGAACCAAACTCACATTCTGCAGGAACAGGATTTTTTCTTTTTAAATTCCGGTGTGATTCACAGCATGCCTGCGCTATCCGGAGAACGTTTGATTTTTCAAATTGACTATGCTCTATTACAGAATATATCAGAAATTGAAGCCGCACTATCAAGCATTCCCTCTACCCTTCACATTTCTGCTTCAAATGCACCGGATATTCATGAATGCCTTTATAAACTCATGCTCGACATCCGTGAAGAATATTTTGGCGAACACATTTTATCAGGTGCTTCCATTTACTCTAAAGTCATAGAAATGCTCGTGTTAATTGGCAGGAAATATACCGGCGAAGGTATAAAAGCAGACGTCACTCACACAAAGCAACAGGAATATACCGCAAAGTTTATCTATCTGTGTCAATATATTCAGGAACACTGCACGGAAGATATCACTCTTGACGATGCGGCTGTACTGGTAGGTTTTAGCAAATATCATTTCACCAGATTATTCAAGGATTTTACAGGATATTCTTTTTATCGATATTTGAACAAAAAACGAATTGAACATGCGGAACGCTTATTGATTGACCCCGAAGTATCCGTCACAGAAGCCGCACTGCAATCCGGATTTTCCAGTCTTTCTTCCTTTATACGGATGTTTAAAATTGTGAAAGACTGTACTCCTACAGAATTTCGAAATATGTATCGGGATTAGTTGTGAAGTACTGTATTAGTACTCAATATCGCAAATCACACATAGTCTTTCGTCTTTCCTTAACGATGCACATAAAAACGGCGTGTAGATACATGACTGTTTGTTCTGCCATGCATCTATACGCCGTTTTGCTTACACCCAATGCCTATCTCTGTTCTAACCGTTCCTTAATGTAGTCTTCCATCCGTTCCTTCGGAATCCCCAAAGTCAACGATAATTCACTGTACAGTTCATTCTCCGCTGTTCGCATATAGCGCTCGTCCAAGGCGGTAATCTTCTTCCCTTGCGCCACACGTTCCTGTTTACGCAGATAAAGTGTCTTGACAATGCTCACCCATGCGCGGTAATCGCAGGTATTCAATGCTTCCTTGTATTTCGCTTCACGCTGTCTATCATCCGGAACCCACAAAAGATCAATCTGTGGTAATTCCTCAATCAAACGGTCTGCTTCTTCTCTCGTGATAACCTTACGCATTGTCACCTTTTTATTATCCACAGGTGCATATATTTTTCCATTGCCTCCTCCAACCGGGGACAACACATAATACAGACGTTCCTTGTCTGCCCCGGGAATATCAATATGAGTAATGTCCTCAATTCGACAAACACCCTTTACACCATAAACAATATATTCTCCTACTTCAAACATGTTCCCCGATTCTCCTTTCGCACAAAATCAATTCTCATTCTAACGCAACATTCTTTTTCATTCGCGCCTATGTGTTCATTGTATCACGTTTTTCCACAAAAAATCAGCTAATTCCGTGGCAGACGGACATTTTTGTATAAACTGCAACAGGACAATCACGCACTATTTGTGCATTTTCTCCATTACAAAAGTACCGATTATCTCTACTATATAAAAAAGGCGCTACAATTTGTAGCGCCCTCTGCACACAACTCAAATGGGTAAAATCGTTGTGCTACGGCTGTGGGAGGGAACCCACAACCTGTTGTTATATAAAATTAGGGAAAGGAATTAACAAATTATCTCTGTACACGTCCGGAAGCATCTCCACCAGCTAATTTCTTAACTTCGTCAACGCTTACCATGTTAAAGTCACCCTCGATGGAGTGTTTCAAGCAGCTTGCAGCTACTGCAAACTCGATTGTAGCCTGTGGATCATAATCATTCAGACAAGCGTAAATAAGCCCACCGCCGAAGGAATCACCACCGCCTACACGGTCAACGATGTGCATCAAGTACTCCTTGGAGAAGTAGCTCTGTCCATCTTCATAAAGCATAGCTGCCCAACGGTTATCGTTTGCAGAGATAGAGGTTCTAAGTGTGATAGCAACCTTCTTGAAGCCGAAACGCTCTGTCAACTTCTGTGCTACCTCTTTGTAGCCTTCTTTGTTCAACTCGCCTGCAGTAACCTCAGTACCCTCAGACTTAATACCAAATACGTCGTTTGCATCTTCTTCGTTGGAGATACATACATCTACATATTTGCAAAGCTCGCCCATAACCTGTCCTGCTTTCTCTTTGGACCATAATTTGTTACGGTAGTTAAGGTCACAACTTACTGTGATGCCTCTCTCCTTAGCTGCCTTACAAGCCTCTAAGCAGATAGCTGCTACGTTATCGCCAAGTGCCGGTGTGATTCCTGTAAAGTGGAACCAGTCAGCGCCTTCAAAAATCTTATTCCAATCAAAGTCTGCTGTCGTTGCAGTTGCAATAGAAGAACCTGCACGGTCATAGATAACCTTGGAAGGTCTCTGGCTTGCGCCCTTCTCCAAGAAGTAGATACCTACTCTGTCACCACCGCGAACGATGTCAGATGTATCAACACCAAATTTTCTTAATGCATTCACACCTGCCTGTCCAATCTCATGAGCAGGAAGCTTTGTAACGAAGCTTGCGTCCATTCCGTAGTTTGCTAAAGAAACTGCGACATTGGCCTCTCCACCGCCATAAGTTGCACCATAGCTCTCAGCCTGTGCGAAACGATAATATCCTTCCGGTGCAAGACGAAGCATAATCTCACCAAATGTAACGACTCTCTTTGCCATTCTTTTATCCTCCTAAAGATATATGTTCCATAATGTGGAACCGTGTTTCATTTTCTATAATCAAATTATAACATCTATCCTCAGAATGTCAAATATGTTTTTATAAAAGTCCAATTTTCTAAATTATTTCCAAATTTCTACTTTTCTATTTCCACAGTATCGTATATAATAAAATTACTTATGGTTCACATTACAGAACTATGTTTCACAATATGGAACACCTTATATTTTATTATTGCCACAAGGAGGCTAATCTTATGGACCGAAAATATGATGTCATCACACTTGGTGAAATTTTGCTGCGTCTTTCCACCCCTATCAATGGGCGTCTTGCGCAGGGAGACACTTTAATGAAGCACTTAGGCGGCGCGGAGCTTAATATCGCATCCGAAATCGGACAGCTTGGCTTAAAAACCGCCATCATCTCAAAGATTCCAAACAATCTGCTTGCCGCATTCATCAAGAATCAGCTAAACTCCTCCCGCGTCAGCGAGAATTATCTGATCGAAGACCACTCGGACGACAGCCGCATCGGTATTTACTATTATGAATACGGCTCTTATCCGCGTAAGCCGCGTGTCGTATATGACAGAAAACACTCTTCCATCAACAACATCTGCATCAAGGATGTTCCACAGACAATGTTCTATAATACCAGACTTTTCCACACCAGCGGTATTACGTTGGGTCTCGGCGGCAACGCGCAGGAATTCGCAATCCAATGCATCAAGAAATTCAAAGAACATGGGACACTGATTTCCTTTGACGTCAACTACCGTGCAAACCTTTGGAGTGGCGAGAAGGCAAAAGCATGCATCGAATCCATCCTTCCCTACGTCGATATCTTCTTCTGTTCCGCAGACACTGCGCGCCTGACCTTCGGAAAAACCGGAACCATTGAGGAAATTCAAAAATCCTTCTGCGAAGAATACCCGATTTCGGTCGTTGCTTCCACAGAACGCACCGTCATCACTCCAAAGAAGCACAATTTCACCTCTATTATCTACTCCGCAAAGGATGATACATATTATAGAGAAGCACCTTACAACAATATCGATGTCGTAGACCGCATCGGAAGCGGAGATGCTTATGTTTCCGGCGCACTATATGGCTATCTCAAACACCAGGACTGCCAGAAGATGCTTGAGTACGGCAACGCAATGGCTGCCATCAAGCACAGTGTCATCGGCGATATGGTCTGCACCGACTTAGAGGAAATTGACAGTATCATTGCCGAGCATCAAGATACCTCCGAGTTCCGGATGGAGATGAATCGCTAAAAGGCAAAAAAATTTCCGGAGAGTCATAATTTTTTTATAAGAAATTTATAACTCTCCGGAATATTTTTTAACCTTTTACAGTGATTCTATTCAAATGCCAGATATCATCCACGTACTCCTGAATTGTGCGGTCAGATGAGAACTTACCGCTATGCGCCACATTTAAGATAGCGCTCTTTGCCCACGCCGCCTCGTCTCTGTAATACGCTTCCACACGTTTCTGCGCTTCTGCATAAGAACGAAAATCCTTTAAAATAAAATATGTGTCCGCATACTGCGTGCACTGTGTGTTGAGCAATGAGTTGTATAAAGTACGGAACAACTCACGGTCATTCGGTGCATAGGTTCCATCCACCAGTTGTGTCAGCACACGACGAATATCGGAGTCATTGTTGTAGATTTCCATTGGATTGTAATCACGGTTGCGCTCATGCGCGATGACCTCATCGGAACTCATACCAAAGATAAAGATATTGTCCATGCCGACTTCTTCTGCCATCTCTATGTTCGCCCCGTCCATCGTACCGAGTGTAATCGCTCCGTTTAACATGAACTTCATGTTACCGGTTCCGGATGCCTCCTTGCTCGCAGTAGAAATCTGCTCGCTTACATCCGCGGCTGCAAAAATCCACTCTGCATTCGATACGCGATAATCCTCAATAAACACAACCCTCAGCTTTCCGCCAATACTGCTGTCATTGTTAATGACATCTGCCACACTGTTGATAAGCTTAATTGTCAGTTTCGCATTTTTGTATCCTGCTGCCGCTTTTGCACCAAAGATAAAGGTTCTTGGGTAGAAATCCATCTCCGGATGATCCTTTATCTGATTGTACAGATACATCACATGCAGGATATTAAGCAACTGTCTCTTATATTCATGAAGACGTTTTACCTGCACATCAAAGATAGAGCGCGGGTCTACCTCAATACCATTGTGCTCCTTGATATACTCTGCCAGACGTACCTTATTGCGGTACTTGATATTCATAAATTCCTGCTGTGCTTTCTTATCGTCTGCGTAAATTGCCAGCTTTTCAATATGCGAAAGGTTGGTAATCCAATCATTTCCGATATGGTTTGTCACCCAATCTGCCAAAAGCGGATTCCCATGCATCAGGAATCTACGCTGTGTGATGCCGTTTGTCTTATTATTAAACTTCTCCGGGAACATCTCGTAGAAGTCATGGAGCTGTTCATTTTTCAGTATCTCTGTATGAAGTCTTGCCACGCCATTGACTGAATACCCGGCCGCAATCGCCAGATGTGCCATCTTAACCTGTCCGTCATAGATGATTGCCATCCGTGCCACCCTGCCCTGATCTCCAGGAAAACGTGATTGAATCTGCAAGATAAAGCGCCTGTTAATTTCTTCAATAATTTGATATACACGCGGAAGCAAACGGGAAAAGATTTCAATAGGCCATTTTTCAAGTGCTTCTGCCATAATGGTATGATTCGTGTACGCACAGGTTTTTGTGGTAATCTCCCATGCCTCATCCCAGCCTAAGCCTTCCTCATCAAGCAAAATTCTCATAAGTTCTGCCACTGCGACCGTCGGATGCGTATCATTCAACTGGAATGTCACCTTCTCCGGCAGCTTGTGAATGTCATCATGGCGCTTCTTATAACGATCTAAGGCACGCTGTACACTTGCAGATACGAAAAAGTATTGCTGTTTTAAACGAAGCTCTTTTCCTGCAGTATGGTTGTCATTCGGATATAAAACCTCTACTAAGTTTCTGGCAAGATTCTGCTGCTCCACAGCTTTTTTGTAATCACCTTTATCAAACGAATCCAGTTCAAAACATTCTTTTGCCTCAGCATCCCATATCATCAGCGTATTTACGACGTTATTGCCATAACCGACGATTGGCATATCATAAGGAACCGCAATGACAGACTGATATCCCTCCTGCACAAAACGCGTCTTGCCGTCTGAGGTACACTCCGTGCGAACATAACCGCCAAATTTTACCTCATAAGCATACTCCGGTCTGCGAAGTTCAAACGGATAACCGTTTTTCAGCCAGTTGTCCGGCACCTCCACCTGAAATCCATCCTGAATCTTCTGTTTGAACATACCATAGCGATATCGGATACCGCAGCCGTAAGCTGCGTATCCCAATGTCGCCAACGATTCCATAAAGCATGCTGCCAAACGACCCAAACCACCGTTACCGAGCGCCGGGTCCGGTTCTTGGTCCTCAATCGCATCTAAGTTCAATCCGATTTCTTCTAATGCCTCTTTTACTTCTTTATAAGACTTCAAATTAATTAAATTATTTCCCAGCGCACGTCCCATCAAAAATTCCATGGACATGTAATATACAATTTTCGGGTCCTCTTTATCGTATGTCTGCTGTGTTGACAGCCATTTATCGATAATCTCGTCCTTTACCGTATAAGAAACAGCCTGAAAAATTTCCTGCTGGCTCGCCTCTTCCAGAGTCTTTCTATACAAATTCTTGACATTGTCTCTTACATTCTGAATGAACGCCTTTTTGTCAAAGAAATTAAACCTCATCTAGTTTCCTCCTTTTTTTACTCCTAGAAGGACACGCTCGCCGTTGATATTCCACTCCTTCTGATATGCGTCTGTTGCATCAGACATAGTTTCTTCAACCGCAACTGCTAGTACTTCTTTCCTAATTATATCACCATATTTATGGAAAATACTAGCTACTTTTTCATTTGCGTCATAATAAATTGTTATCTGGTCCATAACCTCGAATCCGGCTTCCTTACGCATGGTCTGAATCTTGCTTGTCAGCTCGCGTACAAAGCCTTCTTCAACAAGCTCCGGTGTCAGGTTTGTATCCAATACGACAGTCACGGTATTGTCACCCTCTGTCACATAACCTTCCATCTGTGTCATGGTAATCAGTAAATCTTCCTCTGCAAGTTTTACTTCCTCACTTACGGATGGTAACGCAAGTACACCGTTTGCTTTCAGCTCTGCCATAGCAGCATTTCCGTCAAGCTCTGCCAATGCTTTCTGAATCTGACCTAAGAATTTACCATACTTCGGTCCTACCGTGCGAAGCTGCGGTTTAAATGTATAGCTGGTGTATGCACTCACGTCCTCTGTGAAGTTCACCTTCTTGACATTTAACTCATCCTCGATAATCTCTGTAAAGAACTCCGGTAATGCAAACGGAGCCTTCACAAACATATTTCCGATTGGCTGGCGGTTCTTGATGTTTGCAGTATTACGGCATGCACGACCCATAACAACAATTTTTAAAACCTCATCCATATTTTTCTCTAACTCAGCATCGATATATGCCTCGTTTGCAACCGGGAAGTCGCACAGATGGATGCTTTCCGGAGCAGTCTTATCGATTGAGCATACCAGATTACGGTAGATATCCTCGGTCATGAACGGAATCATCGGCGCAGCGCACTTACAGATGGTAACAAGTGCTGTGTAAAGTGTCATGTAAGCATTTATCTTATCCTGTTCCATACCCTTTGCCCAGAAACGCTCACGGCTTCTTCTGACATACCAGTTACTCATGTCGTCCACGAAGTCATCCAACGCTCTTGCAGCCTCCGGGATACGATAATTGCCAAGATTGTCATCCACCTCTTTGATGACGGTATTGAGTTTTGACAGCAGCCACTTATCCATAACGGAAAGCTTCTCGTAATCTAACGTATATTTTGTCGCATCAAACTCATCAATATTCGCATAAAGGACAAAGAATGCGTAGGTATTCCACAGCGTACCCATGAATTTACGCTGTCCCTCCTGCACAGCCTTGCCATGGAAACGATTTGGCAGCCATGGCGCACTGTTGATATAGAAGTACCAACGGATGGCATCTGCACCGTACTGCTCCAACGCCTCGAACGGATCTACAACATTTCCCTTGGACTTGCTCATTTTCTGACCATTCTCGTCCTGTACATGTCCAAGAACAATGACATTCTCGTAAGGCGCCTTATTAAATAATAATGTAGACTCTGCCATCAGGGAATAGAACCATCCACGTGTCTGGTCAACACCCTCAGAAATAAATTTTGCAGGGAACTGTTGCTCAAACACTTCCTTATTCTCAAACGGATAATGATGCTGTGCAAACGGCATCGCGCCGGAATCAAACCAGCAGTCGATAACCTCCGGCACACGTCTCATCGTCTTGCCGCAATCCGGGCAGGTAAAGGTCACCTCGTCAATGTACGGACGATGCAACTCAATCTTGGCAGCTTCCGGATTACCGCTCTTCTCTGCCAATTCTGCACGGCTTCCGATGGACTCCTGATGACCACAGTCTTCACATTCCCAGATATTAAGCGGTGTTCCCCAATAACGGTTACGTGAAATACCCCAGTCCTGAATGTTCTCAAGCCAATCACCGAAACGACCTTTTCCGATAGATTCCGGAATCCAGTTTACGGTATTGTTATTGCGGATAAGATCATCCTTCACCTCTGTCATCTTGATAAACCAGGACTCTCTTGCATAGTAAATTAGCGGTGTGTTACATCTCCAACAATGCGGATAATCGTGCTCAAACTTCGGTGCATCAAACAATTTGCCCTCTGCATCCAAATCTTTCAAGACTTCCGGGTCTGCCTTCTTTACAAACAGTCCTGCGTATGGGGTCTCCTTTGTCAGCTCACCCTTGCCGTCTACAAACTGTACAAACGGAAGGTCATATTTGCGTCCTACCTGCGCATCGTCTTCACCAAATGCCGGTGCGATATGGACGATACCGGTACCGTCAGACATCGTAACGTAGTTGTCGCAGGTTACAAAATGTCCTTTTTTATGCTGCTTTGCTGCGGCCTCTCCGGCACACGCAAACAACGGCTCATATTCCTTGTACTCTAAGTCTTTTCCGACATAGGTCTCCAATACTTCGTATGCTTTGACGCCCTCTTCTTCATTGCCCAGTTTTCCAAGCACTTTCTCAAGCAGAGCCTCTGCCATATAATAGGTATATCCGTCTGCTGCTTTTACCTTGCAGTAGGTCTCATCCGGGTTTACACAGAGTGCCACATTCGACGGAAGCGTCCATGGTGTTGTGGTCCATGCAAGGAAATACGCATCCTCTCCTACCACCTTGAAACGTACGACTGCGGAACGTTCCTTGACGGTCTTATAACCCTGAGCAACCTCCTGCGCAGAAAGCGGTGTTCCGCAACGCGGACAGTACGGTACAATCTTAAAGCCTTTGTACAAAAGCTTCTTATCCCAAATCTGCTTCAATGCCCACCACTCGGACTCGATGAAATTATCATCATAGGTAACGTATGGATTCTCCATATCCACCCAGAAACCAACAGTACCGGAGAAATCCTCCCACATGCCCTTGTATTTCCATACGGATTCCTTACATTTTTTAATGAAAGGCTCCATACCATATTCCTCAATCTGCTCTTTTCCGTTTAAGCCTAAGAGCTTCTCTACCTCAAGCTCTACCGGCAATCCATGGGTATCCCAACCTGCTTTACGAGGCACATACTTGCCCTTCATTGTCTGGTATCTCGGAATCATATCCTTGATAACACGTGTCAATACGTGTCCGATATGCGGTTTTCCGTTTGCGGTTGGCGGTCCGTCATAAAAAGTATAGGTCTCACCCTCCTTGCGGTTCTCCATACTCTTGCGGAAGATATCATTTTCTTCCCAGAATTTTTCTACCTGTTTCTCTCTGTCCACGAAATTTAAGTTCGTGTCTACTTTGTTATACATCACTAACCTCCAAAATTAATTTTTGGGCAATCTTACCGTGCACACTCGAGAGCTTCGCTCTCTCGTTCACGGGCTTCGCCCTATGTCTGCATAATGAAACAAATTCGCCTGTAAACAGTCGATTTGCTTCATTCATGCATCCGCACGGCTCATTGCCAACGTGCAAAAAGGCTCTTCATCCTGTAAATAGGACGAGAGCCTTCTATCGTTAACCACCTAATTACAATGTACGCAAATCCGGTTACTTCAAATCGAAAGTTCCGAACCAACCAAAATTTGGATACCCGTTCCCTGTAACGTAGGAAAAACGTCAGTGCCTACTCTACATAGCAAAGCTTCTCTTTGCATCAGCATTTCAGACTGCAACTTGGAAGTGATCTTCCTTCATAGAATACTGGTACCGGCTTCCACCTACCCCGGCTCTCTGTCACGTTCCTCTGTGAAGTACTGTCTTCGTCATCGTCTTTTTCAAACTACGAATAAGTATATAGTCATATTTTTCCCTTGTCAAGAGTTTACTTCCGCCCAGTAGACTTCCCCATTGGAAATCATCTGCAGATAGGTATCCACAAGAATTTCCCTAAACGGTTCCATCTCTGCCTCCATTCCCAGCTTCTCCGGGAATGTACGCGTGACAAGCTGTATTTCCTCCGCAATCTTCATGGCAACCGAATCATCCTTCATAGGCAAAATACCGAAAAGCGTGGACCGATAGCCTCTGCTGCCGGTACAGGAAATCAAAAAGCTCCTCGCAAAGTCGGTCCATTCATCAATGAGCACTTCTTTTTCCGCATCGCTTTCAGGTATATATTCAATCAGGCATAACTCCTTTAAGCAATTTTTCCACTCTCTCTGCAGATGCTTTTTTTGAAAAAAAGATACACTCTGCGCGGTAGTCGCTTTCATCATCATCCAGGCATGCATAAATGCATCCGCCGTCCCGGATTTGTCAATCGTAAAATAGCGTCTCTCCAAAAGCTTCATCCGATATGCATCGTGCTCCGAATCAAGCCCCTGTTCCAATGCCTTTTTCAGATACACTCTCTTTTTGACCACATCTTCAATCTCATAATAATGTTCTGGCCAATTTTCAAGATAATCCACTTCCGGCGCTTCATCCTTTTTTAGTAACATACTGTGTCCCTCTCATGCCTTGCTCGCTCCTATTACCGAAACAAACCGCTCTTTTATCTCATCTAATAGTACCACAGCCTGCTGCTCACTTCCTTCAAACGGCACAAATCCACCTGCCATCGCGGCATGTCCACCACCGTTGCCGATTCCCTCAAGAGCCTTACTCACAATCTTGCCGGCATCCAGCGATGATTTTTCACTGCGCACCGAGAGCTTGATGCCGCCTTCATTTCTGGAGTAAACCACAGAAAAAGAAACCTCCTTCAGTGCAAGCATAAAGTCAGAAATATTGGCAATGACCGGACAAGCCTCACCGGTATCCGCAAAACTGATATTGTCATAGACTTCGATACTTGAGATTGCCTTGGAATAAGCAACCAGATCCTCAAAGCAGAGATTACTGTTCTCAAGCATATGAATGGTCTCGTAATCACACAAATCATACATGCGGTAAATCATCTCAAAATCAAGCTTTGACACGCCGCGTGCCAGATTGTTCGTATCGATACGGATACCGTAGGTCAGCGCCGTCGCAATTTTTTCATCCATCGGCACGTCATTTTCAAAGAAATACTGTGCAATCATGGTCGCACAAGCACCGATTGCCGGGCGGATATCCATAAATCGATACTGAAACATATCATTATATGGATGATGGTCAATGCAAATAATCTCATCCCCGGTCATATTAATAATATTGGAATTGCCCTTCTGCGCATCCACCAGAATGACCTCATCCTCCTCCGTCAGCACAGCCTCCAAATCCTCAATATTTAAAAACTCAATCTGCATCATCTCGCGGAGCTTTTCCGTACTGTAACGGTCAATTTTCCCTTTGTAGCAAATGGTGGAACAAATTCCCCGATGTTTCAAAAGACACTGCAATCCATACGCACTCGCAATTGCATCCGGATCCGGGAAATTGTGTGTCTGAATATAGACGTGCTCTCTATTAATTTCTTTTAACAATTCGTCCAACTTTGTCATACAGATACCATACCTTTATCTTCCACTATTTTCTTGTGTACACAGCATCAATATCCATTTCTGCCAGCTCATCAAAGCTATGAATGGCAGGAACCTCTGAATCGATTTTCCCAAATCCGTATGCTGCATGAATAAAATCCACACCGGCCTGGCAGCTCGCATCATAATCTCCCTGAATGTCCCCGACGTACACTGCTGCATCCAAGTGATTCCGCTCTGCCACAAGGCGGATATTTTCGCCCTTAGGTAACAGATTATCCCCATAACACTGCTTATCATCGATTGCATCCCATAACTTATAATAGTCAAGAAATGCTTCAATATAACCTGCCTGGCAGTTGCTGACAATCGACAAATGATAATCACGTGCACGCAACGCAGAAAGTGTTTCTTTTACGCCATTATAAAGCATGCCACCGTGCTCGCGCAAATAGTCATTCTCCATCGCACAACACTCCTCTAAAAGCCGCATGCGTGTCTCCTTCGCAAGCTCCGAAAACAGAATATCCGCGATAGCGTCCATCGTCTTCCCCATGACGCCTTGAATATCGGCTGTTGTGAGTGTCTTATCAAGCACTCCGGATTTTTGAATCGCAAGATTCCATGACTTTGCCACGTTCTCTGCGGAATCCCAGAGCGTTCCGTCCATGTCAAATATAATTCCCTTTTTCATACGATTTCCTTCATTTCCCATACACATACTAACATCGTTTTACAAGCCGTATACTTCCGTATACTTTTTCTTGAAGTAACGCACAAGCGGCTCGGCAGACACTTCTTTGCCACAGACTGCCTCAATTACTTCCTTTGGCGTACGCGTACTTCCATACTGATGAATCTTCTCGTTCAACCATTTTGTAATCTCTGCAATACGTCCCTCTGCCAACAGCTTATCTACGGAGCCAAGCTCCGCCTCCATCGTGTCTAAATACATGCCATCGTAAATGCTTCCCAACAAATAAGACGGGAAATATCCAAACGAGCCGTCTGACCAGTGCATGTCCTGCAAGATGCCTTCCGCGTCATTTTTCGGAGTAATTTGCAAGTATTCCTGCATTTTTTGATTCCAGAGTGTCGGAAGTTCCTCTACCGACACACCATCACGGAAAATTGCCTTTTCCATCTCATAGCGTAAAATAATGTGAAAACAATAGGTCACCTCATCTGCCTCCGTGCGGATAAAGCTGTTACGCACATGATTAATTTCACGGTAAAAGTCATCCAAAGAAATCTCCCTAAACTGCGGAAGCAGCTCACCTAACTTGTCATAAATCGGAAGCCAGAAGTTCTTATTACGACCTAAAATATTCTCGTAGAAACGGGACTGGCTCTCATGGATGCCCATATAACAGCAGCTTCCCGCTACCGTATTGTCATATTCCGGATTCACATTCTGCTCAAATATTCCGTGCCCGCCCTCGTGAATCGCCGAAAACATTGCACTGATTGGCTCTGTCTCATAGTAGTGATTCGTCACGCGGACATCCTTTGAGGAAAAGTTTAACGTAAACGGATGCTCTGTCTCACCGACCGCACCTGCATCCCTGCGAAATCCAATATAGTCAAGCAACATCCACTGCACCTTTTTCTGTGCATCCGGGTCTGCGTATGCATGAAATGCCGTATCGTCCGGCTGTGGCTTTGCCAGAATCTGCTGTACCAGCGGAATCAACTCCTGTTTTAATTCGCCGAACAGACGGTCAATCGTTGCAGAATCCATTCCCTCCTCATACTGATTCAAAAGCGCATCATACGTCTCTACGCCCGGATCTGTATACCCCGCAATTTCCTTTGTCATCTCCACCATCTTTTTCAGATGTGGCGCAAAAACGGAAAAATCAGAGGAATTCTTCGCCTCCTCCCACGCATTTCCCGATTCTGCCTGCGCACGTACAAATGCCTCATATACCTCTGCCGGAATACGCTTATTGCGGTCAAAATCACGTTTCATACGGCGCACGATAAACTGCCATGTCACATCCAATGCCGTAAACTCGCTCTCTTCTGCCAATCCGTCTAACATCTCCCCCAGCTTATCCGCCGTAGACATCTCAAAGCTCTTTGTGGAAAAATGCGTGAGCGCCTCAATATGTGCCTCCTGCCCCAGCTTTGGCGCGTTGGTCTTCATGTCCCAATATAATAAAGTCACTACATGCTCATACTGATTCATCTCATGCAGATAGTTTTTGAATTCTTCCAATAATTTACTCATCTTGTTATTCCTTTCTGTTTTCCTTCATAGAAAGTTCCTATGACATAAAAAGCACCGTGCAAATCACTCGCACGGTACTATCTTATCATAACTTTTGAGCGCTGTCACGCAATCTGCTGACGTTTGAACAAGCGATATGCGAGAAAGAAAACTGCTCCGGATATAAATGGGGTTCTCCTTCTATTTTCTTTTTAACCCATACTCTTCATACAATTTTGCTCGATATTCCTTATCTTTTGTTGCCTTCCGTAAATCGTCCATGCGAGAATCAGTCATCAGGTAATCGGTCAAAAGCCCAAACAAGTCTTCTCCTTCCTCGATTCCGGTCTCCATTCCCTGTGCGATTCCTGCCTCCATTCCCTGTGCAATTCCAACTTCCATTCCCTGTGCATAGGCTTCATCGGCAGCAATCTTCCGCTCACTCTCAATATGTGCCTGTTCGTTATACTCTGTCAGCAACATAGAACGCACCTCCTCGCGCTGGCTACGCAACAACTCCGCTAAAATACCCTCCTGTATGCATTCGTCCACCGCTCTGTCAATGGCTTCCTCTATCGTATAACTCCTCGTCTGATATTCCCGAATCCGTGCCACAAAAATGGAATACTCCTCCAGCCGCCTACACTTCTTCATGATGCCCGGATTCTGTCCCGCATTGATATTAAGTAGCACTGCACGACAATCCAAATCCGCTTCCTTCACATCATAGCGTTTGGGAAATGCATCATGCAGATACAGCGTCATTTGCTCCGGTTCTTCCTTCCTGCCATTGTAAAATATCACAAACTTCGGCAGCGGATGTTCAATACGCTTGCTGCTGTATATGTCATGATTATCTGCCACGATTCGCCGGTAAAGTGTCGAAAAATAAAACAACCCACGCAACGGCAGATTCGGCGACATCGTGCTCTGATGCTCATACAGATTCAGCACCTCCTGAAGCAAAAACGAGATATCATTTTTCATTCCAAGGTATACTACATCCTCAAGCGTATTTACCTCTATCTCCTCAGGATTCTCATACGCCGTATCATTCAAAGCATTGTACAGCTCGAGCAAGTCACGCTTCTCGCGAAAAATCAGTTTGAACAGACGGTCCTTGTACTCTCTATTCCCATAACTTTGCATACTTTCTTCCATAGGTTCTCCTCCATTATAAATTTTTTTCTCTTCCCCCGCAACACAAAAAACTACATTTTTCTCGATATATGCATAGACTCCCCTCCCTGCTTCTTCATTTCTACATACTTGGAACAGTCGGCGATTTGCCATTGAATGAAAGGGCATACCCTTTCCATGAGACCAAGTAGACTGCCGGAACTTCGGCATGATTACCAGTGTAATCAAAAATAGATCTTTTAAGATGTGTTTAACGTATCATGAAATTCTATAAATTACAAGTGTATTTTCTTTTTATTGCCGCAAAAACGCCGCCCATATCGGGCGGCGCCTTCTGCTTGTGAGATGACTGATTCTCTTATTCCTGTAATAATTACTGCAATAAGGAAAGTACACCCTGTGTAGACTGATTTGCCTGTGCAAGCATAGACTGTCCGGCCTGTGCAAGGATGTTGTTCTTAGAGTACTCTACCATCTCTTCTGCCATATCAGTATCACGGATACGGGACTCTGCTGCTGTTGTGTTCTCAACAACGTTGTCAAGATTTGCGATGGTATGCTCCAGACGATTCTGAACGGCACCAAGCGCGGAACGCTGGGAAGAAACCGTTGCAATCGCATCTGCAATGGCGTCGATTGCGTAGGTTGCTTTTGTTCCGGTAACATCATTTACATCAATTCCCTTAATCCCAAGCCCCGCTGCACTCATGGCATCGATATCAACACTAATTTTATTTGTAGTGTCTGCATCTGCACCTACATGCAAGTTAAAGGAAAGAGCTTCTTTGATTCTAACTGTTCCCTGAGTAATCTCAAATTCGCCTGCACCTTTACTAGTAACGGTTGCTGCATTATCCGTTCCAATAGAACTTGCCTTTGCTAGTTCATCTGCAATCTTCGTGTAAGCGTCATTTAGTGTAATTGCATTTGTTGCAGTTGATTTTGTTGCTGCAACACCCACTGCAGTAACATCTGCACCTGTATCAACTTTAACCTTACTTCCATCCTTAATTTTAGAAAGAATGTCGTCTGCTGTGATATTAGTAGCATCTTTGCTATAAGTAGAAACCGTGTACTGGGTTCCATCCACAGTCACAGACTTTCCTGATGCCAATCCCTTGATAGCTGCTTCCAGTGTTGCATAGTCATTCGGTGTTGCGGCCGTATATGTAGTGGTTGTTCCTGTAGTCGCAACAAAAATGGACTCCCCTGCCGTCGGTGTATATGCACCTGCTGCAACTTCCTTTGTCGCGTCTGTCACAGTATCTACTACATTCATAACCGTACCGTCTGTTTTAATAATTTTGTCGCCTGCTGCCAATGTCTGTGCACTAACCTTAGCATAATCTGCAGCGCTCTTTGAATCCGCAATCTTATAGTCTTTTCCACCGATTTTGATGGAATCTCCAACTTTCAAAGCATCTAACTGGAATGTAGTTTTTCCATCTACTGACTCGGATAAAGTTCCTGCAAATCCCGCATCATGTGCAGCCACTGTTTTGGTTGTAGAACGTCCATCACCCTTCAACAGATAAGTTTCATTGAACTTGGTGGTCTCTGCAACGCGATCGATTTCAGTTTCCAACTGCGAAATCTCATCTTGGATTGCCTTACGGTCAGCTTCACTGTTTGTGCCATTAGAAGCCTGTGTTGCTAACTCATTCATACGCTGTAACATAGAATGAACCTCTGTTAATGCACCCTCTGCTGTCTGTACTGCCGATACACCGTCCTGCGCATTGGTGGAAGCCTGATCCAATCCACGAATCTGCTTTCTCATCTTCTCAGAGATTGTCAAGCCTGCTGCATCATCTGCTGCGCGATTGATTCTGTAACCGGAAGATAACTTTTCAGAGGACTTTGCCTGCTGATTGGTTGTGATACCTAACATTCTGTTCGCATTCATCGCTGTTAAATTGTGCTGTACTACCATAAATTTGTACCTCCATGTGATAATATTTTGATTCCATATTGCTATGGCTTGCCGGGAATCCGTTCCTCGGCTCATATGTTTGCTACCGGCTTATTCCGGTACCTATGGCGCGCTTAACGCGCGCCTTTATAATAAGTCCAACCCCTAGGTTAGCCGGACATTATTACCTCTCCCTACTTATGCGAAACCTTATGAATATTCGCTTTCTTCTCCCGTCGTAGGATTTCCCGAATTTCCCTCTTAGCATCCTCCGATATCCCCTTTTCCCGGTAATAGGATGCATCGGTGCGTCCTGCCGTACTCCGCGCAATATTGACTTCCTTCGGCGCATCCACCAATAGATGAATATTGTTTGCGGAACCGCCCGAGAAAATTACCCGAACATTTTCTCCGATATCAATGTACTCTCCGGGTTTTAATGAAAGCTTCAGCATAAAGCAACCTCCTTGTTTTGTAATTCTCCCAGTTGAAACAGATGCAACAGTTCTTATAAGAATGTTGCATTTTTTATTTACACTTTCTATATCGGATAAGAAATATAAAACTTTAGTCTTTTTTTTATTTTTTATAAAAATCTATTTCCATAAAGACAGAATCACGCTCGTCCTGTTCAATGCCGAGATATTTTTTTGTGACTTTGTAAGAGGAATGGTTGTAGATATCCATTAAAAGTGCGGGCGGTGTCCCTTGTTTCCACGCATGATAGCCAAACGTTTTTCGAAGGGAGTGACAGCTGATATGTGTTTCGTGGAGCGATTCTTCTGCAGCACGTTTTACGATACGAAATGCCTGTGAGCGGCAGAGCGGTGTCGTGTAGTCGGTATTTTTTGTGAAAATATAGTCTGTGGGAGCGGCATCTTGCCGCTCTTTTTTTAGTGTATCAAGCGCATTCCTTGCGTGTTCATTTAGGGCAATGATATTTTTCTTGCCCGTCTTTTTCTCATGAATAAACAAGTGATTCCGGTAACAATTCCGTTCAAAATCATAGACATCTATCCAACGTAGCAGTAAAAGGTCGCTGATACGCAGCGCTGTATGAAGTCCAAGTGTGATGAGCGCGTAATTTCTCGGAACCGGATGTGTTGTCAGATAATAGTTCATAAAGCGTTCTAAAGATTCTTTTTCGCGAATCGGTTGTGTTGTTCCCATAATTTCATTCCTCCATTCCATGGTGTCTCATATTTTCAACAATATTATAAGGAATGTTGCATTTTTTATACATAAATTTCTCACATATATTTTTGTTCAAACGCTTCTACTTCCATCGGCTTTGCAAAATAGTAACCCTGGAACATATCACAACCGATTTCTGTCAGATATTGTAACTGTTCTTCCGTCTCGACTCCCTCCGTAATTACCGGCATACCAAGCCCTTTGGACAACTCAATGACCATCTTTAAGATTTTTCTGCCTCGCTCTTCATCTCCGGTTTTTTCCAGAAATGCCATATCCACTTTCAGGATATCTACGCAAATCTCTTTTAACATGTTCAGTGAGGAGTATCCGCTTCCAAAATCATCCATCTCAATCACAAACCCTGCCGCACGTAATTTTGCAATCAGTTTCAACTGTTCCTGCAGATTCATCATAACCGCAGTCTCCGTGATTTCCAGTTTCAAATTTTTCGGCTCAATATCATACTTTTCTATGAGTTCCGTAAACACCTGATACACATCAATAAAATAAAAATCCCGTGTAGAGATGTTCACCGACAGATACATATCATTTCTTCCGCGTAACTTCCATTCCTGCAATTTTCTGCAGGCCATCTCCCAAACACACTGATCCAGCTTGACAATTTGTCCGCTCCGCTCGAACACTTCAATAAAACTTCCGGGCATCAGCAGGCCTCTCTTCGGATGCTGCCAACGGACTAACACTTCCGCGCCTGTCACACTTCCATCTACCGCAATCTGCGGCTGTAAATGCATCTGAAATTGATTATTTTCAATCGCACTTTCCATCTCGCCGTTCAGTTCCTGTTCTTCCAGAATAGTGTCCCTTAATTGCTTATCGTAGTACGCAAACTTTTTCGGTCCGTTTTCCTTCATGGCATTAATCGCCATAAATGCCCGGTCACACATCACCGAAATTGGCAAACTTCGTTCCAGCACCTCATAAAGTCCGACATATATGGTCACCGGATAAGTCACCGCACAATCAATTTTGACAATTTCATCCGAACCTTCCGCAAATATTTGCTCACTAAAATTACTTTTTCGCATGAGCAACGCAAAACGGTCACTTTCCACCCTGCCGTATATCTCACCGGGCTTCGCTTTTTCCTGGATTGCCTGCGCAATCTTTACCAGAATCTCATCGCCCACCTCCGGTCCGAACACATCGTTAACCAATTTGAAATTCTTTACATCTGCACATACAAGCATGAACGTTTCTTCCTCATGCTCTCCGATACACGCTGCCGCCTGCTCGTAAAAATACTCCTTATTATATAATCCGGTCAGACTGTCATGTGTGGCTTTATAGCGCTCTTTCTTTAAGTCATTGACCTCTGTCGTATGGTCATGAATCACAAAAAAGCTGCTTAACCGATTTCCACGTTTATCGTTGATGCAGCGATATTCCACTCTTAAATGAAGCAGTTCATCTCCCCAATAAAAGTCCACATCCCGACTGTAATCCGTCTCAGCAATCAGCTTTGCCTTGTTGCACCATGATAAAAACACCTGCTTTGCCTCACGACTTGTCTGCTCCATACGGCCAAACAAATTTATCGCACTTTGATTGAAATACGTACAACGTCCCTCCGCGTTAAAAATAGCCAACGCCTCATCCATACCTGACGCCACCATATTCATACTGCCACTGATTAATTCCCTCTCCGCATACACAACCGAATAATAATAAAGTGCATATCCACCTAAGGCAAAAAACAGAATGGAAATATCCACAACCTGATTAAAAAAAACGTATCCTGCATCCGCAATCACAATCGTACAGAAAATTGCCAACACAACAATATATTTTCCCCGATATCCGGGTGGAACCAGTACTGCTTTTAAAAACAATGCCAGAACCGTGAGCACAACCAACACATAGGATATGCCAAGATGAATATTATAAAATAATCCCGCTTGTATGCGGTAATATATTTCTCCCCCCGAAGTTTGTACCGGGATACAAGCGAATGCATGCCCAAATATCTGATTGCAGAGCATTGAGCATGAATCCCAGCCCAGAACCAGCCAAAAAAGCCATCTTGGCCACTTTGCTGCCGGAGAACCGGTATACTCCACCGCATAAACCAACATATAATACAATATCCAGTCAATGCAGACAAAAAAGACACTATAAGCCATCATGCAAACAGACTCATTAGCAGAAAGCATTGCCGTCATATTGGCAAGCACTGCCAAAGCCGCAACCGTCAACAATTTCTGCAACACGGCCGCAATGGGATTTTCATTTTTCTCAGTTCTTATGATTCCATAACACAGCAGCACTACTGTGAATAAAAACGCTATCGCATACCCACTTTTCATCCTAGTGTCCTCATATCATATCACATCAAATTAGTACTTTTATATCATATCAATTCTGCATTATCTTGTAAACAATAACGAGTGTAAAAGGCTGTATTGCAAAAATACTTTTACAATACAGCCTTTTATTTTCTGAGTCAATCGACTTCGTCGATAGCACGCTCATTTGACTTCGTCGATAGCACGCTCATTTGACTTCGTCAATTGAAAAGTCAATCGACTTCGTCGATAGACTTGCCGATATCCGTCCTCATATACTTATTGTCAAACTGCACCCACTCGGTTGCCTCATATGCTTTTGCTCTGGCTTCTTTTAAATCACTGCCGGTTGCCGTAACACCGAGCACGCGACCGCCGTTTGTCACAATCTGACCGTTCTCATCGAACTTCGTTCCCGCATGGAAGCAATAATAATCATCTTTTCCCTCAAACTTCTCAAGTCCGGAGATTGGGAATCCTTTCTCGTAAGCCACCGGATAACCGTCGGAAGCAAGCACAACACAGACTGCCGCATTATCCTCAAACTGCAGGTCGATTTCATCCAGTCTTCCCTCTACGCAAGCCTCCATCACATCGATGATATCATTTTTCATACGAGGAAGTACAACCTGTGCCTCCGGGTCTCCGAAACGGGCATTGTACTCTAACACTCTCGGTCCATCTTCCGTCAACATCAATCCGAAGAAAATGACCCCGGTAAAAGGTCTGCCCTCGGCAGCCATTGCATCCACGGTTGCCTGGTAGATATATTTCTTACAGAATTCATCCACCTCTGCCGTATAGAACGGGCTCGGAGAGAAATTACCCATACCTCCGGTATTTAATCCCTGATCTCCGTCCTTTGCACGCTTATGATCCTGTGCAGAAGACATAATTTTGATTGTCTTACCGTCTACAAAAGAAAGTACGGACACTTCGCGTCCGGTCATAAACTCCTCGATAACCATAGTGTTACCAGCAGTACCGAACTTCTTATCCTGCATGATTTCCTTCACACCGGCTTTTGCTTCCTCCAAAGTATTGCAAATTAGCACTCCTTTTCCGAGCGCAAGACCGTCTGCTTTTAATACAATCGGCATCTTCGCTGTCTCAAGGTAGCGGAGCGCCTCCTCCGCAGAAGTAAAGTTCTCATAAGCTGCCGTCGGAATATGATATTTCTTCATTAAATCCTTGGAAAATGCCTTAGAGCCCTCAAGGATTGCAGCATTTTTGCGAGGACCGAATACCTTTAATCCCTCAGCCTCAAACACGTCCACGATACCGCCTACCAGCGGATCATCCATTCCAACGATTGTAAAATCAATGGCATGCTCTTTTGCAAAAGCAACAAGCTTGTCAAACTCCATCGCACCGATTGGCACACACTCTGCCAATGCTGCAATACCTGCATTGCCCGGCGCACAGTATATTTTATCGACACGAGCACTTTTCGCCACGCTTGTCACAATTGCATGCTCACGTCCGCCGCTTCCTACTACTAATACCTTCATTCCGATATCCTCCTCTTTGCTTGCGTATAACATGGGAAAAACGTCCGCCATCATTAGCGGGCGTTCCCTCTTACTCATTCATTCACAATCACCTGTCCATCGCAGACAGATATCTTACCGTTTGCAATCATGTCAATCGCCTGCGGCAGAATTAGCCACTCTGCCTGTTCCATCACACGACGCTGCAACACTTCCGGAGTATCCCCCTGCTCTACCGCTACCGCCTTCTGTAAGATAATCGGACCGGTATCGGTTCCCTCATCCACAAAATGTACCGTTGCCCCCGTCACCTTTACACCACGTGCCAATGCGCCCTCATGCACCGCAAGGCCATAATAGCCTTTCCCGCAAAAAGAAGGAATCAGCGACGGATGAATGTTGATGATGCGATTACGATACTGTTTAATCATTGCTTCCGGAAGGACTACCAGGAATCCGGCAAGGACTACCAAATCCACCTGATAAGAATTAAGCTTCTCCAAAAAAGCCTGATTAAACGCTGCTCTGTCCTCGAAATCCTTGGGCGAAATACAGAGAGCCTCAATTCCGTGCTTTTTCGCCCGCTCTAATGCATATGCATTTTTGTTATTGCTGATAACAACGGACACCTTTGCATTCGTAATCTTACCGGAATCCATTGCGTCTAAAATTGCCTGTAAATTCGTACCGCCACCGGATACTAATACTGCTACCTTTAGCATAAGGTTACTCCTTTTTCACCATCGGTAACCTTACCGATTACATATGGGGTATCGCCTGCTGCCTTGATTGCTGCCATGGTCTTATCCACATCCGCCGGGTCAACCGCAACCATCATACCAATACCCATATTATAGGTATTGTACATCACTTCTTCTGACACATTTCCCTCGCGCGCCATCATCTTAAAGATTGCAGGAACCTCATAGCTGTTCTTTTCAATCACTGCATGCTTTCCTTCCGGAAGCATACGCGGAATATTCTCGTAGAAACCACCACCTGTGATATGACTGCAAGCCTTAACGGTAACTCCGGCATCCTTAATGGATTTTAATGCTTTCACATAAATTCTGGTCGGTGCCAAAAGCGCCTCACCAAGCGTTGTGCCAAGCTCATCAAAATATGTATTTAGAGTTTCTGTATCCATGCGGAAGATTTTACGAACCAGCGAAAAACCGTTGGAGTGAACACCGGAAGATGCCATACCGATAATGACATCACCGTCTTTTAAGTTCTCACCGGTAATGATATCCTTCTTGTCCACAACGCCAACTGCAAAACCTGCCAAATCATACTCGTCTTCCGGCATAAGTCCCGGATGTTCTGCTGTCTCACCGCCAATCAATGCGCATCCGGACTGAATACAGCCTTCCGCAACACCGCTTACGATGGTGGCAATCTTCTCCGGATAGTTCTTGCCACATGCAATATAATCTAAGAAAAATAATGGCTCACCGCCGGCACATGCGATATCATTCACGCACATAGCCACACAATCGATACCGATGGTGTCATGCTTGTCCAAAAGAAATGCCAGTTTTACCTTTGTACCGCATCCGTCTGTTCCTGATACCAAAGTAGGCTCATCCATATTTTTAATCTTCTCAAGAGAAAATGCTCCTGAAAAGCCGCCAAGACCGCCTAGCACTTCCGGTCTCATTGTCTTTTTCACATGCTCTTTCATCAACTCTACCGATTTGTAACCTGCCTCGATATCAACACCGGAATTCTTGTAATCCATTTATTTTTCCTCCTAAATATCTCGTTTACCGTTCTGCAACAGTTACTGCCTAACCATTGTCATCCATGTATAGTATATATGGAATGCCTTATATTTTCCAATTATATATTGTTATCCAATTCATTAGATGTTCTAATATATGTCTGTAATATTTTTACCTATTCTTATAAGCTTCTATGATTCGCTCATTCTCATAGACCATTCTGTCAAGAAAAAACAGGACTGCTTTTTTTGCAATCCTGCCTTTCTCTTAGTAATTTTTGTACCCGACTTCCTGCAGTCTGGCATCCTTTGCCTCGACCTGCTCCTTTAATTCTTTTGAATATTCTTTTAATTTTTGCAAAATTGCATTATCTGATGTTGCAAGAATCTTGGCTGCAAGTAATCCTGCATTCGCACCACCGTTGATGGCAACGGTTGCTACCGGAATACCGGACGGCATCTGCACAATAGAGTAAAGGGAATCGCGTCCTCCGAGGGAAGTCGTGTGCATCGGGATACCGATAACCGGCATTGGGAAAATAGCTGCACACATACCCGGAAGATGTGCTGCCATACCCGCACCTGCAATAATCACCTTAAAGCCTTTTTCCTCTGCCGTCTTTGCATACTCAAAAAATACATCCGGCTCACGATGTGCAGAGATAATCTTCATCTCATAGTCAATTCCCAACATCTCTAAAATATCTGCAGCCTTTGCCATTACCGGCATATCAGAATCGCTGCCCATCACAATACCTACTTTTGCCATAATCATTCTCCTTTTCTATTGTTATTCATTTATTTGTTATTCACTTTATCGGTCCAACGGTTCATTTAACTTCTCCGTACCTGTAAGTACGAATCTTCCGTCCGCGATAATATCTACCGTTGATCCATCCTTTCGGATTACCGTAATCTTATCCAATTCATCATACGGAATCGTGATATCCGTATGGCAGTTAAAATACGCCTGTTCCATATTCTCATGACGCAGCGCAGATACCGCATTTTCCCTTGCTACGATTGCCTTGCCATCCGGATTATAAGAAATGTTATCCTCCTCATGGCTGTAGCAGGTATCTCCCACCGCAAAGTGCGGTCCCGTTTTCTCAGCAATCAGGATAGGAAGCTTATCTGCAATATCAAAATCCCTTGCCATGCGGTACGCAGTCGTATTGGTTCCGATTGCAAACTCACCCATCGGCAGTGTCTCATGATGCTTTAACACATTGTCACGGATATACTTCTGATTTTCAGCCTCATCCTCAAAGTTTGTACAGGTATAGTCTACAATCATACCATCCTTAAAATCAATTTCCAGATTCTTATATTTGAGTTCGTTCAGATATACCTGACTTACAAACAATTTTCCGGTTGTTCCCTCAAGCACCGGAGAAGTAAACACCTCGCCGACCGGAATATTGACGTCTGCCACACAGTTTTCAAATGCAGTCTCCTTCTCCGGGTTTTTTAGCTTCCAAATGTTTACATACAAATCTGTCTTGTTTGCACCTTTGCCTGTAATATGCACCCTATCTGCCTCATCTAAGACATCGATGATTTTCTGCTGCATATCACGGTAAAGCATGTAATCCAGTGTATTGATTTTTACGGTTTCCGCAAAAATCTCTTCAAACCGTTCACCGATTGCAGGAACCGGATATGCGATAATTGTAAAGCTGCGCTCCTCACCCTTGATATACTGATTGGTAATCTGTCCGGCCTGACCGAGTTCATAGACATAGAGTTGCTGCTGTTTGTCTGTATAATGAAGGGCTTCTCTCTTACTCTTTGGAGAAAACGGCTCCTCGCCAAACACTTCAATAACCGCAGGACCTGCCATGCCTGCTGCCAGCTTCTTCTCTTCCTCAAAATAGGTCTTGGTAACCTCTAAGCGACGCTCCAAATACGCCTTGTCCATATAATAAGCGCGATCTTCCTTGTGGTCATAATCATACTGCTTGTTCGCTGCTGTTCCGGTCGCCAGCATCGTAGGCTTTAGACCCATTTTTTCAAAATTCTGAATTGCAGCACGCACCATACGCTCAAATCCAATCGGATAGCGAATCTGCACAACCTGCTTTTTGCTTAAATCCTTGCCCGTCACTTCAAATCCGATGCGATACCCTTCTGTATAGGTATCTGCCATCGCCTGAATCTCTTCCTCCGACATCCGGTTTAAAAATGCGGCAATGCGCTTCTCATTCTCTCCGATATATGCACCGTAACGATACAGATAGCGAAGGTCTGACAAATCTGCATTCATCGCAATATCTGTCTCAAAGTCTTCATTCGGATTAATCAGTCTGCGGATACTCTCCTCATAGAAAATCTCACTGTAATCATGGAAATACCAGTAGATAATCTGCTGAATTTCTTTTTCGGAAGGGACTTTGCTTCCGTCGGACATCTCCGCCATGTTCTCATGAAAGCTGCACTCAAAAGCGTTATAAACTTCCACGAACAATTCCATCGCAATCGTCAGATGCAAAAGATTACCACGAAACACTTCGCGAATACTGCTTCTGATATGCGCTGTCATCAGACATAAAGCTGCCCCAAAAGCCTCGCCAAGCGCGGATATTGCATACTCCGGATTAGCATAACTCCTCTCATATGCCTCCGGGAAAATATCCTCGTAAAGCCGCGCATTTCTCTGTTCGCACGCTTCCATGCTCTCTGCCGCAAGCGTACCCGCAACATTCTGTCTGTATAACCCTGCCAGCTCCATCAAAAAATCGGCTGTCTGTTCAAAATAATCCGCAAACGTTTCTGCCACTTCTGCCTTCGTGCGAATCTCTGCAATCCGCTCCTCCATCAGTGCAAAACGTTCTGCCGCCTGTACATTTAATTCCTGATATATTTCACTGTAACTCACTTACCAGAGTACCTCCTACTCATCCAGCAGTTTTCCTGCTTCTACATTCTTTTCAATCAGGCTCTTTGCATATGCCCACAGTTCTTCCGAGCCCTCATGCGTACGCGCATTGCGTGCCATCACCTGAGACTTCTTCACACCGTGTTCTGCCCATGATTTACCGCCAGACGCATCGTTTAATAACAACGGCTGCACCTTATCCAACATGTTTGCAAACTTTGCCTCTGCCGTCTCCATCGCCTCAAACTCATCCCATAATCCACGGTATTCTGCCGCCTGCTCTGCCGGAAGCAATCCAAAAATACGGTCTGCTGCCTTTAGCTCCCTTTCACGCTTGGTCTTATTGCCTTCGGTGTCATATGCATAGGTGTCTCCCGCATCAATCTCAATAACATCGTGAAGCAGCACCATTTTCATCGTCTTTAGTACATCAATCTTCTCATTGGCATAATCCGCAAACACAAATGCCATCAATGCAAGATGCCAGGAATGCTCTGCATCATTTTCCTTTCTGCTCGCATCTGACAGATAGGTCTGCCTGCCAATCTTTTTTATCTTATCCAACTCCATGATAAAAGCCATCTGTTTTTCAAAGTCTGTCATTTTTGCCTCCTGCTTTCTTGTGCATTTTGTTCCGGCGCGCCACGCGAGAGCATGCGCTCTAGCGCACAAAACCTACCACATACAATGTCACCCAGGCACCTGTCGTCAGGAAAGATCCTAAGGTTGCCAGATACGGAAATAATTTAAAAGAATTCTCCTCTTTGAGGCTTTTTACCGCAATCACCAGCGCCACAATTCCGAGCAGCATTGAAGCTACGCCTGCGCTCCCCAGATACATGCTGCCATTTCCCTGCTGCCGAAATGAATTTGTGATTACTGCGACAAGCACGACAAGCGATATCCCGGAGAGCCCCAGCGCTATCATGCCTCGCTTGGACTGTGTCTTCTCTGTAAACTTATAATTTCTTTTACGACGACTTCTCATGCTCATCACCTCTAAACATATACCTTCCAAGCAGATATAACAAAAATCCAATCATCCCGCCCAGCGTATTCAAAATTAAATCATCTACATCAAAGCTGCCCACTCTCGTAATCAGTTGCAGCAGCTCCACCAACAGGCTAAGTTCAAAGCTATAATAAACGGTCATCCGGATCTTTCTGCAGCGCGCAGAAAAAACAGGTAAAAAAATACCAAAAGGCACAAACGCTGCCACATTGCCCACAATGTTCAAAAGCACCGCCCGCATGCCAAGCGATTCCCAATAGGTTAAAAATCTGCCGATTTCTTTCAGCGGAACCAGATTATAATGGTATTCCCGCTCACTATAGGTTCGTCCCATCTTCTCCGAGAAAAAGAGAAAATAGAACAGTACTGCAAAATACACTATAAATAATAGAGTCGCCATCAAGCGGCGCTTTTTCTTAGGCATGAGCAGCTGCATCCTCTGTATTGCTCATGCTGCATCCATACTGCTCGTAGTATGCATCAATCGCGGCCTTGATATCATCGTCGATGACAACTCTGCCCTGACACGGACGGTTATACAGATGTTCTACAACCTCATCCATCGTAACGATTGCATTTGCCTCAAAACCATACTTCTCCTTGATTTCATCAAGTGCACTCTTCTCGCCGCCAAGTCCTTTTTCCATACGGTTTAAGGATACCATAAGTCCGACAATCTCAACATCAGCAGCCCCTTTTACTTTCGGAACCGTCTCTTCCATAGATTTTCCGGAGGTAGTAACATCCTCAATCATAACCACTCTGTCGCCATCCTTTGGAGTACTTCCAAGGAAACTGCCTTTATCCGCACCATGGTCCTTTTCTTCCTTGCGGTCAGAGCAGTAGCGAATTTCTTTTCCGTATAATTTACTGTAAGCCACCGCTGTCACTACACTAATCGGAATTCCCTTATATGCCGGTCCGAACAGCACGTCAAAGTCATCTCCATAATGCTCATGGATTGCCCTTGCGTAATACTCGCCGAGACGCATCAACTGACTTCCTGTCACATAAGCACCGGCATTCATAAAAAACGGGGACTTTCTACCGCTCTTTAACGTAAAATCCCCAAATTTGAGCACATCACTCTCCACCATAAATTCAATAAATTCCTGCTTGTAAGCTTCCATCTTCTTAACCTCCACATATTCGGCGTTAATGCCGCTTTCTTATATAAGTATGTTCCAAAGCTGCAAATAGCTGCCACGGAAAAATTTTCTGACCTTCAAATCTTAACATAACTATCCGATGTTTTCAATTCATAGCCCAAAATTATTAGCAAAAACAAAAAGATGGCATCGTCCCGTCAAGTGCCCGAATGCCATCTTTTTATATCTTATCTTCTTCTGTCTATTCCCATCTTCTTATAATACGCCGCCTTGTCCTCATACATCAGCTTCTCTGACTCAGACAGAAGTTTCTCGATGTTTACCCTGCCATCCTTCTGCCAGACGGCACCGACTGCCAAGGCAACGTCGTTTTCCTGTATGTCTTTTTTCAACCGTTCAATTCTTTCCTTTAATTCTTTCTCCTCCACCTGCGAACACAAAGCCAGCAGCTCATCACCACCGATGCGGAATAACCCGTAATCACCAAATACTCTTTTCAAGCTTTCACACGCCCGACATATCAGCCGATCTCCCGCTTCATGCCCTTGCATATCGTTAACCCGCTTTAAACCGGTGATATCGCAATATACAACGCCTATACTTTCGCCATACCGCATATCCGCTATGTATTCATACATCGCATGCCGATTGCCAATCCCGGTAAGCTGGTCGCTATAGCTCATATTGCGCAGTTCCTTCAGAAGATTTCTTCTCTTTAAGCAGGAAGTAATAAAATGTCCCACAATCTGAAGCATATTTTGCGCATAATCTACGGATTCTCCGGGTGGGTTATCAACACCGTAAAATCCGATAATTCTTCCGTCATCATAAAGCGGAACCACCGCAAGTGAGTGAATATTCTGCCTCTTCAAATTCTCGTATTGCAGAGGGTCACTTTCACGAATATCCTCCAAATCTCCAATTATGATGTTCTTGTCCGCACTGAAATTCTGATACCAGTTTGCACAGACTTCGGGCGGCAGCTTCTGCAGATTATCAATTTCAGACGTTACACCGCTTGCCACCCACTCATATGTGTTGTCGTCACCACCGCTTTCATTCCGCTCAAAAACATAGGTTCGCTCTCCCTTTAGCGCCTTTCCGAGATATTCCAGAATAACATCAATCGATTTATCCGGCGTGGGCGCCTGCAAAGCAATCCGAAGCCCCTCATTCGCAAGCGTTTCCAGATTCTGATATCTTCGAATCATCTTGCCCTGACGCTCCTGCGCGCTGACATCCACGGCAAGCTCTACACGATAACGCCTTCCGTCATTCTCTATCACGGTATCCTTTAATGACAAATGTTTACTGACAATCGGATTATAATAGCACCATTCCTTAAAATTTCCCGCCGTCAGTTCCTGATTGTTACACATGGCGCAGGGAGCGCTGTTGCCTTGAAGTACCTCGTAACATTTCTTTCCGGCGATATCTTCCATGGAACGAAATCCATACGTTTCCCGTGTTTTCCTGTTCATGTATACCAATTCGTAACTGTCCATATCAGTGACATATACAAATTCATTCAAATTCTCAAAAAACTCCCATATTTTTTCCATATCGCAACACCCCTATGAAAATAGTACCATTTTTTATATAATTTAGCAAATAAATTGACACAAAAGTACTATTCATTCATGCTCCTGCATAATCCCCAAAACATCCGCTCTGCATTTCCTTCTTCCAGCGCACCTTTTGACCAGGGAGAAAGTCTGAGACCTAGGTATGCCTTGTTTTCAATCGCATGCAAAAGAAAAACCCTTTTCCTGATACAGGTAAAGGATTTTCGTGACTACTGTATATCAAATTATCTGTCGTGCACCGCACCAATTAATTCCTTAATATCCGCCACCTGATATCGCTCCATATAGGCACGGATACCCTCCACAATCTCCTCTGTCACATGCGGATTGGTAAAGTTTGCCGTTCCGACAGAGACGGCTGTCGCACCCGCCAGAATCATCTCAATCGCATCCTCCGCGTTAAGAATTCCCCCCATTCCGATAATCGGAATCTTTACTGCCTGCGCAGACTGGTATACCATGCGCACTGCTACCGGATGTACCGCGGGTCCTGACATTCCTCCGGTACGGTTTGCCAACGCAAAGTATCTTCTATGAATGTCAATTTTCATACCGGTAATCGTATTAATCATAGAGAGCGCATCTGCCCCGCCTGCTTCCGCTGCACGTGCCATCTCCGTGATATCGGTTACATTTGGAGACAGTTTCATAATTACCGGCTGCTTCGCGTGCCTTTTCATCTCCCTTGTAATCTCCTCTACCATCTTCGGATTCTGTCCGAATGCGATACCGCCCTCCTTTACGTTCGGGCAGGAGATGTTAATCTCTAACATATCTACCGGCTGGTCGGCAAGACGTTCCACAACCTCAATATATTCTTCCGTCGAATGCCCACAGACATTGACAATAATCTTCGTGTCAAACTGTTTCAAAAACGGAATATCACGTTCGATGAACAAATCGATTCCCGGATTCTGCAGACCGATAGCATTCAGCATACCGCCATATACCTCTGCCACACGCGGTGTTGGATTTCCCTCCCAGGGTACATTGGCAACACCTTTCGTCACAACCGCACCAAGCTTATTTAAGTCGACAAACTCGGAATACTCCTCACCGGAACCAAAGGTTCCGGATGCCGTCATCACCGGATTATTCAGTGTCACTCCACACAAATCAACCTTCATGTTCATTAGAGTTCTACCTCCTCTGCCAGAAATACCGGTCCCTCTTTGCAGACCCTTTTATTCTTCACATTCGAATGTGCATCCTTATCCTTGGATTTGCACACGCATGCCAGACACGCACCGATACCGCATGCCATACGTTCCTCCATGGAAATCCAGCACTCGATATTGTTTTCCGCTGCATATGCTTTTAATGCGCGAAGCATCGGTGTTGGTCCGCAGGCATAGATGATGTCTGCATTCAGACCATTCTCACGAATGGCATCCAAGACATTGCCTTTGGTTCCTACGCTGCCATCCTCCGTAGCAACATAGACCTTACCATACTTTTTAAACTCGTCTGCCAGAAAAAGCTCATCATTGCGATAGCCCAGAATCATCTGCTTCTCGCAATCAAGGTTCTTCGCCAGCTCCAACATCGGCGGAATCCCGATACCTCCGCCAATCAAAAATGCCTTTTTATCCTTTAATGTAAAGCCATTTCCAAGCGGTCCGACCACCTTCACCTGTGTGCCCGCGTTCATTTTAGAGAACTCTTCGGTTCCTTTCCCCGCCACACGATACACAAGGCGAATCCGGCCTTCTTTTTTATCAATCTCACAAATACTAATCGGCCTCGGGAGCAATCTGCTTCCTTCGTTACAATACACAGACAAAAACTGCCCCGGCTTTGCATGCGCTGCAATTTGATTGGCATCAAGCCATAAGCTGTAAATGTCTGCTGCAATCTGCTCCTGCCGGACAACCCCCGCCATTTCCTCGAATTTCTCTGGATGACTCATTTTTAACTATCCTTTCTTCTTGCGCAAAATCTTCTTCTGACATCATTATGCATTTTCTTCATAAACCACATGTCCGCTTACAATAGTAGTACGAACCTTTCCGGTAACTTTTCTGCCATGGAACGGTGTATTTCTACCTTTACTTGCAAATGTGTTCTTATCGATGGTATAAGTCCTCTTCGGGTCAAAAATGACGATATCCGCCACTTTTCCCGGTGCGATATCTCCTTTATCCAATCCGATAATCCGTGCAGGATTGTAGCTCATCTTCTCTGCCATCTGCATCGGCGTCAGATATCCCTGCTCTACCAGTTCCGTATATGTAAGGCTTGCCGCCGTCTCGAGTCCGACAATCCCAAACGGTGCCTTCTTCATGGAAGTATTCTTGTCCGCAAACGTATGTGGCGCATGATCCGTGGCAATTACATCCATGACATCATCACGCAGACCTTCCTTTAACGCCTGTACATCCTCTTTGCTTCGAAGCGGCGGATTCATTTTAAAATTGGTATCTGCGTCCGCCTCGATTGCCACCTTCTTCTCCGGATCCATACTCGGCTCAATCTTATGAATATCATCAGAAGTCAATGTAAAATGATGTGGGCACACCTCTGCTGTCACACGCACGCCCTCTTCTTTTGCGTACTTCACCATTACCACAGAATCTCTTGTGGAACAATGGCAAAGGTGCAACTTCACACCCGTATCACGGCACAGCATAATATCCCGCGCCACGATAACATCCTCGACTGAATTCGTGATTCCTTTTAACCCAAGCTCTTTCGCATGCGCATCCTCGTTCATGACGCCGCCATTCACCAGATTAATATCCTCACAGTGTGCCAACACCGCAATATTGCATTCTGCAGCTTTTGCCATGGCCTCACGATAAAGTTCTGCATTCATGACGGACTTTCCATCTTCACTGATGGCTGGAATTCCTGCTGCAACCATCCCTTCGATATCCGCCATTTCCTTGCCCTTCTGCCCCTTCGTTACGGCTCCTACCTGAAGGACATTTACGATGCCGACCGTTTTCGCTTTGTTGTGGACATAGTTCACAACATCCGCATTATCCACAACCGGCTTGGTGTTCGGCATTGCAAGAATTGTCGTAAATCCTCCGTGCGCCGCTGCCCGGCATCCGGTTTCAACAGTCTCCTTCTTCTCAAATCCCGGATCGCGCAAATGTACATGCATATCGATAAATCCCGGCATAACAAAACAGCCCTTTGCATCAATCTCGCGGTCTGCCTTTGCCTTAATCCCTTTTTCAATCTTCGTTACTGTTCCATTCTCCACCAGCACATCCGCAATCTCATCCATCTTGGTTGCCGGATTGATGACCCGGCCGTTTTTGATTAATATGGTCATACTGTCCTCCTTATAATTTCCCGTATATCTCCATCGGCACATATGCCTTGATATAGATTCCTTCCGATCTGTAGTCTTCCTCCAGCAGTTCTCCCTGCTTGCGAATCAGTTGAATAATGCCTGCATCCGCATACGGAATCGTACGTTCCACAAATATTTTGTTTTCTCGCAACAGTTTGGCAAGCAACTCCTTTAGTTCCTCTAATCCCCTGCCATATTTCGCAGAAATGGCAAGCGTATAATCCGCCTTAAAATCTCGCATCGGCTCCGGATCCGTCACTGCATCCTGCTTGTTAAAAAGCGTGATAATCGTCTTTTCTTTGATGTCCAGATTATAAAGTGTCTCATAGACAATATGCATCTGTTTCTCGCGCTGTGGATTGGATGCATCAACCACATGCAGAATATAGTCTGCATACTTTGCTTCCTCCAAGGTACTCTTGAATGCCTCTATCAGATGATGTGGAAGCTTGCGAATAAATCCAACGGTGTCCGTCAGCAATATCTCCTGTCTGCCCGGGAGTTCCAACACACGTGTCGTCGGGTCTAAGGTTGCAAATAACTTGTCCTCTTCCAAAACACCCGCATCCGTCAAACGGTTCAAAAGTGTGGACTTTCCCGCATTGGTATATCCGACAATCGCCACTACCGGGACCTGATTCCTCTGTCGTTTCGCCCTCGTTACTTCCCTGTGAAGTCTCACTTCCTTAAGCTCATGATTTAACTGTGCAATGCGATCTTTGATAAGTCGTCTGTCCATCTCCAGCTTTTTCTCTCCCGGTCCTCTTGTACCGATACCTCCGCCCAAACGGGACATCGAGCGTCCCAATCCGGCAAGCCGGCTCAAACGATACTTAAGCTGTGCAAGTTCCACTTGAATCTTGCCTTCGCTGGTCGTCGCACGCGCCGCAAAAATATCTAAGATGATTAACGTCCGGTCCATCACTTTTGTGTCAAGTGTCGATTCTAAATTCTTAAGCTGTGCCGGTGAAAGTTCATCATCGCAGACGATGCCAGTTGCGCCTGTCTTGGCAATTAATTCTGCAATCTCATTCACCTTACCGGTTCCCACATACATCCCCGGATGAATCGCTTCACGCTTCTGAATCAGTGTTCCAACCACCGTCGCGCCGGCTGTCTTGACCAGTTCTGCAAGCTCCTCTACGGAATCCTCCGCATCATCGCCATCCTGCTCGCTGACTCCGACTAAGATTACTTTTTCTTCGATCTCTTCTATTTCAAAAACCTCTGCCATATAACTCCTTTTATTCTGTGGAAACATCCTCGGTCGAATCCTGCTGCTCGGTCGAATCCATGGTCTCTACCTCCGCCTGAATCTGTATATCTTCGTCCACGCTATTCTGCCGATTTTTCAGAAAAATATACTCTCGCTGCACATCTGTATCATTCGGATACAGCATCACATACTCCTGTACCACCTGCCATGCGCCTATAAAATCAGCCGTATACTCCAGGCAGATAATCTGATTCTGCATCAGTTCACGTTTGTTCGTTACCTGCTCCATCGCGAGCCCCTGATTGATATAATTTAATGCCGACACATAATCAAACTTTGCCATCGCAATCTCAGCGAGTGCATTCATCGTCTTTGAATCAGCCGCACCGGAATCCACATACGCCCTGTAATAGGTCTCTGCCGTCGTCACATCCCCCTGCGCCTCAAAAGTCTGTGCCAGCACAAGATTTGCTTCTGTACTCCCCTTTTCAAGTGCTGCGTTAAGCTCTGTAATGGCATTTTCATACTCACCAAGTAATAGATATAACTCACCGCGATATGCCAAATTCTCAGCAGAGTCTCCCTTGATAGAAAACGCACGATTTAAATATTCTTCTCCCTGCTCATTTAAATGATAGGCTGCAAGATTCTTATAAATATTAATATAAAGCTCATAATCTTCTGAGTTATATGCAACTGCATTTGAAAAATCCTCAAATGCCAGTTCGCCTTCCCCACGCTGAAGGCGCAGACATCCACGCGTATAATATGCATTGGCATCTTTTTCATCATAGGCAATTAATGCATCATAGGTCTCAAGTGCGCCGTCCGCATCACCGGATGCATACTGTGATGCCGCTTTATAATAACATATATCAATCTCCGTCTCACCGATTGTACCAAGACACTGGGACAATGCACTGTCAAACGCCGCCACAGCCCCTGTATAATCTCCGCTCTCCATGCAGTTAAGTCCAATCTGACGATATGCGAGCTCATTCTCCTCTCGCTCACCGGCACAGCCTGTCAAACACAGCGTACCAAGCAGCGACACTGCCGTCACCGCTATTGCAAGCTTTTTTGCATAATGTTTTCTATTTCCTCTCATCTATATACTCCATTCCGATTATCTGATTTGGACATACAAAAAACACCTAGGTAGCATCTTAGGTTTATGAAAAGTATAAACGATATTTGATTGTATGGCAAGGTGTGAGAACTATAGATTCCATGAAAAAAATGACTTGACTTAATTTAGGATGTCCTTCCAATTTCTGCGTTTATAGAGAATTCTTAGAACAATGACACATTTAGACTCTTCGATGACTTCATAAAATACATAGTAATTTTTATAAGGTAAATAACGAATACCTTTGCTTCTTAACATGTGATTTTGTACAAGGGAAAATTTATAAGGAAAAAAGCTTAATTGTAAAATAGAATCTTTTAGCCCTCTGACAAAGGCTTGCGAAATGTCCGGTTCTTGCAATGTATAGGCGATGTGATCTCCGATAGCAACAATATCCTCTCTCGCTCGCTGAGCAAACTTTATCCGGTACTTAATCATCCATGACATACCTTCTTTCCAGTTCATCAAAAACAGTATCAAAATCTATCAACTGATTGTTCGCTACATCCTGCAAGCCTTCATTCACCAATTCATATATTTCCCGGCATACATCATCTGCCAACAATCCCGCAGTCTTTGCTACCATTATGAACACCTCCTCATTTTTGATACTGTTATTCTATCATTTAAAGGTAGATAATTCAACGACATTTTTCATTATCTGCCCTTATAATCAATTTTTATATTATTGCACTTTCATATAACCAAAAACCGTTTTCACGTTAATACCTACAGTGCCTCGCGTATTACCCTCGCCACGTTCCCATAGGCTATTTTTTCAATCGCGTCATCGGAAAGTCCGCGCAGATGTAACGCCGCAAAAAGCAGTTCCATATCCGTACAGTCCGCAATCTCAAACTCGCCATCGATACCGTCAAAATCTGTACCGATGCCGACACACTCGATGCCACCCTTGTCAATCAAATGAATCACATGGTCACACATACGTGAAACACGACTTAATTTGTCGGTTGGGTCAGCATTTAAAAATGTCGGTTCAAAGTTAAGTCCTGCCACACCGCCACAATCCGCAAGCGTATGTATCATTTTATCGGTGAGATTGCGTGTCGCAGGGGATAATGCACGGCAGTTTGAGTGGGATGCCACAAAAGGTTTTCCCGCGCGCTTTGACAGTTCAGCCACATCCCAAAAACCGCCATCCGAAAGATGCGAAACATCCACAAGCATTCCAATCTCCTGCATATATGCCACACCTTCTTTTCCGAAATCCGTAAGCCCTCGTTTCATCTCCTCCTGATTTGCTGAATGACAAAAACCGAAGCAATTATCATCATTCCAGGTCAACGTAATCAGACGCACACCCATGTCATAAACCTTTTTGATATTTTCAAGCTTTCCGCGAACCAGAAAACCATTTTCAATCGTTAAAAATGCAGACAATTTTCCCGCTGCACGGTTTTCGGAAAGTTCCGCATAATTCCGTGCCGGCGCAACAGAATCACTGCACGCCTTCATGGTATTGCAGTAGATTTCATACATCTGTTCCATCAATTCTTCCGGTTCGGGCATTGTCTCTAATCCAAACCATTCCGGCTCATTTCGCTGTGGGAGGAACATCGCAAAAAATTGTGCTGCTGCCCCCGCCTCTCTGAGGCGGTAGGTATCCACCATCGTACCTTCCAAATGCTCTGCCGTAGCACTCTTTCGCACCAACGCTTCTGCTAATGTATCACAATGCATATCGATATAATTCATCAAAAATCAGCTCCTTATTCCTGTATTTATATCTATTTTGTATCTTTCTATTATAAACTATCATATTCGTGTGTTTAGGAATTTTCAACAAAAAAAGGACCTCTCGGTCCTTTTCTACAGCCACAGAGCATTGGTCCATGCCTTTCTGCCTTCTTTATCCACGCATTTCACGCGGATGTATGTTTCATTTCCTCTTAACGTGTGAACCGCATATCGGATAGGATTGGTATGCTTTAACACCGTTTCACTGCTGCCAACCACTCCGCCTGCAATGAAGTTCACGCATTCTGCATCGGAACAGTCCACAAAAACCTGACCATCCTCAATGCCCCATTGATAAATTTCCGGTCCGGCACTAAAATAGTAATCTCCCGTCAACAGATGATTTACAATGGCTTCGTGGGAAAGTTCCTCGGAGCGCACCATGACATATCCGCCAAAGCTGTCAAAAAATTTAGGTGGGTTATGATTGTCATCCGATGCAAACCCGTTTATATGTATGCCCTTTCGCAGCATTGCATCCCAGAATACCGTATCATGCCCCTCTCCGCATTCCACAACCGTGCCGTAATTGTATGCTTCTATCGCCCATACATCCCTCAGACCGACAACCTCCTCGGTATCAACCCTTGACCAGATTGGATGGTTATAGGTTGTAAAACACCCCTTATCCCGAAGAAAATCGGACAGTTTCTGCGCCACTTCCAATCCACCCCACTCTTCCATGTACACCGGAGGTGTCAATTTTTCGCCATGGCAGAACAATTTTTCGCCCGCTGCCTTCTGCATTGCCTCATTTCCCAATATTCCATGAATATGATGCGTTTTTATAAGTCCTGTTTTTTCTTTATTGACCAGCCATGCAGATGCTTCCACTCCCGGAAGAAGAATAAAATCTCCGCTGTCGAACTGCTCTCTTAGGTCCGTATAAACATCATGTTCACTTAAGCACATAAAATGATAGCCATAGTTTTTATAAAGCGCTACCGCTTCCTCCGGTGTCATCTTCCCATCAGAATTCGTCGTATGGGAATGTAAATTTCCCTTGTACCAGTTTGCATTTTCTGCAAACATGCATTTTTTCATACTGCAACTTCCTCCACATTCAGACAGTTTCTCTTCTCCAGCGACAACCATACATCCGACTGATTTTCGAAAATAGAAAAGCTTCGGAACAATGTATCCGCAGAAATTTTGATGCCGTTGACGTCAATGACATAGCGAAGCACATTTCCTCTGGAACGGCTCTCTACCACTTTTCCTTGGAACTCATAAGAATTCTCATGATTCTGTTTTTCTCTGGAGATAGCGATAGTCTCCGGACGAATTGCAACAGCGTGGTCTCTCTCCTGCTTTTCTCCGGTCAGTTTCTCAAATTCAGCCGGTTCCATCACATTATAGTTTCCGATAAATCCTGCTGCAAATTTTGTCTTCGGCTCCGTGTAAATAGAAATCGGTGTGCCTATCTGCTCAATGTGTCCCTCATTCAAAAGGCAAATCCGGTCTGACATAATCATCGCTTCGTCCTGATCATGTGTCACAAAGATAGTTGTAATATTAAGTTCTTTTTGAATTCTGCGAATTTCTACCTGTAAGCTTTTTCGCAATTTTGCATCAATCGCGCTGAGTGGCTCATCCAAAAGCAACACCTTCGGCTTCGTCACAATCGCGCGGGCAAGCGCTACTCGCTGTTGCTGTCCTCCGGAAAGCTGCGCCGAATAAGCATTCGCCTTTTCTTCTAAGCCTACCATCTGCAAAGCTTTTATCACTTCCTGTTTCATTTCCTCTTTGGATAGCTTTTTGATTTTCAAACCGAATGCAAGATTCTGGGCAACCGTCATATTCGGAAACAGACTGTACTGCTGAAATACCATCCCAATCTGTCTGAGTCTCGCATCGGTATGTGTGATATCCTTTCCTTCCAAATACACGGAACCTTCCTGCACCTCTTCTAATCCTGCAAGACACCGCAGTAATGTACTTTTCCCGCAGCCGGACGGACCGAGAAGAGTCAGAAGCTCGCCCTTTTCTACCTGCAAATCAATTCCCTTTAATACATGATTACTTCCGAAATATTTGTTGATATTTTTAAACTCAATATATGACATAAGAACCTCCTTTTTCACCTGTTTTACACCGTTTTCTTGTTATGCTGGCTTCTGTGCACCGCATAATTAATACACAAAGTTATCACGAGCAAAATCACTACTGCTGCACTTAATTCCTGCGTATCGGTACTGCGATTCCGATACAGGTATGACTGTGCAGTTTCAAACTGAGAGGATGCAATAATTTTAATAATGGCAAAATCACCGAACAGTCCCGCAAAGCACATCAATGCCGAATTGCAAAGTCCCGGTAAAATAGCGGGTATCACGATGGTCACATAGCTGTGGAATTTACGATACCCCAGCATTTCTGCCACCTCCAAAAGCCCCTTCGTATTTACGGAATAGAGGCTATTGCGGATTCCCTGATAGGTCATCGGCAGTACAAATACGCAGTAAATCATTGCCAGCATTACAATACGGTTTGCAAAAATCGTATTCGTACCGGAATATGCCGCCAACACTGAAGTTGCAAGGATAATGCCATTAATCGTTGTCGGTATCAGGCAAAAAATCTGTACCACTTTTTCCATTTCCGGCAGGTAAACCAACACCGCATACAATGCAAGGAGCACACAGATATTTGTAATTACAACCGGAATTATGGAAATAATCATTCCACGCAAAATCCCAAGTAAAAACTTTTCATTTGTCAACGTTTTCACATAATACTCTAAGGTAAATCCCTCTGGTAGAATTGTTATCCAGCGGTCCGAGAAGGAATAAACGAACATGATAATGAGCGGCATCAGCAAAAATGCCGCGATGCAGATTTTCCAAACGGTCTTTCCTACTCTATGTTCTTTCATCATTCTCACCTCGTTCCTTTTTCAAAATGCTTTTTGCAAAGATTCGTCAATCCGATTTCTATCAGTACAATGGCAAGCATCACAATCGAAAGGGCACTTCCTAATCCCGGGCGCTGTTTGACATCCCCAACAAACATATCAACAATCTTTACCGGAAGTAATGCAATGCTGTTATTGACCAGCAGATACGGTGTTGCATAGGTAGCAATCGCATTGGCAAACAGCATGTTAAAGGTTCCCAAAATGCCCGGCATCATTACCGGTATTCCGATTTGCAACCAAAACCGGATACTTCTTGCATTCATCAGTCTCGCTGCTTCTTTCCATTCCTTCTTTACCTTGTCGAACGTTGGCAAAAGCAATAATGTTCCCATCGGAATTTGGAAATACACATAAATAATGAACATGCCCTTCATGGAATACAGATTGTATGCAGAAAGTGGTGTAAATCCGATTTGCTCACTGATTAATACAAACACGCCCGACGTTCCCAGCACTGTAATAAATGCAATCGCGAGCGGCACCCCGGAAAAGGTGGAGGTAAGATTTAACAGCGATAAATATAAGCTTTTCTTTTTTCCGGTATCCCTGCTAAGTGCCATCGCAAGGAAAAAGTCAATGATTAGTCCCACAACAGTCGATAGCATCGTAATCCATAGGCTGTTTCTGATTGCCGTCACATAAATAGTTTTTTCAAAAATTTGTATAAAATTATCAAGCGTAAAGCTTCCATGATCCATAAAGCTTTTTATAATCATGCTCACAAGCGGCAGGCATTCAAAAAACAGAATAATAAATGCAAGCGGCAGAAAGAATGCCATTCTGCCGCCCACTCTCTTCAACTTATTGTTCATTCGCACCAGCTCCCTTATTAATCCATGAGCGGAATGATTTCTTCTTCCCAGCGTGTAGCAATTTCTGTACAAGCCGCGGTAATTGTTTCATTGTCCGTAAGCGGAATTGTGTTGGTATACTCCGCATCATCTATCATCTTTTCTGCCAATTCTGCCGGTAGTTCTACGTCAGAGCGGATTGGACGTGCATATCCTTTTGCTCGGTCTATCTGCCCTTCGTCGCTTAACATGTATTCTACTGTTAATGCTGCTGAATACGGGTGCGGTGCATATTTATTGATAACCAGACAATAGCCTGACTGAATGGCTCCATCGCTCATAACATGACAGTCAATTTCTGCATTCGGTACCGCTTCCTGAGTCAAATCGCGATACTGCAGGGTGAGATAATCCCAGGTAAGATATACGTCAATCTCATTTCTCTCCATTCTTTCCTGACTGTAGGTACCTGCATCCAATCTGCCTTCCTCTGCCAGTTGCTTAAAGAAATCAAATGCCGGGTCCAAATTCTCAGGACCACCGCCAAGTGCATAAGCGCAGGAAAGCACAGCCATCTGAGAAGAAGCTCCTCGCACTACATCACCAATCGTCACCACGCAATCACTGTCAGAAAGCGCCTGCCATGAATCAATCGTATCATCCACTCTTCCCTTGTTTGTCATGCAGCTCATAGTTCCCACATAAGTTATTACCCAGTTGCCATCCGGATCTTTTGCCCAATCCGGAACGGAATCCCATGTTGTCGCCTTATAAGGCTGTGCGACATCCATATCGACAGCGGTCTGTCCAAACGCCTGTCCCACATCTCCAATATCCTTTGTTGCCGCATCCTTCTCTGTCTCAAAGGTAGACAATTCTTCTGCTGAGCTCATGTCAGTATCTTCATGGTTCAGTCCATAGGTCTCTGTAATATTTTCCCAGCTTCCTCTCCAGTTTGCCCAGTCATCCGGCATACCTACGGAAGCGATTTCGCCTTCTTCTTTTGCCTTCTCAATAATTTCTTCCAATGGCACTTCTCTTAAGTCCACACTCGCGGTACTATCTTTCGCTCCACAACCTGTCATAAAAGTTGCTGTCGCCAACAACGCTGCCGTTGCCCTTAAAACCTTTTTTCTCATTGCACTAATAATCCTTTCTGTGTTTCGTTTGTCTTTCACCTTAACGAGTGTAGCATTGAAAAAAAAGGCAGACTATCAAGCTTCTGTAAAGAATTGTAAAATTTCTCGGCAAAAAAAACAAATACATGTAAAATTTGTAAAGTTTCAAAAAAGTGCACCGCCGAAGCGATGCACTTTTTCAGGAAAAAATTTTATGAAGTTGATACTTTCTATTTTATAAGTGCCAGATGTCCTCATTGTACTGCGCAATGGTACGATCGGAAGAGAAGAATCCTGCCTTGCTGATGTTTACAAGCATCTTCTTTGCCCAAGTCATGCGTTCCTCATAGTCTGCGTAGATACGCTCCTTGGTTGCCACATAATCCTTGAAGTCCGGAAGCGTCATGAACCAGTCTTTGTTCAACAACTCATTGTAGAGACGCTCTAAGTTCTCCTTGCATCCGACTGCCATCAGCTCATCACTTACGATAAAGTCGATTGCACGCTTGATGTCCGCATCCTTCTCATAGTAATCCCTAGACACATAGTCAGCCTTTGCATAATGCTCGATTACCGCCTCGGAAGATTCACCGAAAATGTAGATGTTATCATCACCTACAAACTCATGCATCTCAACGTTTGCACCGTCCATGGTTCCGATTGCAACAGCGCCGTTTAAAATGAACTTCATGTTAGAAGTACCGGATGCTTCCTTGGATGCAAGAGAAATCTGCTCATGGATATCTGCTGCCGGAATCAACTTCTCAGCTAAAGTTACATTGTAGTTCTCTACCATGACAACCTTTAAGTATGGTGCCACCTCAGGGTCCTTGCTGATGAGCTCCTGTAAGCAGAGAATCAGATGGATGATATCTTTTGCAATTACGTAAGCCGGAGCTGCCTTTGCACCAAAAATGACCGTAATCGGGCGGTTTGGCTTCTTACCGGATTTAATCTCAAAATATTTATGAATGACATAAAGCGCATTCATCTGCTGTCTCTTATACTCATGCAATCTCTTAATCTGGATATCGAAGATAGAGTTCTCGTCAAGCTCAATGCCCTGCGTCTTTGCCAGGTAATTCTTAAGCTCAGCTTTTCTTGCACTCTTCACATCCAAAAGGCGCTGTAATACTGCCTCGTCATTTACATATGCGCCCAGTTTTTCAAGCTCTGTCGCATCTTTCTTAAAGCCAGGTCCAATCAGAGACTCAATCATCTCGGAAAGTTCATGGTTGCAGTGTAATAACCAGCGGCGGAACGTAATACCATTGGTCTTATTGTTAAACTTCTCCGGATAAATCTTGTAGAAGTTATTAAGCTCAGAATCCTTTAAGATTTCTGTATGCAGGTAAGCAACACCGTTGACACTGTATCCGTAATGGATATCCATGTGTGCCATGTGAACCAATTTATTATCATCGATGATCGCTACGGATTTATCGTCGTATTTCTTCACAATACGGCTGTTTAATTCATAGATAATCGGCAATAACTGCGGAACTGCTTTCTCCAAGAAATGGATTGGCCATTTCTCAAGTGCCTCTGCAAGGATGGTATGGTTTGTATATGCACAAGTCTTCGATACAATCTCGATTGCCTCATCCATAAGGATACCGCGCTCCATCAACAGACGAATCAACTCCGGAATCACCATACTTGGATGTGTATCGTTAATCTGGATTGCTGCATACTCATGAAGCTTGTGTAAATCACCGCCTCTTGCGAGTGTCTCGTCGATAATTAATCTTGCCGCATTACTTACCATAAAGTACTGCTGATATACACGAAGGATACGTCCCTTATCGTCTGAATCATCCGGATATAAGAACAATGTCAGGTTCTTTGCAATGTTTTCTTTATCGAAATCAATACCATCTCCGACAAGGCTCTCATCCACGGTCTCAACGTCGAACAGATGAAGCTTTGTGGTGCGGTTCTCATAACCGATTACATCAATGTCATACAATCTGGACTGTAAGGTAAATCCGCCAAACTGAATCGGATACGTTACATCTGTCTTGGTCAGCCAGCTTTCCTTCTCAATCCATGGGTTTGGCGTCTCATGCTGCAGGTTGTTCTCAAACACCTGCTTGAAAAGTCCGTAGTGATAGTTCAAACCTACACCGTCACCGTTCAATCCAAGACTTGCGATAGAGTCAAGGAAGCATGCTGCCAGACGTCCAAGTCCACCGTTTCCTAAGGATGGTTCCGGCTCAACCTCCTCAATTTCTGCAAGGCTCTTGCCATTCTCTGCCAAAAGCTTCTTCACATCCTCATAGATGCCAAGATTGATTAAGTTGTTGGACAGAAGCTTACCAATTAAAAACTCAGCAGAGATATAATACAATTTTCTCTTTCCTTCATTGCTCTCTTTTTCCTTTGCCATATCCTTGGTCATAGCAAGTAAAGAGTAGTAAAGCTCTTCGTTGGTACACTGTGCAATCGGTCTACCGTATTTCTTTGTTGTGATTTCCTGTAAATTCATGATTTCCTCCATATCTCGGGTGCTCTCCAATCCCCGGCATCATTAAACTGTTCCCCAATCGTTTCAAACCCAAGTACGTTACAAGTACTTTACGAGACTATTATATGTGGCATATCTCACTTTTTCTTGTAATATTGGTTCAAAAAGTGGTACAATACTATCATGAATATCTTAGAATACGAAAATTACCAGGAAAAAAAATCACATGGGAATCCGCTGTTTCCTTATAATACCTATCTATGCTCCATTCCGTTTGACTTTACGCAGGTGCCACTCCACTGGCACGACGAACTGGAGCTTATCTATATTAAAAAAGGAACCGGAACGATTACGGTGGATTTCACATCACATATCGTAAGTGCAGGGACAATCGCGCTCATCCTTCCGGGACAGCTCCATTCCATCGAACAGCACGAGCAGGACACTATGGAATACGAAAATATCATTTTTCATCCTTCTATGTTGATTTCCAAAAAGACGGATACCAGCAATACAGATTTACTCACTCCGCTGTTCTCCGGTACGTTTTCCGTGCCTCTTTTGTACACGCCGGAGTCTTCTCATTATGCAGAGATAGCTGCCTGCGTGGATGCCAACGATGAAATCAGTCGTACAAACCCTGTCGGTTATCAGCTCTTTATCAAGAGCCAGCTTTTTATGCTCTTTTTCATTCTGACTAACAAATGCGCGATTAACGAGCGCCCCAAAAAAGATTATAAATCTCTGGAAAAGCTGAAACTCATTTTAAAATATATAGAAAATCATTACATGGATAAGATTACCATCGAAGAGATTGCAAACGAAGTTGGTTTAAGTCAATCTCACTTTATGAAATATTTTAAAAATACCATGGGAACCTCATTCATTGATTACCTCAATGAATATCGGCTCACCATGGCATCGAGACTGCTCCTATCCTCTGATTCCTCGATTCTTGCAATCGCCTCAGAGGTTGGTTATGAGAATCTGTCCTATTTTAACCGGACATTTAAGAAACGTTTTGCGATGACACCGCGGGAATACCGGAAAAATTCCGGGGTGACAAAGGAAAGCTAAACAACCTGCCCGCCGAGAATCACCTTCTGCGTAGACAAATCTTCTTTTGACAAAAGTACACAATCTCCATACTTTCCAACCTCAATACTTCCGCACACATCGTCCACACCAATGGATTTTGCCGGATTGTAGGTTGCTGCGCGCACTGCCGTCTCAAACGGAATTCCCATCTTAACAGCGGTCCGCATACAGTCCATCAGGTTTGTTGCCGAACCTGCAATCGTGCCATCGGACAATGTCGCGAGGTTTCCTTTTACTGTAACAGGCAGCCCTCCAAGCGAGTAATTCCCATCCTCCATACCGGTCGCCATCATACTGTCGCTAATCAGAATCATGCGTTCCTCACCGAATAACCGGAAGGTTGCACGCACCACAGACGGGTTGATGTGAATACCATCACAAATCAACTCCGGCATTGCATATTCCGCGTCAAACGCTGCACCAATCACTCCCGGCGCACGATGCGTAAATCCCGGCATCGCATTGTATGTATGAGTCACATGGTCTGCACCCAGTGCAAACGCACGGGATGCCGTATCATAATCACTCGTTGTGTGGCCCACCGAAATATGTACCTCATTCGCCAACTCGCGGATAAAGTTTTCCGCCCCCTCTACTTCCGGTGCAATAGTAATTAACCGCACCAAACCATGTGCAGCTTCCTGCAGCTCATGGAAAGTCTGTACATCCGGTTTTTGGATAAACGCAGGATTCTGTGCTCCCTTTTTCTCCATAGAGATAAACGGACCTTCCAGATGAATACCGCATAAGCGCGCACCTTCTTCATGAGTTTTTGCATATTCGTATGCATTCTCGCAAATTCCAAGAAGTGTGTCTTTTGCCAGTGTCATGGACGCGGGACAGATAGATGTAATACCATGCTGCAGTTCATATGCACAGATTGTGTCCAGTGCCTCTTTTGTGCCGTCTGAAAAATCATATCCGGCACATCCATGAAAATGTACATCCACCAATCCGGGAATCAGATAATTTCCCCCGGCGTCGATAACGCCGCCGCTTTTTTTCTCTGCTTCAAACAACTCGCTGTGTATCCGCGCAAAATCATCACTCAGCTCTGCAAATCGTCCGTCTTTTATCCATACGTCCTTTAGTACAAAGCCCTGATTCAAAGTAAAAACAAGTGCGTTCTGAATAATCATGTTCCTTCCCCTCCTATTACTTTTTCGGTTCGCGCAATCATCGCGTATCCCCACAATTTCTATGGATTACATCGGTGCTTTCGACAGTGCCGCCTCGTCCGCCACAACCGTCACATCCGGATGCATCTGCAGGATGGATGCCGGTACCTCCGGTGTCACCGGTCCCCAGAATGCGCGCGCAACGATATCCGCCTTGCCTTCCCCGTTCACTACGACGAGAATCTTTTTCGCCATCATGATGGTACGGATACCCATCGTATATGCCTGTGTCGGCACATCTTCGATTTTTTCAAAAAATCTGGAGTTCGCCTCTATCGTGCTCTTCGTCAAATTCACGCAATGCGTCTCCTTCTCAAAAGCTTCCCCCGGCTCGTTGAATCCGATATGTCCATTGTTTCCAAGTCCGAGAAGCTGAAGGTCGATGCCTCCCAACTTACGAATAATCTCCTCATGTTCCTCACATGCACGCTTCGCATCCGGATTCGTACCGTCCGGCACATGCGTTGCCTCCTCACGGATATTTACATGACCAAACAGATTCTCATGCATAAAATAATAATAGCTCTGCGGGTCAGAATGCTTTAGTCCGCGATATTCATCCAAATTTACGGTAGACACTTTTGAGAAATCCAAATCACCCTTTTTATACCAGTCAATCAACTGCGCGTAGGCACCAATCGGCGTGGAACCAGTTGCAAGCCCTAACACGCAATCCGGCTTCATGATAATCTGTGCAGAAATAATATTCGCAGCCTTTCTGCTCATGTCCTGATAATCCTTTGCTTTTATTATGTTCATCTCTTATCCCCCTGTTCAAAATCTATTTTACCGCTCTGTCGCGGCTTATACTTAGACTTTATCAATAGCGGAATCCGGTTGCAACCCTTCACGGGCAAGTGCACAAATCAAGATAAAAAAAAGCAACAGTTCCATGCAAAGAGCTTTGCATTTTCCCGAATTCAAAGTATAATACATGATATAAATACATGCACAAGTAAGGAGACCTATGAGTTATCTTTTTATTACCGCAGGCGTATTCCTGCTCGACTTTATCATCAAATCCTATATGGATAAAAAATATGCCCGAAAAGTGCAGCACCCGCGTCTTAACGGTGCGATTATTCTTGAGAAATATTATAACAGAGGTGCCGCATTAAATCTACTTTCCCAAAAACCGAAAATTCTTAAATTTCTTCATACCGCAATGCTTATTGCGGTCGGCACGGTTTACTATTTTATCGTCCGCTATTCTAACCGTCCGGTTGCCAAAACGGGGCTTGCACTTTTACTGGGCGGGGGCTTAAGCAACCTCTTTGACCGCTATACAAAAGGGCATGTCGTCGATTATTTCCGCATCAATATTGGTCCGAAATGGTTACGGCGAATTATCTTTAATGTCTCTGACTTCTGTGTTTTCATCGGTGCTCTGCTTGCTGCACTCAGTGTAGACGGCACCTGTAAGGAGGCTTAGCATGACAAAGGAATCCTATATCAAGCTTACCGGAATTATTCGGGAGAACCCCAAGCGCATTCGCCTCACAAAGTTTCTAAATCGACTTTTGACCGGTTTTATCTTCCTGCTTTATCCGGCATTTCTACTTCTTTTATACCTTCAAAAGCATCCGTTTTTACTTCGTGCGATTTTGGTTCCTGCCATCTCCTTTGTGGCAGTCTCGATTTTCCGAAGGGTTATCAATCTGCCGAGACCCTATGAAAAATTTGACATTCCGCCGGTGCTGGAAAAAGATTCGCCAGGCAAGTCGTTTCCGAGCCGCCATGTATTCTCCGTGTTCGTCATTGCCATGACCATATTCTATCTCCATACCGATGCCGGCATCCTGCTTTTTGTTATCGGTGTGGTACTGGCACTCATCCGTGTCATTGGAGGTGTCCATGAACCTCGGGATGTCATTGTCGGTGCACTCATCGGAATCGCAAGCGGCATCATCGGATACTACATCATCTAACGCAAAAGGGTTGTCGCAAGACACCCTTTTTTGTTGCAGGCAATTCTTATTATAGGAAATTATATTACGTCACCTTTCCGGTGAAACGAAATTTCAAAATCATCTTACAAAATCCGGAATTTTTACGAACTTGCGCCGGAAAGATGCTATGTTTTAAATGTGAGGACGCATCGAGTTCCGCAGCAAGGCTTATTCGCGTCTGTGAGTGCGACCATTTAGCGCAACCAGAAAGTCATCGACTTGTTGCCTTCTACTGGACGGACATTCTCCGCGAAATGTTCAGTCGGCAGAAGAGACAGGAAACATAATTTCCGGCGCAAGTTCTAAAATTCTCGGATTTGGCTCGAAAAGATTTTGAAATTTGTTTCTCGGGAATGTGTTGTTGTATAACTTCTTAAAATAAGAATTGCCTGCAATTAAATAGAGATGTCTTGCGACATCTCTATTTTCCGAGTACCTGATTTCGATATTCATTTGCGGAAACCCCTTCCTGCTTCTTGAACACGCGCGAGAAATGCGCCAAATCCAAGAATCCGACCTGCTCCGAGATATCTCCGATGCGCAAGGACGGGTCTTCTAATAACTCTTTTGCATGTTCAATGCGTACATGATTGAGAATATCCGAAAAACTCTGCCCCGTATGACGATTTAAGAGCTTGCTTAAATGCCATTGGCTCACATATGTCTTTTCTGCGACTTCACAGAGTGTCAGCTTCTGCGTGTAGTTCTCCTCTATGTATTTCAAGGCATTTTTCACAATAAAGCTACTGGATACGCTCTCATGCTTGGACGCTTCCCCTCCGTCTTCCAGCGTCTCTGCCGAGCCCTCTGCACACGCCTCCCCATCGCCGGTAATTCCTTTTTTCTTAAGGTTGGCACACATGGTGCTGATTGCCTCCTCAAGATCTTCCATATTCGATGGTTTTAACAGAAAACGCGTCACACCGAGACGAATTGCAGTCTGTGCATACTCAAAATCGCGATATCCCGTCAAAACTGAGACTTCTAAATCAGGAAACTGAGAATTAATGGCCGCAATCATCTGCAGCCCGTCCATCTCCGGCATACAGATATCCATGAAAATAATGTCCGGCTTCTTTTCCTCAATTAACCGCTTCCCCTCAAGCCCGTCATGCGCCGTCACTACGATTTCGCAATTCCATCTCTCCCATGCGATGCTGCGGGACAATCCCTCCACAATAATCGGTTCGTCATCCACAATCATTACCTTATACATAGCTCCACCCCCAAAAATCCAGAATTCGCCGTGCACACTCGCAGGCTACGCCTGCTCGTTTCGGGCATTCGCCCTATCAGTGCACAAAAAGACAAGCATCTCTGTGCAAGCACAGATACTTGTCTTCTCGTGCCCTGACACGGCTCATCGCCTACCGTAAGCTTAACCCTTAATCGCTCCCGCTGTCAATCCTTTGATAATATTCTTCTGGAGCAGCACATAGACAATCATAACCGGAATAACGATGATGGTTACTGATGCTGCCATGAGTCCGAAATCTGTTCCGTACTGTGAGCTGATTTCCTCGAGCAATGTACATACCGGATAATACTGCTTATGTCCCGCAATCATAATTTTCTGTACAAACAAGTCATTGTAGGACCACAGGAAGCTAAAGATTGCAACCGTTGCTAACGATGGACGGCAAAGCGGTACAATAATCTTAGCAAACACCTGAAATACGTTCGCACCTTCCATATATGCAGCTTCTTCCATCTCAAGCGGTATACTCTGCATAAATCCCGTCATAACGATGGTTGCAAAGCTTAAATTTCCTGCAATCTGCGGAAGAATAACCGCAACCGGCTTTCCTAACATTCCCCACTGGATAATCATCTTATACACCGGAATAATCGTTGCAAATGCCGGGAACATCAGGCTTGCCACAATCAGACTTCGGATAAATTCTTTCCCGCGGAACCGATAGCGTGTAAGTCCGAAAGACATCAGCGAGGACAATACCATAACGCCTACGGTTACACAACCGGAAATAATAAAGCTGTTCTTATATGCATTCAATACGTTTAGTCTTCCAAATGCATTTTGATAGTTTGCAAGTGTAAATTCCTGCGGCAGTGCAAACGAAGAACGCAGCACCTCTGCCGATGGTTTAAAGGAATTCAAAACCACCCATACGAATGGGAAAATTGTCAGCACCGCCCACAAAATCAGGATTGCATAGATCACAATCATACCAATGCTAAGCTTCTTTTTTTTCTTAAGCGGTTTCTCTAACTGTAATGCTGCATCCATCTATGCCACCCCCTTTGCTTTCTCTCTGGCGCGCTTTGCTTTCGCCTCGGCTTTCTCCTCTTTGTCTGCCGTCAATGCTCCGACACCTTTTGATACAACCACTCCAAGTACAACGATTAAAAGTGCCTGTGTCGATGCATAATCGTAATTGTTAAGACCATACGCTGTCTGATACATATAGGTTCCGAGGAAATGTGTCAATCCCTGCGGTGCACCGTTCGGAGCAAGCACCCATGGAAGATCGAATACCTTTAATGCTCCTGTTACTGCCAATGTTACCGATGTGAAAAATACCGGCTTTAAGCTTGGCAATGTAATGTAAAATACCTGTTTGAATTTGCTGCAGCCATCAATCGATGCAGCCTCATATATATCATCAGGAATATCACTTAAGCCCGTCAATAAGATGACAAAATAGAATCCGATGTAGCTCCACAGTGTCGGGATACATATCATGATGAATGCTAATTCCGGTTCGAGCCAAAGCACCGGTTCCTTGCCAAAGTACTCCAATATCTGATTCAACATACCGCCATTATAGTTATAGAACAATTTGAACAGCAAACCGATTGCCGTTGCCGAGATGACTACCGGGAAAAAATATACGGTACGAAACAGTTGCTGGAACTTTTTAATCTGCGACACCATGACCGCGAGCACAAATGCGATTCCGACCTCAAATATTACGGTCAGTACCATCATTTTCAGCGTGTTTACCATCGCCATCCGAATGTCCGGGTCTGTAAATAATCTCTTGTAATTATCGAATCCAATAAATTTAAAATCCTGTCCCGGCATCTTTACGACAGATGCCATATCATAAAAACTGTTCTTAATATTTTCAACAAACGGTATGTAAAGAAAGATTAGCAAAAATAAAAGTCCCGGCACTAAAAACAAAAACAATGGCCATTTTTTCTTATATAACATCTTTCTTCCACCTTTCTTAAAAAAACACCTGATTTTTGGTTGTTAAATGGGTATAAAAGGGTATAAAAAACGAAAGGGGCCTTGTTTGGGCAATGCCCCTTTCGTTTTCTTTTCCTAATGTAGTACAGCTAATTATTGCAAACTACTGCATCAATGATAATGCCTCATTAATTGCATCTTCCGCTGACATAGCACCTGTAGATACTTTTACAATCTCAGCTACCAATGTCTTGTATGCATCACCGATTCTGGAGTCAGTTGGTGCTACGATTGCACTTGCACCGCTTGTGTAAGCTGCGATAGACTCTGCGAATGGAGTTGCTCCGTCAACAGGAGTTACCTCTACTGCTGCCTGAGAAACAGCGCCGGTTGCTTCCCAATATCTCTGAACGCCGGCCTGGCTTGTATGAGCCATAACAAACTTCACTGCTGCATCTCTCTTGTCAGGATCTTCCCAAGCTTTTCTTGTGATATAGAAACCGGAAGAGATACCACCTACAAGTGAACCTGCCTCAGCTTTCTGATTTGGAACACCTGGGAATGCGATTACTACTGTATTTTCTGTATCTTCGATATTTCCTGCATACCAAGAACCATCAAGCTGCATAGCTGCTTTCTTATCGCGGAATAACTGTCCGATATAAGCGTCATCTACGGTATCGGTATCAGCAGGGAATGCGCCCATATCTCTTAATGTCTTGAACATCTCAAGTCCTGCTACCCATCCTTCCGGAGCAGTTTCCGGAATGCTTGTGTACTCATCAGCACCTGCAGCGTAAAGCATTAAGAACTCAATCCAATAATGTGGTACGTTGTTCAAGGAACATGCAATTGGGATAATGTCATTCTCTTTAAAGGTTGTGATTGCCTTCTCCATAGACTCCCAATCTGTAGGAAGCTCTAATCCATATTGATCAAATAAATCTTTGTTGCAGTATAAGCCTTCCCAGTAACCTGTGGTCGGAACTGCTCTCTCTACACCATCGGTGTTTGCTGCTGCTGCCAAAGCAGAATCCAATGTATCTGCTGCATACTCCGGATACTCTGCACGGATTTCTTCGATGGATACGAGCTTATCTGTTGCAACAATCGTATCTGCGGTAGCATCGGTAAAGAACTGGATAACATCCGGCTCATTTCCAACAGAAAAGTCTGCATTGACTGCTGCTTTCCACTCCTCATCGGAAGACTGAGAGTTATCCTCGATGGTAATGTAATCATACTCAGCCATTATCTCGTTGTTGATTGCCTGATATACCTCTGCGTTCGGGTCTGTTCCTCCGAACATGGATACTGTCTTAAGGGTTACAGGGTTCTGAGCCACATCAGCATCTGCACCACCTTCTTCTGTGGTTGCTGCATCACCCCCGGCAGCTCCCGTTGTCTCACCTGCGTTGCTTCCGCATCCTGCGAACAGGGATGCTGTCATCGCTCCGACTAACAGTACGGACAAAACTTTTTTCTTCATAGTAAAATCCTCCTTCATATGATTTGTAAATGTGTTTTTCATTTACTATACTCATATTATACGGGCATATCTCACAAAAGGCATTAGACCGACTTGACATTATTTGTTCAATCTTGCCATGTTCTTAAGTTCACTCTCCACTGCGTTTCGTTCTTTTAACGATTTCTCCTCCTGCTCCTCACGATAAGGCAGTGTAATGGTAGAAATGGTCTCCTGTTTCTCATTCTGCACAATGGTAAGTCCATATTCCTCCCCATATACCAGGCGAATACGTCGGTTTACATTCTGAATGCCAATCGAGGTATGTCTTCCGGTATCTTTCGGGAGCTGCGTCTCGTCCCCTTCTAAAATAGCGCTTATTCTAGCCTTGGCTTCTTCCGTCATCTTCTTCCCTGTATTGCGCACCTGCAAATAAACGTAATCTTCATCGTGGTAAATCTTTAATCGGATAACACCATTTTTTACCGTCTCAACACCATGCACAATCGCATTTTCCACAATCGGCTGTAAAATAAGAGGCGGCACCATGATATAGAGCAGTTCGTCATCAATCTCACGCTCGATGGAAAGGCGTTGTCCAAAACGCATGGACATGATGTAAAAGTACGCGTCAATACACTGTAATTCTTCCGCCAAATGAATTTCCTTGACATTTGCGCGATTCATGCGGTAATCAAGCACCGTTCCCAAGGATTCAATCATCTTCGATACAACCACATCCCCGGACATTCGCGCCTGCCAGTTCATCATCTCCAAGGTATTATTCAAAAAGTGGGGATTAATCTGTGCCTGCAGTGCCTGAATCTGTGCATCCTTTCTCGCAAGCTTCTCATCATATACATAATCAAACAGATACTTCACCTGCGCCGACATGCTGTCAAAACTCTCCTTCATATACTGGAATTCGAGATTCGGCATCGGACCGCCCTCTACCTCGATTCCCATCTCACCGGCTTCCATCTTCTTAGATGCCTGCATCATCCGCTCCACCGGAATCTGAATGTGCATTCGCAGGAAATAGACTCCATATGCAAACAATGGAATAAATAAGAACATCATAACCGCCACGATAGTATAAAACTCATACAGGCTGGAATACATCTCACTCTTTTTTGCAAAGACCACAACACCAATGTGATAGTTATCGTGACGTTCCTGATAGAGGTAACCGTTATATGCGCGATCCTCAATACGGTTCAGCTTGCGATTGCTGAATCCGTCATAATTTTCCAAAATACGCTCCAACAGTGCCGACTTTCCCTCATCCTCCGAAACACGAGCAAAATCGAGCACGTCTTTACCACTTCCGATGCAGATGACCATATTGTTCTTGAGATCTGCCGGCACATCCTGAAATACCTTGTACTTATTCAGTTCGACTACCAACGTACCATAGCGTTCATAATCCGTCGTTGTATAGAGATTGCGCACGATAAAAATACGACCATTCACGACACGCACATACGCATAAGAGGAATCCAGCTCCATGATATCGAGAAGTTTTGGCTGTATATCCGCTACATAGCTATTGTAGGAAACTCCCGTCCGGGAGGAAAAACACTCCGCTTTTTCTGAGCCATACCGATAGAACGTAGACATATTAAAACGCTCATCCAGGTAGAATTTTCCCTTTAAGCTGGTATTTATCTCCTGTAGATATTCTGTTTCCGTCAGATTTCCTGCCTCATAGTTTTTCCATGCATTCTCCCACGTCTTCTCATAGGAAGGACGCTGGCAGAGCGTAATCGCGTCTTCAATACGGATGGATGCGAACGATGCCACATTGACAAGCTCGTCCTCCATCAGACCTTCTGCCTTTTCAATAATTCCCTTGTGATAAGATACTGTCGTAAATGCAAAAAATACGGCCATGGGTATTGCCCAGCACAGTATCATGAAAAATAATATTTTCTTATTTAACGATTTCGGCTGTTTTTGTTTGTTCATAGCGCTCCCCCCTTCTTTTTATTATAGACGAATCTACGCCAAAAGGGAATGCATCACTGCACTCCCTTTTGGAATCATCGCAAATCGACTCACGCCAATCCTAAAAATTTCTCATATGTCTCACATATCTCTGCCGCGCTCTTAGCATCCGGCATCTCGCAGAAGATTCTAAGCAACGGTTCCGTACCGGAGAAACGGGCAATCACCCAGCCACCATTTTTAAAGTACACCTTGCTGCCATCCAGATAAGAGATATGGTCGATTTCCTCCGCAAGCTCCGGAAGCAGCTTCTGCTCCATCAATGTTCGATGCATCTCCTCCTTCTTTTCCTGCGTGAACTTGTAATCTCGTTCTTCCATGTGAATTTCTCCACACTCTGCATGAATGTCTTCCATGATTTCAGAAAGCTTCTTACCGGTTACGGCAATCATCTCAATCAAAAGCGCCGCTGCATAAATACCGTCTTTTCCGTTGATATGTCCGTGTACCGTCAAACCGCCGGAGGACTCGCCACCGATAATTGCGCCTGTCTCCTGCATCTTCGCAGAAATATATTTGAATCCGACCGGCACTTCATAGCAGTTCTCACCAAACTTTGCCGCTACCTTATCGAGCATGTGGGTCGTCGCAATATTTCTGACAACCGGTCCGCTCCACCCCTTAAACTTCACAAGATAATAGTAAAGCAATACGAGGATATCGTTTGGATGCAGGAAATTTCCCTTATCGTCAATCACGCCGATACGGTCGGCATCTCCATCTGTTGCGATACCGATGTCAAACTTCTTCTCAACCACATAGTTTTGCAAAGAATGCAGCGTTGCTGCCGAAGGTGCCGGAAGCTTGCCGCCAAACAAAGTATCATGTCGGTCATGAATCGTTGCCACCTCACAGCGTGCCGTCATTAAGATTGTCTTTAAGGAAGTCTCACTCACACCATACATCGGGTCAAGTGCCACCTTAAGTCCTGCATTTCGAATTGCATCCATGTCCACTGCTGCAATAATTGCATCCAGATATTCGTTGAGCGGATAGATTTCTTCAATATAGCCGGCTTTCTTTCCCTCGTCATAATTCACTGCACAAACCGCTTCCGGTTTGATGTCAGAAATGTAATCCTCGATATCCTTTGTCTGTATCTCATCTGCATCTCTGCCGCCCGCTGTAAAAACCTTGATACCGTTGTATATCGCCGGGTTATGGCTTGCCGTAATCATCATTCCATATGGGAACTCATGCTTCATTACATAGTACATAATGAGCGGTGTCGGCGAGGACTTATTGATTAAGTATGCCTTGATGTGTGCCGCAGCGAACACCTCTGCCGCCCACTGCATCGCCTCCTTTGAGAGGAATCTTCGGTCATATCCCATGACAATTCCCTTCTCTGTCACGCCTTCGCTTTTCATTTTATTTACAAGTCCCTGTGCCAAAAGCTGTATGTTGGCTTTTGTAAAATCATCGCCGATGACTGCACGCCAACCGCCTGTTCCGAATTTTATCATAATAGAATCCCCTTTCCTGTATATACTCTTACATCTCTCCCATGACAACTGTTACACTGTGCTTTGTTCCTGCCGGCTGCACCGGAATATGTGCAACTTTTTCTCCATCCAACCGGATTTCCTTCACACCCTTCATCACGCCATCCGGGTTTTCCACGTGAATATCAAACTCCGCGTCTCTCCACTTACGAACCGCAGAAAACTTACGCCAGTCTGCCGGAATGCACGGATTAATGCTCAGTTCTTCAAAGTCAGGTCGGATACCGAGCATGTATCGTGTCGCGGAAAAATATGCCCAGCCGCCGCTTCCGGTCATAAACGGATGACGCGCACGACCAAACGCTGTATGGTCTTTTCCCATAATGAACTGACAGTAGGAATACGGCTCGGACTCACGAATTTCAATCTTATCATTCTGATAATACGGGCAAAGCGCGTTATAGAATTTCATCGCACGGTCACCGCGTCCCAACACACACTCCGCTGCCCATGCCCATGGATTCGGATGAGAGAAAATGGAACCGTTCTCTTTAAGTCCCGGATAAACACGTGTTACAAAGCCGATATCATCATCCGGCACGGTGTAAGACGGTGCATTGAGCAGGATGCCATACTCCGTAAAAAGATAGTTGTCTACACTGTCCATCGCCTGTTTTCCTTTTTCCGGATCTGCCGCGCCGGAAAGTACCGCCCACGCATTGGATTCCAGATGTACCTTACCCTCTTTATCCTCCGAGGTTCCAATCTTCTTGCCATTCTTTGTCACGCCACGAATGAACCAGTCTTTATCCCACAACTCTTCATTGCAGACTTTGTACACTTTTTCCTGCATCGCAGTATATTTTTCCACATCCGCATCGCGCTTTAAGAACTTTGCCAGCTCCAAGAAATTGCTGATTGCCCAATAATGCAGGAAGGATACCATCGCGCTTTCGCCGCCGCCCAAGTTCAGACAGTCATTCCAGTCTGCGCGAAGACCTTTACAGATACCGGTCGCACCTACCTGTTCTGCGGAGAAATCTAAGATGTGCATCATATGCTCATAGACCGTACCCTCTCCACCGTCCGCATAGGTAACTACCTCATCCGCGAAGCTGTACTCGCCAGTCTCTTTGATATATTCCACAATCGATGCAACTAGCCATAATGCATCATCCGAGCAGGCATCTTCGATTCCATGTACGATGTCTGCATTGTTTACAGTCGGGATGACTGTCGGAGATTTGAACGGCTTCTTCTTTTCCTTATCCTTGTCCGGGTCAAACCATTCCGGCTGGAACAGATGCAAACCGTAACCCTTTGTGGTCAGTCCGCGAAGCAGCTCGACGATACGCTGCCTGCATTTTTCCGGATTGGAATGCGGGATTGTCATCGCATCCTGTGCCGTATCACGATAGCCAAGTCCGGTTCTTCCACCCACCTCGATAAAGGAGGCAAATCTCGAGAACATGATATTAACCTCTGCCTGGTAGAGGTTCCAGGTATTAATCATGGTATTCATACCCTCATTCGGTGTCTGAATCTGCAATCTGGAGAACTTATCCTCCCAATATGCTGCCAGTTTCTCATATGCGGCATCCACGTTGCTCGGATTTGAATATTTCTCGCGAATCTTCTTTCCCTCTGCGCGATTTCCTTCCCCGAGCATGAAAATCAGACGAACTTCCTCTCCCGGCGCCAAAACCAAATCCTTCTGCAAGCTTCCGCAGTGGTTGTTGCCCAACTCATGGGAGCCGCTGCACATTCCTTTCTCTACTGCGATTGGATTGTCCTCCGTGCGATAGCTGCCGAGGAATTTATCACGCAAACAGTCATAGCCATCCGGTTCAAAATTACTTGTGAAATACTGATATCCAAACTCTTCATAGAACAAATCATGTTCAATAATTCCGTCCTCATAGGAGGAACCGGCACAATAAAGGCTCATCTGGAAATTCTGGTTATCAATCATGATATGATGGAAGGAAAATTCCAGGTAAGAAAATACGGATAACTTCCGCTTCTTGCCGGTCGTATTGCGAAGTTTTACATCCCAAAGTTCCACCGCATCTCCCATCGGCACGAACAATGTCTGACTTGCTTTGATTCCCTTGTAATCACACTCGTATGTAGAGTAACTCATACCGTGACGGCAGGTGTATTTTGCCTGATCAAGCGGCTTTCCTACCGGCTGCCAGGAAATGCTCCAGTAATCGCCATCCTCCGCATCTCTTAAATACACATAGTGCCCCGGGCGATCCATCGGAACCGCATTCCCACGGAAACGTGTCACTCTGTGATATTCCGGCGATTTGTAAAACATATAACCGCCTGCCGTATGATTTGTAACCACGCACATATCCTCTACCCCAAGGTAATTCGTCCATGATACCGGCAAATCCACACGGTCAATCACATATTCTCTTTTTTCATTATCAAAATGTCCGTATTGCATATACCAACCTTCCCCTTTTCTATTTCTATACTCATTATAGAGTTCAGGAAAAGTGAAAGGTATTGTCAGGTGTGGCATAATTTGTATTTTATTGTGGGGATTGCTCTTTTCTTATTACGCAAAAAAGAAGTGCCTCATTCATTAAGACACTTCCTTTTCCCCAAATGTTATTTTACCAGATACACTGCCCCGGTCAGCCCTTCTAGCTCCACATCGCCCGCCAGGACCTGCCCGGTCAGCAAATTTGTAAGCTCCTGCCTTTTTAATATATCCGATTTTAACATGCTTTTTTCTATATTATTATTAATTAGGATTAGTAGGCGTTCATCCTCACACTCCCGCAAAAATCCGTAACATCCAGACACATCATCACAATATACACTGCGATAGTTCCCCCGTCTCAATGCGACATGTTCTTTTCTCAGCCTTATCCATGTCTGAAACTGCTTGATACAGGTATTTTTCTCATCCCATGGCATAGCTTTTCGATACTCACATTCCCGGATTCCTTCCATGTAACATTCGTCTCCATAAAATACGGAAGGAACCCCCACTCCCATGAACAGATAGAAAAATGCCAGTTCCATCTTTTTTATATCTCCTCCGCAAAAACTTAAGAACCTCGGCACATCATGCGAATCCAAAAAATTCATCTGCGCCAGCGCGACGCGCCTCGGATAACGCATAATCATTCTCTGAATCTGTGCATCAAATTCCGTTACACGCATTGTTCTCTTTGCAAAAAAGTCCTTACATAAATAGGAAAACGTATAATTCATGGTGGAATCAAACTGGTCCCCCATTAACCAGCACCCGGCTTCCTCCCATATCTCTCCAATCAAAAAAATATCCGGCTTTACACTGCGCACTTCTCTGCGGAACCTGCGCCAGAAATCATGATTGATTTCATTTGCCACATCAAGCCTCCATCCGTCAATATCCGCCTCCTTAATCCAGTAAGTTCCCACCGCGCAGAGATAATCTGCGACTTTGGGATTTCCTGTATTAAGTTTCGGCATCTCTTTGACATACGCAAAAGCCTCATAACTTGGCGGGTCTTTATATTCCACCGGCTCCGGCATATAATAAAACCAATCGTAATATTCAGACGCTTTTCCTTTCTCCAACACGTCACGAAATGCAAAGAAATTCGGTCCGCAGTGGTTAAATACCCCGTCTAAGATTACACGGATACCGTTTTCGTGGCAACACCGCACCAGTTCCTTTAAATCCTCCTTTGTTCCAAGACAAGGGTCGATTCCGAAATAATCCGCTGTATCGTATTTGTGGTAAGAGTTGGCGGTAAATACAGGATTTAAGTAAATACAGTTTACCCCCAGCCCCCGCAGATAATCCAGATTTTCCATAACACCCCGAAGCGACCCACCAAGATGGCTTTCTGAGATGCTTCCGTCTGATAATTTTGCCTTTCCCGGCACCTTGGAGAGTTCTCTTTTTCCTGATGCAAAGCTGTCCGGGAAAATATGATACATCACGATATCTTCTGCCCAATCGGGGATTGCGATGATGTCCTCCCTGCGGATATAGGGAAACTGAAAATATTCTGTTCTGCCGCATACCATCTGCTCGCAGAAGTTCCGCCCATAGTAGTAAAACTTCTCCATTCCGTCATCTAACAGAAAATAGTAGCAGACCCGCGTATAAATATCCAAAATCTTTGCCTCATAATAGTCAAACAGGTCGTCGGTCGCAACCTTCTCCATCGAAAGTTCCCTCACGCCGATCGGCTCAGTCGGATCTGCTCTGTCACCATAAAATAGCACACATTTTTTTATATCATCCTTCTCCGTTCGAAGTCGGATTGTCAACGCATGTTCATTCTCCGCATATGCATATTTCGACAGCGGTATATGTAATATTGCACCTTTATTCATCTCTTACTTCTCATCCTTTCACGCCACCTGCAGTTAAACCAGAAATCATATACTTTTGAATGCAGAAGAAAATCACCAATATCGGAAGCGACACCAGCACTGCTGCTGCTGAGAACATCGACCAGCTTCTGCTATAATCATTGGACTGCAGCTGATAAAGCCCTCCTGCCAGGGTATAACTATTTTCGTTCAATAAAAATGTTGTTGAAAACACATACTCATTCCATACAGATATCAATACAAGCACCGCTGTCACAATAATCGCAGGCAATGCAAGAGGCATGATTATTCTCCATAGCAACTGGAAATCATTAGCTCCATCAATCTTAGATGCCTCCTCGATTTCAATCGGAATCGTGTCAAAATATCCCTTCATATTCCAAATGGAAAAAATACACATACTTCCGGCATAGATTATGACAAGCCCTAGTTTTGTATCCAACATGTTCATCTCCTTCAGTAAACGGAATAACGCAAACATGGATAAAATCTGTGGAAATGCATTCAACAATAACAACACTTTTAAAATTGCATTTCTCCCCTTAAACCGGTATCTGGAGAATGCGTATGCCGCTACCACTGCAAAACCAATGGCAATCACCATCGTACATACTGCAAGTACTATTGAATTTGAAAACCAACGCAAGAATGGCTTCTCAACAATAATTTTCCTATAATTATCAAAAGTAAAATCCTGTGGCAACAATGATAATTCCGAAGATACCGCTCCACTGCTTCCGCTAAAGGAAAGCTGCAAGGCGTACAGGATTGGTACCAATGCCAGAAAGCAAAGTAGAATATAGAATATGTGCAGCCCGCATAATTGTAGTCGGTTTTTTAACTTTCTCTTACTCATAGCTTTCCTCCTTCACACCGCGATTCGTAAAAATCGAAAATATCATAATCAGGAAAAACAGAATAATCGACACCGCCGATGATAATCCATAGTTATTTGATACAAAAGCATTCTGATGCGCATAGGTAATCACCGTCTGCAAGGTTGCACCCGAATGTGCTCCCTTTTGCATCGTCAAAAGGTACACGATATCAAACTGCTTAAACGTGGTAAATGTCGTCATGATGACTGATGGTGCAATGATACCTTTTATCGCAGGAATCGTAATATGAATATTTTTTGCCCAGAATCCCGCCCCTTCCAGCTTTGCACTCTCGTAACAGCTCTTATCAATACTTTGCAGTGCTCCGTCAATCATCGTAATCATAAACGGAAGTGCCATCCACAGATTCAGTACCATACAGGAAATAAACGCCGGAACATTTGTAGCCAGAAAATCTTGTTTAGGAAAACCAAATGCCACCAGTATCTTGTTCAAAAGTCCAAACTCCGTATTGTAGATACCAACACGCCATAGGAGAATCGACACATAGGCAGGCATTGCCCATGGAACCATGAGCAATGTCTTATAGATACGTCTACCTTTTAGTCCTTCCCTGTTCAAGCCCAGTGCAATAAAATATGCTGTCACCATCTGTATCACCATATTAAGAACCGTCCACGTCAGTGTCGTAAGCAGTGCTGTCAAAAATCCAGAATCTACCTTCGTCAACGCCCGCACATAATTATCCAATCCAATGATCTCGTAATCCAACCAATGATACAAATTCATATTTGTGACCGAAATATACGCTGTATAAAGGATTGGAAAGACGATTACGAGGGCAATCAGTATAAACGCCGGCACACTGTACAAATATGGCATGAGTTTTCGTTTCTGTTTCATTCTTTCATCTCTTTCTACTTTTCTTAACTTTGAATGCGACAGTATCTTTTCCCGGCTACTCGGGCTTACTGCATATCTGCAATCGCAGTCAATGCTTCCTGCTGATATTTCTCTGCTGCAGTCTCTACATCTTCACCCGACTTATTCACTGCCGTAAGCAGACTCTCTGCCGGTCCCCACATCACACTCATTTCCGGTATATTTGGCATTGGCAGTGCAGTCTTGGTCGTTTTTTCCATGGCCATTATGATTTCATTAGCAGCTACATCTGCATCCTCATACGCTTTGCTGTTAGCCGGCGCACAGCCGGATTGATTCGCCAGAGCGATTCCCACCTCCGGACTTGTAATTGCATTCAAAACTTTTTTTATTGACTCTTTCTTATTCTCTGCCGCATACTTTAAGACACCTATACTTTGAACACCAGAATATGGTGCTAATGCATTTCCATTTGGCAATGTGAAGTCTGAAAGCGATTTGACACCAAAATTAATACCCGCTTCTTTGATACCAGATATCAGCCACGGACCACCGATAATCGCCGCCGCCTTTCCCTCATTAAACAGTGCTGTTACCGTATTATAATCACCATCGGCCTGCAATGCAGCAAACTTCTGATTATATGTAACCGCCTCAATCATCTCTGCTGTATTCAAACCCGGATTTACATCTTTATCAATAATATATCCGCCAAATCCATGGATAAACGGTGCTACATTATACGAATTTGAGTGCTGATTAACCACTGCATAAATTCCTGCATTTACATCTGTATGTGCCACCATATAATCATACAGTTTATCTGTGGTAGATGGAACCTCTCCCTCCCACAGGTCCTTATTGTATATAAAGAGCAGTGTCTCGTAATATACCGGCATTAAATACTGCGTATCCTTATAATTTCCAGCTTCCACAGTCATAGGAATCATATCAGTCAGAACATCCTCCTCTATCACATCCGTGATTGGTGCCAAAATTCCCAACTCCGCAAAAGATCCAAGAGTATCATGCGCATACATATACATATCCGGGCCATTCACTTCGTCTGTCCCAAACATCCGGAGTTTATCCGGCATATCACTCTTCTTTTCAAAAGTTACATGTATAGAGTCTGCTGCCAACTGCTCATTTGCACAATCGGCAATTATCTGCATAATGCTCTCATCTCCGTCATGCCAAATCTTAATCTCCACGACTTCATCCGAAGTTCCTGCATCGTTCTTTGTTGCCATCTCTGTACTGCCTGTAATTTCCACAGACTGCGTGTTTTCTGTTGGAGTGTCACTTCCACATCCGGCAAGGCACCCCATTGCCAATACACCGCACAAAAACAAGCTAACCTTTCGTTTCATAAAACTACCTCCTTTTTAGGAAACCGTTTCCTAAGTCCCCCTCTTTTTTCGCAATTTTTTTCGCTTGCTTATCTCTTTTTTATCATTTAATCACAGTATTTTCAATATTTTCCCATTATTTTTTATTGACTTTGTTAGGAAACCGCTATACTATAATTACAAATTTATACATATTTTTAGGAGGAAAACTTATTATGGCTGTTACGATTACGGATGTTGCAAATGAAGCCGGTGTATCCAAATCGACGGTTTCCAAGGTCTTAAATCATTGGCCTACCATCTCACCCGCCACAGTTGCCCGCGTAAACGCTGCAATCGAAAAGCTGCACTATACACCGAACTCGCGTGCTGTCAGCTTCGCAAGACAGACGACACAGAATATCGTCTACTTAACAGACCTCGCAAAGGACGCCGCCTACCAGAACCCGCACATGTTCGACATCATGTGCGGCGTCTATCACGAGCTTGCCCGGACAGACTATTCACTCTCACTCGCAGATATCTCCACGACCAATATTGAAAATGTGATAAAAGGGCACTCCTCCGATGGTCTTATCATCCACGGTTCAGCTATTAATCCACAAATTGCATCACTAATTATTGACAACAATTTTCCTCATATCATTATTGGACACCCTGGTTTTGACAGCCGCCTCTGTTGGGTGGACACGAATCATGCACTCGCCGGAAATTACGCTGCCGATCATATGATTTCCTGTGGCTACACCGATGTTGCTTTTATCGGCGGTTGTAAAACCGGCTACATCTCCACTCAGCGGGAAAAAGGATTTGTCTCCGGCATGTTGGATTATGGCTATCGTATCCCTCAGCGCCGTATCATCTTTACCGATTCCAGCCGTAAGCAAGGATATGAGACGACGCATATCCTTCTCACAAGCGGGGATATTCCTCATGCAATCATCTGCGAAAATAATACGCTTGCCCTCGGTGTTATAAAAGCCATTCAGGAACTTGCGCTACGGATTCCGGAGGATATCGCAGTGCTCACCTTCGACGTCTATCCCTACTCCAGTATTATTGATCCCAAACTCACTGTAGTAGATATTAACGTCTACGATATGGGTGTGCAGGCCGGTTCCATGATGTTGCGCAAGCTAGAGAATCCAACACTGCTAATCCAAAGTTATACGACTCTTCCCGTGGTAATTCAGGGAGAAAGCACCAAGCCGTTATCCTAAACTTACAAACAGGATGCCCCATCCGCCATCGTTTCTTCCATACACGACGGCGGATGGGGCATCCTGCTGCTTTTTGTTTTATAATATTTTTCATTAGGAATTCATCTTCTTGATTACCTTAAGTCTCGTGAACTCCTCCCGCTCTTTCTCTTCCAAGTACTCCTGAATTTCCTTTGCCAGACGCTCATACTTCGGAATCGTGATATTCGAGAGCGCGTTCGCTCTCTTCTGCGTCTTCTTAATATTATAAGCAAGACGGTATGCGGAGTTCTCGACCTCCGCCAATCGTATCGTAAGCTCTTTTACCTTCTCGAACTGCTGGCATGCCTCGTCTAAAGACATTTTGGTATGATAAAAAGAATACGCAGGCTTTCGCTCTTTCTTATCATACTCAACCTTGGGAATCTCTGTTCCCATGACACTGCGCCGCTTGATGCGAATGGAATCCTCTACGGGTACACCAAGCGCAATCTCCTCCACCTCATGGATACCCATCTGAATGTTGGCTTTCTGAAGTGCACGGTAGGCATTGGTAAAGGTCGTATCTATCTCTTCCTGAATATCGGTTGCCTCTGCAATGAGATCCATCAACTCCCGAATCAGAATATTTCTTTTTTTATCCATCAGCTCATATCCCTGTTTGGACAGTTCCAATGAATTTTTCGCCAGTATTAAGTTTCCTTTGGTCGGAAACGTGTTTGGATCCATGCAGGTTCACCTCCTATTCCCAATATTTTTCCAGAATCTTCGTGTCGATACGGTCAAGTTCCTCTCTCGGCAGAATATGAAGCAGTCTCCAACCGATATCCAGAGTCTCCTCAATCGTACGGTTCTCATTCCTGCCCTGTCCCACAAATTCCCGTTCAAATGCTGTGCCAAACTGCAGATACTTCTTATCTATCGGTGACAGTTCATCCTCTCCGATAACACTGGCAAGGTCTCTTGCCTCCCCCACGCGCGCATAGGAGGAAAAGAGCTGATTCGCCACGTCCTGATGGTCTTCTCGCGTATATTTTGCACCGATACCGTCCTTCATCAGACGGGAAAGTGACGGTAGCACATTAATCGGCGGATAGATGGTCTTCTGGTGCAGAGAACGTTCCAACACAATCTGCCCCTCCGTAATGTAACCGGTCAAATCCGGAATCGGATGCGTAATATCGTCGTTTGGCATCGTAAGGATTGGAATCTGGGTCACAGAACCGGTAGAACCTTTCACGATTCCCGCTCTCTCGTAAAGTGCGGCAAGTTCACTGTAGAGATACCCCGGATATCCTTTACGGCTTGGGATTTCTCCCTTTAGAGAGGAGACCTCACGCATTGCCTCCGCAAAGGAGGTCATATCCGTAAGGATGACCAAAATGTGCATATTTTTTTCAAACGCAAGATACTCCGCCGCAGTGAGCGCCACCTTCGGCGTAATCAGGCGCTCCACAACCGGGTCATTTGACAGATTCAAAAACATCGCCACATGCGCACTCGCGCCGCATTCCTCAAACGTCCGCTTAAAATACTCTGCCACATCATATTTGACACCCATCGCCGCAAACACGATTGCAAACTCCTCGTCACTGTCCTCGCCAAGGCTTGCCTGCTCCACAATCTGAGCAGCCAATTCATCATGCGGCAGACCGTTTCCGGAAAAAATCGGAAGCTTCTGTCCGCGAATCAGTGTGGTAAGTGCATCAATCGCAGAGATACCGGTGCGAATATAGTTTCTCGGATATTCTCTCTCACACGGATTCATCGGCTGTCCGTTGACATTGCGATATTCCTCAGCCCGGATTGGTCCAAGTCCGTCAATCGGTTCTCCCAACCCGTTAAAGGTACGCCCTAAAATCTCCTCAGAAAGTCCAATCTCCATCGGATGTCCGGTCAATCTGGTATGCGTATTCAAAAGAGACATCTCTGCCGTACTCTCAAATACCTGAATCACGGCTTTATCCTCGTTAATCTCAACGATGCGTCCCAGCTTTTTCTCTGCCGTCGTATCCGACGTTCCGCCGGTATTTTCTTTTACTGCAAATTCCACGATTTCATCGTAAAAAGCTCCCTCAATGCCCTCAATCGCGATCAGAGGTCCGTTAATCTCGCTAAGCCCTAAATATTCAATCGCCATATATTTCTTCCTCTCCACTCCAGCTTTGCGAAGAATATATCATGTAAATCCAATGTTTTGCATGATACATTCTTCTAATGCGAACGCTGTTTCTGCGTTCGCTATGTTATGCATTCGTCGTTATCAGATGCTGATAAAATTCCTCAATCATCTCATCATATTCGCCAAACTTCTCCAACTCTTTGTTCGGCACATCATACTTAATCGCGATAATCTTCTCAAACACATCGCTCTCTCGAAGCAGTGCCATCGGCATATTCTTATCAATGAGCTCCTTACAACGCTCGTACAGATGCAGGATAACCTCCATCATTTTAAGCTGCTTTGCCATCGGCACGAACGTATCCTCCGCATGGAATGCATTCTGTTGTAGGAAGCCCAGTCGGATAACTCTTGCGATTTCAAGTACAAGCTTCTGGTCATCCGGTAGCACATCGCTTCCAATCAGCTTTACAATCTCGTTTAGTCGGTTCTCTGTCGTCAAAATATTCAGCAGTTGATTTCTGCAATAGACAAAATTGCTTCCTACATTGGTGCTATACCATGCAGACAAATCTCCCACATATTCGGAATAGCTTGTCAACCAGTTGATGGCCGGATAATGTCTGGCATAGGCAAGTGATTTGTCCAGTGCCAAAAAGCAGCGCACGAAACGCTTTGTATTCTGAGTTACCGGCTCCGAGAAGTCACCGCCCTGCGGCGATACCGCACCGATGATGGTTACACTTCCCTCTGTACCGTTTAAGTTCTCCACGTAGCCCGCTCTCTCATAAAAAGCAGATAGTCTGGATGCCAGATATGCAGGAAATCCCTCCTCAGCCGGCATCTCCTCCAGACGGCCGGAAAGCTCACGCAGTGCCTCCGCCCAACGGGATGTGGAATCCGCCATAATCGCCACATGATATCCCATATCGCGGTAATACTCCGCCAACGTTATTCCGGTATAAATGCTCGCCTCACGCGCAGCCACAGGCATATTGGACGTATTGGCAATCAAGGTTGTCCGGTCCATCAGTAGATTCCCCGACTTCGGGTCCTCCAATTCTCCAAATTCTTCCAAAACGTTCGTCATCTCGTTGCCGCGCTCGCCGCAGCCAATATAGATAATGATATCTGCGTCGCACCACTTTGCAAGCTGATGCTGCGTCATCGTCTTTCCTGTTCCAAATCCCCCCGGCAGCGCGGCTGTCCCGCCCTTTGCAATCGGGAAAAGCGTGTCTAAGATACGCTGCCCCGTCACAAGCGGTCGGTCTGCCGGATAACGCTTCGCAATCGGTCTTGGAATACGAATCGGCCACTTCTGTGTCATGGTAAGTGTGCGTTCCGTTCCATCTTCCATACGAATGACGACCAGTTCCTGCTCAATCGTATATGCTCCGTCCGGCTGTGTACGCACTACCTCACCGGCTACGCCCGGTGGCAGCATGACCTTATGGACAATCGACTTTGTCTCAGGGACTTCTGCAATAATCGTTCCCTCTCCTACCATATCTCCCGGTGCCACCGTAATATGAGTCTCCCACAAACGTTCCTTATCCAAGGCATCCACTCTTGCTCCTGTCGGAATAAATGCACCGCTCTGTCCTGCGATAGCCTCCAGTGGTCGTTCTATACCGTCAAATATATTATAAAGAATTCCCGGTGCCAGTGTTACACTGATTGCACTTCCTGTACCCTCCACCGGCTCACCCGGCCGAAGCCCTGATGTCTCCTCATATACCTGTATCGTCGTCTCCTCACGTTTCAGACCAATGACCTCGCCTACCAATCGACTCTCACCGACATAGACCATTTCATTCATCTTATAACCAAGGTTGCCCCGTATCGAAATAATCGGACCGTTAATTCCATAGATTGTTCCCTTTATTCCCATAACACGCTTTCATTTCCTTTCATTTTCCTGCACGCGAAGTTTGCGCATCCTTGCATGTCCCTATCCATCAAAAAGAAAATTGCTCTCTTTCTGCCGCCAGCTTACTGTCAAACGACTCATCTATCAACACATTCTTCGCCGGAATCACAGCACGTATGCCACCTCCAAACGGATATGCACTCACCAAAATTCTGCATCCGCACTTTTTCTCCAATTCCTGCTCTATGTGTGCATCCGCAGGATCAATATAGACGCGTAGTTCATCGCCGTTTGCAAAGCGAACAGCCTGCGCAATCTTTTGCTCGAGCAGGGCTACATATGCCTTTGTGGTCCGATAATCCGCAATTTTTTGCTCCACTAAGGCAAAAAGCTCCTCTTTTTTTTCTTCCTGCGCCTCATGGTATTCCTTTTTCAACTGAACCATCTCCTCCGACAGGGCGCGATTCACTTTCTTGCGCACGCGCTCCTGTGCAATGCGCTCTCTCGTCTGCTGTTCCTTCTGCTTCCCCTGCTGATACTCTGCGAGATTTTCTTCATATCTTGCACGATATTTATCCAGCATCGCTGCGCTCTGCTCATTTGCCGCATCAATCGCCGCCCGATAGAAAATATCCAGCTTCTCGTTAATCTCCATACCTCTTCATACCTTTCCTACCGCTTTTGCGCTATAACTTCAGCCCAATAGCCTGGTTGACATAATCAGTAATAAAATTTTTGCTCCGCCCGGTTCCATGCCGATCCGGAATCTCCACGAATAATGGTGTCCTGCGCTCAAGCTTCACATGATTCACCACTTCGGGATAGTCTCTGCCAAACTTCTCCGTGAGCAGCACTATACCAATCTCGCTGTCATTTACTACACGCTCAAGTTCTGCCTTTAACTCCTCTTCCTCGTGAACAACAACGCCCTCTACCCCTGCTAAGCGCATTCCGGTATAGGTATCTACATTGTCACTGATTAAAAACATCTTCATGGGCACATCCTCTTAACCAAGGATAGAGAACGAGATAAGCAAACCATATAACGCAATGGACTCTGCCAAGGCTACAAAAATCAAAGCCTTACCCATAATGCTCTCATCCTCGCTCAATGCTCCGATTGCTGCGGATGCCGCACTCGCCACCGCAACACCTGCACCGATGCAGGAAAGTCCCGTAGACAGTGCTGCCGCCAGATATCTCCAACCATCCACGGCAACTGCCGCTGCTGCCTCCGCCGTCTCTGCCGCATAAATATGCCCGCTGAATAACAGCATATCCGCTACAACTAACGTACCAAAAAACATTAAAATACCAAGTGCCAGAGAAGCCTTTGTGCTTCCTTCTTTTTTCTTGCCAAGAAGATATCCGCCAAACGGAACTCCCATACTGATTACCAAGATTGCTACCAAAATTACTTTTACTGCCATGTCTATTTTCCTCCCATTTCCTTTTTCTTGAAGAATGTTACGAACGGTTTGCCCGTTCCCTGATAAAATCTGCTGAACATCTCATAATACTCCAGACGCAGTACCTGTATTCCGACAACCAGACCTTCCAGACCGGTCACCAGGATATTTCCAAGCACAACCACAATCATATTTGGCGAACCGCTCTCATAGCCTGCCAATGTAAGTACCACGCCCATCATACCCGCATGGCTCAGTGCGAATGCACCTACACGGACAAATGAAATACTGTTGGTTGCATAGCTTAATACCACATCAAAAAGTTCTACCAGCGCTTCCACAAAAAACATTACTTTGCTCCCCTCCGGGAATATATGTGCTTTGTGCTCCACCAGATTTGACAGCGGTTCTTTTAACAAGATTGCAATCAGCGGAAGTCCTATCAGTACAGCAAGGATTCCCGTTGCCGGCAACGGATGCCCCGTTGCAAAGAGTGCGATGCAGACCACCACGCATCCGTAACAAAGCAGCCCCGCCAGACCGCTCTGGTTAAACAGCAGGCGCCCTAGTTCTTTCGCCCGGATTGCATTGATAATATTTAGTATCATGGCGACCAAAATCAGTCCCATGCCAAACCCAATCGCAATAAAAAGAGTCGTCATGATGTTGTCCATCGGACGCATCCACACAGCTTCCAAAACCTCCTCAAAGCCAAAGATGCTTCCATACATAAATCCAAAAAAGGTAGACCACACACCCGCGATAGAAATAATTGCTGCCAGATTCATCTTTTTGAACCGGTAGAGTAAAAACCCACCGATTACCAGACAAAGCCCCTGTCCGACATCGCCAAACATTGCACCAAACATGAACGTATAAGTAAGCGCAATAAAAATTGTCGGGTCCATCTCGTTATATGCCGGGAGTCCGTACATCTCTACAAACATCTGAAACGGTGCAAAAATCTTTGGATTCTTCAGTTTTGTCGGCGGTGTGGCATGAATATCCTCTGTGGCATCCTCCAGGATGACGTGAATTTTGTCATCCCTCTCGACTTCTTTTAAGAAGCGCTTTGCATCCTTTTCGCTCATCCAGCCATACAGAATATAGTGCTCAATATCCGCCTTTGTATCTTCGGTCGTCCTCGTTTTGGTGCACACCGCAAACTTTCTGACATCAAAATTCTCACAGTAATTCTCCAAGGAAACATATGCCGTTGCAAGCTGTTTTTTATGTCTTGCAAGCGTCTCCTGCATCTGCTGCCGCAGTTTTTCGCCTCTCTGCTCATTTTCCTGCAGATGTTGTACCGCTTCCGTATATGCAGAATCGGGTGTTCCTTCAAAGGAGTCCGGCAGATAAATCCGCTCAAAGTGGAAGGACATGCACACTGCATCCACTTCACTCTTATAAATCTCAGGTACAAAGTAGGCACCCCAGACATAATTTTCATCGCTGTGACATTCATAAAACAGTACATGGTCCGTCTCATGAATATAGCGTTCTAACTTCTGATAATAATCACGTGAGATTCTTCCAAATCGGAATGCAATAAAGCGGAAGTCTAAAATCTTGCTAAATTCATAGTCGAGTTCGCGAAACGGTTCAATCTGCCGCATCAGTTCCTCAAGCTGCAGACGTTCCTCCCGCAACTCCTCCTGTTGCTTTAACGCTTCTTCCAAAAGCGTCCACATTGTCTCTACAATCTTCTCTGCTTCACTCGGTTTCATCCGCGTTCCGTCCGGATGCGGAATCTCTCCGGCATATTCCCACAGATTCTTTGCCTTCACATAAGCATCCTTATAGACATTCGTTTCCACGAATGGCCGCACGTTCGTAAGGCTGCTTAAGCTGGCAGTCGCATTTTCAAAATGAATCTCATACTTTCTCAGATACTCATCCATCACCCGATCGATATCATCCTTCGGACCCGTGATGTGCAAAAGCTCCATCTTTTCAACCACCGTAAATTCCTCCGTCACTTTATACTTTCATCAAACTATCATCAGGTTGCCAGCACCAGCTCCTGTATTTCTCTTGCCGGAATCCGGTAGCGTACACCCTCTAAGATTGTTGTCAGCACGTCAATCTCATTCTCTTTGTCATACAGATACTTTAATACCGGTGCTATCGACATCGGATATTTTTTGCACATCTTCTGGTATGTCTTCTCCATCATCCGGTAAAATGTGATTTCATCTCCGATAGAGACTAATGCATCCTTCCCCTTAAAATAAGCTGTTTTTCCCAGAATCTCCAAGAAATCCTCCATCGTCTCACTCTCCGTGAGTGCCTTAAGTTCCGACTTTTTTAGTCGATATGAAATTGGTATCATATCTGCATAAATATCTGCCTGCTTTCGATTGTAAAAACGCTTCGACCGATAAATCCACATAATATTCTGCCAGTCAATCTCCGTACCGAGTATCTGTGTGTAGATTGTACGCATCTTCGCACTCTTAAGCTTTTCCTTCTGTCTCCATGCCAGTTTGTAATAGAGAATATCGAACTGAATCGCATAATCTGTGCGCGTCATCGCCTCATTATCCAAAAGCCGCTTAAAAAACTCCTCATACTGCGTCCCGGAAAGCGCCACCAAAAGTTCTGACATGCTTCCCGCCCCTGTCACAGCTTCCACATCAAAACTTGCATGCTGTCCAAAAAAAAGATTCAGATAGGCAAGATTTTTTTCACGTTCCTGCTTTCCGATTTTCTCCAGACATCGCTTTAATACGTTCATTTCGTAGCGCAGGAAAATAATTTCCAGCCCCTTTCTCTGCTCCCCGTTCGCAAAACGGTAGAGTTTTCCATAATCAGAATACAAAGAATCGTCAATTACCGCCTCGACCTGTGCACGGTGCGCAATCTCTTCATGGCTCTGATAAATTGGTGCATAACTTCCATATTCCCGCAGGAATGATAAAATATCTTCTACCTTCTCACACTCTGACAATCCCACGATTGTCTGTCGTGACAAAAGCCCGCCATACATGGCACGTGTTTTTGTCACCAGACCACTATACCCTAATAATCCGCTCGACATCCTATCACCTTCCACTCTGCCCGGTTACTGTATTACACGCTGCATAATCTGCTCCGCCAAACATTCCTTTTCTTCCGCAAACTTCATATTAAATGCATCTGCCGCTTCTTTTTTCTTTAGCCGCAGTTTTTCAACTTTCTGCTTCGCCTCAGCCGTAAGCTTCTCCTCTAACTGTTGCATTGCTTCTGTTTCCAGCTTATCCTGTTCGGCAGCAATTCTTCGCTTTTCCTGTTCAAGCTGCACAGACAATTCATCCTTCCTTGCTCTCGCATCACACAAAATCGTCTCTGCCTTCTCTTCTATTTCATTCAATCTTGTAATAATTTCATTCATCGCAAAAACCTCTTCCCAAGAATCCGCTTTTTCTATCTATTATATTCCTTTTCAAATTGCATGTCTATAAGCGAAATTGTAAATACAACAATAAACAGACAACAAAAATCCCCTGAATTATCAGGGGATTGTGCATTACTTATGTATTATCTTTTTTGTATTAAGCTTCAACAGTTCTCTGCAATCTGACAGTAATGTCACGAACCTCTGCTAAGATTGCCGCATACATCTCATACTCAATTCCAACCGGCGACATATGTGGATTCTCCTGTTTCATACGATATGCCTGTTTCAACAGACTCCTCTTGTTCTCTTCCAGTTCCCATATCTGCTCTTTACTCATAACCTCTCCATTCTGCATACAGTCCGCCGGGGCCTGCACGTCCAAGTTTTCTATCCATCCGTGAATATATAGCCCTAGATGCGTATATCTTGTATCCACACCTATACCATAATAGCACATATAGTAGAAAATGGAAAGAGTTTTTTATAATTGCATCAGCATTTCAAGTGCATTATTTTTCATAATGCAGGTACCCTGCTCCATAATATGGGCAATCTGCGCCGTATCTGAATAATGTCCATTATCGTATTCGACAGTTCCAAATGCAAAGGGACGCATCTCGTCTTTGGTAAATCCGGTAAAGTCCAATATCAGATAATACTTTTTCTGCATCTTATAAAGGCTGCTTTTCGGCACCTTGCCCGGGAAGCAGACACGACTCATATGTCGCATATTCTCAAGCGTATCAAATCGCAACGCGCAAATCATAGCCTCTGCTATGTGCTTTGCCGAACCTGCGCGCTGTTTCTGTTGCTTTTCCTGATTGCCCTGCTTTTCCCGCCTCGCCTCCGCCGTCAGTTCTTCCAAACGTTTCGGCTCAAGTTGGCTTACAATGTGACTCATCGTATCCACAAGTTCTTTGAAAGAAAGCTCGGAGTCTGCGCCAAAAGTAATTGCCATACTGTGATTCTGTAAGAGCTCTGCCTTCACCATTGGCGAGATATCTTCTATATTAATATGTTCCTGTTCCTCTACCAGCCCTAACACAACCCGCATAAACTGCTGCGTTGTCTCGCTATTCCCGATAATTTCGTCTATATCAAATCCTAATTCACGAATCTCATCTTCGGTTAATGCGCACCGGACCTTGTTTTCTCCAATACGTTTTATTTCCATATGTATCCTCATTCAACAAAGTGACTTTCGCTATCAGCGTTATTATCCTATGTTTTTTACCGTTTGTAAAGTCCAAATGTCAATCAAAATACTAGGAAATCGCTAAGAAAACAACTTCTTTTTTGCTAAAACTGCTTCTTTTCTACAATACGAATGCTGACGACAATCGATACCGTTACCACCGTCGCAAAAATAAGCGCACCAATCAAAAATGCTACCGGAGCTTCTATTTCTGATATCCACTGTAGTTTTTCCTGCAACATTGGAGCTAACCCGTCAATCTTCATAACAAATGCAAAAACTCCAAAAATCACTATCATAACCACAAACAATGCTACTCTGCCTTTTTCAGCACCATATTTAAGCTGCACAGGAAGCATCACGCATAAAAATCCTCCTAATACCAATAAGGTAGCCACAGCCGCACCCAACCATTCCGACATTGCAACCGGTGTACTCGTCACGCAATTATAAGCCGCCCCAAGCAGTGTGGTAACGAACCAAGCCACGCCTCCTACAAGCAATCCGTACAGATATTTTTCCAACACATAGCCTCTGCGGCTGATTGGAAGTGTAAACAAAAATGAAAAGCCATGATCAAACTCATCGTAACTTATGGTACTGATTGTAAAAAAAGCGCACAGCGTCGTAGAATAGCTGACCACGAACATCGGGTTCTGACCACTTATCACAAAAACTACCGAAAGCAATACCACCACTATAAAAAATCTTTTTTGTCCAAGCAACAACCGAATATCCTTTATCAGCAAGCCTACCATATCTGTTCCCCCTTCATCATCATAAGAATTACATCATCAATGCCGCTCTTTTCCACAACCAATTCCGGATAATTTTCTTGATAAAACTGTCTGTTATTCGTCAGCAGACTATATCCAAACCCTTCCTTTTTGTAACGCAGCAACGCACTCTTATCCAATCGCTGATACTGGTTTTCATCCACCTTGATGATTCCATATGCACCCAATAGCACATCTGTTTCTTCGTGCAAAACGATTCTCCCCTCATGTATCATATAAATATCATCACAGAATTTTTCCAAATCTCCCGAAATATGTGAACTGATAAGTACGGAACGTTCCCCCGCTTCCCCCAGATAATCCTGCAGAAGTGCAAGCAGTTCCTCTCGTGCCACCACATCCAATCCGGATGTCGGCTCATCTAAAATCAGCAATTCTGCCTCGTGCGAAATTGCAACTAAAAGCTTCAGCTTCGCTTTCATTCCGGTAGAGAATTCCTTAATTTTTTGATTTAACGGCAACCCAAACTCCTCACAGCGGGACAAAAAGGTTTCCTGCGAAAATTTTTTATACATATGACGCAAAACCGTTGCGATATCTCTAACCGTCAGGTATTCGCTAAATCCCGAATCCGCAAGTACAACACCAAGTTTTTCCTTATCCTGCGGTGTCAGCTCCTTGTAATCCTTTCCAAACATTGTAATCTGTCCGCCATCAATCGAAATTAGGTCCAAAGCCGACTTAAATGTCGTACTCTTTCCTGCTCCGTTTGCTCCAATCAGACCGGTCACCATCCCGGGCTTTACCTCCATACTCAAGTCCAATGTAAATGTTCCGTATTGCTTCTTTACATCTGTAAATTTTAGCATAGTCCTTCCCTCTCTCATTTTCTATTCATGTTGCACACAGCACTCCTATTCTCCGGTTCCTCATGGTAACTCACTATGGTTCTAGAAGCAGCTCCAGCACCTCTCGCAACTGTTCATCACTCATACCGCAATTTCTGCCTTTTGCAACTGCCTGTTCCATGCATGCTTCCACTTCTCTGCGAGACTCCTCTTCCATCAAATCCGGATTTGCTCCAAGAATAAAGCTTCCCTTTCCATGCACAGTCGCAATCAGACCTTCTTCCTCCAAGAAATCATAGGCTTTCTTGACCGTCAGTGCACTGATTTTCAGATCCTTTGCTAACGCTCGAACACTCGGAAGCGGCGTTCCTTCCGTCAGCTCCTGCTGTACAATCTGACGCTTTATCTGCTCCACAATCTGCTCATAAATCGGCTGCATGGATGCATTGTTAATGATAATTTTCATATTGTTCCTCCACATTTGCGCATGATGTAGATTTTCTATACAAACAGTATATAACAGCATATAACTGTTGTCAACTGTTATATGCTGTTTGTTTTATAAAAGTTGTTTTTTCTTGTAATAGAAATTACGAGAAAAACTATCGCATAAAAAAACGAGGTAAGTAACAGTTGATACTGTTATACCTCGTCCTTTTTGTCAGAATTTTCAATTTTTTCTATACAATATATCAAAATTGAATTTCGATTGATTTTCTATCATTCACCCAGTGCAAGAAATGCAGTTTTTATTGCATCCGCTGTCTGTGTGTCCGCCATAACATACAGCACAACATCGCCCACATTCTCTACCACGACGCTTTCCGCCTCTACGCACACCCACTTAACCGGGTCTGCATAATCTAAAAGCTGCTGTTTTGCCACCTGTACATCCTCGTCTGCCTCAAGGCGCAAAATCACACACTGATATGCAATCGAAGACATCATCGGCGCAGAATAAACAGAGTCTGTGTAATCCACCTCATCTGTTCCAAGGATATATTCCTCGCTGCTCTCATCGATTGCAGTCGTTTGATAATAATTCATGGCTTCGCGTAAATCGGAATCCAAATTGGCATTCTCATAGACCTGCTTTAAAATTTCCTCACAGCTTCCCTCCAGTTTCGCAGACTGCTGCTTTGTCTCTCCACAGCCTGCAAACACGCTCATTGTCATCATAAGTACCATTACAACCGTTGTGATTCTTTTTTTCATGTGATTCCCCTTTTCCTATACTTTAGATTTTCTTTGCCTGCCACATAGCAACGGCATTTAGAAAAATACAGGCCTCCGTACGTCTGAAAGCCTGTATTTTTATTATTACTATTATGCTTCTAGTTTATTAGTCTTCTTTTTCCTTTGGAAGGTTGAGGCTGATGTGAACATCATCCAACTGCTTCTGCTCTACGGTCGCAGGTGCTCCCATCATGACATCCATCGCATTCTTGTTCATTGGGAACGGGATAATCTCACGGATACTCTCCTCACCGCAAATTAACATAATCATACGGTCAACACCCGGTGCAATACCGGCATGTGGCGGTGCTCCATAGCAGAATGCATTGTACATGGCAGGGAACTTCGCTTTTACATCCTCTTCGCCAAGTCCGACAAGCTCAAATGCTTTAATCATGATTTCAGGGTCATGGTTACGAACGGCTCCGGAGGACAGTTCTACACCGTTACATACCAGGTCATACTGATATGCAAGGATGGATAACGCCTCCTCATTTGTCAGTGCATCCATGCCGCCCTGTGGCATAGAGAACGGATTATGGCAGAATTCCAACTCACCGGACTCTTCACCAATCTCATACATCGGGAAGTCTACAATCCAGCAGAACTCATAGCAGTCTTTCTTCATATGTTTGTCACTTGCTGCACCGAGCAATTTGCGAAGCACGCCTGCGGTCTTCTGCGCCGCAAGCTTCTTTCCGGCTGTCAGACCTACGAAGTCGCCCGGTTTCAAACCAAGCGCTGCGATAACCGCCTCTTTTCTATCCTGTAGGAATTTGGAGATTCCTCCGACAAGTTCACCATTCTCATCTAATTTGAACCAGAATGCTTTATTTGCGGTTGTCACCTCTACCTCTGCACAAATAGCGTCAATCTGTTTACGTGTTGCGGTAAAGCCGTCCACAACGATTGCTTTTACCGTCTGTCCCTCAAACGGACCGAATCCGCAATCTGCCATTACTTCGGTTGCATCCTGCAGTACAAGATCAATGCGAAGGTCCGGCTTATCACTACCGTACTTATCCATCGCCTCAAGGTATGGAATGCGCACGAACGGGGCTTTGGAAGCAGTCTTGTATACACCATACTTCTCGAATACCGGCGGCAGCACTTCCTCAATCACAGCAAATACATCCTCCTGCGATGCGAATGCCATCTCCATATCAAGCTGATAAAACTCTCCCGGAGAACGGTCTGCTCTCGCGTCCTCGTCACGGAAACATGGAGCAATCTGGAAATAACGGTCAAATCCGGATGCCATCAAAATCTGCTTAAACTGCTGCGGTGCCTGTGGCAGAGCATAGAACTTGCCGGGATGATTTCTTGCCGGTACCAAATAATCTCTTGCCCCCTCCGGAGAAGAGCAGGTTAAAATCGGAGTTGTAATCTCCATAAAATTAAGCTCGTTCATCTTCTGGCGAAGTTCAGCTATAATTTTGCTTCGAAGCACAATCTTGCTCTTAACCGCCGGGTTTCTCAAATCGAGATAACGATATTTTAATCTTGTATTCTCGTCCGCCTCTTTGGACTGATTGATTTCAAATGGAAGTGCATTGTAAATACACTTTCCGAGAACCTCGATTTTCTCCGGAACCACCTCAATCTCACCGGTTGGCAGCTCTGCATTCTTGCTGGAGCGCTCTCTTACAACACCCGCGATGGAAAGCGTGGACTCTTTGTTCACACCGTCCAACTGCTGCATCATCTCCTCAGTCTCAATCACGATCTGAGTTGTTCCGTAAAAATCTCTTAAAATAAGGAATCCGAGGTTCTTGCTTACCTTACGAATATTTTCATACCATCCAACAACGGTTACCTTCTTTCCTGCATCAGAAAGACGTAACTCGCCACAATTATGAGTTCTTGACTGAATCATTTTCTTAACTCCCTTTGTTTCTTCTTGTTAAAATAGATTTCAATTTCTTTAGCTGTTATATATTACACCACAAAGCACGATATTTCAATGTACTAATTATTGAAAAACTCCACAATGTCGAAGATTTCGTCGTACATAGCCTTCCACTTTTAATTATTGAAGAACTCGACGATATCGGAGATTTCATCGTACATAGCCTTCTACTTTTAATTATTGAAAAACTCGACGATATCGGAGATTTCGTCGTACATAGCCTTCTACTTTTAATTATTGAAAAACTCGACGATATCTCTGTATCCCTCGGCGGTCAATTTCTCTTTCTGGAACTTCTTATTCTTGTTCATGCGAACAACAAGCACCTGCTTTCCTGCGGTGCGCTCTTCCTGTGCCTTTGCGATTACCTCAGCCAGCTTCTCTGCCGGATAGTTCTTCTCGATTAAGTATGCCACCTTCGGACGCTGCATCGGAACCGTAAATCCGCTTTCCATAAGCAGTAGGATAATACGCTCAAAGCCGATGGAAAAGCCACAGGCAGGAACATCGTTTCCGGTGAACTTGCCGACCATCTTGTCGTAACGTCCGCCGCCGCCGCAGGCAGCGCCAAGCTCCGGCATCGCAATTTCAAAGATGGTTCCCGTATAGTAGCTCATACCGCGCACCAGCGTCGGGTCAAAGACAAGCTTAAAGTCTGCGGTCTTTGCAGCCTCTACGCTCTCGATAATCTCAAGCAGATTCTGCTCCACTTCCGGCTCCAAAAATCCCTGTAAGGTAGAAGCAAGATATTTAATACCATTCTCTGCACTCTCTACGCCTTTAAAAAGCGCCAGATACTTCTCGATAGATTCCTTGGCATAGCCTTCTTTCTCAAGCTCCTCTGCCACTCCGTCAAGACCAATCTTGTCCATCTTATCTAAGATGATAAATACGGTATCGAATTCCTCCTCCGGGAATCCGCTGTAAGCAGCCATCGCTTTTAAGATTCTGCGCTCATTGATACGGATTTCAAAGTTTTTAAAACCCAATCTGCCGATGGTCGTGGTCGTCGCAAGAATTAACTCAATCTCCGCCAGATTACTCGGCTCACCGATAATGTCAATATCGCACTGCATAAACTGACGATAACGTCCTCTCTGTGGGCGATCCGCACGCCATACATTTCCCATCTGAAGCGCTTTAAACGGAGACGGCAGTTCATTGGCATTGTTCGCATAAAAACGCACCAGCGGCACCGTCAAATCATAACGCATACCGAAATCCACAAGGTCTGCCTCTTCCTTTGCCTCATCAATCTTAAGCTTTTCTCCGCGCTTCATCACTTTAAAAATCAGTTTTTCATTCTCTCCGCCCTGCTTGTTGCTCAAGTTTGCAATATTCTCCATGCAAGGCGTCTCAATCGGAGTAAAGCCGAAGCTGCGGTAAGTGTCCTTAATCACCTGCTGCACATAGTCACGAATCTGCATCTCCTCCGGTAAAATATCCTTCATGCCGTTGACCGGCTTCTTACTTAATGCCATGAAATTTCCTCCATCTTTGCTATTTTTCGTTCTATCATCTCATCTACTCGTGCCAGATAGTTCTCTACGTCTTTTACATTCTCCACTCGTTCAATCCGTACCGGATAGGCTTCTTTCATCTCATGATTTTCATTTGGTTCCTGTGGAATTACAAACTTCGTCGTCGCACCTGCACCAAGTGCCATTATAGTCTGTTTCTCCTCCATAATCAAGATATTGTATACTCCGGCTTTTCCCGGTGCCGCATAGCCGACATTCTCCAGATTGCCCGCCATACTTTTCTGACGATACAAATAATACGGAGACAATCCCATCTCTTTTGCATATGCCGCCGTAAGGTCCATATGTTCCTGCGTGTTGACCATCTTGTAGTCCTTATAATCTTCCTTGAACATATTCAGCCTTGCCGCACGCTTCAATGCAAGCGAATGAACGGTTATATTATCCGGATTTAATTTTTTCAATTCTTCCATTGTCTGACGGACGTCCTCAATATCCTCACCCGGAAGTCCCATAATAAGGTCCATGTTGATATTGTCAAAGCCAATTTTTCTTGCCAGTTCAAAGCTCTCGATTGTCTGCGCCACGGTATGATGACGTCCAATCAGTTTTAACGTCTCATCCTTCATCGTCTGCGGATTGATGGAAATACGGGAGATACCATGCTTACGCAATATCTCAAGCTTCTCTCTGGTAATACTGTCCGGTCTTCCCGCTTCCACAGTAAATTCAATACAATCAGATAAATCAAAGCTACATTTAATTTTTCGTATAAGTCTGTCCAACTGATACGGTTCCAACGTCGTCGGAGTACCTCCGCCGATATAGATTGAATTCAGATGCTTCTTCGCGAATTTTACCGCCACAAAGTCAATCTCTTTTTCCAATGCATCCAGATATTCATCCACGCGCTTTGCCCATGAGACAAGTGGATAGGATGTGAAGGAACAATACAGACATGTTGTCGGGCAGAACGGAATTCCAATGTATAAACTATAACCATTCTCATAATCAATTTTTGACAAAAGTGCCAATTCCCGCTCTGCTATATCGGTAGCCAGGTGAATCTTCTCATCGGACGCAAAATAGGTTTCTTTCATATAGGAGACAATCTCATCTCTGCTTTTGCCCTCCTCCAAAAACTTCATTGGAATCTTCGTCGGACGGATTCCCGTCAAGGTTCCCCACGGAAGTCCTTTTCCTGTGTATGCGGCAAGCATCTGATACAGATTCTGCTTCAGAAGATTCTTGGTCTCTGCGCGATTGGAAAAATCGACTTTAAACTCCCTTCCCGGAAGCTCTACGCTTTGCTTCGGTATCAGCGCTGTCTCATCCACAGTGTCATATTCATTCTCCCACCATCTAATACAAATAGTATCTTTCAGATAGTCCAACTGCATCGTCCAGATGCATCTCTCGTCATAAGCCTTCTCCTCTGCCGTGACACTGACATCCTGCTTCGGATAAAAAGCTTTCACCAGAGAATGAATATCGTATTCAAACTCTGGTGCATTCAACTTAACTATTATCATATCTTTCTTATTCCTAATATTTTTCTACATGTATTCTTACATGCTACGGCTTCTCTCATGCCATCTCTTTTATAAGTACGGATTATACATACGCTCCGTGCCGATCGTCGTAATCTCATTATGCCCCGGGTATACCGTCACATCCTCCGGAAGCGTCATCAACTTTTCCTTGATACTGCGGATAAGCTCCGATGCACTGCCTTTCGGGAAATCTGTTCTTCCCACCGACTGTGCAAACAATGTATCTCCGCAAAACACCACATTCTGATATGGTAAGAAATAACAACAGCCTCCAACCGTATGTCCCGGTGTATGGAACACGCGGATATGAAACCCTGCAAGGTCAATTTCCTGCTCATCTTTTAAATAGCAGTCAGCACGATATGCTCTCTCTTTTCCTTCCCAGCCGCTCAGATTGATTGCCGGGTTCTCAAGTGTCTCCCGTTCTGCCTCATGTGCATAGATTTGGATGCCATAACGGTCTGCCAACTCTTCCGCTCCTCCGGCATGGTCAAAATGCCCATGTGTCAATAAAATTGCAACAGGATTTAATTTTTCTTCTTCTATAATCTCTGCCAACTTGGAAGCACTCGCACCCGGATCTACAATCAGTGCCTCTTTCGTATTATCATTAATCGCAAAGTAGCAGTTGGTCTGAACCATTCCCACTACATACTGCTCCACCCTCAATGGCTCCATAAATACTCCTATCAACCTGTCGTTCGTTCAATGTCAATGATACTCTCTATCTGACGAAGCTTGTCAATCAGACTGTTAAGCTCTGATCTGCCCTTCGTAGAGAACGAGATATCAATCGTCGCCACACCTTGCTTGCTTGTCTTGGAATGGATTGCCTTGATATCAATCTCACGCTCCGTGAATACTCTCGTAATATCTACCAGAAGACCGGTACGGTTATTTCCAAAGATCTTAATTTCTGCACGATACAGACCATTGCCCTCCGACTCGCCGTCCTGCTGCCACTCTGCATCAATCAAGCGTTCCCGCTCCATCTCAGAAAGATTAATCATATTAATACAATCGGTACGGTGAATAGACACGCCACGACCTCTGGTAACAAATCCGACAATTACATCTCCCGGCACCGGACTACAGCATTTTGAAAAATGAACTGCCACATCATAAAGACCTTTGACGATAATACCGCTCTTGGAATGTTTCTCAGGAACCTTAGGCTTGTTCTCCGATGAGATTGCCTCTAACACTTCCTCATCCGTAATCTGTGCCAGATGATCTTTTTTGTATTCCTCATACATGCGATTGACAATCTGGCCTTCTTTTAACCCACCGTGTCCCACGGTAGCCAGACATGAATTCCAATCATGGAAGCCGTACTTGCGCAATATCTTGCTCTGGTACTCCGGTTTATTGATATCTGAAAAATTAATTCCTTTTGCCTTGCAGGAAGCAATCAAAAGTTCTTTTCCTTTCAGAATATTCTCTTCCTTTAACTCGCTGCGGAACCACTGGTTAATCTTGTTCTTCGCCTGCGTGCTCTTGACAATATTCAGCCAGTCACGGCTAGGGCCCTTGGAATTCTGCGATGTAACGATTTCAATCCGATCACCGTTCTGTATCACATAATCAATCGGAACCAATTTGCCGTTCACCTTCGCCCCGACCATCTTATTGCCGACTGCGGAATGAATCGCATATGCAAAATCAATCGGTGTAGAGCCATTTGGCAGATTCTTGACGTCACCGGTCGGTGTAAAGCAGAATACCGTGTCTGAAAACAAATCCAAATCACTCTTTAAAAGGCTCATGAACTCCCTGTTGTCCGACATATCCCGCTGCCATTCCAGAATCTGGCGCAGCCAGCTTAGCTTCTCCTCCTCCGATACCGTCATCGGTACCGCTGCACCGCCGTTGTTACTCGCTTCTTTGTATTTCCAATGCGCAGCAATTCCATACTCAGCAGTCCGGTGCATTTCGTAGGTACGAATCTGAATCTCAAACGGCTGTCCGGTAGGTCCAATCAGCGTCGTGTGAAGCGACTGATACATATTCGGCTTCGGCATCGCAATATAGTCCTTAAAGCGCCCCGGAATCGGCTTATACATCTCATGAATCACACCAAGTGCCGCATAACAATCCTTTACGGAATCTACGATAATACGGATTGCAAACAAATCATAAATCTGGTCCAATGTCTTATCCTGATTCACCATCTTCTTATAGATGCTGAAAAAGTGTTTTGCGCGTCCCTCAATCTGTGCCGAAATTCCGGCATCCTTAATGTGCGCGCTCACTTCTTCCACCAGACCCTGAATATATTCCTCGCGCACACTCTTGCGCTGGTTAATCTGTCTGACCAGATCGTAATAAGCCTCCGGCTCCAAATATTTTAAGGAAAGGTCGTCTAACTCAATCTTAATCTTAGAAATACCAAGACGCTGCGCCAACGGGCAATAAATCTCCTGCGTCTCGCGTGCAATGCGAATCTGTCCTTCCTTGGACTGGTACTTTAAGGTACGCATGTTATGAAGACGGTCCGCCAGCTTAATCATAATGACACGGATATCCTTCGCCATCGCGAGGAACATCTTACGAAGGTTCTCTGCCTGCATCTCAAGACGCTCTGCCGACTTTTCTTTTTCGTTAATTTTGTTGTCGGTCAGATGCAGATGCTGCAGTTTGGTCACACCATCCACAAGCAGAAGTACTTCCTCGCTGAATTCCTCCGCAATCTCCTGCTCTGTCATAATCGTGTCTTCTAAGACATCATGAAGAAGCCCCGCAACAATCGTCTCTTTATCCAACTCCAAATCAGCTAATATAATCGCCACGCAGAGCGGATGTATAATATATGGCTCACCGGACTTGCGCACTTGGCCTTCGTGTGCCTTCTCAGCAATGTGGTATGCCTTCTCAATCAGCGAAATATCCGCAGACGGATGATATTTGCGCACGCTGGCAATCAGTTCTTCATATAACTTTTCAGGACTCTCAAAATCTCTGGTCGGTATAATTGTGCTCTCTTCTTCCCGCGCCATCTGTTCCATCTCTTCTAAGTTTTTTGCTTCTGAGGAAATATCTGCCATGTACATCACCCACTTCATCCATCTTATTTTATGTATTTCACTATTATATTTTATTTCCTAATAAAATGCAATAAAAATAGTGTCTTCGACACTTCAGCTCCCCTGCCCCTCAATCTTTGAGGGGTAGGTTTTTCTTTTGCCTTTTTTGTTCTATAATTATTTCATGAACATACTACAAGAAATATTCAAAGATAATTACGAACAAATGA
>JALEKJ010000028.1 GCA_022771695.1 Roseburia sp. | reverse complement strand
GGTTAATATTTTATTTTCTTGAAAAATAACCTTATTGGTTAATTAGACCGTACGGTTATTAGTTGCCTTTTTAGTTTTTTAACCGTACGTTACATCCTCATTCTAAAGAGCGCGGTCAATACTGATTAATTCTAAAAATTCAAATTGTCTGTTTCTAATTACCACTATATTCTTGAAACCATTTATCAAAACGCCATTTATTAAAGATAATCATTTTATAAAGTTCACCATTTTTCATATAAAATGTTACAATAGGAAAACCTGTCCATTTTCATGTAATTTCTTTTATATCATCCAGTGGCAATATAAGCTTCTTATACTTTTCACTTGCTGTAAGTTTGTGTGTTCTATAAGTAACAAATTGATTATCAAGGTATGAGTGCTTGATGCACCTCAGCATTACTACCATTATCTGTTTCTAACAACTGTTTATAAAAATTTGCAAGCTTTACTACATCGTTTGTGTTTAGACATACTTCGCCAATTCTCATATATTCACCTCCACAAATTTGTCTCCACTCGTCATCTCGATAAACTAAAGCACATATTCCATCTGAACATCACATGGTTCTTCTTCTGCCAATTTCGCATTTATTTCCTTGGCATGAACGCATCCAAGTGCTTTGTAAGCCGCCTGTGACTCCTTGGAAGAATGCGCAGAAATATATAATTTCTCTGCATTTAGTGTTCTAGCCGCATCACACCCCAGTTCAAATAACCTTTTTCCTATTTTTCTGCCTCTGAAATTTTCTGAGACCTCGAACTCCACCAATTGAACATACTGCCCTCTGCTTCCAAAAAAGTAAGTTCCAATCGTTATATATCCAACCAAAGTGCCATCCTCAAATGCACCGTAACCTAAAATATTCTCATCCAGATTTTCAGAAATGTTTTTTGCTATGCTTCTGCATTCTTCCAAATCCCATTCTTCCGTAAATTTAATCGGCAGAAGTTTCCACTCTCCGTCAACATTTCGCCAACACTGCGTTACATCCTGATGACGCACAAAGGCATCTAAAGAATATTTATTGAAATTTTGTTTTGCTAATCTTTCAAATTTTATCGTAGCATTATTCATTTTTCTAATTCTCCACAAATTCAAGTTCTCTATATCCTTGCATCCATCTTGTTAATCAACACTCACTTCCTAGTTCCAAAACCTTTTCATAAAGATTATACCACGGAAGACCATACGCTTCATAACCAAGACTGGTTGTTCCTATATACTTATATCCACATTTTTTATATAAGTTTTCAGCAGGAATATTTCCTTTCACGACATCCAGTCTAAGACTTATACATCCCTCTTTCCTTGCAAGTTCTTCTGCAAAATCAAGCAGCTTCTTTCCGATTCCTAATCCAATAAAATCCGGATGCACCGCAAGCGTATAAACAACATAAATCTTTTCATAATTATTGTCTGTCATCCACTCAACATTTTTGTATCCTTCTTCAGGCTTATGCCGAAGTATCATTGTGCCAACGATTCTGTTATTATCTTTGGCAACATATAAAGAACTTTCCTTTATCCCCATATTTGCATCATCTATGGTTGGATATATTCCCTTCTTCCACCCCGGATAATTCTTATGCTCACTTAAATATTCACATACATCATCATAAAGTTTACTGATCTCTTCGGCATCCGTACTGCCTGCCTTTTTGAATTCCATTTAACGTTACCGCCTCTTTTGCGCATAAATATCCCGCTCAATTTTTCCTCTACGAATAGTGTCCCACTACCGGTTTGTCTTTTTTTCGATGTTTCCTATCAGGATCATACTGTTGCCAGTAAACAACCTTTTCATTATAGCGACTTCTTCCTATTACTGGGTTTACAGGATGTCCTACATACATCATCCCCAATGGATTAACATTCTTTGGCATCTTCAATATGTCACGTACCTGCTGCATTCTCGACCCAATCGGGAAAATCCCACACCATAAGCTTCCCAGCCCCATATCTGTGGCGCATATAAGCATATTTTCCATCGCTGCAGAACAATCACAAATCCAAAGATCTTTATCTTGTCCTTTTAAACCAATATTGCTGTTCCCACATACTACGATTGCAGCAGGTGCTTTATAATTTGCAAATGGAAGCTTACTCCTTAATTTTGCCAAAATACTTTCATCGTCAATTACAACAAATTCCCACGGTTGTGCATTCACAGCCGTCGGTGCAGAAAATGCAGCATGCAATATTTCTTCTAAAACCTCACGCGATATCTTTTCCTCTGTATATTCCCTACAACTTCTTCTGTTAAATATTGCTTTTCTAGTTTCCAAGGTAATCTCTCCCATATATAAATTCAAATACTCCAACCGGCCGGAGACTTGAATTTCCCATCAAAATATAAAATTAATAGTGCTGTATATTATATGGCAAAAAGTGAAGCCAACAGCAGGTATCATAGCGACTGTATTCTTTCTGTCTGCTGCAAATAAAATAAATGCACCACAAGGCGGTAGTGTCAACAATAGAATAATTAATGGGTTCGCTACACCAATATAATAAAATATCCAGCCGACAAAATACAAAGCCACTGATACCCCCACCATAACAATAAGCGGCGTTGCTTTTATTCTTTCAACATCTCTTCTTTTCACAATGCAAAGTGCTGCCACAAAAATCACTTGGCACACGCTTGCAATTCCATCAATTATTGGCGTAACTGATTCTGTCCTAAGAACATCATTCGGAGCAGGAACTGCAAACCATATGAAATTCGGGGCCATAATAATTAAGAAGATTAATAATCCCCATATATCCAAACCAAACTTATATTTCTTTATCATTTTGCACCATCCTATAAGCCAATAGCCGGTTATCTCCTCACTCCTTACACCCAATACATGCAGATAACGCCTTCTGATAACTGAAATCCATTCTTTTCATAAAATCGTTTTGCCGGTGCTTGTTCATGTGTATAAAGAACGATTCCGGCAAGCCCATTTTCTTTACTGTAATCTTTAAGAGTGTCCACAAGTTCTTTTCCTATACCTGAACGTTGTTTCTTCGGATTTACAATCAAATCGTCTACATAGGTTTCATCATTATTCCAACTAACCTTTTTACAGGCAAAAATCGCCCCATCAATTACACCGCATCCTCTGATACAAATCCGACAAACTTAGGGTTGTTGACATAATCTGAAAGATACAACTCTGCTCGCTCCTGCGTCCATGCACATCCCCAGTCTTCCTCCGAAAATGCTTGTCTAAAAATCTTTGCACATTGTGCTAAATCGCTTTCCTCATATGGTCTTATCATAACTTTTTACTCCCTATTTTCCTTGCTCTGACATCTCGATATGTCTTCTGATTTCTCTTTCGTAATCCATACAGAATGCATAACCATTTTTCATAAATGTTCGTATGTCTTGTTTCCGATACATCTCATCCAGCGTTTCGAGAACAAGTTTCCCCTCCACTTTCATATCAAAAAAATATGGGTAAATACATACTCTTTGTCTAATTGAGGATAAAAATAGTAAAGCGAATCTGACCAAAACGCTGTTTCAGCCTCTGATTGAAACACCAGAATATTCTGTATCATATCGTCAATCCCCGGGTTATGGAATGTTAAATTCATAGTTACCCTCCCTCTCCCATCTTTTCAAGATAATAACCGGTTTTTCCGCGCGTTTTACACATCAGTGAATAGAAGAATGACTGTAAATATAGAATTCTTCCTGACTTGTTTGATATTGCTTCTCTTTTGGTTCAAACATGCTGTCAAACTCTTCTGCTTTTTCCTCACTGATTTCATAAGCCGGACTTTCATGATAAACCCATTTTCTTCCGTCGAAAACATCCGGCTTCAGCTCTTTTACGAGCATCGCCGTAGGATAATAGTCATCTCCTACGCATATATTATATTTTCTGCAGCTCTTGAAGCCACGAGACACATAATTCCCCGGATGCCCAAAGATCACAATCGCGTCATATCCTAATTCCACTGCTTTGTCAAAGGAATGTTCTAATAACGTTTTTCCTACCCCATTCCTCTGATATTCCGGCAAGACACTGATTGGTCCAAATGTCAAAACCACCTTTTCATTGCCATCTTCGTCTACCAACTTTGCTTTGGTATACATGACATTTCCAACAATCTTGCCGTCTAATTCCGCTACCAAGTCAAGCTCCGGTATAAAATCCTTATGGTCACGCAACACATGCGCTAAATAATGTTCATTGCATCCCGGCGCATGTAAATTCCAAAACGCTTCTCTTGTCAGTTCCTCGACTGCTCTATATTCATTCTTCAACTCGTTTCTTACCGTAATTTCTTTCATTTCTCCCCCACACCTCGTATTTTTTGATGCTTTGCTTATTCACCTTGGAAAATGGAATATTCTTTTTCGTTTTAAGCATTTGGTCAAAAACAATATGTTCCCTTTTCTTTTTTGCCATCTCACATCTCCATATCAAAAACCCTAATCTTCCGACTCACATTTCGCCAACAAACAGTACACATAAGTATCCTGCCACACAGGTTTTCCGTTCTCGTCTTTTTTGAAATAGACATTCTGCTTAAAGAATGCTTCTCTTGAAAAACCCAGATTCTCAAGAAGTCTCCATGAGCATTCGTTTCTTGGAGCACATTCAGCAAACACTCTGTGCACTCCGCCCGCAAATGCCGCTTTTAAGACTTCTGTAATTGCCTCTTTTGCATAGCCTTTGCGCTGATAATTCTTATTCACGATATAGCCGAGTTCCCTCGATTCAAAATCGCGATTGCCAAAATACACGTTTCCTATAATTTTCCCCGTCTCCTTTAACTGAATCGCAACAAACTCATCACTGTGAATTCTATATGCCAGATGCTCTCGTCCGTTTTCATATGTAATATCCGGATATGCTTCAAACTCATCATCCTTTCTTTGAGAAAGAAATTCAAAAACGTCCTCATAATCGCTCTCCTCGAAATTTCTTAATATCAATCTTTCTGTCTCAATCATTTCCATATGCTATTTTCCTTGTTCCCTCTCTCTTTTTACCATCTTTTTAAGATAGAAATTCTTAAGCTCATTTTCTTCTTTTAACTTCTCATTCTTCTCCTTAAGATACTGTAGGTATTCCCTGCACAGCTTTACACCACCACGAACCGCAACATCTTCATGATGCTCCATTTCATCCAACCATTGTAAAAGCGATTTTTCACGAATATCATTGTATGTATTGTCTTCTTTTAGAAACATGTGCCTTCCCTCCTTCATATGTTATGCTTCAACCACCGGTTAACAATCTGCGCATCTCCCTCTCCCATAAATGGATGTTCGCTATTTTCTGCTACCGTTAACGAACAATGAAATTTATCCGCAAACTTTTTTATAACTTCCAATGACTGAAGATTGTCTTTCCCCCCGAAAAGAACGCAGGTTGGAATGTCCCATTCTTGTATTGGATGTGCTTTTACATATTGGTAGTAATCCCATGTCATAGTATCAATCGGCGTATCTATTTCTTTTTCCCGGGAAAGCCGCTCTTCCGAAACATCAAACCACCGCATCATCTGCCAAATCAAATATTCCATATCCACAATAGGGGATTGAAAAAGACATTTCCTGATATTGCGATTCCCATATGTATTTAAACTAAAGTATGCTCCAAGGCTGCATGCGTATAAGGATACCTCTTTCCAATTTTCCCAAACATAGTCTGCGATGATTGAAAGATCATGCATTCCATTCCAGATGTCGCATCGGGCATCCTCGTCCACTCGTTCTCCATGCCGGGGTAAATCAAAGCTTATCGCCTGATACCCCTTTTCTTCCGCAATTTTTGCAACAGTCTCTGCCGATTCTTTCGAAGACATTTTTCCATGTACACACAAGTACACTTTGTCTGATTTTTCTCCCCACACAAGTGCAGGAATATTGTTGATTTTTATTTTATTCGCAAGCATCATGCACCTTCCCCGTTCTATTAACATTCTTTGTAAAAACTTTTTGTGATGCCGCATTTTACAAAAGCGTTTTTTTCATAATAATGCTGTGCCCTTACATTATTGATAGCCGTATCGGTGTCTAGTTTTTTTATTCCCATTTTCTTCAATGACGCCCTTAGTCCGCCCATACATTTACTGCCCTGTCCGTTGTTCTGCAAATCATCATTGATATGTATCCACCTTAAATATGCAATTTCACCACTTCCGATATAATGAATTTCGCATTCACCAATACATTTTCCTTTCCAGCGAAATTCCGCCGACTGCTGTCCGCCGGAGGTTTGTTCTTTCCATATAACTTCAATTTCAGAATCTGATATATCTTTTATTTCTGATGCGTAGTACACATTTTCATGTTCTACCACAAAACCGTGCTTTTTCAGCAGACTTTGGATATCATCGTATTTTTCAAACAGCTTTCCATGTCTCGCATAGCAAGACATCCCAAAATAATGAAAAAATGCATATATTTTGCTTTCCCCATGAAAGTAATCCAATGCCATCTGCAGTAATCCGGTACCGTCCTTCTCATAATCCTCATCGAAATAAAGCATTCGAATAATTGGGTGCGATACCTGATCTGATATTTCGCCCGAATCATCAAATCCAAACGCCGTGTTACCATATTGAATATACCCAACGATTCTATTGCCATCGTATGCAACCATGGTCTTTATTTCACGGAACAATGTACGCCCTTCACCATCTACATCAAAAAACATCGAGGCTTTCCAATCTTCAAATCCTGTCTCAAACATATAAGGTGCCTCTATTTTCCTCTGATAATTGTAAAGTTCCTCGCAATCACTTAGGCTACATTCTTTTATCATCCTTCCCCCCCACATCAAACAAACTATATGCTCTTATTGGCGCAACCTTTTTATCTCCTTGCATCCTTCCTTACAAATGGTTCCTCAACCGTTTCTTCAAGAAGTATTCCATATTTTTGCGGTCTCCTGTATGCATTTCCGTGTACCTCTTGTTCGCGATACTCACGCAGCATATCAACATCAAGTTCAACCATAAATATTCCTTCTTCCTCACCGGCTTCAAAAACACAGGTATCCCTTGAATCCGGAAGTTCCGGCAAGTATGCCACACCGTCAAATAACGTAGAATGACCATTGCAATCCGGCTGATTTGCAGGATAATTGCAAGTGGCTATCGCAAGCATATTTTCATATGCTCTTCCTCTAAGCTGCGAAAGCCGGTTTATCTCCATCGGGCAGGCGTTGGGAACAAGAAGGAGTTCCGCTCCCTTTAGCATTAGGATTCTGGCGCTTTCCGGAAATTCTCTGTCATAGCAAATCATAGAACCCACCTTAATGCAGCCGCTCTTTGTTTCCAAATCTCCCACAAAAAACTCATCCCCCGGATCTAATCTTGCTTCCTCCCCAAAATCGCAGGTGTGAACTTTGGCATAGCAGTATACCAGATTCCCATTTCTGTCAAACAGGGAAATCGTATTCCGTGGAAACGGCTCATGCTGTTCTAAGTACGTGATTCCGATTGCCATCTTAAGTTCCTTTGCAAGCTTCTGAAAAGCATTGACAAATTCACTGTCTGCGGCGATTGCCATTCCCTTTAGAACATTTAAACTCTTAGGAATGTCATATCCATTGCTCCACATTTCCGGGAACAGTGCAATGTCCGCTCCGCGCTCGCTCGCCTCTTTGCAGGCGGCAATCCCCTTTTCCATATTATCTTTTAAGCTTCCTTCCGGCATTAACTGAAGCAACGCTATCTTCAATTTCATTGTATTTTCTCCCCCTTATGGTCTGAAATAGCTCACCATATCTCCTTCTTCTAACTTCTTCATACCAAACGACTGGTAAAAATGGTTGTCCACCTCATCTTCGATATCGGTAACCACCTGAAACATCCGAACGTCGGCATACTTTTCCCACACAGCCTTAAAAAGGTGGGTTCCTATCCCCTGTTTCTGATGTTCCGGTTCCACAATTAAATCCTGTACTATTAAAATATGCTCACCGTCTCCCACACAACGCGCAAAACCAATTAATCGGTCATCTTCAAATGCTCCCAATACATAAAGCGAATTGTCGAATGCGCGCTTTAGTTTTTCATCGTCACGCAGGTAGGCATTCCAATGCTCTTTTTCAAATATGCTTTTTACCGATTCCAGAAGCGAGGAATCGAATTCTCTGTAACTTATCATTTTATTTCCCCTTTTTCGTAAAAAAATGTTCCCGACAACTTGGGATTTCATCGTTTAAAACAGTATTACAAATATCGCTAACAATACTTTCCATATCTCTTTCAGATGTAATGCTAACTTCATTTAATACATCAGAAAAATTCTTTTCTCGCCACCACCTACGCATTGCTTCCTCCCCAAAATCATTGCAATTAGGCTTTGTTTGGTGTCGTTTTAATGTTTCTTCAAAAGGTATATCAAAATAGTATGCATATACGCTTGTACCATATAATTGAATAGCCAGCTCAAACAAGGATTTATACCAATCTGCATACATAATGCCTTCTAAAATAACAATATCGCTATGGTTACTGCCATAAATTAAAAGCTCTTTCATAAGTGGCAATGCAGGTGTATTTTCTCCATCTTTGACTCTAAGCATATCTCTTCGAATTACATCTTGTGAAATAAGCATAGTGTTCCTGCCAAATCTTCGTTGTAATTCTTTGGCTATTGTGGTTTTTCCACTAGCTGAATTTCCTCTAAGTATAATAAGTTTTACCATATCATCGCCCCACAAATTCTTTTCTTTGACATTAGAATTATACAAATTGCTGTTTATCAAGGGAAGGGTAGCAACCGCATTATAGGTAGTGATTCGGTCGCCCTGCTACTCGATAACCCGTAACTTTATGCATTGAAATACATGTCATAAACGATATAACCATGTATGCCATCCAATGAACCTTCATATGTCTCCTGACACATCATGCATCGGGGTTCTTCCATTGGCCATCCACTTGTTGGGAAAATATTATATTCAGATGATGTTTTAAATCCAACTTGATTATAAAAGTTAAAATTCCCCTCAACGGTTATTCCCTTATAGCCCAGTTCTCTCACTTTCTCGATTCCCATGTTAAGCATAGCAGTTCCAATTCCCTTACGAAAATAATCTGCATGAACAGAAACAGGTGCTAACATAACAATTCCAGAATTTGTGTCATCATGTCCACCTTCTCTTGTAGGTGATAGTGGAAATTTTGAAAACAAAAAGTGTCCTACCACCTTGTTATCTAATTCTGCAACAAAAGACAATTCTGGAATATAATATTTCGAATCTCTGATTTCCTCTACTAATGCAATAATATCAGTTCCATCAGAGTAGTCTGTTCCCTCTTGAAACGAACGCAGAATTAGAGAAATAATACTCTTATAATCTTTATGTTCTTCTGGACGAATTGTGATATTCTTATTCATCATATACATATCTCCTTCTCAAATTCTAAGTTGCACGCTTCTACAAGCAATGTTCAGATGAACTATATTGTTTACTGGTAGTTCCCCCATAAACAGACATATCCACGCGAAAATACATCGCATTACCAACCAAATCCAGCTTTATTTATGTATTTAACTTTTTGTCCGTACTGTTTTTCTCTCAATTACGGTTATTTTATTGTTTTTGCTTTTTTCATCCGTACTAATTGTTCATCAGTTACGGTTATTTTATTGCTTTTACTTTTTTCATCCGTACTAATTGCTCATCAGTTACGGTTATTTTATTGCTTTTACTTTTTTCATCCGTACTAATTGTTCATCAGTTACGGTTATTTTATTGCTTTTGCTTTTTTCATCCGTACTAATTGTTCATCAGTTACGGTTCTTTTATTGCTTTTACTTTTTTCATCCGTACTAATTGTTCATCAGTTACGGTTATTTTATTGCTTTTACTTTTTTCATCCGTACTAATTGCTCATCAGTTACGGTTCTTTCGACGGTTTTCGCTTATTTGTCCGTATTTGCTTCTCCACAAATCCGAATTTGCGCCTGCGTCAGCCGCACCGTCTCGTTTTCTACTTTTACCGGCAAGAAACTCTTTTATCATCCGTCTCAAAAATTACAATTTCATCTTTCAAGTACCTTCCCCCTTATCTCCCCTCAATTCATAGCACTTTCCTCATCATATAATCATCCGCATAAGTTCCATCCTGATACTTCATGCTATGCTTCAATTCTCCATAAATTTCAAACCCCAGACTTTGATACAAATGAATTGCCGGCGCATTTGTTGTCACCACCTCAAGCTCTGCCTGTTCATATCCCAACTCCTTTGCCACCTCAAGCACTGTGCCAAGCATCTGCTTTCCGATTCCCAGCCCGCAATACTTCTGATACAGTGCAATCGCCACACTGCAGCGATGCTGATATCTTTGGTAATTGCCAAGCGAAGCCACCGAACAATTTCCTACATGTTCTCCATCCAACTCTGCTATCAACATAAGTTCCCGTTCTGCTTCCTTTTTTCCACGCAAAAATGCTTCCTGCTGTTCCAAAGTAATCGTAATTTCCTCCGGTTCTCGCAAAAGAAACCGCGTTTCCCCCGCTGTTGCTTTTAAATAATGGAGCAGCGCTGCCGCATCGCTCTCATCTGCATTTCTAAGAATTACCTCATGTCCGTCTTTCGTCTGTATCTTTCTCGGTTCAAAAATCATATCTGTCCTCCTTGTCTGTCAGTCCCGTTCCAGTATCTCTTTCACCTGTGCAAGCGGCAACTGCGTCTTTGCCGATACCTGCTCTGCTGTCATTCCCATTTTTAGAAATCTGCGCGCCACATAGTCCATTGTTTCGCCAATCTCAATGACATGCTTATCCGGGTCATAGATACGAATCACACGTTGTCCCCAATCGTGCTCCATCAATTCATTTACATATTCGATTGGCTCTCCATACTTCTCCAAACGCTCCAAGAAAAAATCCAAATCATTTTCCTCAAAGTAAAGCTCTGCATCACAACCGCCATACGCAACCTTTTTCCCTACAAAGCGTTCCCACGTCTTACGCTCCTGTAACACTAAGCCCTCGGTTAAAATCACATTCTCCCCGAAATCAGTCACTACGTCCAAGCCGAACAGCTCCCGGTAAAATGCTTTGGACTTCTCAATATCTTCCACGACAATCAGACTATTTTTTAATTTCATGCGCACCTCACAGTATCCTTCTCGTATAATCTCCGCTTATCTCTCATTTATTGTCACACCGTAATCTCAAATCCCGTGTACATCTGCTCCACACAGTTGCCGAGTTCCTCTTTTAAAATTCCATACGCCCGCTTTCCGGTACAGTGTCCGGTAATCACTTTCTGTATACCGGTCGCACGAATCCGCTCTGCCAGCGCCCGCACATCCTCCTCCGGCGATATAAACAGATGAAATCCGCCTATCAGCGCATACATCGGCTCTCCCGGAAATGTCTCGGCAACTTCTTTGATAATATTATCCGCGCCGCCATGCGAACAACTATTGAAAATAACCAAGCCCTTTTCTGTAAAAAGTACGAGGCTTTGCTCATGACTAAAAGCATCCGGACACCATCTATGCCCGTTCTTCACATACATGTTCGCCCTTTTTCCGATTGCTTCCAATCGCGGCGTCTTATGCGGAATTAAATATGCGCCGGGAAAAAGTTCATAATCACCCTTTGCATATACGATACGCTCCTGATACTTTTTCAAAATTCCCTTTTGAATCCCTATGTACTTGTGAAAAATCCACTTTTTTCCGTAGCAGTTTTCCGCGGCACCTTCCCGCAGATAGAAGGAGGCTTTCCTGTTCTGTTCAAAAAAAGTTGCCAAGCCATCCGCATGGTCATAATGTGCATGAGATAAAACGCCGTATTCAATTTCTTCTAACGAAATTCCAAGTGACTTGGCATTCTCTGCAAATTTTCCGCTCCCACCGGTATCCAGCAAAAGCTTGTGCCCATCATGCTCAATGTAAATACAAAGTCCCCACTCGGGAATCAAATCATTTTTTGAAATATTATCGATTACTACTTTTGCAACCATACATACCTCCTTCATCTGCGCAGCACACCGCCGTCAGCGCATACACACTTTCCTCTACTGCATCCTCTTATGATACTTCCAGAAATCGATTGTCTCCTGCAAGTCCGCTTCATTTTCAAACAGATCTAACTCCTTTGCGACCTCTATCGCAAAATCCACGTAGCCATTGGCACGCGAGGTAATCACATGATGATCATTCATCACATCCACATCGGTGGAATGTGGTGATTTAATACCTTCCAGAATACCGGCTTCCTCCAACACATCCACGCCTGCACAGATTCCGGCAATCAGAGCTTGCTTCCCTCTCAGCTTCACAAGGACGTCTTTCACTGTTTCGTTATTAATTACAGACACATTTCCGCCGGGCACGATAAAGCTTCTTACCTCGTCCAAACTTATCTTGTCTAACGAGGTATCCACATTTACCGAATATCCCTCCATCGTGCGGATTGGTTCGCCATCCGGCGAGCAAAACACAACGTTACAATTTGTAACGCTCATGAAGTAATTTAAGATGACAATTTCATAAAAGCAACTCGTATTGTATACAAGAAAAACATCTTTCATGTTTTTTCCCCTTCTCCCATATTCATTTATCTATAAATTTGCTATGCAGCATCTGTCCGCGCAATCTCTGATAAAATTCTTTCTGGAACCCAATTTTTTCTTTCCACATTTCTGTTGCTGTTTTGGTTCCCAATTCCAAGTGCTCGTACTTTTCTAATTTAGCAAGTGTTTCATTCACCTTCTCTGTCTTTTCTTCCAATGACAGTTCGCTAAACTTTGTATATTGCAGCCCTTCATAAATGCGATATGCATCAAAACGGTCTATATTATCCGCATCTCCAACTGTTTCGGCAACGGCAGTCTTTTCTCCCGGGAAATCTGCCTTATCGTCCACATGAATTGCGATTCCATAGCATATCTCCTGTACCAGTTCATTAGGAAGACCCATATCCACCAAAAACGGTCGTGCAATCTGCGCAGATTTCCTTCCATGATTGAGCCATCCATCTTCTCCCTGAAATTCTTCGCAGTAGGCGACATCGTGCAGAAGTCCTGCGATTACCATCCCCTCTACATCCATGCCTTCCTCTTGTGCTATTTTCTTTGCGATATTGGCAACACGGTAAGAATGTTCGAGGCGATAATCCATTTCACTCCGGTGTACTGCGAAATATGTGCTATTTTGAAAAGATTCTTTTAAAAACTGCTCTGTACGTTCTACTCTTGTCATCTCAGTTTTCCTCTCTTCCTTATTAAATCGCTTTGCATACATCTATCCAAGCCTCATACTCAGACGCCTGTTCCAATTCAGCAATCGCTAATTTTATCGCGCTGTTATGGCTGCCGCAGGCAGGATAGACCGTGTCAAATCTTTTTAGTGAAACATCCAGATAAACCGTCACATTGTCAGGAATTCCAAAAGGGCAGACACCGCCAACCTCATGTCCCACAATGTTTTCAACATCTTCAAATGCAATCATTTTGGCTTTTGTATGAAACTGTGCTTTATATTTGGAATTATCTATTTTCTGGTCTCCGGCAGTCACGATTAAGATTGCCTCCTCATTTACCACAAATCCCAGTGTTTTTGCAATTTCTGCCTCACTGCAGCTTAACGCTTCCGCTGCCTCTTTTACCGTTGCGGAAGAAACCGGGAATTCCATAATTCTTTCGTCCATTCCATACTTTTTTAAATGCTCTTTTGCTTTTTCTAATGACATTGTAACCATCCTCTCATTTCACTGTTTTTACATAAATCTGGCACGGATTCCACGCATCCCATAAGGTTGGAAAACACTCAAGTTCCCGAAATCCCAGCCGCTCATAGAAAGCATTTGTCCGGTCGTATTCCTCATAATGCCCTTTTTGTACTGTCTTGACTTGAAGGAATTCATAACCTTTTTCCTTGGCATACGCCTCACATTCCTGAACCAGCAATGAACCGATTCCGCTTCTATGCTTTTCTTTCAGCACACCCATCACGTAAATTTCTACGGTATATGGGCTCGTTTCTTTTAATGCAAGAAACCCCGCAGGTTTCTCCGCCTCAAAGCAAGCCCAAAACGGTAGCTCTTTGCTATCTTCAATATATGTCTTTGTACTCTCCGGCAAACCGAACCACTCCGGAAGCTGATGCAAAATATCCGATGCTATACTCGCTTTCTTATCAGAATCTGTCACAAAAGTAATCATCCTACGCCACTCCTTCAAACTGCTTCATATAAAGCCGATAATATGCGCCCTTCTTTTCCATCAACTCTGCCGGGCTTCCCTGCTCTAGGATGCCTCCCTGGTCAATGACAAAGATACGATCCGCATTCTGAATCGTAGACAGACGATGCGCGATAACAAAACTGGTACGACCGGACAGTAGTGCTTCGATACCTTTCTGCACGAGAATCTCCGTATGTGTATCGATACTGGAAGTTGCTTCGTCCAAAATCAAAATTTTGGGCATAGACACCATGGTTCGTGCAAATGCAATCAACTGGCGTTGTCCGATGGAAAGCCCTGCGCCGTGCTCCTTCAACTCGGTATCATACCCTTTTTCCATTTTCATGATAAAGTCATGTGCGTTGACTGCCTTCGCCGCCGCAATCATCTCTTCCTCGGTCGCATCGAGCTTTCCGTACAGGATATTCTCGCGCACGGTTCCGTGGAAAATAAAATTATCCTGTGTCATAACACCCATCTGCTGCCGCAGACTGTGAATCGACACCTTGGTCAAATCATAACCATCAATGGTAATCACGCCTTCTTCAATATCATAAAAACGGCTAATTAAGTTCACAATCGTCGTCTTTCCCGCTCCCGTCGGGCCGACAAGTGCAATCGTCTCTCCCGGTTTTACCGAAAAGCTGACGTCCTCTAACACCTTTGTCTCTGCCGGAGTGCCTTTATCATAGGTAAAGCTTACATGTGAAAATTCCACCTCTCCTTTTACCTCCGGTAATTCGACAACATCATCCGCATCCACAATATCCGCCTCTGTATCCAGTATATCAAAGATTCGCTCTGCCGCTGTCAGATTCGTCACCAGATTGTTATAAAAATTACTCAGGTTCATAATCGGATTCCAGAACATATTAATATACGTTCCGAATGCCACCAAAAGCCCGACTGAAACCGTCTCGCCACCTATGAACCGCACGCCCACCAGGTACAGCATCATCGCACCGATTCCCCAGCAGAAATCAACGACCGGACCAAACATATCCGCGTAAATAACCGCATCCACAAACGACTGCTGATGTTCATCCGTCAAATTGCCAAAAATCTCTCTGGTTTCCTCTTCTGCACCAAAGCTCTGTACCACGTTCATGCCGGCGATATCTTCATGTACATACGCGTTCAGATTGGAAGATTTCTTACGAAAAATCTGCCAGCGCTTGTGGGATGCAGTCTGCACAAACCAGATTCCCGCAATCATCAGCGGGATGGTGCTAAGCGACGCTAACGCAAGCCGCCAATCCTTCACAAGCATAATAATCACAACACCTGCAACGGTCACAAACTCCGGAATCAATGTCGTCACGACATTTACAAGCACATCCTTCAGCGAGTTTACATCGCCAATGATTCTTGCAAGAATCTTTCCGGTTGGTCTGCTGTCAAAAAATGCAAACGATAAGGTCTGGATATGTTCATACAAATCCTGCCGTATCTTTAGCAAAATTTTGTTTGATACCATTGCCATTACATACATTCGTATTTTCACCATTACGATGAAAACAATATTTAAAAGTAATGCAAATAATCCAAGCTTTAATAAGCCCCTAAAATCAGAATCCGCTATATAATGGTCGATTGCTTCCTCAATCAAGAGCGGATTGACTAGCGAAATGGCTACTGTCACACCCATACAAAAAAGTACGGCGAGCAGTATACTTTTATACTCCAGTAAGTAGGAAAATAACCGGCGCAAGATTTTCTTTTTGTCGGTGTTTTCCATAAATTCGTCTTCTCTATAAGAATTAACTGCCACGACAATTCTCCTCTCAAATTTTTTCTTCTCCGCAGCGCAACACTCGAGAGCTTTCAGCTCTCTCGTTTCGCGGCATTCGCCGCATCCCTGCATTCTCATCTTCTCCGCAGCGCAACACTCGAGAGCTTTCAGCTCTCTCGTTTCGCGGCATTCGCCGCATCCACGTCATCGAAGAAATCCTTGCCTGCAAGCAGTCAGGCTTTCTTCGTTTCCGCGGGCGCTGCTCATTGCTTACGCGGAATACTGTGCCATATAAGTCTGATAGTACAGCCCTTTCTTTGCAAGTAACTCCTCATGTGTGCCGCGCTCTGCGATTTTTCCGTCTTCCAGATAGATGATTTCATCTGCATGGCGCACCGCAGAGATACGATGTGCAATGATAACCTTTGTAGTATCTTCCAAGGTGTTTAACATCTTTTGAATCTCATGCTCCGTCTCCATATCGAGTGCAGAAGTGGAATCGTCCAACACCAGAATCGGACTGTGTTTTGCCAGCGCACGCGCAATGCTGATACGCTGCTTCTGTCCACCGGAAAGGCCTACCCCGCGCTCTCCAATCACCGTCTCATACTGTTCATCCATTTTTTCAATAAACCCGCGCGCCTTGGCATGTTCTGCGGCCAGTCTGACTTCCTCCATCGGAAGCTTCTTACGCTGTCCCATCTTGATATTTTCCTCAATGGTATCCGAGAAAAGGAAAACATCCTGAAGCACAACCGCAACATTACTGCGCAACTGCTTTAAACTCAAGTTTCGTACATCCACATCATCAACCTTTACCGAACCTTTTGTCGCATCGTAAAAACGATGCAGCAAGTTGATAATGGAAGATTTTCCCGAACCGGTCGCCCCCATAATTCCAAGCGTTTTTCCTGCCGGAACAGAAAAGCTGATATCCTTTAATATTTCCTTATCCTCCAATGAAAAAGACACATTTTCAAAGCAAATAGCGCCTTGCACCTGTTCTAAGCATACCGGCTGTTCATTGTCCTTAATCTCCGCCTCTTCGCCATAAATTTTGCGAATCTTTTTGTAGGAGGCAACTGCAGAGGACACATCATTTGTCAGCCATCCCATCATCTCCATCGGCCAGGTACAGTTTCTGCTATATTCCACGAATGCCACCAACGCTCCGAGTGTCATATTTCCATTCATAACAAAAATGCCACCCAGAATAGTCGTACATACCGGAAGAAGTTTTCCCACAAACTGAAACAGCGGATAATACTTTACCAGAACCTTGGACTGACTGATATTCAGTTCATAGTATCGGTTGTTATGTGACAGGAACTTTTCTATCTCATGTTTTTCTCTGGCAAATGCTTTTACCGTACGCACGCCCGCCAGATTTTCCTCAGCAACCGTAGTCAATACTGCATTTTCCTCACTGATTTCCTCATAAATCTTATCGAGTTTTCGCTCCATAATGACCGCTACCGCACCGCAGACAATCATCGTGCCAAGCGGCACGAACGCCAGCTTCCAATTCAATGTAAACATGCAGTACAGCACCATAGTGACATGAATCACCACTTCGATTACGAGCATTCCCACATAACCCATGGCATTCCAAATTTTATCGACGTCATCTTTGACGCGTGCCATCAGCTCTCCCGTATTGGTATCCTGAAAATAGTTCATGGACAAGGACTGAATATGGTCAAACAAATCTTTTCGCATTTGCGAACCGATTTTGGATGCCAATACATCAAACGTAAACTCCTTGCAATATCCAAAAATACATCTGCCGATTCCACAAATTACAATGCCGATTAACAGTTTTGTCAGCAGTTCTAATCTGCCTCCGAGAATGACATCATCCACGATGCTTTGCGTAATCTTTGGATACAACATATCTAATATAATTGCTGCTACCATGGACCCGATTGCAAATAGGTATCCATACCAATAACGGCCTACATACGTATACAACTTTTTCACTTTCTAGCTCCTCCTTTTGTCAAGAGCCTCTTTAAGACTCCTTTTTTGAAAAAATTTCATAAAATGCCGGGACAAATCCCGCGGCAAGCGCTACCTTCTGAGACTTGATATGACTCTCCACCGTACTGTAAATCGGCATTTTTCCCGCTTCCAATACGCGCTGTTTCAGCAGAGCAGTCACATAGGTACCGACACCAAGACCTTTTCCTTCCTCCGTCACATTGACTCCAATCTGCCATATCATTGGGGTGTCAGCCGTCGCGCCGGCCATTCCAAGAATCGTTTCACCCTTCATCGCACAAACCGCCAACATATCCGGTGTTTCTTCATCAAAAAGTAATGCCTCATCAAATCGCTCATCACCTTCAAACCTCTTGATTTCTTCTTTTTCATACCATCTCACATCAAATCGATGTTCCGGCTTCTTTGCATTTTCCGCCGGAATATAGTAATGATGTGCGTCTGCGAGACTCTGCCCATACTCCTTCAGCTTCTCATGAAGTCGAATCAAATTTGCAGGTTCTGACATCCATGTTCCCCTTACATTCGCAAGTTTCTCTTTGCACCATTCCAATAATGGGGCTTCTGCCATAACCAACAGTTTTTCGTTTACACACGCCAGCTTAAATCCACAGCCTTCTTCCCCTACCGGGCGCGCGTTCTCATTTTCTTTGTATATCCGAAAAATATTCTCTGTTCCCTGCACCTCAGCTATGCTGCAATCATAATCAGTTGCTAGCTGCTGCTCTAATATTTGTTTATAATCCAATCCCAAACTCCTCCCTTTTGCCTCTTCCTCGATGTCCCATCCCGATAGAATCGTTCCGCGCCATATATGGCGCTGCGCGACAGCTGCGCATCTATGCGCGCAGTGCTTTTTATTCCATAGGAAATCCCATTACTTTATTACGTTAATTCAACAAGGTCTTTCCTATGGAATAATAAAAGAGCCCTCACGGGCTCTTTTATGCATTAATAAAAAAATCCGTGGTACTCCATAGGATTACCACGGTCTTATCTATCAGAATATACTATCTGCTCCGCTCCCATACATGGCGATGTAACGTCAACGCTGATAAGCAAACACCATCGAGGTAATACTATGATTCATATTCATGTTTGTAAATTTGTTCACGACTCTAAGCTTAATCATAATTTTTACCTCTCTTTCCTTAAATTTTAGCTCATATGTTGTCTTACAAGAGATAGTATACGCAGATGTTTTTTGAATTGTCAAGAAAATTCTCAAAATTTACCAACATAATATTTTATCGCCTGTAAATAATAGGATTAGGACTTACAGTAATCATTATTGTACTCCTAAAAAAGCATGCGGGCTTACCGCAGAAAATCAAGAGATATGTATGGAGGTAAAAACCAATGAGCGGAACGAACAATTCTAGTTCTAACACAAGCCAGATGGCTGTACCACAGGCAAAGGAAGCAATGAATCGCTTCAAACAGGAAGTTGCAAGTGAGATCGGTGTGCCTTTAAAAGAGGGTTACAACGGCGACTTAACTTCTGCACAGGCAGGTAGCATCGGTGGCGAGATGGTCAAAAAAATGATCATGAAGCAGGAAGAGCAGATGTCAGGTAAATAACGTTTGCCGCAAATAACATTTGCCGTCTTTGACGCAAAAAACGTGCCACGTCAGCAGTCAATCTGTTGATGTGACACGTTTTCTTTTTTATCCAAGTCCTATGCCCGGTACACAAGCCCTTTTTTTATCTCTTCCACTGCTGCATCATCCTTGAAGTAACGCACAATGGAGAGCGCAAAGGCAATCGCGGTTCCCATACCTCGGCTGGTAATGATGTTACCGTCAACCACAACCTCGTCCTCGCTGGTAGTCGCACCGATTAATTTCTCTTCAAAGCCCGGATGACAGGTCGCATGCTTCCCTTCAAGGATTCCCGCTGCTCCAAGCACACTCGGTGCGGCACAGATTGCGCACACCAATTTTCCTGCTGCGGCAAATTCCTTAATCACTCTATTTACAGTCTCATCCGCACCAAGGTTTAAGGTTCCCGGCATACCGCCCGGCAGAACGATTCCATCCAGCTCATCATAGTTCACTTCCGACGCAAGTGCATCCGCAAAAAACGTCACATTATGTGAACCGGTCACTTCCTTCTTCCCGGTAACAGAAATTGTCACAATCTCCATCTTTGCCCGGCGCACCACATCCACTACGGTAAGTCCTTCTATCTCCTCACATCCGTCTGCCATAAAAATTCCGATTTTGCTCATTTCTATCTTCTCCCTTCGTTAACTCACAATATATCTTTCCAAATCAGCGGGCGAATACCGCCACCTCACATCTCTCTCTCAAACTCTGCAATGCTATCTGCCCGCGCAGCAAGCTTCGTCCACCGTTTCAAAACTTCACGATTCTCCTCTTCTGCAATCCTCTCTTCCAGTTCTGACGAAATCTCTCCAATATCACCAAGAAGTTCTAATATTGTTTCTATCCTTCCTTCTATCCTGCCTTCATCCCGCGCGATGCTCTCACGTTCCCACGATTTCATGTAACTAATCCCCACCTTTCTGTCCCACTTTACCTTGCGGACAAGTTTATGAATATTTGCAATATCCTGATTCGTCACATTATCTTCTGTCGTTTTCTCCATGTATTTTAGCATATCACGCAATTCTTGGCTAGGGTTTCCTTCTGTTCCTTTTGTGTACAAAAATATTTTTTTTGCCCCATCTTGATACGGAATCGTCCCATCCTCTACACACTGATTCTGAATCGTATAAACCATTCTCCCTTTTTCAAACGGGTCATATGGCAAAATTGTAATAATTACCACATTCGGCAATTTATCATATCTCATATCAACTGCCAAAAATTGTGTATCAATCAAGCCGTGATAATACCTCATTCTTTTCGGCAACAGTTGTCTTTCATATCGGTTATTGGGTTCTATATCATAGATATCTGAAGCAACCTCTGCGTCAATCAGTTTTACTCCCTCCAATTCACACTCTTCTCTCACCTCTTCTATATAAGCATCCAGTCGAATTCCATGCTTATCAGTATCTATTCCTAAAATATTTTTCTGCGGAATCACCTTTACTTTACGAATCGTTCTGCCTAAGATTGTTCCTAATAGTATCCTGCAAAATTCCTCACCTCCCTCTTCCTGTGAAACCATCTCCTGAAAAAGGAAGTCATCCATAAGATTCAATTCTTCAAGTTTTCGTGGCTTTCTTACATTTTCTTTGTTTTCCGTTTTTTTCATACGCAATTTCCCCCTAAACATTATTTTCATAAAAAGTGATTTCTTGGCGAAGCGCCGGATTGGTACCTGTAGAGCAGACTCCCTACGATTGTAAATATACTATAATAAATTTTTTCAAACTATACAAGTAGAAAACATCTGTACATTTTACAATAAAAACAAATGCAATTTTCCATCATGCCCATAATTCCGTTGTTTTTACATATGTGAAATGTTACAATAGTACAATCTAAAATGTGAATTTATGATGAGAAGCTTATGAATTTAGAAAGTTCTCCGATTTAGACGCGGTTAAGTAATTTTTCGTACACCAATAACCATACGTTAGCAATCAAATATGCCTCTGAAATTTTGAAGGTCCAAAAGATAACATTAGGCGTATTTGAAAACAATCTCTCTGCGTACCATTGTTACAAAGCGGTCGGATTCCAAGATGTGACATCCAAAGAATTTGAATATTATCATGTTTTAGGCGGAACTTAGAAGTGCCTGGAATTAGAATTAAAATGCAAATAATGCTGGGAGTAGAAAAATGGAAAATGATTTCATAAATTTAACTACAGAAAACCTTGCAAATGAACATCTGTGCTGCATTATCCGCAGCAAAAAGCCTCACCCGGGAGTTGAAGCCAAGCGGCAATGGCTTTCGGAGCGTCTAAAAGAAGGCCATGTGTTCCGAAAATTAAATGCCAAAGGCTGTTGTTTCATTGAATATGCACCGCTCGAAACAGCATGGGTGCCAATCGTCGGAAACAACTTTTCTTACATTTATTGCCTGTGGGTTTCAGGCGACTTCAAGGGGAACGGCTATGGCAAGGAATTGATGGAATACTGCATTGCAGACGCAAAAGAGAACGGCAAATCCGGTATCTGTATGCTCGGTGCGAAAAAGCAGAAAAACTGGCTCTCTAATCAGGCATTTGCCAAGAAATACGGCTTTGAAGTCGTAGATACTACTGCGAGCGGATACGAACTGCTTGCACTTTCCCTTGATGGCACAGTTCCGCAATTTACCGAAAATGCCAAAGGCGAATCCATTGAAAATCAGGAATTGACAATTTATTACGACATGCAATGCCCGTTTATCTATCAGAAGATTGAAGAAATAAAGCAGTATTGCGAATCAAATGGTATTCCTTTACACCTAATCTTTGTGGATACCTTGCAAAAAGCAAAGAAACTGCCATGTGTATTCAATAATTGGGGCTTATTTTATAAAGGACACTTTGAAACTGTAAACTTGTTAGATGTCAGCGCTGTGCAGAAAATACTCAAAAGGTAGATAAGGTTCGCTAAATTGAATTTTACGAGGTGATTAATCATGGAAATTGAACGCAAATATTTAGTCAAAGAATTACCGAAAAATCTGGAGCAATATCCCTGCAAGCACATCGAACAGGGCTACTTAAATACCGACCCGGTCGTGCGCATCCGGCGCACTGATGACCGGTACACCCTGACCTACAAGGGCAGCGGACTCATGGTGCGAGAGGAATATAATCTTCCGCTGAATGCAGAATCTTTCCTGCATATGAAGGGAAAAATTGACGGCATCCTCATCGAGAAATACCGTTACCTCATTCCTTTTGAAAAATACACGATTGAACTTGACATCTTTGAAGGCGAATTAGCCCCCCTGCAGCTAGCAGAGGTAGAGTTTGAGAGCGAGGACGAAGCAAACGCGTTTGTCCCACCTGCATGGTTTGGAGAAGACGTAACCTTCTCCACCAAATATCATAATAGCACACTTAGTCAGCGTGGCTAAAGCTGCTACTATTACACACAAAAATCTCCCGAAGCATTCGCCTCGGGAGATTTTTTATGGAACTTATAAATCTACTTTTATATTCTGTTTCTGGATACCATGCTTTTCTGCAAAACCGGTTAAAATCATGGTCAACGCGCCGTCACCGGTTACGTTGCAGGCTGTTCCGAAGCTATCCTGCAATGCGAAGATTGTCAGCATCAATGCTGTTCCCATCTCATCAAATCCAAGTACACCGGTAATCAGACCTAAAGAAGCCATAACCGTACCACCCGGTACACCCGGAGCACCGATTGCGAATATACCTAATAACAGGCAGAATAAAATCATATTCGGCAATGTCGGAAGTGTTCCGTAAAGAATCTTAGAAACAGTCATAACAAAGAATACTTCTGTTAATACTGAACCACACAGATGGATATTTGCAAACAGTGGGATACCAAAGTCTACCATATCATCTCTTAATGTAGGCTCAGACTTCTTTGCGCAGCGCAATGCAACTGCAAGTGTTGCTGCAGAAGACATTGTTCCAACTGCTGTAAGGTAAGCTGGTCCATAATTTTTAAGTACGTTCATCGGGTTCTTACCGGAGTATGCTCCACCGATTCCATATAACAATGCCAGCCAGATATAATGTCCAATCATAACAATAATGATAACCGTTATGAATACTGGGAACTGCTTTGTAATTGTTCCTTCATAAGATAATGCGCAGAATGTCAATGCGATGAATAATGGAAGGATTGGAATAACAATCTTCGTTACAATTGAAAGTACAATCTGCTGGAACTCTTCTAACACATTCGTAACCACTTTTGCTTTGGTCCATGTAGCAGCAAGACCCACCAATAATGAGAATGCCAATGCACTCATAACAGGCATAATCTGTGGAATATCAAGCTGGAAAGCAACACCCGGAAGTTCCTTTAATCCCTCTACCTCTGATACAATAGAAAGGTGTGGAATCAATAAAAATCCGGCAACCATAGAAAATAATGCTGCACCAATAGAAGAAACATAAGCGCTTCCAACTGCTACACCAAGCATCTTGGATGCATTGCTTCCAAGTCTTGTAATAGATGGTGCGATAAATCCAATGATAATCAGTGGCACACAGAACATGATAATCTGGTTCATGATGTACTTCAAGGTCACAACAATACCCATAAGGGATGGTGTAAATACCTGACCAAGAACGATACCAATAATTACTCCTAAGAGTAACTTAAACGGTAAACTGCTAAATAACTTTTTCATACTTAACTACTCTCCAATCATTATTTTTATAATTTCCTCGTTGGTCTCCCGCATACCTTCTTTTCCGAGACGACCAACATTTTTAAGGGTAGCCTCCACTCCCTTAGTAACAATTCCATCTCCATCATAAAATTGCTGTCCACGTACATACATGTTATACCCCAAAATACCAGCATCTACCGCAGACGCAATCTTTGCTGCACAGGAAGCTTTTGCTCCATCGCAGACAATACCGGACACAATCGCAAGCGCATTCACAACCGTATGTATTACTTCCTCGTAGCCTCCGCCACAGAGGTATGCAATACCGGCTCCCGCTCCCGCGCCGGCGTTTACAGCCCCACAGTAAGCAGACAGCCTTCCAATCGGTGTCTTCTCATGAATTGCGGTCAGGTTTGAAAGTGCTAAAGCCCGATAAAGCTTCTCTTTTTCCACCTGAAGTTCCTTCGCGTATACGATAACAGGCAGTGAAACCGTTATGCCCTGATTGCCGCTTCCGGAATTAATAACAACCGGTAATTCGCAGCCATTCATGCGGGCATCGGAGCCTGCCGCCGCCATCGCCTTCGCTCTGGTTCGCACATTGTCTCCATCCATTTCTAAAAGGACTTTGCCGATATTGGCTCCATACGTTCCTCGAAGTCCTTCTTCCGCGATTGTGAGATTATACTCCATCTGCATATCGAGAACTTCTTTGATGTCATTGATGTCAACGCTGTTAATGAAATCCCAGATATCCTCCATGTTAAGAAGCGTTCGGTCTGTTAGTCCTTCCTCTTCTTCCCCTGTCACCTCAGACTCTTTAAGGATTTCCCCATTGTGCTCAATCAATACGATATTCGTATGGTAATTTGCGATTCTGACGCGAGCATAATTTTCTCCTTTGAACAATGTAACCAGTATATCAAAAATAATTCCATTGTTCAAATGCTCCACAGAAATTGGCGTGTTCTCCATAAATTCTTTCATTCGACGCGCGTCCTCTGCTGTCGCTTCAGAAATCACCTCAAGTTCCTTATCAGGATTTCCCGCAATGATACCCGCTGCTGCTGCCGCCGGTATCCCTTTTAAATGGTTTGTGTTCGGAACGATGACAGACTTGACATTCTTAATAATACTTCCGCTGGCACCAATCACAACACGATCCGGTAATTCCCCCAAGGTTCTTCTGGCAACTGCTGCAGCATAGGCCAATGCAATCGGCTCTGTGCACCCCATAGCCGGACGCAGTTCTTCTTTCAGAATCTGGATATAAGCATTATATTTAGGATTTGACTTTTCCATGCTCCCACGGATTCCTTTCCTAAGATTTATAAAAACTTTTTTCCGGAAAACAAGCTTTTATCTTGTATTTTTTATATTCTGACTATATCATAAGAAACAAGAAGTGTAAAATTTATGGTTTTTATGAAATACTTAAATTTTTTTTATAGATGCATCACATAAAAAGGAGGATTTTTATGGAATTACGAGAGCTCTCTACATTCCTGAACGTGGCGAATCAGCAGAGTTTTTCTAAAGCTGCGCAAGTGCTGGGCTATACTCAGGCCGCCGTTACCATTCAAATCAAGCAGTTGGAAACAGAATTAAACACCAAACTTTTTGATCGCATCGGCAAACAGATTTCCCTGACTCATCAAGGGAAAATCTTTTATCAGTACGCATTGGATATCCTAAACGGACTGGAAGAAGCCAGAGATGCCGTTGCAGATTCTCCGGAGCTTACCGGGACCCTCTGCATCGGAAGTATTGAATCCATCTGTACTTCGTTTCTCCCTGAGCTTCTTTCTGAATATCACAAGCAGCATCCAAAGGTAGAAATCAGTATCATCACGGACTCGCCTGAAATTCTTTTGGATAAAATGGGTAAGAACACGGTTGATATCGTCTACTTCGTAGACAAGCGCATGTACGATTCCAAATGGGTAAAAGTCTTAGAAGAACCGGAGGACATCATTTTTGTCGCACAGTCAGGACACCCTTATACAAAAAAAGATGACCTGACGCTTCGTCAGGTCATCCGTGAACCTTTTATTTTGACCGAGAAAAACGCCAGCTACCGTCTTATTTTAGACCAATATCTTGCCGCTTACGGCATGGAAATCCGACCATTTATCGAAAGCGGAAGTACCGATTTCATTATCCGGCTTTTACAAACAAATCAGGGACTTTCTTTTCTTCCACAATTTACCGTCCAAAACCAGATTGATGCGGGCGTACTCGCACCGATTGCCGTCAGTGACTTTAATATGCGCATCTGGCGCCAGATTGTGTACCATAAAGATAAATGGGTGACCAGAGAAATGAAAGCTTTTTTAGAGCTTGCCGCAACTCATCCGCATTAATTACAAGAGTCTGTCACTAATGTGGCAGACTCATTTTTTTATGATACCAACATCCGATAACAGCCTGTACAGCGTCGGATTAAAGTGGAATTCTTCCATCATACGCTCCACCTCTTCCAAATATTTACGTTTTGCCGACGACGGCACAATCACTCTCACACCTTTTGTGCTTGCCGCACCCCCTTTTTGCACCACGCGTATCAAAATATTCTTTGGCGTATGTGCAAAATCTATAAACTCCAACAGTTGCGTCTTATAACCACAATACTCTAATAGATTGCCGCGAATCGCATCAGTAGCGAGCGCAGAAAAACGCTCCTTGATAATGCCATATCGAGTCAATAACGAAAAGTTTTCCGTATCAACCTGCTGATTTAATTCATGCTGACAGCAAGGCACAGAAAAAATCATTTTTGCATTCCACTGAATCGCATTGAACAGCGCGTAATCCGTTGCAGTATCGCAGGCGTGTAACGTCACGACCATATCCACAGGGAAATCCGCTTGATATCCATTGATATCGCCTATCTCAAAATACAGATTCTCATAGCCATACTTTTCTGCTGCCGCGTTACAGTTACGTATAACATCAGCTTTCAAATCCAACCCTACAATGTGCACGGTACGCTTCTTAATTTCCGTAAAATAGTAGTATAACACAAATGTCAGATACGATTTGCCACACCCGAAGTCGATGATATTCAATTCCTGCTTTGGGTAGTCCTTGACACCATCATCAATAATCTCCAGAAAACGGTTAATCTGTCGAAACTTATCATACATGGACTTTACAACCCTGCCTTCTGCAGTAAAGATTCCCATGTCTACAAGCGGTGGCACTGCCGTGCCTTCCTCAATCAGATACTGCTTCTTGCGATTATGCTCCGTCGCTTTCTTTGCCGCATCCTTTGCCACTGATTTCGTTTTATAACTTACCTTCCCCTTCTTTGAACAAAGAAGTATATGCTCTTTTGCATCGTCCCACGCATTCACCTGCAGATAGCATTCCATAACCGTCTCGCCAAGATACGATGAAAGCTCATCTGTCGGAATGTTCTGGTGAAACACCTGTTTCTCCGTATAAGAAGCCGCCTGATAATAGGACTCCTTTTTCTCAATCACAATCTTGCGATATGCCACCTGTGCATTTGCCGGCTTGCTGATAATGATTTTGTATGGTTCTGCCTGTGCAATCTGCTCCAATTTCTCAATCTGTTCTTCCATCTTAATCCCACCTAGCGCAAACGGTCTATCTCATAACGCTGTCTTGTCTTGATACAATTCTTAAGCTGCTCATAACGATTCGAAACATCTCCATCCGGAATGACAACATCCACTGCCACAGCCATATTATTAATCAACTGATTGTCCACCTCATCACGCATGGAAACAAGAATATGATATTTCTCTTCCATATCGTCTGCATCTAAAAATGCTAACAGCTTCGGATTGACTTCACTGTCTGTCGCAGACTGCAACGATTCCGATGATACAGGTATCTCCTGCTGCTTCGGTGTTACCGGAACTTCCTGTGTTCCCGACTGCTCCGACATCTCCCGTACGCACTCCTGCACCGGCCGTTCCACACGCTCAAAACGATACTTCTGCGCCACCTCCGGATATTTTTCATGGTCTACCTCGCTGACAAACATCTCGAGTGGTCTGGCATATACCTGATAATCTCCGTACAGTGCCTGATAAATGACCAGTTTCTCTCTCGTCTCCGAATGCGTTGCGACTGTCACTATCTGATATAATTTATTTTTAAAATGACGGTATAACTCACCGTTTCTTGGCATTCTCTCCATGTCTGCTTCCTTTCCATCTAGTCTTAATCTGCCTGACAAAGCCTATATTCCCGGTATTTCATAGCTATTGAGCATATCAACACCCTCCGCCACAAAATCTCGTTCAAAGCTCAAATCTGTTCGATAACCCATAATCATCAAATCATTAATCTGCGCCATCAATTCACTGGACTTTGCGACATCAATTATTCCAATTATATTATGTACATCTGCTGATGTTTCATTTTTAACTACTGCGGACTGATTTCTCTCTAACTCATCGACTTCATTCTCTTTCACATTCGCAATCGCCCGACCCATTATTTCATTCTGCTGTGATATCCGCTGCGCCGGTCTCTGCTGTGGCATGCTGTTCTGTAAAGTCTGTTGCGGCGCTCTATACGGTACGTTCTGCTGCACCGGTCTGGTATTTGTCCCTGCTGCACCGGCATATTTCTGCTGCAAACGGTTCTTCAGTTCCTGCTGCTTTCTCGTCACTTCCGCCTGCATCTGTGCTATGTTCGGATTGCCATTGCTGCCTGTCTGATAGCCCTGTGGGCGCTGGTAGTTCTGCGGCTGCTGATAATTCTGTGGACGTCCGTAATTCTTCGACTGGTAATCCTGCGGGTGCCGTCCGCCTGCCTTCGCCTTCTTTTTCTTTGCATTGCTATAAATGACCAAAACAATGATTAGCCAGATAATAAGTCCTTCCATGCTTCCCTCTCCGTTTCTATCAAAATTCTGCTTAGAATAAATTTGTGCTATGTACAAAAAACTCCAATAATATTATAATGTTTTAGAATGTGATTCACAACCGGAATTTTTATTCGGAGGTTTGGAATATATATGTTACTGAAAAAAATAAAGAATCTTTCCGGAATGCAGTTGATTGCTTTCGGCTTTTTTCTACTAATCCTATGCGGTGCACTCTTGCTGATGTTGCCAATCTCTTCACGGAACGGAAGTGCCACGCCATTCATGACAGCCCTCTTTACCGCGACCAGCGCAACTTGTGTAACCGGATTGATTTTAGCGGACACTTACACGCAGTGGTCCACATTTGGACAAATTGTCATTCTCTCCCTGATTCAAATTGGCGGTTTAGGCTTCATTACCATCGGAACTGCCGTTTCAATGATTCTCCGCCGCAAAATCGGATTGAAGCAGCGCGGTTGGATTAAGGAAAGTTTTAACGTCTTAGACATCGGTGGCGTTGTGCGGCTCATCCGCCTCGTACTAAAAGGAACTCTTCTCTTTGAGGGAATCGGTGCCATTGTTCTTGCAATACGCTTTTTCCCACAAATGGGGCTTGCGCAGAGCATCTACTACGGCATCTTCCATTCCATCTCCGCATTCTGTAATGCAGGCTTTGACCTGATGGGGCGCTATGAACAATTTTCGTCGTTTACCGCCTACTATGACGATCCGGTGGTCTGCTTTACCATCTGTGCTCTGATATTAATCGGCGGTATCGGTTTTATCGTCTGGAGTGATATTGCCGAGCATAAGTGGCATTTTCGTAAGTATGCGCTACAGACAAAAATGGTCTTAAGCGCCTCGTTCGTACTTGTATTTGGGGGTGCACTGCTTTTCTATTTCATCGAAGGTAATCGCCTCTATGCAGACATGAGTACCACCGGCAAAATATGCAGTGCATTTTTTAGCGCTATTACACCACGTACGGCAGGCTTCAACACCACCGATACCGGTGCGCTTTCCGAAGGAGGCAAGCTGCTCACGATTATTCTCATGTTTATCGGTGGCGGCTCCGGTTCTACCGCAGGAGGTGTAAAAATGGCTACCATATTTGTACTCTTACTTCATCTTCGTTCGACCTTGACACGCAGTATGGGAACCAACATTTATGGAAGGCGCATTGATGACGCGACCGTCACCAAAGCCGCAGCGCTGCTCTGCACCTATCTGTTCTGCAGTCTCGCAGCGACACTTGCCATCTGCAGCATGCAGAATTTTGCGATTGGAGATACACTATTTGAAGTGGTATCTGCCATCTGTACTGTCGGCATGAGCACCGGAATTACCGGCGAGCTTAACCTTGCCTCACAGATGATTATCGCATTTTTAATGTACATCGGTCGTCTGGGAAGTCTCTCTTTTGCGCTTTCCTTTACCGACCACAAAAAAACAGCACATATCATGCAGCCGATAGAGCACATTAATATCGGTTAACCATTCTTTTTATAAAGGAGTACCACTATGAAATCAATACTAATTATCGGGCTCGGGCGCTTTGGAACGCACCTTTGCCATGACTTATCCCGCCTCGACAACGAAATCATGATTGTTGATCAGGACGAAAGCAAATTAGAGGATCTGCTCCCGCTTGTCGTCAGTGCCAAAATCGGCGACTGCACCAATGAAAAAGTATTAAAGAGCCTCGGTGTGGGAAATTTCGATATCTGCTTCGTATGTATCGGGAACAACTTCCAGAGCAGTCTTGAAATTACAAGCCAGTTAAAAGAGCTTGGCGCAAAATACGTGGTCAGCAAGGCAAATCGCGATATCCATGCGAAGTTTCTGCTTCGCAACGGTGCAGATGAAGTTATTTATCCGGATCGTGACATCGCAGAAAAAGTTGCCGTACGCTTCTCTGCCAATCAGGTTTTCGACTATGTGGAGCTTGGAAACGGCTACTCCATCTACGAGATTGCACCTCTTCCGGAATGGATTGGGCGCACCATCATGGAGGTTAATTTCCGCGCAACATATCATACGAATATCATCGGTGTCAAGGCAGGCGGCAACATGAAGCTGACACCCGGTCCGGACTATGTATTCCAGAAGGATGAGCATCTGATGGTACTTGGACATCAAAGTGATGTCGAGAAGATTGTAAAAAAATTGTAAGCGAACTGCCGCCATAAATAGGAAATATACAGAAGGGCATATATTCTATATATATGCCCTTCTGTATGGTACCCTTTTGCGGCACCCCACTTTCCTAATTTTCTACAAATTCCTCGCGCATCGGCGTAAAGATGTCAAGTAATATTCCCTCTTTTAAGCACACACAGCCGTGCTCGATTCCGTCTCTTTTCAGCAACGCATCCCCGGGATTTACAATTCGTTTTTCTCCTGCCACTTCAAATTCAAACTGCCCGGATACCACATAGGTAATCTGAGTATGTGGATGATGATGTAAGGCTCCTACGGCCCCCTTTTCAAAATGGTTTTCCACACACATCAGTTCGTCCGCATAGGCAAGAATCTTGCGTCTGACACCTTCTGCGCAGTCTTCAAATCCAATCTCCTCATTTGCGTTCCATATCTGATTCTTTTTTGCTTTCATAGTCTAACACGCCCCTTTTTCTTTGGATATATATACGACCAATCCGATAATACAAGCCAAATCAATAAGCACAACTGCAACAATAGAGCTCATTCCATAAAAAATTCCCGCTGTTTCTGCAATCTTACCGATAATTGAAGGCATCACAATAGAGCCGATACTCGCCAACGTTAGGATAAAACTCCAGGCAAGCGGATATTTCTGAATGATTCCTCCCGAAAACGATACGGTAGTCGGGTAAATTCCTGCCATGCTATAGCCAAATCCCATGATTCCAAATACAATCCATGGCGTACTTCTGCTAAACAAAAGCAAAAAGAAGAACAACACAATTCCCACTCCCATGACAAGCAGCAACCGCTCTTTCGGCACTTTCGTAGAAAGCCATGCCGTCGTCAGACGCCCCGCCAATATCATAATCCAAAGCACGCTTGCTGTAATCTGAGACAACGACGCATCAAGTAAGCCCGAGTCCTTAAAATAGGTAACCATCCACCCGATGACCCCCTGCTCCGCACAAAGATAGAAAAATAAGGTCAGCGTGCACAAATAGAAAAGCGGTTCCCGGAAAAACGCAAAATTACTTCCCTTATCCGTCTTCTCTAACTTATCATTCTCCACCGGAAGTATATAATACAGAATCCAGCTTAAAATTCCCATTACAAGCATAAAGTAACATGCGTACACCCAGTCTCCGGCATTTCCCGCTGTTAGCACTGTCAGCAAAATAGGAAAGGCAAATGCTCCCACCGAAAACATTGCATGCAATCCATTGATAATCCAAGCTTTTCCCGGCGCAAGATTATTGATGGTTGTATTGCAAAAATTACTTGTAGCGCCTCTTGCAAGTCCCGTCATACAAAATGCAAGCGCAATGCAAAGATTGCTGTTGCCAAAAATAATCAACAGATATGACAGGGCAAAAAAAGCGTTAAACAAAAGAATGCTCTTCTTTCTGCCAATCACAACCGGCAATGCTCCCGCCACAAAACTGGAAATCAAATTCCCCACGGAATGAAGACTGACAATCAATCCGCAAAATGCATAGTCAAGTCCTCTCGCATCCCTTATGAACGGAAGAAGCGAACCGATAGATAATGCCAGCATGCCATTGATAACAAACACGCCATAGCTGCACAAAAACTGCATTCGTTTTTCTTTTTCTTGTAAAAATTCCATTTTTAATTTTCTCCTGTCGCTATAATCTCATCTATGATATCCATATAGTCACCGCAGTATTTTTCGTAGACTCCCATCACTGCTGTCTGAAATCGCTTTCTTTCCTCTGCAGAAAGTTCCACAATCTCCGTACCATGGGATGCAACAATACTTCTTGATGTCTCTTCTCTCTCCGTCCAAAGTTCCCGCTCATACAGCGCAGACTCCATCGCGCACACTCGAATAATTGCCCGATCTTCTTCCGATAATTTCTCCCACGTATATTCGGAGCAAATCTGCATTTCCGGCACTCTCGTATGTTCGTCCACCGTATAGTACTGTGCTACCTCATAGTGGTTCATTGACTCGTAGGATGGCCAGTTGTTTTCCGCTCCATCTACCAGTCCTCGCTCCAAACTGGAATATACTTCCGCGTATCCAAGCGGAACCGCAGTTGCACCCAGTGCCTCTACCATGTCAGCCATAAGCTCTGACTCCTGTACGCGGATACGCATACCTGCCACATCCTCCAGACAGGTAATCGGCTGCTTGGAGTTATAAAAATTTCGCGCCCCCGCATCATACCAGGATAGTCCAATCAGTCCATTGTCACCTACACCGGTCAAAAATTCTGCTCCGATATCCCCGTCGAGAACTTTCCACATATGCTCGGAGTCCTCATATAAATACGGCATCTGAAGTACATTCAGTTCCGGAATATACACCGCAAGCTGCGACAATGACACGCGTGCAAAATCAATTCCACCATACTGCATCTGTTGGATAACTTCCATCTCAGAGCCCATTTTTCCCTCTGCCTGAACCAATATCCGGATACGTCCATCCGTCCGTTCCTCTACCAATTCTGCAAATCGCTTGGCACCCAGTGTCGTTGGATAGTCCTCCGCCTGATTCTCCGCATAAGAAAATACAAACTCCGGCTCTTTTTCTTCCGGTTGCGCACAATACCACAACGCTCCGGCAACTGCTGCAAGCAGCACTGCTCCGCCTATGATTGCCTTCGTTTTTTCCTTTTTCATCTTATCACCCATCTGACTGTCCCTGCTTTTCTATCTGTCCTAATACCTGTACCCGGTATTCCGTCGGAGTTACTCCTGCCACGCGTTTAAATACCTTTGCAAAATAATTGGAATCACGATATCCCACCTTCTGGCTGATATCCTTTACATTATTCTTCACATCAGAAAGAAGCTGTTTTGCCTTCTCCACACGGTATTCCGACAAATATACGATAAAGCTCTTGTCGAAACACTGCTTAAAAATTTTACAAAAATAAGCATCCGAATAATTCATGGCACTTGCTGCCGTCTGCAGCGAAATGTCTTCCTGATAATTTTCATCAATATAATTGCGAATCATCTCTGCTACCGCATTCATGCGGATATCTTCGAAACTTTCCTCATTCCTTGTTTCCGCCGCCTGCTCTTTCGCGCGTTGTTCGTCTACATGCAAAGCTGCTTCTGTCTGTTTCTCTCTTCCTTGCTGCTTCGCCTCATCCGCCAGACGCATTGCTTCCTCAAGCACTGCCACCAATTCCTCTTCCGCACTCGGCTTTAGCAGATAGTCCATTGCGCGCACGCCAATCGCACGCTTTGCGTAACTAAATTCATCAAATGCAGTTAAAAAAATGATACTACACTCCTTGTCTTTCTCACGAATCCGCTCCGCTGACTCCAATCCATTCACACCGGGCATCTCGATGTCAAGAAGCGCAATTTGGCACTCTTTTTCAAAGAACATTTCTACTGCTTCTCTTCCATTTACCGCCTGTATCACTTCCAACTGTCCGTGAAAATGGTTTTGAATTGTTTTACTAACGACCGTTCTTTCAATCGGTTCATCATCTGCTATTAATACACGGTACATTGTTTCCTCCATCTCTCTCGGCTATGACGTCAATTTTGCGGTATCTCAATCCGAATTACGGTTCCGGCATTCTTTTTACTGTAAATTTGTACAGAACTGTCCTCATACATGGCATGAATTCGCCGATAAATATTGCCCAGTCCAATTCCGGTATGACCTTCCTCGCCCTGTCTCAGTTGCTCCCTAAGGTGTGTCAACTGTCCTTCATCCATTCCTATTCCATCATCGCCAATCGTAATAAACAGGCGCTGCTCCCTCTTCCAGATATGAATGCGAATTCTGCCACCTGCTTCCTTCGGAGACAATCCATGTATGATAGCATTCTCTACGAGCGGTTGAAATGTAAATGTCGGCACCACGACAAGCTCCTCATTCACTTCGCTGTTAACTTCATAAGAAATACGCTCACCAAAACGCATCTGCTGTAAATACATATAATTCTCCACGACCTTCAGTTCGCGCACCAGTGCGATCTCCACCTCAGGCGTTTTCAAGTTGTACCGGAACAGTGAGCTTAATGCCTTTATCATCTTCTCTGTTGTATGTGCGTCCTCGAGGTTCGCCATACCGCCAATCACATTTAAGGTATTAAACAGGAAATGCGGATTAATCTGACTCTTCAACAATTCCAATTTTATCATTTCGAGTCTCTTTTCCGTCTCCAGTTTCTCCAATTCCTCCTCATGTAAGAGATCTAACGTCTTTCGCTTTTCCTCCAACGCCAGAATGTATTCTCCTGTCGCATATTTCATTTTATTGAATGCACGGACGAGTTCCCCCAACTCATCCTTGTTTTCCACTTTTACATCTTCCACAAAAAAGTCATTCGTCGCTATTTTCTGTGAAGCAGCTACAAGCTCCATAACCGGAGAAATAATCGTACTGTTCATAAGCTTCGCAAGCTTTAACATTCCCCAGAACAGGATGATTCCGAATAAAATAACTGCAATCGGCACACGGATAAGCGTCGGCACCCGCTCCTGATACACGCTATTTCCTGCTTCAATGGTGTACGTCATAAGTGTGTTTGCATATTCCTGCAAATATCTCTGCATACCGTAGACTTCATAGAGCTTACCAATATAGTCCGGCTCACTTTCATCGAGCAGCAGCACTGCATCACGCCTCTGGCGATACACCTCATAGCTGTTCCGAATCGACCATGTCTTTGCATAGCGCACTTCTCCTATTTCATTGTAGGAAAACGGCAGATTATATACCGCATCATAGGTGCGTTGCATCGCAGCCCCAAGCGCAATCCTTTCCTCCTCGCTGTTGCTCTTCATATAGTTTTCAAAAAGCTCCTGCTCACTTTCAAGCGCCTGTACTAACTCGCTGCTCTTTGCATTGTCCTGTAAGATTCCGTTAAAATCAATTAGCGAGAATTCCACAACCCAGATATCGAACATCACGGAAAGTGAAATAATCAAAAATACCATTCCGGTAAACGCTGCTATTTTTTTCTTAATGGTAAGCGCTTGCCACGTCGCTTTGATTTTTTCTCTCACCTGCATGTTCCGTCCTTTGTCAAAAATTCTCCACAATATGGGAAAAGCAAAGCCGCAGATACAATATCGTACATGCAGCTTTGCGCTTCCTTAACTACATTGTTCTATTTTCGCTTTTGCATACACAAAAAAGCTTTCTTTTTCCTCGCCCAGTACACGGTTCGTCAAGATGTACCCATGCCTTGCATCCGAAAAGACAACCAACATCTCTCTCTGCTTTGTGACACGAATGTTTCTCCACGGTATGTCCTGTTTTTCTTTTCCCATGGTTACATGAAGCCCCGCATCATCAAATAACAGACTGACGTTCTTCGGCATCTCCTTCGTGCGAGCCTTCGCCTTTAAGTAAATACCAATCGGCTGAATAACAGGAAACAGCAGACATCCAAAAAGCATAAGCACCTGCAGAATATTATTGGACGTTTCCCAGAACTTTACCGCCAGCAGAATCATTGCAACCGTAAATACCATATTGCAAACGCCCGCTACCGAGCACCAGGTCTGACGCATGGTCAGTTTCCAGAAATCCAATGCATTTACTTCGCTTTTGTATTGATACGTCATGCCGGGAATATCCTTTCCAACTCTAATACAATGTTAATTTCCAAAGAGCATCGGGAGTCCCATGCTAACCTCCGGAATAAATGTCAATAACATCAAAACAACAATCATACACACATAGAACGGCAGTGTTGCTTTTACCACACGCTCCATCTTCACACCGCTGACTGCAGAACCGATAAATAATACCGAACCTACCGGCGGTGTTAAAAGACCGATACCACAGTTTAATATCATGATGATACCAAACTGAACCGGGTCAATACCGATTGATGTAGCGATTGGCAACAAGATTGGTGTTGCAATCAAAATAATCGGCGCCATATCCATGATACAGCCAAGGAACAGTAAAATCAAGTTTAATAGCAGTGCAATGACAATCGGGTTTGAGGAGAATCCGATAATTGCCTTTGCTGCCAAATCCGGTACGTGTAATGTTGTCAGACAATAACCGAAAATGCTGGAGGTGGAAATGAGAATCAACACGATTGACAATGTGTCGATGCACTGCTCCAAACATTTCCATACGCCCTTCCAGTCCAGCCCCTTGTAAATATAGACACTGACAATCAAGCTGTAGAATACAGCAATTGCCGCAGACTCTGTCGCCGTAAACCATCCTGCAACAACGCCGACCACTACAATGATAACGGCCGCCAATGCCCAGAAAGATACACCAAGCTGCTTGATTAACGCCTTAAAGCTGAATTTATCTCCCTTCGGATAGTGGCGTTTCTTAGATATAATGTAAGAACCAACCATCAGGGATACTGCAAGCAATGCCCCCGGTAGATATCCGGCAAGGAAAAGGCTTCCTACGGAAATACCGCCTGCAGACATTGCATAGATAACCATATTATGACTTGGAGGAACAAGTAATCCCTCACAAGAAGAGGTAATTGTAACTGCGGTAGAGAAATCATCATCATAACCCTGATCTACCATCATTGGAATCATGATGCTTCCGATAGAAGCCGTATCTGCAGATGCAGAGCCGGAGATTCCACCGAAGAAATAAGATGCCACGATATTAACCATTGCCATACCGCCGGTCATCCAGCCCACACAGGCATTTGCCAGCGCTATCAGTTTTTCCGATATACCACCGCTGCCCATCAAAACGCCCATAGTGATAAAAAACGGAACCGCCATCAAACTAAAGGAACTGATACCTTTTACCATCTGCTGGCAGACAGTCGTCAGCGGCAGCCCTTGCGACAATAGACAAAAGAGAGACGATAGCGCAACTGCATATGCAATCGGAAATCTCAATAAAATCATAACGATAAAGCTAATCAGCAATACTGCGATTGCAACACTTTGTACTTCCATTATGCTTCTCCCTCCTTCACAAATATTCCTTTTACATGATTATAAATTGTCTCCAATTCAAAAATCACCATTGCAACGCCCGCCAATGGGATTGGAAAATACATCCAGAACTTGGATAAAAACGGCATACTTACATAAGTTGCTTTCGCACCGATGCCTGTTGCATACTGCCAGCCTACCACAATCATGACAACTGCCAGTGCAAACACTGCCACATCTGCCAATATATCTAAGAATTTTATAACCCCCTTCGGCAGATAGCCGTCAAATGCAGTCATACGAATATGTGCATTTCTACGGATTGCAAGTGCCGCTGAAAGCACCGCCATATAGGACATCAAAGTCAGCACTACTTCCTCGCTCCATGCCGGATCGGGAACAAACGGAACATATCTTCCGACAACGCAGACACTGGTAATAAGAATATCAGCAATCAGCAGCAATTTACATATAAAAAGCACTACTTTGTATGCAACATCATATGCCGGCTTCAATTTATCAACTGTCTCAAAAAATTTTGGCATATTCTCCTCCTTAAAAATCAAGGACACAGAGAGCAACGCTTCTCTCTGTGCCCTTTCAAACGCACTTACATCGCCTTGGCTCTTACTGCATATCTACAATCTGCTGATACAAATCCTCTAAGCCAACAGTATTCTCTTCAATAACACTCTTGCAAGCATCCTGCCATGGTGCAACATCATCAACCTCGATTACGTTTACGCCATCTGCTTTTAACTGCTCTAATACTTCCTGCTCTGCGCTTTCAGAAATCTCTCTGTTGTACTGGGATGCATACTCACCAGCCTCGATTAAGATGTTCTGTTGCTCTTCTGTCAGAGAATCCCATGCTTCATCTGTAATGATAACCTGAATTGCTCCAAGTGTATGTCCATCCAGGATAAGATTCGGCGCAACTTCAGGGAATGCATTGGACTTGTAGTTTGCGATAGGCTGCTCAGCACCATCTACAACACCGGTCTGCAATGCAGAGTACAACTCACCAAAAGATACAACGGTCGGAGATGCTCCAAGAGACTCAACCAGACCGTTCATAACAGGGTCATTAGAAACACGAAGCTTCATACCTGCAAGGTCTTCGATACCGGAAATCTCCTTAACGGTAAAGAAATGACGGAATCCCTCCTCTCCGTAGAACAGACCTCTTACGCCGGTGCCATTCTCATGCGGCTCAAGTAAGAACTCCTCTGCCAAATCAGAAGTAGCAAAGTTCCAGAAATGCTCTCTGCTCACAAACGTATATGGAAGAGATAACAGCTTAGATTTCTCTCCGCCGTAGCTTGTCAATGCGAATGCCGAGATACGAGACATATCAATCGTACCGCCACCACCAAGCATGGTATCTAACACATCATTCTCAGAGCCAAGCACACCGCTTGCCTGAATATCAACGGTAATGCTTCCACCGGAAAGCTCTTCTACTTCTCCTTGAATGCAACATCCGTCTTTCCTACAATCGTATCAAGTGGATTTACCTCTGCAAAAACCAGGGTAACCGCCGGACCAACCGGCTCTGTTCCGGAAGCGTCATCCCCCTCTGCTGCTTCGGTTGCAGGTGCCTCATCGGTTGTCGCGGCATCATTTCCGGCATCTGTTGTCTCCGGCTCTTTGAGACCGCAGGCTGTCATGGACAGTACCATTGCTGCACATAAAAGTGCAGATAAAACTTTTTTCTTCATTACAAAACCCTCCTTATAATTTGTAACTACCCATCGCTTATCACGACTTCATGATTAAATTATAATGATATTTATATCCAAAGAAAACCGTATTATTTTGAGATTCTTAGCACAATTTTAACATATTTTATATTTTCTTAATATTTTTATTGATGCTTTTGTCTGCTTTTTATGCATTTTCTTTGTTCTCTTATCCAAAATGCACAAAAAGCAGCAGAACTGCATCCTAGCACAGTCATGCCGCTTTTTATCATCATCTCACATATTTCTTATGCAAATGTCTCTGCAACTTTCTCCAACAGTTCTCGTATCGGAAGATGCTGTGGACATTGTTCCTCGCATTTTCCGCAACGAATGCAATCCTCTGCTTTGCCGTTTTCCGCGGTATGCCGCGCATAACTTCCTATGTTTTGGTCATTTACACCAAACTGCACGGACATGTTATAATCCGCAAACACATCCGGTATTGAGATTTTCTTCGGACAGCCCTCCACACAATACCGGCATTTCGTACAGGCGATTGTAGGCATCTTTGCAAGTTCTTCCACAACCTTTCCGATTGCTTCCTGTTCCCTGTCGGAAAGTGGATGAAATTCCCGCATATAGGAAGTGTTATCGGCAAGCTGTTCCTCATTTGACATACCGCTCAATACAAGCATGACATTTTCTAAAGATGCCGCATAGCGGATAGCAAACGATGCAAACGACGCATCCGCATTCAAGTCCTTTAGCAGACGCGCAGGCTCACCCACCATGGTTGCCAAGGTTCCACCTTTTACCGGCTCCATCACGATGACCGGCACCCCATGCTTTACTGCGGTCTCATAGCATTTTCGCGACTGTACATTCTCGGATTCCCAATCATAATAGTTAATCTGCAACTGCACAAACTCCATCTCCGGGTGCTTTGACAGAATCTCATCCAACACCTCGGCGCTATCGTGAAACGAAAATCCGATATGACGAGCTTTTCCCTCTGACTTCATCTTCTGTACAAATGCAAAGCCGCCCTTTCCTTCGGTCTCCGCAAAACGCTCGGCATCCATTGCGTGAAGCAAGTAAAAGTCAAAGTACTCCACTCCGCAACGCTCCAGTTGCGTGTCAAAAATCTTCTGATAATCCGCATTTTCCTTTGCAAGCCAAAGCGGCATCTTATCTGCCAGATAAAACTTTTCCCTGTCATAGCGCTGTACCAGACATCGTTTTACCGCTTCTTCCGACTTTTGATTGTGATAGGGATACGCCGTATCAAAATACACAAATCCCTGCTCCATATATGAATCAATCATCCTGCAAAATGCTGCGTCATCAATCTGCTCCGTCTTACCGTTTAAGATCGGCAGGCGCATACATCCAAAGCCAAGCTTTTTCGGCATCATCTCTCTTAAATCTTCCATTTCAAAACCCCCGTTTTATCTCTTTTTATCTTTTGTAAATCCACACAAGCGTACATTACATCTCACAAAAAGCTTCTACCGTCTTCGCTATCTGAGACAGACTCTCCTCCCAGAACGCCTTCTTGGTCAAATCAATTCCCATCATTGCGCCTGCTTCCTCAATCGTACAACAAGGTGTAGCCGCAAGCATCGCCTTATACTTCTCTACAAAGGCATCGCCCTCTTTTAAGAACAAGCTGTATAATCCCATTGCAAACAGGTTTCCAAATGCATATGGGAAGTTGTAGAAACTCAAGCCCTCACTGTAGTAATGGCTCTTACAAGCCCACATATACGGATGCATACATGTTTCGTCCAAGCCATCCCCGTAAGCCTTCTTCTGTGCATCCAACATAAGCGCCTTTAAGTCGTCCGCCATCAAGAACTTCTGCTGACTTTGCTCAAACACTGCTGTCTCAAAAAGGTATCTGGAATAGATATCCACGATGCACTGTGTCTGCTCTCTCAAATCATTTTCCAATAAATTCAAGCGCTCTTCACCTGTCGCATCCTTCAGTGCCGCCTGTCCCAAATGCACCTCGTTAAAGGTAGATGCTGTCTCTGCAACCGGCATCGGATAATCTTGGTTTAACGGACGGTTATTCTCAATCTGTCTGTTGTGGAACGCGTGACCAAGCTCATGCGCCAATGTCCCGATTGAGCCGAAATAACCATCATAGTTCGTCAAAATACGGCTCTGCTTTAAGCATGGCACGCCGGCACAGAATGCACCGCCCTGTTTTCCCTTTCTCGGATAGAAGTCAATCCACTCCTGCTCAAACGCCTCCTGCATCATTTCTGCCATATCCGGCGTGAATTTTCGGAAGGTGTCAATCAGATAATCCTTCGCCTCCTCAATCGTGTAGGTCTTATCCGCCTTTCCCAATGGTGCGAACAAATCATACCATGGCAGACCATTCGCATGCCCCAACATTTCGCCTTTCTTGCGCAGATATTTGCGGAACACCGGCAAATACTCTTCAATCGCTTCCATCATCGCATCCAGGGTTTCACGCTTCATGCGGGATTCTTCTAACGTCATAGAAAGCGGCGACTCGTATCCACGCTTGCCGCACAGCATCGTCACCTGATTTTTGATATGGTTCAAAGAAAATGCCACCGAGTCCTGAATCTTCTCATACGCTGCAAGTTCTGCCTCGTACGCTGCTTTACGCACTGCTGCATCCGGGCTGTATGCCAGATTCCGGATTTCGGACAATGTCATCTGTCCGCCGTCGTAATCCACCTTTACCGTGGAGGTCAGATACGCCTGAAGCTGGCTCCATGCAGCGCCTCCGCTGACATTCATGGAAGATATCATCTCTTCCACATCATCTGACAAAAGATGCTTTGCATCCATTTTTACCTGTTTCAAATAAAATGCGTTTTCACGCACAATCTCGCTCTCTGCTGCCAGTGCATCCACATCCGGGATCTCTGCTAAAATCTTCTGCGTGGCTGCCTCAAGCGGAGACATTTTCGCATAGATACGCATCAGACGGTTCTGCTGTGCCATCATGTCGCCGTCCTCTGTATCGACAGACTGACGCAGTTCCACATATATCATCACCTTAAACAGTGTATCAAGCGTTTCCTCCAACAGTCCAAGCAATCCTTCTGCCTTCTCTAGCCAGCTCCTCCCCTCTGCATTCTTTATGAAGTCAGAAAGTTCCATGAGTTTCTGCTCTGTTTTCCTGATATCTTCCTCATATGCCGGGTCGTCTATTCCCGTATATATCTCTTTTAAAGACCATTCCGTATTCATAGATTATCTCCTCTATTCCTATTGTAATAAAAAGTGCTCCGGTATCCTACCAAAGCACTTTTTATTATATCATGCCGCTTCTTTCTTTGCATCCTTCTTTTCAAAGATTTATCCGTTACGGTTTCTGATAAATTTTTATAAAGTTTTCCACCACTTCCGTCAGCTTCTCATAACTCATGGATGTCGTATCCAGACAGAAGTCATAATTTCTCGCATCGTTCCAGTCTCTTCCCGTGTAATAATGGTAGTAATCTGCACGATACTTATCAATCTTCTCAATCTTCTTGACCGCTTCCTTCTCCGTCAATCCATTCTGGTTCATAACACGTGCCACGCAATCCTCAAGAGGCGCATAGAAATATAAACGCAATACATCCGGGTTGTCTTTTAACACATAGTCTGCGCATCGCCCAATGATAATGCAGGACTCCTGCTCTGCCAATTCGCGGATTACTTTTGCCTGATAGTTAAACAGATTGTCATCTGATACAAAATCTGAACTCTCCGGCGGAATCACACCGCCCTTGTAAGGATTTTTTCTTAAAATTCCCATGAGCGGAGATTTCTTCAGTTTCTCATCCGCCTGTCCGAACAGCGCCTCATTGATGCCGCTCTCGTCAGATGCCATCCTTAGAATCTCTCTGTCATAGCAGTTCATCCCCAACCTTTCTGCCAGAAGCTTTCCCAATGTTCGTCCGCCGCTTCCGTAGCTTCTTGCGATTGTAATAACGGTTTTTTTCATAGTTATTGCCTCCCATCTATTTCTCCCGCGGTGCCCCGCAATTTCATTGCGGCACATTTACTCCGCAGTGCCCCGCTCGATTCCACGAATCAAGCTGCGCTTGATTTTGTTCCATCTCGCTTTCCGGCATTCGCCGAATCAGCTTGCAGAAGAACGTCCTTGCCTGCAAGCAGGCAGTTCCTTCTTCTTGCAATCTGGCACTGCTCATTACTCGCCCAAATATGCCTTCTTAATGGAATCATTGTTCATCATTTCTTTCGCATCACCGGAAAGAACAATATTTCCTGTCTCAAGCACATATGCACGGTCTGCAATTGACAGCGCTTTTTTCGCATTCTGCTCAACAAGAAGCACCGTCGTGCCGCTCGCGGAAATCTCTCGTACGATATTAAAAATCTCCTCAACAAAAATCGGTGAAAGCCCCATAGACGGCTCATCCATCAGAATAATCTTCGGCTTTGACATCAATGCCCTGCCCATTGCAAGCATCTGCTGTTCACCACCGCTTAAAGTGCCTGCAAGCTGGTTTTTTCGCTCTTCCAGTCTCGGGAAGCTCTTATACACACGCTGCAAGGACTCTGCAATCTCCGTTTTATCTTTCCTCGTGTAGGCGCCAAGCTTTAAGTTCTCATATACCGATAACTCCGCAAACACACGTCTTCCTTCCGGCACATGCGCCATTCCCATAGATACGATTTTATGTCCCGGAACTTTCGCAATATCCGTACCCTCAAACAGGATTTCTCCTGCTGCAGGCTTTATCATCCCGGTAATGGTCTGGAGGGTTGTTGTCTTACCTGCTCCGTTCGCGCCGATTAACGCAATGACTTCCCCCTCGTTTACTTCAAAGGAAATACCCTTGATGGCCTGAATCACGCCATAGTATACTTCCAGATTTTTTACTTCCAGCATTGCCATATTAAATGCCCTCCATCAAATTTACTTCACAGCACCTACTCACCGAGGTATGCCTTAATTACCTCCGGATTATTGAGCACATCACTCGTCTTACCCTCGGCTAAGACCTGACCGAAGTTCAGCACTGTCAACTCCTCACAGATGCCGGAAACCAGCTTCATGTCATGTTCAATCAAAAGAATTGTCATGTCAAACTCATCTCTTACGAAGTGGATAGTGTCCATCAATTCCTTGGTTTCGTTCGGGTTCATGCCTGCCGCAGGCTCATCAAGCAACAACAGCTTGGGATTCGTTGCAAGCGCACGGGCAATCTCCAATTTTCTCTGTTTACCATATGGCAGATTTGAGGAAAGATAATTTGCTTCCTTATCAAGGTCGAATACCCTTAAAAGTTCCATTGCCTTCTCATCCATCTCCGCTTCTATCTTACGGTACTTCGGGAGACGCAGGATTCCGGTCAATGTGGAATATGTCATCTGATTATGCAAACCAATCTTCACATTATCAAGTACGCTTTGCTCTTTGAACAGGCGAATATTCTGAAATGTACGGGCAATTCCGGCCTTATTAATCTCAATGGTTTTTCTGCCGGTAATGTCTTCACCATCCAAGGTAATCACACCATCATCCGGCGTATAAACACCTGTCAGCATATTAAAAACTGTCGTTTTACCAGCTCCGTTCGGACCAATCAGACCATAAAGCTGCCCTTTTTCAATCGAAATGTGGAATCCATCTACGGCGCGAAGTCCACCAAAGGAGATTCCAAGATTCTTTACTTCCAATAATGCCATAGCTATGCAGCTCCTTTCTCAGTATTCTTCTTGAAACCAGCCATAAGCTTCTGTCTCCACTCAATACACTTTGGTGCCCAGTTAAACAACATCATCGCAATCAACACAATGGAGTAAATTAACATACGGTAATCGGAAAGTCCGCGCAATACCTCCGGCAATAATGTCAAAAGTACTGCCGCAAGGATAGAGCCACGGAAATTACCCATGCCGCCGAGCACGACGAATACCAGAATCATGATGGACATATTATATCCGAAGTTCGCCGGTGTCGCCGTAACCGTTGAAAGGTTGTGCGCATAGAGCACTCCGCCCGCACCTGCGATTGCCGCAGAAATCGTAAATGCCATCAATTTAAATTTTGTGATATTGATGCCGACTGACTCTGCCGCAATACGGTTATCACGGATTGCCATAATCGCACGTCCGCTTCTGGAATTTACCAGATTATATACCACAAATAAAGAAATCAGAATCAAAATCACACCCGCTGTAAAGCTGGAAAGGTGTGGAATCTTCGTGATTCCCTTTGCGCCGTTAATCAGCCATGTGCCTTCATCGGAAAGCTTGATTTCATTGCCATTTGAAATTGCAAAGTGAAAGCCATCCACATCTTTGGCTATGTAAAGCACATTGATAATATTTTTGATAATTTCACCAAATGCAAGTGTTACGATTGCAAGATAGTCGCCGCGCAAGCGAAGAACCGGAATTCCAATCAGAAAGCCAAAAAATGCAGCCATCGCCGTTCCTACAAGCAATGCAACTGCAAAAAGTAGGATTTTATTGGTAATCACACTCTCTAACAGTTTCGTGCAGAACGCACCGGAAAATGCACCCACGCACATAAAACCCGCATGTCCGATACTTAGCTCTCCCAGATATCCGACGCAAAGGTTCAAACCGATTGCAACAATCGAATAGGTGCACATCGGCACAAGGAGTCCCTGCATCAGAGAGGACATCTGACCTGCTGTAATCAGCAACTGCACTACCACATACACCACAATAACCATTGCAAACGTAAGTAAATGGTCACGCGTCTGTTTTTTTATAGATTTTATATTTATCTTTGCCATATAATAATAACCATGCCTTTCCACTTTAGACTTTCTCTTGCATCTTCTTGCCCAAAATTCCTGTCGGCTTTACCAAAAGCACGATAATCAAAACTGCAAATACGATTGCATCTGACAACTGGGAAGAAATATATGCACGTCCCAGAATCTCTATCACACCCAAGAGAATTCCGCCAATCAATGCCCCGGGAATTGAGCCGATACCGCCGAATACTGCCGCTGTAAAAGCTTTGATACCCGGCATGGATCCGGTATACGGAGTCAGAGTCGGGTATGCGGAACAGAACAGTACACCTGCGATTGCCGCAAGACCGGAGCCGATTGCAAAAGTCAGGGAAATTGTTGCATTGACATTGACTCCCATCAACTGTGCAGCATCCTTATCCTCGGACACCGCAAGCATCGCCTGACCTGCCTTTGTCTTCTTAATGAACAAGCTTAATCCTACCATGATTACAATACATACAACAACAGTCACAATCGTCGTTCCCGAAATAGTAAGTGCCCCTCCTGCCAATTTTAAAGCCGGAAGTGTCACAACAGAAGTAAAGGACTTTGTATCCGCACCGAACAGCAGCAACGCGGCATTCTGTAAAAAGTAGCTGACACCGATTGCTGTGATAAGTACCGCCAGCGGAATCGCACGTCGAAGCGGCTTATATGCAATTTTTTCAATCACCACACCAAGTACCGTACACACAATCATCGAGAGAAGAACTGCCGGTAACGGGTGCCATCCCATTCTGCTCATCGAAAGAAATGTCACATAGCATCCGACCATGATAACATCTCCATGTGCAAAGTTCAGCATCTTCGCAATACCATAAACCATGGTGTACCCCAGTGCAATAATTGCGTACACACTTCCCAGACTGATTCCGTTAATCAGATAGGATAAGAAATTCATAACAACACCTCTGTCTTTCATTCTTTAATACGTTAAATCAAAATAGCTTTATTCAGTATAGCACAGTTTATACCTGTATACAATTATGAAAAGGAAAAAAAGAAGCTGACCGTCGGTGTCGTATACCACCGACGCGCCAACCTCTTTATTGGAAAGATTATTGCCTTAATTACATTGCTGCATATGCACCGTCTTTAATCACAACTGCCTTTGGTGCCTTACTTGCTTCACCGGTTGCTTCCCATGTCATTCCATCACCGGTCAGACCGTCTACTGTAATCTTTGTCATCGCCTCGCTTAAAGCTGTTCCCAAATCAGATACGCTCATATCCGGTGTTGCACCGGCCTCTTCAATCGCGGCTTTGATAATATAGATTGCATCATAAGCGTCTGCTGCAAACTGGTTTGGAACCTCACCATAAGCTTCCTGATACTTGGTAACAAATGCCTGTGTAGCCTCATCCTGTGCATCTGCTGCAAATGGTGTCAATAACATAACGCCCTCTGCCAAAGAAGTATCAAAGTTCTCAACACCAAGGATTCCATCCATACCGTCAACACCGAAGAAAGTTGGCTCATATCCCATACTGTTTGCCTGTGTCAAGATAATGGATGCCTCTGTATAGTAGATTGGCAAGAATACTAATTCTGCACCGGCACTCTGTGCTTTCTGCAACTGAGTGGAAAAGTCTGTCTTAGAATCTGCTGTGAAAGCTTCCTCCGCTACAACTTCCAGTCCCTGATTTGCAGCTTCTTCAACGAAAGTAGCTTCGATACCGGAAGAATACACGTCAGAGCTGTCATAAATGATTGCTACCTTGCTAGCCAATCCGTTCTGCGCAATATACTGTGCAGATGCTGTTCCCTGATTCGGGTCTGTGAAACATACCTGGAATACATTGTCATTTACGATAACATCCGTAGAAGATGCAGATGGTGTCAATTCAAACATTCCATCCTCTGCAGTCTTTTCTGATACCGCTACACAAGGAGTTGTTGTTACAGTACCCATAAGAATCTGCATCCCCCAGTCTTTTAAGGAGTTGTATGCATTTACAGATTTCTCTGCATCATGCTGGTCGTCTTCTGCCTTGAATTCAACCTGGTATCCGTTCATACCACCGGCTGCATTGATTTCATCTACCGCAATCTGTGCTGCATTCATAACAGCTGTTCCGTAAATTGCCGCACCACCTGTAGTAGGTCCGATGCCTCCGATTTTAAATACGGAACCTGCTTCTGCTGTGCCCTCTGCACTTGCTGCATTCTCTGTTCCTGCCGCACTGCCTGCTGCATCTGTGCTTCCGCTCTCACTTTCCTGTCCACATCCGCCCAGACAGGTCGCAACCATTGCAGTTGCTAATAATACACTCAATGCTTTCTTCATAATAGTTTCCTCCTCGAATGTCTTTCATTCTTTTTGAAATCATAGCAAATTTTTACGTTTTTCTCAATATTCATAATCCACTAATTTCTTGATGTATTTTAATCAGTAATTATGCAATTTGTTGTCATCCATAACTTGTGGTAATACTTTCTATTCTATGCCGTAATACTCCTGTCCAAAAGCACAGTTTATGGAAATAGAAGCTGATGTAGATAATATTCAAATACTCATAATTTATAATATTATGAGTCTAAAAATTCATCTACATCAGCTTCTTATCCATAAATATATTCTTTTATTAATGCGCGGACTTCGGGCTCTTTTCCTGCACGGTAAAACTGTCCCATCAGCTCATCCATAAATTCATTCTTAAAATATGCAAGCACAAATTGATTGCGTTGTTCATTCTCCATATCGCGCAACGCATTCTTATCTGCATGCAAATAGTAATATGCCAACGCCAGAAAATCCGGTGCTTTCCACTCGGCAGCGTCATCCAATACCGCTTTCACGTTCTCAAGTTCGCTGCGCAGCATAACCTTAGACATTCCTGTCATGTTCTCGGAGTAATTAGCCGTCATCTTCTTTAAATTGCAAAGCGTTGATTGAAAGTCCAAATCATCCTCCCGAATAGAACAGTCATGATAAACCTTTTCCAAACAGGTAACCAGATTCTGCAGGTCTGTTTTTACTTCTGTATCCTGCTTTTCTCCCATACACTCCAAAAGTTTAACAATCGCCTCTCGCGCGTGATTCAAGTTGTCTCTCGCATCCACATAATCTGCATACAATGCCGCTCCAAGCTCCATTGACGTCTGGAACTCTTTCAAATCATTTGACAACTGCGCTTTATCCCCTCCAAGTGTCACGAGAATATGCTTTCGCAATTCCTTCAATTCATTCTTTAAGTCTTTTGATTTTCTTCGGACCGCCACCCGTTCTGCAAAACCCATCTTCACACCTCTGTGCTTCTTAACTCATTATTATATGTTTCCACACCCGGTTGCCATTATATACTAGCATTTCAAGTATAACATCCTCCTGTGCACAAATACAAGGCTCATATTTTTGCATCATGATATTCCTAAAAAACACCGGTTGCGCAAAAGCACAACCGGTGTCACCAGTCACATCTTATTCTGCTGTTTGTTCTGCCTTAGTCTCTGTAACAGCATCCTTTGCATCGTCATATAAATGGCAACAAACCACATGTCCGTTGCCCATGTCCTTTGCTTCCGGAACCTTATGCTTACAGATTTCCATACACTTTGTACAACGTGTATGGAACTTACAGCCCTGCGGCGGGTTCGCCGGAGAAGGAATATCTCCCTCCAGAAGGATACGGTTCATCTTATAATCCGGATCTGCAACCGGTACTGCAGAAAACAGTGCCTGTGTATATGGATGCAGAGGCTCACGGAATACATCGTCCTTCGTTCCCGTCTCTACCATCGTTCCGAGATACATAACTCCGATTGCATCGGAAATATGTTCTACTACGGACAAGTCGTGAGAGATAAACAGGTAAGTAAGCTGACGTTCGTCCTGTAAATCCTTCATCAGGTTAATAATCTGCGCCTGAATGGAAACATCCAATGCAGATACCGGCTCATCACAGACAATAAACGATGGATTAAGTGCAAGTGCTCTCGCAATACAGATACGCTGTCTCTGTCCACCGGAAAACTCATGCGGGTAACGGTCAATATAGTATGGTCTGAGACCACAATCTTCCATTACCTTTATAATATAATCTCTATACTCTTCCTTTGGTACAATGTTATGCTGACGCACAGCCTCACCGATGATTTCGCCTACCGGCATACGTGGGTCCAGAGAAGAAAATGGATCCTGAAAGATCATCTGCATCGTCGGTCTTAACGGACGCAATTCACGTTTCTTAATCGCGCACATATCGGTTCCATTAATCTTAACAGAACCATCTGTCGGCTCAATCAAACGAAGCATGGTACGTCCTAATGTAGATTTACCGCATCCGGACTCTCCTACCAGACCAAAGGTCTGACCTTTTTTAATCTGAAAACTTACGCCGTCTACCGCACGGACATGTCCTACTGTTCTCTGTAACACGCCTGCCTTGATAGGGAAATATTTTTTCAGATCCTGTACGTCAACTACGATTTCGTTGTTGTTTTCCATGTCTTAATTTTCCCCTTTCTCTGCCGCATGGTGTAAATGACAGCTTACTTTGTGTGTCTCTGACAATGAAATCAGCTCCGGATATGCACCCTCACACTTCCCGATACAAGATTCGCAACGATTCTTGAAATAGCAGTGTTCCGGTAAGTTGATTGGATTCGGTACATTTCCCGGAATGGAGTAAAGACGCTCCACTTTTTCATTAATCATTGGTTTGGATTTCATCAAACCAATCGTATATGGGTGTGCCGGGTGGTGGAAGATATCATCTGCAGTTCCCTGCTCAACCACACGTCCCGCATACATAACGACTACATAATCCGCCATTTCTGCGACTACACCAAGGTCATGGGTAATCAGCATGATAGACGCATTAATCTTATCCTTCAAGTCACGAAGCAAGTCAAGAATCTGTGCCTGAATCGTAACGTCAAGAGCTGTTGTCGGCTCATCCGCAATGATAAGCTGTGGGTTACATGCAAGCGCCATCGCGATAACCACACGCTGACGCATACCGCCGGACAGCTCATGCGGATAATTGTTAAGGATACCCTCTCTCTTGATTCCTACCAGCTCTAATGTTTCAAGCGCACGCGCTTCCACGTCCTTTTTCTTCATATCTTTGTTGTGTAAGCTGATACACTCGCACAACTGATTTCCGATGGTAAATACCGGGTTAAGGGTTGTCATCGGCTCCTGGAAAATCATGGAAATTTCGTTACCGCGAATTTTCTCCATCTCTTTTCTGGAAATTTTCGCCAAATCAACGGCACGGTTTCCCTGATTGTAGCGAATACTTCCGCCTGCAATCTGTCCCACCGGACCGGCAAGCAGTCCCATAACCGAAAGACTGGTTACAGACTTACCACATCCAGACTCTCCAACGACACCAATCGTAGAGCCCGCCGGAATTTCAAAAGATACCCCGTCTACCGCTTTTACCGTACCGGTATCTGTATAAAAATAAGTCTTTAAATTATCAAACTCCAAAATATTCTTCGGGTCCTTCATTTCTGTGAGATACTCTGACTCCGGAACATTCTTGCGTTTGTTTTTCTTATTGTATTCTTTATATTTTACACTATTGAATTTCTTAATCTCTTTCAATCGTGCTTTCTGATCATTCTGTGCCAAAGTTCTCACCTACCTTTTCATTCTTGGGTCGAAGGCATCACGCATACCGTCACCGATAAAGTTGAATGCCAATACCGTCAAAAGAATCAGAATTCCCGGCGGTGCCCAGATGTTGATATAATTCTTCATAATGATAGAGTCTGTTACAGTATTTGCCATGTTACCCCAGGATGCGTACGGCCATGAAATACCTACACCAAGGAAGCTTAATACGGACTCTGTCAGAATCACACCACCGATATCCATCGTCGCAATCAGTATAATGATTGGCATCGTATTCGGCACCAGATGCTTGAAAATCTTTCTCCATGTGCTGATTCCGGTTGCCTCCGCTGCCTGCATATATTCCATCTCACGAAGAGACAAAATCTGTGCACGCACGTTGCGGGCTACACCTGCCCAATACAGGATACCCATGACAACCATGATAAAGTAAATCTTATATCTCGGCGATACTCCATATCCTACGAACATAGAGGACAGAATCAACATCAACGGTACAAACGGCAAGCAATAAAATACCTCTACCATTCGCATGATGAACATATCCACTGCTCCTCCATAATAACCGGCAATACCACCAAGAATAATACCGACGAGCAATTCAATTGCAACTACCACAAAGCCAACCGTAAGCGAAATACGTCCGCCGTACATCAGACGTGTAAGTACATCTCGTCCGTCCGCATCCGTGCCAAGCCAGTGTGCAGAAGAGATAGGTGCCTTTACATTAACACCCATATCGGTTGCACCGGCAACATAGTCTGCCATACGTACTTCTTCACCGGTTTTTGTATTTATATAAAAGATTTCATATTCTCCATACGGGCTGATAAACGGTCCGATAATGCAGAACAATGCCATAATAATAATGATAGCAAGTCCCACACATGCCAACTTGTTACGGAAGAAGCGCTTCATAACAAGCTGTCCCGGAGTCATGATTACCTGATTTTGTTCGAATTCATCCTGTTCCTGTTGATTTCTCTGCTGTAAATCTTTATTCTCTTCCATTCGTTCCACCTCCTAATAGCGTACGCGTGGGTCAACGACTGCATACAGAATATCAGAAACCAACGTTCCAATCAGCGTCAAAACCGCAATAAACATATTAAATCCCATCAAGTAAGGGATATCACCACTATAAACTGCTTTTAATGCAATATTTCCAAGTCCTTCAAGAGAGAAGATACCCTCTGTGATAACCGCGCCTGAGAACAAGCTCGGAATCATACCACCAACCATTGTAACGATTGGAATCAATGTATTACGAAATGCATGCTTTCCTACTACTTTATATTCCGGAAGTCCCTTTGCTCTTGCGGTACGCACATAATCTGCACTTAATACTTCAAGCATATTGGTACGCACATAACGAAGCAGAGAACCAACACCGGTAATTACGAATACTGCAATCGGCAATGCAAAGTGCTTTGCATAGTCTACAAACAGATCCCAGCCCTGGTAATTCATACGTGCAGTTACCATACCGGACATCGGAAGCCAGCCAAGTCCCATGCTAAATATTCTTCTTAACACAGATGCAAAGAAGAAAGACGGCAGGGAAATACCTACAATCGCAATCGCGACAATCGTATAGTCTGTCACCGAATACTGTTTTCTGGATGCAATGATACCGAACGGTATCGCAAGTAAAATCTGTAACAACAATGAAATACCGGACAGCGCAAGCGTCGGTGCCATGTTGTTCTTAATAATCTCTACTACCGGCTTCTGGTAGATAAAGGAAGTTCCCAAATCTCCGTGAAGTGCATCGCCAAGCCAGGAAATATATCCCTCTACGATACCCTTATCCAAACCGTATAGTTCCCTCATGCGCTGTTCCATTTCCGGAGTGATGTTCTGGTTACCTGCTGTAATATTGGAAACATAATCTCCCGGTACCGCTCTCGCAATACCATACAGCAAAATGGATACTCCAAAGAGAACAACGAAACTGATTAATATACGTTTTAAAATATACTGTTTCATGTTTGCCCCTTTTCTATATTCCTATTTCACAGCAGTGAGCTGTTCCGAAAATCGAAACAGCTCCCCGCATATGAAAAAGCATTTAATTCTAGTTCATCTCTAATGTCTCATACTGTTTTGAGTAGTTATAGTATGTTGTAGTCTCTTCCGGAAGAGTAGAGATATTTAATGTGGCTGCATTGTAAATCTCCATGTTCTTGCGCTGATATACAGGCATGTAAACAGCTGCGTCCATGATAAGATCAAGCTCCTCTGCTACTAACTCACATCTCTTGTCAAAATCAACCGTCTGTAAAATCTCTGCCTGTAATGCATCGATTTCCGGGCTGTAGTAGTGCTGGTAGTTAGAACCACCCTCGCTACCGAAAATCTGAGTCAGGTCACAGTCTGTAGAGTTGCCCCATGCCATTACCCACATATCAAGCTCACCGCCCTGTACCTGAGTAGAAAGTACGTTGAACTCAAGGTCGTTAACTACAAGCTCACCACCCATAGAAGCAAGGTCATTTGCCATCTGAGTTAAGATTGGTGTAGACGGATGAGAAGAAGCGTCACCGATACCACAGGTAACCTTTAACTGCTCGCCATCTGCATTTACCAGCTTGCCATCCTTCTGTGTATAACCTGCTGCCTCGAAGTACTCGAGTGCCTTTGCAGGATCATAAGAATAGTATGGCTCTGCGTCATCCGGATACTCTGCCAAGGTAGGAGTCATCGGACGCTCAATAACAGTACCAAGTTCACCGTAGTAAGACTGAACTGCAGGCTCTCTGTTCATCAAGCACATCAAACCTTTACGAACATTTACATCCGGCACACGCTCTGCGTTGATACCGATGTAACCGTATCCTGGGTTATCTACCAAAGAGTAAGCTGCCTTGTCAGTGTTCTGATCTAACTGATCAACAATCTCAAGAGAAGCACTTGGGTCAGTGATATCAATCTCACCGTTTAATACAAGGTCAACCTTATCCTGCTCGTTTACCACCTGGAATTTCAGGTTTGGAATCTTCGGGCAACCTTTCCAGTAGCTCTCGTTCGCTGTTAATGTAACGATATTGTTCTCATAGCTCTGGAATACGTAAGGACCGGAACCCATAGGAGCGCTGTTCTTTGCTTTTACTCCGCTTAAGTCACCCTTTGTGAAGCTCTCGCCATAGTAGTGCTCCGGAATAAGTGGTAACCATGCAACCTGCTTGTCAGCGGAGATGTTTGCAGAGTTGAAAGTTACAGTACATGTATAGTCATCTACCTTCTGGATACCGGAGATAGAATCAACGTCTGCAAGCTCTACAACCTCTGTATAGCCATCACCTAACAAATCGAACAGAGAAGAACCTGCAGACTCTGTGTTAGATAAGGAAAGTAAATCCCATCCGTAACCATCTGCCATTAAATAGAAGAAATCTTCTGCTGTTGCATCTTCTGCCAAACCATCAAAGCCCCAAGCTGCTGCTGCTGTTGCAACATCGTTGGAATCTGCTGCATAACCAGCTTCTACACAGTAATCTACGATTTCCTGTGCAAATGCTGCACCTGCGGTTGGTAAATCTGTACCGAAGAAAGCGGTCTGCTGCTCTTCTGTCCAGTTAGAGAAATCAGTGTTCTCCTCACCTGCATTTACCATTGCTTTCCACAATGGAGCTGCGGAGTTTCTATACTCCTCCATACCCTCGATGTCAAGAGTTCCAAATGTGCTCATTCCATCATAAGTTGGGTCTGCATATACATAATAGCTGAAAAGTAAGTCATCAATGGTAACCGGCTCACCGTCAGAGAAGGTCATTCCTTCCTGAACAGAAACAGTGTACACATACTTAGTGCTTCCGTCCTCAGCGGTTACTTCTTCCACCTCAACATGACCGGCATTATCAACCAGCTCGCCATCTGCATTCAACTCACAAACATTCTCAAATACTGCAGTATTTACCTGATCATCGTATGCACTTGTGTAGAAGAATGGGCTGAATACGCCATCCATCGGCTGCAAACCAACAACAAGTGTGTCATACGTACTTGTTGTAGCGGTGTTGCTACCACTCTCGGTAGAATCTACCGTTTCTCCTTTGTCACCGCCACAAGCAGCCAGGCTGGCTACCATAGAAGCGACTAACAGGAGAGAAATCAGTTTCTTTTTCATAATATTTCCTCCTTATAGAAAAATTATTTATATACAAACACTGCAACAGCGTTTATATCAAGTTGTCTTTGTGTCACGCACTCTCTCAAGCCAATGCTGTAACACGTTATCGCGCTAAAATATTTTTTTGCAACGAAAAAAAGCGCCTCGCGCCCCTTTGCGCGTTGCACTCTCTCAAAAACAGTTGTATGTTGCAGACGAACAACATGTTTCTTATTATACATGGAAGGCGAGATTTGTCAATAGTTTTCGCCAAAAAAAGTGCCTCGGACAGATGGTAAATTCTGCCCAAGACACTTTGTAAATTCAAATATTCTATTGCTTTTATTGATACAGTTTCTTATTCAACAATATCTGCATACATAAAGTACCAGTATCCGTAAGCGGAATGCCAAGAACCTGTAATCTTATCACTCTGTAACCAGAAGTCATTGTAGTAAGCAACCGGAATACATCCAGCCTCTTCCATTAAAATATCCTCTGCAGTATGAAGTGCCTGTGAACGCTCTGCTGCATCAAGGGTTGTTCTGGAAAGATCGATTGCTGCATCGAACTCAGCATTGCTGAACTTACCGTCGTTGTTACCATTGCTTGAATAGAATAATTCAAGCATATTGGAAGGATCACTATAATCACCAACCCAGCCGTTACGTGCTGCATCGTATTCCTGTGCACGACGCATCGGAGTGAAGCTTGCCCACTCAACGATATTGACATCAAGTGTAATTCCAAGCTCAGCCCATGCCTGCTGTAAGTACTCAGCTACTACTTTATGGTATCCTGCATCATTTGTTGTGTAAGAGATTGTCGGGAATCCCTCGCCATCCGGATAACCTGCCTCTGCAAGTAATTCTTTTGCTTTTGCAAGGTTGCCTTCGTAATCCGTAACATCGATGTATGGCTGTCCGCCGTTTGCGTTTGCCATGAACTCACTGCCGTCTGTATCAACCCAGCCCGGTCCCATGAAGTTGCTTGCTGCAGTATAGGTTCCCTGCATCAGAGTACCTGCAACATATTCACGGTCGATTGCAAGGCTTAATGCCTGACGAACTCTTGCATCCTGGAATACTTCTTCTGTCAGGTTCAAGCTGAGGTAGTAAGTTCCGATAATCGGATCTACATAGAACTCACCGTTGCCCTCAAGACTTGGGATTTCCTCGGTTGGAACGTCCTTAATCATCAGCGCTTCACCGGTCTGATATGCACTGTAAGCAGCGTTGGAATCCTCGATTAAGAGGAATTTCAATCTGTCTAACTTAATTGCATCTGCATTCCAATAGTTCGGGTTCTTGCTGAATGTGATGTGAGAACCCGGTACCCACTCTGTCATGTAGAACGGTCCGTTAGATACATAAGTCTCAGGAGCAACTGCCCATGCATCACCGTTTGCCTCTACCGTTGCCTGCTGAACAGGGCTTAAGGTAGCGAATGCTGCAAGGCTTCCAAAATAAGAGCATGGAGCGCTCAGTTCAACAACAAGTGTCAAATCGTCCGGTGCAGATACTGCCAATGCTGTGACATCACCTGCAATTGCCTCATCGTAACCTTTTACCATACCGAGAACTGTCTCTGCATATGGAGCTGCAACAGCCGGGTCACATACACGCTGCCAACTGTATACAAAATCGTTTGCGGTCAACGGAGTACCATCAGACCATTTCAGTCCGTCTCTTAAGTGGAAGGTCCATGTAAGACCATCTTCCGATGTTTCCCAGGTCTCTGCCTGTCCAGGCTGTAAGGTTCCATCCTGACCAACAGTTAACAGACACTCAAATGCGTGAAGTAACATGTTACCACCGTCTACTGCGCTGTTTAATGCCGGATCGATTGTCTCAGGATCCGGTCCAATCTGTACTGCCAATTCCTTGTCTCCAGTTGCTGCCGGTGTTGCAGCATCTGCTGTCTCTGTTCCTCCTGCATTGTTTGTTGAATCAGAAGCAGCGTCTGAACCACATGCAACCAATCCAACTGCCATGGTAGCCACAAGCAGAAGAGAAATTAATTTCTTTTTCATGATTTTTCCTCCTCATAAAAATAAATTTATAAACATTATGTATGCGCAAATTTCCACGTATTACATAATTGCCTATCACATAAACTTAATTACACTTATCCAGGTGATGACATGCCACATAGTGCCCTGGCTCTGCCTCTTTGAATTCCGGTACTTCCATTGCACATTTTTCATCTGCATATGGGCATCTGGTGCGGAATCTGCATCCGGAAGGCGGATTCAATGGACTTGGCACATCTCCTTCCAACACAATTCGCTGATTTTTTCTCGCAGTCTTCGGATCTGCAATCGGGATTGCAGAAATCAGACTCTGCGTATATGGGTGCATGCTATGCGCCGTAAGCTCATAGCTGTCTGCCAATTCTACCAATTTACCTAGGTACATAACTCCGATTCGGTCGGAAATATGTTTTACTACGGAAAGATCGTGTGCGATAAACAAATAGGTCAGGTTCAATTTTGTCTGTAAATCCTCAAACATATTGATGACCTGCGCCTGAATCGACACATCCAACGCGGAAATCGGCTCATCACAGACAATAAATTCCGGATTGACCGCCAACGCTCTTGCAATACCAACCCTCTGTCTCTGTCCACCGGAAAACTCATGCGGGTAACGGTTTGCATGCTCTGAATTCAAGCCAACCTGTCTTAGCATCTCAATAATTCTGTCGTAACGATCCTGTTTGCTGCCGGCAAGTTTATGAATGTCAATCGCCTCACCGATGATATCGCCGACTGTCATACGAGGGTCTAGGCTTGCGTATGGGTCCTGAAATACAATCTGCATTTTTTTGCGGTACGGAAGCATATCCACCGCAATTTTGTTTGCTTTATCAAAAATTACTTTGTCGTCATAAATAATTTTTCCATCGGTTGGCTCATATAGGCGGAGCAGGGTACGTCCCGTTGTCGTTTTCCCGCAGCCGGACTCTCCTACCAATCCCAATGTTTCTCCACGGTTAATGAAAAAAGAAACATCGTCTACTGCCTGCACATATTTCTTATGTTTCCCGAAACCGCCAGCTGGAAAGTATTGTTGTAAATGTTCTACCTGAACTAATTTATCACTCATGAACTGTTTCTCCTTCCATCTGTGCCTTCTGGTTCATCCAGCACTGGGTATAGTGTACCTCCCCGAACTCGGTTACCGGTGGCATTTCCCTAAGACATATCTTCATGCACTTTTCACAGCGCGGAGCAAACGGGCATCCCTTGGGCGGATTTAACAAATCAATCGGCACACCTTCAATCGGGACCAGACGCTCATGTTCTTTCGCGTCCAATCGCGGGATACTGCGCAGCAAACCTTTGGTATATTCATGCTTCGGTTCATAGAAGATTTCATCCGTTGTACCGTACTCTACTATTCTTCCGGCATACATAACCGCAATCTTGTCACACATACTCGCCACGATGCCCAAATCATGTGTAATCATAATGATTGCCATGCCGAGCTTCTTCTTAAGCTCAATCATGAGCTCCAGAATCTGTGCCTGAATGGTTACATCCAATGCAGTGGTCGGCTCGTCTGCAATCAAAAGCTTCGGCTCACACGCCAATGCAATCGCAATCATGACACGCTGCCTCATACCGCCGGACAACTCATGCGGATACTGCTTTAATCTTTTTTCCGGCTCGTTGATACCTACCAACTCTAACAATTCTTTTGCACGCTCATGCGCTTCTTTTTTCTTTTTGTCCGTATGTAATAAAATAACTTCTTCAATCTGATTTCCAATGGTATAAACCGGATTCAAACTGGTCATAGGATCCTGGAAAATAATTGAGACCTCATTGCCTCTGATTTTCCGCATCTCTTTCTCTGTCATGTCATTAATTCGATGTCCGTTGAAATCCAATGTTCCACCGATTAATTTTCCCGGATATGCGGTCAGTCCCATTAAGCTGTACGCCGTAACGGATTTACCGGAACCACTCTCTCCTACGATACCAAGGACTTCACCTTCCTCCAGATGGATAGAGACATCGTTCAATGCCTTTACCTCGCCTGCCGGTGTAAAAAAGGAAAGCCGCTCATTTTTTATCTCTACTAAGTATTCTGACATTGTTCTTGCTCCTTTTCCCTAGTCCTTCAATTTCGGGTCGAATGCATCGCGCAATCCGTCACCCAACAGGTTAAAGCTCAAAATAATCAAACTGATGACCGCTGCCGGAATGAACAGCAGGTATGGATATGTATTGATTCCGTTGATTGCCTCACTGGCAAGGCTACCAAGCGACGGCATCGGCACTGCAACACCCATTCCGAGGAAGCTTAAAAAGCTCTCCGTAAAAATTGCGGAAGGTATCTGCAAGGTAGTCGTAACAATCAAGGTTCCGATACAGTTTGTAAGCAAATGTTTTTTGATAATTCTTCCGCTCTTTGCCCCCAATGCTCTCGCCGCGGTTACGTATTCGCTTTCTTTTAACATCAATATCTGGCTTCGCACCATACGTGCCATACCAACCCAGTATAACAGCGCAAACACAATAAAAATACTAATCAGGTTCTTGCCGACAATTCCTACCCAGGCAAATCCCGGCAAAGCTGCAAGTTTTTCAAGCGGGTCCTCCAATGCGAAAGACAACAGTACAATCAGCAGGATATCCGGTATCGTATAAATGATATCGACGAGACGCATCATAACGAGGTCTACCCATCCTCCTGCAAATGCTGCAATCGAACCGTAGGTTGCACCGATTAACAGGACAATCGCTGTGGCAACCAGTCCTACCAGAAGGGAAACACGGCTTCCCAGCATCACACGAATGGCATAATCACGTCCCATCTTATCCGTTCCGAAAATATGTGGAAATACTTTTTCTCCCGCTGCAATCGCCTCCTGCTCTGCCGCAGAATACTGCATCGGCGCAAGGTTGTTTGCACCCTTTATCTGTGTCTTATAAGAATAAGGATAAAATGCAGGTACGATAAACGAGAAAATCATAATGATAATAATGATTGCCAAACTTGCCATTGCCACCTTATTTTTCACGAGACGCCGCATACCGTCTTTCCAGAAGCTGACGCTTTCTCTCATGACGACAAGGCTTTCTTTTTCCTCCTCGGATGCCGGAAGGAAGTCATCCGGATTTAATTTTAATTGAAAACTCAATGGATTCTCTTTCATGTCCTTATTTTTCCTCTCATTATTTCAACTTGATGCGTGGGTCAACAATCTTGTATACGATATCTACAATAACATTCATGATAATCAGCAAGGTTGCAAGGAAGATTGTCGTTCCCATAATCAGTGTGTAATCACGGCTGGTAATTGCACCAATAAATTCTCCACCAAGTCCCGGAATGGTAAATATCTTTTCCACAATAAAGCTACCGGTCAATGTATATGCTAACATCGGTCCCACATAAGTGATAACCGGAAGGATTGCATTGCGGAGTGCATGCTTAAACAGGCTGACCTTCTGAGACAATCCTTTTGCTTTTGCTGTTCGCATATAATCCTGCCCGAGCACATCCAGCATCGAGGACCGCATCAATCGCATAATATAAGCTGTCGGGTAAAATGCGAGTGCCGCTACCGGCATAATGTAGTTTTTCCAACCGGTCAATCCTAAGATAGGAAGCCATTTTAGTTTTACGCCGAATGCATACATCAAAACGGTACAAATAACGAAGCTTGGCACCGCAATTCCACAGGTCGATACAACGCTGATAAAATTATCAATGAATTTTCCTCTCCGATATGCCGCAATACAGCCGAGCGGAATTCCAATACACAATGCCACCAAAACGGAAATTCCTCCCACCTTGGCAGACACCGGAAATTTGGTTCCTATGATGGATGCCACCGTACGTCCACGCTGTCTTAAGCTGTCACCAAAATCTCCATGCAGCGCATCCGTAATGTATGTAATGTACTGTTGAAACAGTGGTTTATCCAATCCGTATTTTGCTTCCAGCGCCGCCTGTGCCGCAGGGCTGATTGCTTTCTCTGACATGAACGGACCACCCGGTACCATGTTCATTAAGAAAAAGGTGATTGTCGCAACCGCCCAGATTGTCACGATTGCTAATAATACTCGCTTTACAATGTACTTTCCCACTTTTCTACACTCCTGCTTCTATAAATTTATTGTTTGTTTCTTTAATGCATTGTCTTTGTACTTCTTTAACATTACATCTCTTTAACTTTATGCTCCTCTGTCGTTGCAATGCTTTAGCCTGTTAAATCAATCATATTTCGTATTATACTCGCCCCTTTTCATTTGTCAACAACGAATTGTATACAAAAATACATGGATAAATGCCCACAATTTTTGTATGCCCCAGAAATACAAGTGTTTTTGTGCTATATTTTTTTTACTGACTCTGGTATACTTTTTTTGCATACTTACTATAACCAAGGAGTAATTACTGATTATGATTACAAGCGATGATATTTTAAATATGAATTTCTATAAAAAAGAAAAATTCACCGGAAGCTATTTGGGCATGCGCTATCTCATAAAAAAGGATTCCGAACCGGAAGACGAAGGCGATACTTCCGAGGATGCACCGCGCAGGGACATCTTCCGCGCTACCATCTGGCCCGGACCATATAACTTTGCAACCACACCCGATGACCAAAAGGCGACAGCCACCTTTCCTTTCACACCGGAAGGCAAGCAGCAGGTCGTGGACTGGCTCAATGAGCAATGGGAAATCCGCAAGGACGAGTGGCCGGCACGGTAGCATGCTTTAAAACTGTACCATGATGAAGTGTTAAAAAGAGCTTTCCGGGGTATTGACTTGGAAGGTGTCTATTCTGATTGTTTTTTCTCCCGTTAATGTCAAAATTGATGGAAAATCAGCACCTCCCGTCTAACGGGCGGTTTGCTCTGAGGCTATAAGCCTCCGTTACCGGCAAGCACCTACTCTGCCCAGAAATGTCTGTTTCCAAACTTATACTTTAGATTTGCGTGTTTATCAAATATCATTAGGGCACTTTTCCCTTTCAGGTATCCCATAAATTGTGATACACTTAACTTAGGTGGTATGCTTACTAGCATATGAACGTGGACGGGCATCAAATGTCCTTCCAATATTTCTACACCTTATAAGCACTGATACTAAACCAACTTTTTGTTTCTCGCCTATTTAAAGAAATAATTTTTTAATAGCTAATAAACAGATAAAGCCACAGCAAATGCTTTCATTACCATTTGCTGCGGCTTTATTTTCTACTTTACTCCACCATAGTGTGTCCACATACGAACTATCTTAACCGTTCCTTCATACATAGTATCATCAATTTCCACTGGTTCTGCGTATACTTGATATACCAGTCTATGCTGTATGTTAATTCTTCTGGAAAAGAAACCCTTTAAATTTCCAACTAACCCTTCATATGGTGGCGGATTTTTAAATGGATTTTCTCTTATTACTTCAATGAGTTCTTTTACCTTTCTATCCAATCCTACAGATTTAAGATTTTTAATATCTTTAATCGCCTGCTTTTCATAAACGATTCGATACATTTACCAATCCACCTCATCTTCCGACACACAATCCTCAATAGACGTATTACCTCCTGCAATAATTGATTCTGCCACTCCCGGAATAGAATTGAGATATAATGTTTCCTGAATAGCGTTCCAGTCATCTTCCGATATAAGAACACCATTCTTGCCCCTATTATTCGTAATGGTAATTGGTTGGCTATTTGTATTAACATCTGTAAGTATCTGGTATATGTTCTCTCTTGCTTTTGTTACGCTAATCGCAGTCATACTATCATCTCCTTTCACCTACATTATAGCGTACGTGAAAGCGTACGTCAACATGTGTATGAATTTAGCTCTTCAAAAAAACTTTTGGAATCACCGGCAATCCACACCACTCGGCAATACTATTATATTTGTCTCCTATATCTTGTGCGATTCCAACACCATATTTAATACCCTTTATTACTTTCCCAAGTTCCGAATCTGAATCCTGTAACTCCTCTAAAAAGCGTTTCAGCTTGTTAAGTGCACCAGACTTCACAATTTCGTCCTTTGTATTCGCATCATTCAGTTTTTGCAGGCTGTTTTCCATTTTTTCAAACTCTTTCGCTAACTCCGCGTTCTCATAGAGCACCTCATCTTTCAAATCATTAACGCTTCCCTGCAATTCATTAATACTATTTCTAATCTGAATCGTTATTTCATTATCAATAGAATTAATATTACTATTCTCGCTATTAGTAGTATTATTATTTTCTAATACAATGTGTTGATTTAAATGTATACCGCCCATTTCCTCTCTCTTTCTATGCCTACGTACCCTTGTATCATTCACGCCATCTAATAATTTTGACACATCTACAAGTTTTAATGACTCCTTGCACCGCTCTGATGGTAGATTCTTTGCTTCTAACCTCAACAAATACCGATAATTATGCAAATACGGACATGTTGGCTCACAATTACATTTTACATATTCCGTGTATTTTATTTTTGGCACACTGCTATGAATTTCATCAAAGTACCTACGAATAATCACCAATAAATCTCTATTATGTCTGCTGTTCTCTCCAATTACCTTTATCTCTACTCTTCGCTCAGCAATACCATCAAACAATTTCACTATACCGACTGAATCTTCATATCGTAAATATGCCCCTTTTTTCCAGCATGCCTTTTTTCCGTCTTCTTCTACCAAATAAGCATTTGCTTTTACAATGAATCTAGTCATAATTCCTGCAGGAAGGAACTCATAATTATACTGAAAATTCAAACTTTTTTTATCTCTGACATCCAAGCCAATTGCTATTTCTTCATTTTCCAGAAGCTCTGCTATTAAATATTCCCTATTTTTTGTTACTTCAAAAGAAAGCTGAAAATTTTCCATCAATCTAAGAATGATAGGATATGTATCTAACGGATATTCCAACGTATCCGCCCAAATTTGAGGCAAATCATCATAATACAAAATACCATTTCGATTTTTTAGGATAGTTTCCTGCGCATCCAATACTTTATAAACCGCAGTCGTTCCCCAATCAGGATTAAGAATCACAATATTTTTCAGATATAAATCATTTTGAAAATTAATAATAATCCCTAAATCATGTAAATATTTACTTAAACTCAGTGCTTCTCCCGATAAAATATTGTTCTTTCGACATATCTCCTCATATTCCTTATATGTAATGACATTCTTACTCTGTGCCAAAGTCTCCAATTCAATTCTAACATCTAACCAACTTGACAACCAAACCATTCCCATTAAAGGTAATCTTATAGTTTGCTCTTTTATCTCATTTCGCAAATGTTCAATCCCAATATTTTCTTTACAACTTACTTTGAAACAATCTATAATCTGCGGAAACTTCTCTTTCAGACTTTTCAAATCCAATTGTTTTATACTATTTCTACTATCGCACTTATTTACCACAATTACGATTGGGCTATTACAAGCAAACGATTCAATGGTATGTAACCAGTAATCTATGCGTCCATATTCCTCTTCTTGGCGTGCATCCCACACAAAAATATAAAAAGAACGGTTCGTCAAAAAAAATTGATGTGTTGCATGATATATTTCCTGCCCGCCAAAATCCCAAACATTCAATTTATATGCCCGATTATTTTTTTCGAATTTCCAAGCAGCAATATCAATACCATCTGTAGACACAGTTTCGCTATATTCATCATATATCAAACGGTTTAAAAGACATGTCTTCCCTACACCGCCTTGCCCTACAATAACCATTTTGGACTCATTCACTTCAACTTTTTTCCTATCATTCTGATATCTTACAATATAATTAATGACTTCCGATGGTGACTGGCTAGCAATTTCTGGTGGTAGAATTCTTTCAAAGATAGATCTAGTTAAATACAGGTTCTTAATCTTCGACCATTTCAAGCAAGAATCCGGTAATCGATTTACTTTTGTCCCCCAAATGCATACTACTTCTAGTTCTTGTAAATCTCCTATGTTTTCCGGCAAATACGTTATATTCGCATTTGGTAAATATAAGTATTTCAGATGAACCAGATTACATATTTCATCCGGCAATACTTCATAACTAAAGTTAATTGCCAAAGACTCTATTTTTACCAATTGCAGTATTTCCTTGGGAAATTCTGTAAAATCATTCTCATTTAAATTAAGAATTCTTAAATTTGTTAATTTCGAAAATTCATCTGGCAATACCTTCAATCCACAACCATATGCCATAAATTTTTCCAATTTATTTAGATTTCCAATTTCTGCTGGCAAAGACATACTAGTACATTTATCTTTTTTCAGTCTTTCAATTCCCAATTCTCTCAAATTTGTTAATCTACCAATTTCTGCTGGTATCTCTGAACACCCTTCAATATACAGAAATAATGATTCCCAGTTTTCCTTTTCTGCCTTGATAATAGCTTGTAACAGATTTTCGTCGTTTATAACATTTATCACATGAGTATAGTTATCTATGTCATCTTCTCCATCCTCAAACCCTTGCTCTCTAATTTCAAGAAGTTCTCTATACTTATCCGCTTCATCCTCATCCCCAAAATCTTCAAAAAGATCTTCGTTTTCAGTAAAGCTGTCTTCAAAATCTTCAAAAGCCTCTCCCTCAAACTTCTCCTTCATACGCCCTCTCCTTTACCTTTCTTTCGTAACACTAGAAATTCTATTTTGTTTTTTCTAAAATTACAGATGATTTTTCACGCTTAAATCTACCTTTGTAGTCCTCCTTATTATACCCTATCATGACGCAAATAGAAAGATGAGTTTGTGCTATCTTTCTCATAATATATTGCCATCTACTTTGGGTTCTACAATATCCTCACAAGTATCTTTCTATATCAGTTCACGCTTTTCACTTTACCTTTCTCCAATCCTCTGCAATGCCTCCTCCTTCTTCTCACCAGAAATATGTGTATAGATATCCATACTTGTACTAATCGTAGAATGTCCCAGTAGTTCCTGCACCACTTTCATAGAAACATCAGACTCAATAAGTAAGGACGCAAATGTGTGTCTCAAATCATGAAACCGAATATTTGTAATACCATACTTTTTCAAAAAACGATGGTACTTGTCCATAAATGGTCTCTGTGCTAAAAAGTTCCCGGTGCAGTCCGCAAATACTAATCCTCGGTCTTGATAGATTTCTTTGTTTTTTTACTTTCTCTGCATCCTGCCGTCTTTTCTGTTCCATCAATGCATCATATACCTCATCTAGCATCGGAATCATGCGTATACTCTTTTTAGTTTTCGGTTCTAAAATTACATATCTGGCATGACGATGCCCTTCATCATCTAGTATCTCGTCCACAACACGACAAAGGCTATTCTTGATATAAATCTTTCGCTCTTCAAGGTCTACATTCCCCCATTTTAACGCCATAACTTCTCCCTTTCGCATACCGCTATACACTGTTGTAATTACAATCGGGTAAAGTTCTTCTCCTCTCGCCTGTGTTAATATCCTATTTACTTCTTCTTTGCAAAGGACTGCTGCCTCATACTTAATTTTCTTAAGAATGGTTGTATAGAGATTTGGATTCTCTGAAATCATGCGCATCTTAATCGCCATATCTAATGCACTATTTATTATTGTCTCAATAGAGCGAACCGTTTTGCTACTATATCCTTCCTTAATTTTGTCACTATAGTATTTTTGAAGATTATCAACCGACACCTTAGTTTTTCCATTTTATAAAATCATACCATGATACCTCAAAAAATCAAACCTCAACTGTAATAACCATGTGTTAGCAATGAATTTTCTTCCCGTTGATGTCAAACAGGCAAAAAAATAAGAGATTCCAAGGTCATAAAACCTCGAAATCCCTTATATCGTACGGGTGACAGGACTTGAACCTGCACGGTCTCCCACCAGAACCTAAATCCAAAGATTCCTTTTCATACATGTGCAAATCCCTATAAAATCGCGCTTTTTTTCCACCCGTTATTCTATTATTCATTTAATTTGTCTTTTTTTGTTGATGTCAAAATTGATTTTATGTCAATGTCATACCAAAGTCAATATCAACTTAAAATTACTTCTGCCACTACCCTGCTTATCACTGGAAAATGGAATTGCCCAACATCATTCATCCCTGATTCTTCCTAATATCACCTGTTCCTTACCCCGCCATTCTCACTTCCCCTCGCTCCCTATCAAAATAGTACGCATGATCCGCTAGGCACTCTTCCTTCCGAACCATCGTCCCATTCACATCCGTTATCATCTCCGCATATTCCTGCGCATTCATCTTTCCGTCATCCGGAACTATTATCATCTCATGGAGACTTGACGGCAACAAAAACAGATTCTGCTTAACTTTCTCCGAAAATGCTTCCAGCAAATCCGTGTTTAGAATCCCCGCGGCACCGTAGAGTTTTCGCCGATTCGTTAAAACAGAAAAACTGCAATCATCAATCTCGTCTTCCAAGCAACAAGGCATTCCCATGTTTGATAAGACCTCTCGGATACTCATGATGTGATACCCTGCATATTTCATATTATCAAATGCCTGTGCATACAGTTCTTCCTCGCTGATGCCCCATGTCTCCAAAAGCCCACGGCTCACGCGAACTGTCATATTTCCATTCGTTTCATGTTCCAGACATAGGCTATAGCAAAGAGCCAAATCCAGATACTTCCTATACACCAAAGTCTCTAACAGTTCTTCGTTGCCCTCATATGGCAAAAGAATTGGATGGACGACCCTCCGGCTCATCTCCCAGCTTTTAATGCTTTCCACCAATGCCTCTGCCTCCTGCTGTTCAAACTGATTATTTGTAAAAACATCGCATACCTCTTTTACACAAGCCGCCACCGGTTTTCCCTCCTTGTAATCCTCATAATATCTTTCCAAATAAATAACAGGACACAGTATCATTGTGTCCTGCGAAATCTGTAATGCCTGCAATTTCATTCCGTTACCTTTTAATACAGTTTTATGCTCGATGCTTGCCCGCGCTCCCAAGCATATCTGCACCTTTTCTCTCATGAATTCTATGAATGTTTCAAAATCCATAGTCAAATCCGTTTTCTTCATCCTACGCCACCTCCTCATACGGTGCATCTAAAATTTCTTCGCTCATCACTTCACCCATATCAACACTTAGTTCCGTCTTAATGGTTTCATCCGTTGACAACGCCCGCTGAAACTCGGTTTTCAGCGGCGCATATTTTAGCAACTGCTTGATAACCGTCTTTTTTGCCATTCCTTCATAGTTACTTTTCCACGGGCTGAACTCTGATGTAAATGCCTTTGAATATCTGCCGGCATACCAATCGATGTACTCCTTCCCCATGACTTCAAACCGAAAGCCACCGTTATCCAAACGGAAAATAGCGTAAAATGCTTTCAGATTTCCCTTTTCTCTCAACGTCGGTTTATGAATAAGTTGTGGATGCAAGCCCAATTCATAAGAAAAAGTGTCATTTTCATAAACCACTTGCGCCTCGATGCTCTGCATATGCCCGTTCCGGTAAGCAAGGTCAATCATCCCCCGATACCCGAGTTGAAATTGGCACTCCAGCACATTCTTGTTTTTATACGGTATCAGATATGCTTGCCCGAGTGGCGTGTTCGGTTCTAACCCCAACTGGGCTGCATTCATCAGCGCCGCCAAGAAGCTCATCGGTGTACACTCCTGTAGCTTCGGTGTCGTGTTTAATGCCGAAAGTGCCATCCGAGTAAAACGCTCCGGTGTAATTACCGACGGAAGTGCTTTTTGTATTTCCGGTTCCATTGCCTTAATCAAATCCGCAATACTCATTGATTTTGTTAGTTTTGTATTTCCCTGTGTCTGCTCTGCCTTCTTTGCAAGCTCACTTTTTACGTCTCCCATATGTTGCCTCCATTCATCTAAGCCGCCTTGATGCTAAATCTGCGGCTACTACTCATACGTTTATACTGCTCATACACCTGTGGCAATTCTGCTTTTAAGCGTTTTTCGTCGATGCGAGTACTGGAAACAGATTTCCACGAAACACGGTACTGTTCATTTTCTGCTACTTCCGCGGTTCCCATGTACATCTTTACTTCCTGCTCAATCTGATTTTTCTCGGTTTCCATCCGGCCGATAACTTCCACAAGTTCCTGCCTGCGCCGTAACTTCTCGTCAAATCCGGTCAGCCGGATAGATTCTGCCACCGAATCTTTGTAATACTCGGCTATGACACTGTCTGCCACTTTCGATCCGTCCGGTGCCGGCATAATCCGCTTCTGCACATTATTTTCCCAGAAATCCTGTTCCACCCTTATTAAATCCGCTATCAGTTCTTCGTCCCGTTCTACTCTGTAATACTTAAATTCCCGCCCATAAATCAAAACTGCAATATACCATGCATCCGCACCACAAACTGCCATGTAATGATGACATTGGATTTGATAGGAAAGCGGTACTTTCCCATCCTTCCATTTTTCCGCCATATAGGGGCTGGCAGTTTTGCACTCCAGCCCGGCATTTTCTCCGACAATCATCCGGTCGACATCCGCAAGCATAAACGGATGATCCTTGCTTCGGAACATAGCATTTGCCCTGCGCACCTTTTTCCCGGTTGCTTCCATGAACCTTCTGGCTACATAATCCTCAAATTCGCGTCCTTGCCGCATTGCTTCATTATCAATATCCTCACAGACATCCGACACCTTATCTTGGTACACCTGTATGGCGGTTCGATAAGGATTCAAACCACATATTGCGCCTGCATCAGAGCCACCGATTCCCTGTTTTCGGTATTGCAACCATTCCTCTCTGCCAAGATTCAATGTCGATACAACCTTTATCATTTCGTCTCATCTCCTTTTTCATTCGCAAACTGCATGTTTTTTACACAAATCCGTGATTTCCCGACCCACGCATGCACGGATTTCTTCCATATGACTGTCTTCTCGTTTTATCCATTGTTCACACAAAAAAGCCAGAAGACTTGGAAATACCAGCAGTTCTTTCACTACAGGCACTTCCATCTTCCGGCTCATTTCACAAAGGCACTCAAAAATATCATTCATGCACTCAATGCGATATGCATTGTAATACACATCCTCGGCTTCTTTCTTTAACATATCATGCTCGAATCTACCCAGTTCCAGATGAATTTTCTTTCGAAAAAGTTCCTGAAATTCCTTTTCCTCCATTTGCGCATCTCCTATGCAGCACATACCATCTGATGCGCCTTATCAATCAATGGATTTCCCTCAACTGTCTTAAGGAAAAGATTTTCTTTATAATTCGCCGTTCTGCGGACAGGCTCCGCATGTGTCGCAAAGTCCGAAACTGCGTTGATAAAACGATATGCATTCTTTCCGACATCCTGCAAATCCGGTGCATCAAAATATCTCGCCTGCATATCCTCGCGCAAACGCATAATATTCTTTGTCTGCTGCGCGGAAAATCCTTCATCCAACGGTAACAGCATGTCAATGTACTCTTTCACTTCGCGGTCGGACATTTTTCTTTTTTGCAGGCGGTCAATCTCTTTTCCCAGACCGTCCATATAAGTTTCTGCCCGAAGCAAAGTATCTTTTGCTTCGTTGATTTTTTCCCGGACATCTCCGGTATGAACCATCGACCAGGAACGCTTCGCCGTCCTTAGCGCAAGGTTTAACGTATTATTGCAGACCACCCTTATCGGTGTAAGTGCGACTTTTACCGCACCTGTTCCATCATGTGTATTGGAGAAAAGTAAATACGGGCTAATCCGCTCCCCCGAAATAATATACTCATGTGGCATCCGGGCAAGCAGCCACACCTTTCTCCCCTCTTGAAGTGCTCCGGCGGTCTCGTAGCAGACGCCCTCGCCCAAAAGTGCATCCGTAAATGCAAATGCTTCAGTATTCTGTATTACCTTGTATCGGTCCGAAACCACACCGAGCACTTTTCGGTCCACATCTCTTACATTTACCTTGTAACCGGAAATTTCTTCCTCCATGCCTGTAAAAATCGGTTCCTGCACCACATTCCAATTCAGCCCCGCCGATATCAGCGCCTCTTTTGATGAAAGCGCCTCTGCCACCACCGTTCCCAATCCGTGCCACGGTTTTTCCCGCACGGAAAACATTGTTTCTACATTCGCTGCCATTTCTTTTTCCTCCTTCACTTATAATTTTGCTAAAATGTTTAAAATGACTTCTCCCGCTTTGCGGATGATTACCTCAATTTCAAATCTCGGCATATGACAAACCTCCTTTCCGCTCTGCTCGCATAAAATAGTTGAGGGCAAGCCCTTATGGACTTGCCCTCCCATTCACATTGATAATATGTACTTATTATTTTTCAAATTTTCAATATCCCAGTCCTGACTATCATTCCTTCACCAACAATGAGTACCAGTCTATTTCACCTTTTCTGGCTTGGCTTAGTTTTTCGAGTATTTTTTGCTTTTCCGGTAATTCTTCTGCTGAACAATATCTTAGAGCCAATGATGGTGTAGCATCTGTATAATCAAATTCATCCCGCCAATCCAGATAGGTGTCTAAACTGACCGTTATATCTGTTCCATCGCCGCCATGCTTCATACATATATCATTTTCTTTATCTTTCTGATTGAACGGAATAACACCATACTCCGTCCTCCAAAATAAACTATGTATCTTTACAATGTCCCCCTTTCGAAAAGGCAATGGCACATGCACATAACAAGCCTCGAGTATATCGGCTATCTCATAATCCTCTGTCTCCACAAATCTTTTGCTGTCAGGTCGAATCATAACCAGTCTCAATTCATTGTCAATGAAAAAGGTATCCATAGCACCGGATTCATCATCCAGATAGATTCTTTTTATTTTTGCATAAAGTTCCTCATTATAACCTTTTTCTATATATTCCGACTTTGTCTGTGCGAAACAATCATATGCCAAATCATAGTTTGAAAAATAAATGGTCCGACCATCACTACCGCTCTCTCGCTCTCCATATGTCAATACATAAACCACATTATCCTGACTTCTTGTAGATGCGATTGTTTCTTTCCATATACGAATATTATCAATTACCATTTCCCGAAAATCCGCCACATGTATCCCCCTATTGATACGTATGCTCTCAACCTGAAACTCCTCTGTACTGTATACATCCACAAGTTCCTGCCATGCTGACAGTTTCTCTTCCACCGTGGTTTCTTCACTTTGTCCTATCAGTATCGCCTGCTCCGCCGGTGTAAACCGAGTATTTTTGTTGTATTCACGTATATCCGGCGAATCAATAAAATCTAAAATGTTAAACATATTATTCTATTCCTCCTTCTCAGGGTCAAACTCTTCAAGTTCCATTCTGACAATTGGGATAAGTTCACGAATTCTCCTATATTTAGAGATATAATCTCTCGCATGATACCCTCTCAAAACATTCGTCGCTTCCAATTCCGTTAATCCATATATCTGTTGTAGTTCCATCCGACATTTCATTTCCGCATCTACTTCGTTTTCTCCACGTTGTAGTGCCAACCCATATTTTCTCCGACATTCCCCTACACTCTCATCTGTAAGCCATTTATATGCATGTTCCATATGATACGCATGTTGTGCTTCTACAAGATCTTCGTAGGGGTCTTTTTTCTTTTTTCCTTTTTCCCTTTCCACCTTTTCTCCTTCCAAAATATTCTTCTATTATTATTGTAGTGCTTGCCCCAGACACCATCTGTCCATCTGATTTTTTTACAAAAAAATTGAGGGAAAATCCATTTAGGATTTACCCTCGTAAAAGTGAAAACAATATTCAATTTCGTCACTTTTAATACTCCGATGGATATTCAATACCATCCGCAATACTTCCATACCAAAACTCAAACATGAATACATCTGTACTATTACTGTATTCAACAGTACCATCATATCCTGAATATACATGCTCAGTTGATAACACATAATCTTTGATTTCTGATCTGCTTATCTCAACTTTATTTATTGTCTCATCATACTCTGATGTACCTACGTAATCTATTGTATATAATGTGTGTCTTGCACTATAAACTGCATGATAGAAATATGGATCAATTAGATTCTCCAATGTTCCCACATACATAGGATAATACAAACCATTATTCGTTGTTGTACTAAGTTTATACACATCCCAGTTCATAGGATTCTCTTGAGGATAATCAACTGACTCGCTACCACTGTTGGGACGTTGAATAATAACTTCATAAATACCATCCCCATCCATATCGCCATATGCGAATGAATAAATAGTTGGGTCTTGTCTCGGATTATTAAATGCCAATTCACAATATCTTGCAAACAAGCCACTGTATGCGCACTGGTAATCAATACCACCCCATTCTTCCGGAAGAACAGTATTCGGTTGTAAGATATTTGCATACAATTCTTTCTCGTCTATTTCTGCATCTCCTGCAACTTTCGGAGCATCTGCATTGTAATCTACAAGTTCAACAAGTCTCGGATTAACAGTTGTATTTACTGGTGCTTCAGGTGCTTCCTCCAAGTCATCTTCATATACAAATTCAAGCATAACGCCATCTTCCGCACCAGTCTCTTCATTTGTCGGCTGTGATGTTGGAGTAATAATCAGCCCATCTTCCGTAATAATTGGTCCGTCTTCTGCTGTAAATCCGTCAGCCTGTTCTAATTCCTCTGCGGTCGGCAAATTGTCATCTTCTTTGCCGCATCCTCCAGTTCTTACAAAATGTGTAACCAATACTACAACAAATATAATGACAAATATCTTGTAATCTCTTTTAGGTTTCTGTTCATTTGTTTCTTCTGTTGTTACTTTAGCTTCTTCGTTATTCATAACACTTCTCCTTCTTCTTTCACCATTTTGTGTTTTCTAATATGCTCATATGTTTTAAGCCCGCTATAACTTTTTCATTCTGCCCTCCTCCCTTAACAACTTCCTAATATTAATTATAGGAGCTGACATGGACATCAAATGTCCACAATGCCACTTTTATAAAAAAACAGCGGACAAACTCAAATTGAATTTGCCCGCCGCTTCATTTATGAAAAGCATTTTGAATATATTGCTTTTATTGCTTCTCCATGTTCTTTCAAAATTTCCTGATATTCATCATCATCTTGCTCATTCACTATTTCATAAATAGCTGGTATAATTTCCTCTTCTCCTGTAACCTCCTTTATTTCATCCAATATTTCATCCGCTTCTTCATCATCTACTTGTTCATATTCGCATACAATTTTCCTAATCTCTCTTTCTGTTCTAACTCCAAGTCCAAGAGGTAGCCGCTCAAAGCAGCTCGGTTCGTAACCTATCAAAAAAAGTATTCCTTGATTTTTAAGTTCTCCTTCACCGAAGCTGACATTCTCAAACTTAATGCCCCTTTCTTCCGCCAAACTCATCTTCTTCTTTACCCGAATAGAAACAATTGGTCTATTCACACCAATATATTGAACATTTTCTGCTCTCAACGGAATCTCAAACTTTTCGCCGCACAAATATACTTCGTTCTGACCGTCATCCAGAAAGTCATATAAATCCTCTTGTGTAAAAGCCATCTTATCAACGAATCGCTTGTATTCATCAAAGTTTTCTTCATCTACTGCTTCTCTCAACTTGTTCAATTTTTCTTGGCGTTGTTGCTGTTGTTCTTTCTTCTTTACTGACATTTCCGGATTCTCTACTCCGAAAATGTCATATAACCTGCCTTTCACATCACCCACACTCTCAATTTTCTCAAGTTCATCGATAATGTCCTCGTAATAACGTGCTTCCAACCATGTACGTAATACTCCGCTATTCCAATATTCCCATACCGCTTCAGCCGAGAAATTCTCTTTTAATTCCTCTAGTGTCTGCACCTCTGCTCCGTTTTTCATTAACAATGGAAGTCTTGTTCTCTTTTGCATATTTGTTCTAATTTGCATATTTCTCCTTCCTCAAACTATTGTTTGCTTGCTTCAATAAAATAATATGTAATCACTTACTACAAGTTTTTCATTTTAGTAATATCGTACTAAAACTACCAGCAAAAGATGCTTCTAACGTTATCGCAAAATCTGCCTATCATTTCGCGACCTTTTTCTTTCACTGTCTCAACCACATTACGCGCTACATTTCTTAGCTTCTGTGCACCTTTTACAACGGTCTCCCCTACCTTTGAACCTGCCATATAACCGATTGAGCCACCCACGAATCCACCTATCGCTGCACCTACAGGTCCAAAAACATAACCGATTGCGGCACCCGCAACTGTAAATTTTTCCATGGTTGCAAGCCCTGCTACCGTCGAAACCGTCGTTTGCTCCATCTTTTCAATACCTTCTTGAAACGTGTACTCGCCGGAAGCCATCTTCCCTACAACTTTCGCATTTTCCACTGCCACATATGCAATATTTGTAATGGTAGTTGTCGGTGTACTCTTAGGCATAATTGTTACAATATCTTTTTCTATGCCAACCTTTAATGCCCCGGCAGTCACTGCCTTTACCCCAAAATCACTTCCAGACGTAAGCGCCGTTTCAACAATTTCTTCACCCTCTATTGCTTCTCCATTCCACAACTTCTGAGCAATATCCATACCGACACCAATCACAGCACCTTGTATTGCCGCCTGTCCTGCTTGTTTTCCGATTCCCAATGCCAAATCCTTAGAGGTATATTCATTCCAATTTAGTTCATTCCACTTTCCGCTCTGTGCATCATTTCTCATCTGCTCCGCCGACTGTTTGCTTAATGGATTACTAGAAGTTCCATCCGGAGCTTCGATTATATTAGATGCGTTTGCAATATCAATCTCCTGTCCCTCCGGCACAAGTTTTCTTTGTCCACGATAGTCTCCATGCTTAAATGCTGCCATCGTTGCATTCGCATTCTTGCAATATTTCGATTGATAACGTCTTACAACCTTACCGTTTCCATCTACAATTACCAAATCGACAGAATTTTTTGCATATCCTTTCCCATTTGGCTCTAATACTTTTGCACGGTATTGGCTTCCTGATGCCTCTGCATTCAGGTTAAATGTCTGTGCATGATATTGTTCTGCAATAAAACCGTCCAGGCTGGGATTCAAACTTACCGTTCCCGCTTGCGTTGTTATCGTTTGGTTCAATGATTCATTTGCAACCTGTAATGCATTGTCCAATTCTTGCAGATATTTTGCAGATTCTTGTACACTCATTGATGATGTGGCTTGTTTCATCTCACTTGCCAGCCAGCTTTCTTTGCTTCTTCCCTGCTCAATTGCTTCATTCAGCGAATTTCTCTTTTCTTCTGCCACTTCAATGGATTCCACAATTTCTTCACTCATCTTATGAATTTCTTCTGAACTCTTTTCTGGGAAATTTTTCTCTAGCTCCATAGCTAACCATGTATCTACACCCATTTCTTCCTTATGTAGCACATAGCTTTCCATGAATGTCTTTAAAATAGGTTGCAGTTCTCTGCACTCTTCTTCATATATAATTGGCGTAAATTCTTCATCTACATACAATACTTCCGTTCTTTCCTCGTCCATACCAAATCCTCTCCTATCCCCTGCCATCTGCCTTACTTGCAGGTTTAATATCAATTTTGCTGATTGTGTCTTTAATCTGTGCTATTTTCTCCTTTAGGGTACTTGATATCGATTTTGTATCTCTTATTGACTTTATTAAATCATCTGTCGATATCGTATCTATTCCCTCTATATATGCTCTCTCAATTGTGTCTTTTACAACAGCCTCAAGATCAGCGCCGTTAAATCCCTCTGTTTCTTTTATCAATGCAATAGAATCAATATCTTTATTCCATTTTTTTCGTTTTTTCAAATGAATATCAATTATTTTTCTTCGTTCCTCTCCATTCGGGAGGTCAACAAAAAACAATTCATCAAATCGACCTTTTCGCAGGAACTCCGGTGGCATCCTAGAAATATCATTAGCCGTGGCAACAATAAAAACTGTATTTTCTTTTTCCTGCATCCATGTCAGGAATTGGCCAAATAGTCTAGTAGTCACATCACTTCCTCCGCCATCTGTTCCAACTCCTGCGAATGCTTTTTCAATCTCATCTATCCACAACACACATGGACTAATTGCCTCTGACAATTTCAATGCCTTTCTCATGTTCTGTTCAGATTCCCCGACATATTTTCCTAATAGCCGCCCCACATCTAACCGCACTAACGGAATCTCGAACAAACTTGCCGTAGCTTTTGCTGTAAGGCTTTTTCCACAGCCGGGCATACCGATAATCATAATTCCTTTCGGTACATCTACTCCGAACTTCATTGCACTATCTAAATTTGAGAACACCTTAGCTTTTCTTTGCAGCCAGTCCTTCAAATTCTCCAATCCGCCAATGTCATCTATTGTTTCCCTGAAATTTACAATTTCAAGCATTCCTGATTTTTTGATAAACTGCTCCTTTTCCTTTAAAATCAACAGCTTATCATCTTCATCAATGTAACCTCCATCCTGATATGCCAGATTTAAAATCTGCTTAATTTGGAACTCGTTTAGGCCCTTAAATGACAAAGCTATATTATTCAGCACATTATCGCTAATAGAAATTTCCAAATCTCGTGCAAAATCTTTTATAATGGATATAATCTCCCTTTCTTCCGGCAGTGGCAGTTCAAAAACCGTAATATAATTTTCAAGTTCATGCGGTATTACCGTGGTTGCGGAAATAATGAATACCGTCGTATGATAATCATCACGGTATAGATTATCTTCTGCAATACGCTTGAGCAATGCAATGACTTTTGTATCTTCTAGCTCTTTATGGACATCCTTCAACACAATAAACGTCTCATGTTCATATCCATTGTCTAATACCAATTTCAAAAACTGTTCTAATGTACACTCCATTTGAGGCGATTTCGTGTCAAAATCAATTATTCCAAGAGCATTGTTATACTCAACAAATTTTACACCATTTCCTATCTTTCGAAGCATCTCGTCTATTACCACAAAATCAAAATGATTCACGTATATAATAGGGTGTAAGGCATCCACATAAGACGCGAGCATATTCTCCGTACTTTTCTGCATATCTACACCTCCATATACCTGATTACTTGTTGTGCACTGTTGCTCTTATAATCAATTCCATCAACTATTACAAACTTGTTTACAACATCGACACTCGATAAATCTCCTCCTGTCACTCCCGCTGAACGCACAAAACTCCCTCTAGCTATGTAGGTAATCATGTACTTCTTTCCTTTCGGTTCAAGATCCTTCCAATATCCCTCTGTTTCCCCTGCAAATGAAAGCAAATTATCCCCTAAAGCCGCTCTAAACGCTGAATTGCTTATCATATCACATATTTCCTGATACATAATTGCTTTATCTGCATTCGCATCAATATCGGATACTATACTCCCATCTTCGCTCTTTGTTTCAATAGGCAAATAATACTTGCGTAAGTCTTCATTCATAAGCAGACACATTACAGCCAGAGCCGACTTTTCTTTCAAGGTATAAAATAAACTTCGGTGATTCATCTCAAGAACCCACTTATAATCCTCCGCCATTTTAGAAATGTTTGCTTTAATGCGGGCAACATCATCTGGATTACTCAAAATACCATCTACCAACTGCCTATATCCAGTCTCATAATCATCTACTATAGTTTTCGTTTTGAAATTTTGTTCCTCATAAATGCTACACAATTTTCTTCTCTCTTGGAGATAATCCAACATATAAACGCTTTCTTCCACTTTCTTCTCATCACTTACCACGTCAAAAATTTTTATCAGTTCTTTGATAATTCCCACAGATTCTTCACAAGTAATTGCCGAAACCTTTTCCAATTCCGTCAAATAACCTCTTACCTCTAACCAACGATGCAACAGTTTGTTATTGTAATATGCAAGGACATCCTCTATAACAAAGTTATTTCTCAAATCCTCCAAATTTCTAATCGCCGTCTCGTTACATACAAGATTAAATTTAATTGTTTTTGCCATGTTTTTTTCCTCCGTATTATATGATTTACTATGGTTTTACTATTTCCACATAATCTCCCTGCCCACGTAACCACATTTCAATACCACTTCCAAACGTTTCTGCACTAATCAGGTATTTCCCATCTTCTTCCGCAAGTATCTTCGCTGTCGGAAGTCTGTCTAAGACTGCTTCCACACTCATACCTTTATACCAGAACTTTGTGCGCTGAAGTTTTCCACCAAACATAAATTGTATCCGTTTCCGATATTCGCCCTCTTCAAAACGATCCTTGTATGGAATTTTGAAATGTTCTTCCAGAACCTTTAGTTCCGTAATGCGGTCAATTCGATAAATAGTCGGATATATATCATTTGCAACATGAAAATCCTTAGTTTTGTCAATATTTTCAATATAAGCTGCCATGTAAAAATAAAATTCCGAAAACATAATTGCCTGTAGCTAAACTACTCGCTTTACCAATTCCTCATTTTTAACTTTCTGATAGGTAATCTCAATGTATCGTGCTTCTCTGATTGCCTGTCCGATTTCCCACATCTTGTCAATAAATACTTTCCCATGATGCGGTTCAATATAGTGTATCTTTTCATTTGCCAGCAATTCATTTACCAGCTTGCGATTTTCCAGCGGAACACAACACTCAACCAAACGTTCCAGCATACTCAGCATTTCTTTTTTTGTAAATGCCCTGCTATCAAGCAGTATTTTGGCAATGGCAAGTATTTCCTCATTCGAAAAATTCATCTGTTCGGACCATTCAAGGTGGTATCCATGACGTTTTCTATCATAAACAATGTCATTTTCTATACCATTCTCCGCTTTTCGCTCACTCAAATACGCCCTGACATCCTCGATATCTCTCTGGATACTTTTTTCATTTACATCATATTTCTGCGCTAACTGTGATTTATATATTGTGTCTCCATTTTTCAAGTGCTCATATATATCTAATACTCTCTGTACCTTATTGTTTTGAATCATGTTCCCTCCTCTCTATACCTTCATTCTACTCATCGGCATGGACACCTTCTGTCCTCGTAATGAATAAAAAATTTCTTTTTCTAGATTCTTTCAACATAACACTTTTTCATCTTACATATCCAATGTATACATTATATAATTCGCACATCATTCATGCAAGCGTTAGATTTTGGTTATAATTCAATTAGAATCAGGAGGGAAACATGGTACGCTTGCGCATATTAGAAATCCTAGAGGAACAGGAACATACCAAATACTGGCTTTATAAACAGATGGACTTAAGTTACCAAAATTTCAACCGTATGGTTATGAATGAGACTACGTCCATCAAATTTGAAAATCTTGATAAATTATGTCAAATTCTACAATGCCCTATTGGTGATTTATTTGAAGTCGTCAATGATGAATATTAGAAAAGGCAAAGCATCCCTGCTTTGCCTTTTAACCTAATACTATTTAATTTCAGATTAATAACCCCCTCCGGCGAAAAGTATTTCTACTAGCTACACATATAATACTTTCGGAAAGAATATGACTCCCCTCTTGAAATAAGTGACTTTTGAAGCATGTCCCGTTTACAATAGTAGCCCTACAAATTAGAATTTATCAAGTTCTTTGAATAGGCATACAATCAATTTTCATAATTATTTGATATTCTTCTTTTTTGCAAGCATTTTATTCCACAAAGCACCTATTCCTAAACCACATACAGATATCAAAATACCTACTATCATATAGATAGTGTCAAGCTTTTTTCGCAAATTCAATTTTTGCCGTCAGGTAGCCGGTAGTTAGTTGGCTATGTTATCAGCTTCGTTCTGGATATCCAGCTCAGCTAGATGATCCATATTCATGTAACGCTTGGCTCCCCATTGG
>JALEKJ010000001.1 GCA_022771695.1 Roseburia sp. | reverse complement strand
GAGACAGTTGAAGCAAATGAAAAAGACTGGAATAAAAAGCATTATTTTGACAGTAGGCGTAATTTGTCTGCTGCTGGTAGCAGGATATTTTATAAGGCAGAACAGTCATGTAAGATTCAAAGATGAGAATATGGGAATCGTCATCTGCAACACGATAGGGCATGGAGTGACACCGGAAACGGTGCTCTATAAAGATTTGGAAGATGTGAGTTGGTTGGATACAGGTTATTTAGGATATTACGAGACACTGGTAGATATAGGGAAATGCCGCAATGTTGAAGTAATCGTATTAAATGGAAATAGTTACGAAAGACATGCATCATATGAAGTTACACATAATGAGGTAGGGAGAGTGTTGACGGAAGAGGAAGTTATGCGAGTAGAAAGTGAATTGGCTCAAATAGTTCCTAAGTTAAGAAAATTAGAAGTGTTTTCTTTTGCGGATATGAAATCAAATTGTAATATCCAGAATTGGGATTTTATATCAAGATGTTCTAATTTAAGGGAAATATCTATCGAGGATTCTTCGGCGACAGATTATTCTTTTTTAGAAGAACTTACTGACATAAAAGAAATAGATTTATGGGGAAGTCAGATTTCAACAGCCGATTCTCTTATAAATTTGCAGGACCCGATGCGTTTATGTATCTATGATACTCCATTAGCGGAAAACGAAGAAGAGATACAAAAGCTTTGCGAGGCTCTGCCAAATACGGAGATATTAATCAGCGGTGACAGAGTGGAAAATGAACAGCATTGGGATTTACATGAGTATTTATAGCAGGGACTAGATGGATTGAAATAGCATTCATCCGTAAAGAAAAAATTTTAGGAAAGGAATCAACGGATGTCAGATAGAATCGTAAAAAATGATGATGCGATTGCGGATGCAATCGCAAAGCTAACGAGTTTAAGTGCAGAGATTGATGCGATAGATGTGGTTTCAAATAAACTTGATGGTGACAGAGGAGATGTTCACGCTGCATTAACAGCGGGAGAGGCGGAACTTGAAACACTGAAAACAGAGATGAAAGAATTGTTTCAAGTGACCATCGGGTTTATTAACGGCGTGGCTACGCTGTTCGACAATAGAGATGAAGAGGCAAGCCGTGAAATTCAAGCGCTTTCACAGTAAAAGAGTTCCTATGTGAACTCTTTTTTTGTGCAATAGGAAATTGCGTGCACAGATGCGCAGTCTCCTTCTGTGAGTTAGTTACAGTTTGTCAGCCACATTTTTTGTATAATGCTCCAAGAATGAAAACTTCCGGCGCAAAGCCGGGCAGGAAGGAGTTATTTATGCGAAAAATGAAAAAAGCCGTCGTAGACAAGCGACAGTGTGTGGGCTGTGGGTGTTGTATCAAGGTCTGTCCGAGAGGGGCAATTCATGTGCCAAAGGGCATTTGCGCCATTGTAGAGGAAGAAGTATGTATCGGCTGTGGCTTGTGTGCAAAGGCATGTCCGGCAAGCGTGATTACGGTACAGGAGAAGGAGGCGCAGGAAAATGAAAAATAAGAAGAAAAAGTGGTATGACTATTTGTGGATTGCATCTCTGCTGTATCTGATTTTGGGATTTTTCAATATTTTATTTGGCTGGCTGGGATTGATTTGTTTTATTGTGCCGCTGCTCATATCCATTATCAAAGGCAATAAGGCGTACTGCAACAAATATTGCGGCAGAGGACAGCTTTTTGAATTGCTGGGAAATAAGTTAAAGCTTTCCAGACAAAAGGATATTCCGGGCTTCATTAAGAGCAAATGGTTCCGTTACGGATTCTTAATCTTTTTTATGACCATGTTCGTCAACATGCTCTTTACGACATATCTGGTATTTGAAGGGACCAGCGACTTGCGGCAGGTGGTAAAGCTTCTGTGGACGTTTAAAATACCATGGAAATTTGCATATCACGGTACACTTTTTGCACCATGGGTGGCGCAGTTCGCATTCGGATTCTATAGTATGATGCTGACATCCACCGTGCTTGGCATGATTACAATGATGCTCTTTAAACCGCGTTCCTGGTGCGTTTATTGTCCGATGGGCACGATGACACAGGGAATTTGTCAAATAAAACATCGAAACGATGCATAAAATTACCGGGTAAATTTACCCGGTAATTTTACCGTACTACCGCACTGACTTGCGCATCCATGGGATTCGTAGTAATCTATTCCAGAAAACTTTTTAAGGATTAGGTGAGCGTATGAAGGCGTTACTCTATTGGATTGTAGGATGGATTACAAGAATACATAATTATATTCTGCGGCTGAACGATGCATATGAATATAACTTTACGGACAAAGAACTGCATTTCCTCGTAATAGGAGCCTTGGGAATGGCACTTATTTTTGCTGTTTATCCGGTGTTTAGGTGGCTGGCAAACAGAGAACACATTATGACGATTGCCTTTATTTATGTGTTTACTCTCATTATTGTGATTACCTTTGCGATTGAGATTGGTCAAAAAGTGACAAACTCAGGAAATATGGAGTTTGCAGACATCATGACAGGCGTGCTCGGGTTTATGATGATGTATGGCATATTTGCTGTGGCAAGAAAAATTTGCAAAGCGGTTCGCAGACTGTCGGAAGGAACCCCAAGAAGCAAAGACGTCGAAAATGATGAAGAAAACGAAGAGTAGGAAGCGCAGGAAACGAAATGAACGAATTTTTTAAGCGGATGTTGGAGACGATTGCGGTAGTATTTGGAAATTGCCTCTATGCATTTGGTGTTGCGATGTTTATCATGCCGGGTGGACTGATTACGGGCGGTACCACAGGTATCGGTTTGTTTGTAAAACATGTGACAGGATTGCCGGTTACGATATTTGTATTTGTGTTCAATCTAATCATGTTTTTGATTGGATTTTTTGTATTCGGTCGGAAATTTGCAGCGAATACGATTGTCAGTACCTTCAGCTACCCGATTGCGTTGGGAATTATCACGGAGCTGCTGCAGGGGTGCTGTCTGACACAGGATATGATATTATGTACGGTTTTTGGAGGTATCTGCATCGGAGCAGCCATCGGTATTGTTATGCGTATGGGGGCATCCACAGGAGGTATGGATATTCCTCCATTGATATTGAATCGTTACTTTAAGATACCGGTTTCCGGTTCTATCTATGTGTTTGATATGCTGATTTTACTACTGCAGGCATCTCGCAGTACAGGCGAACAGATTTTATACGGAATCCTTCTGGTTATCGTCTACAGCGTTGTACTGGATAAATGCCTGATACTTGGCACGGCTAAAATGCAGATTAAAGTTGTGAGCGAGAAGATTGATGAAATCCGTCAGGCGGTATTAACAGATATTGACCGCGGTGTTACAATGTTAAATAGCGAGACCGGATATATGAAGCGCGATACCCAGATGCTGCTTACCGTTGTGTCCATGCGCGAGTTGGCAAGGACGGAGAAGCTGATTCATGCGGTGGATGAAGATGCATTTGTTATTATCAATCGTGTCAGCGAGGTGTCCGGCCACGGATTTTCCAGTAAGAAGTGTTATCTGGAAAAGGAATCTTAGAAAAGACGAGGTGTTTGCATGACACTCCAGCAGTTAAAATATGCAATGACAATCGCAGATTGCGGTTCCATGAACGAGGCGGCGAAGCAGTTGTTTATATCCCAGCCAAGCCTTTCTGAGACAATTAAGGAATTAGAACAGGAAATTGGACTTCAGATATTTTTACGCTCCAACCGCGGTATCATCATGACGCCGGAGGGGGAGGAGTTCTTAGGTTATGCCAGACAGGTGACGGAGCAGTTTGGGTTATTGCAATCTCGCTATATTGAAAAGAAAACAAAAGAAAAATTCAGTGTATCGATGCAGCATTACACCTTTGCAGTCAAAGCCTTCGTCGAGACGGTCAAGAAAGCAGGAATTGACAGCTACGAATTTGCGGCGAACGAGACGACAACCTATGATGTTATGGAGAGTGTCCGTAACTTCAAAAGTGAGATTGGCGTTCTCTATTTAAATGATTTTAACGAGAAAGTCATGATGAAGATTATCCACGAAAAAGGCTTGGAGTTTATAGAACTGTTTGCCTGTGACACCTATGTCTATCTCTGGAGCGGACATCCGCTTGCCAAAAGTAAGGTTATCTCGATGGAAGAACTGGATGAGTATCCGTGTCTGTCCTTTGACCAGGGGAAAAACCATTCCCTGTATCTCGCGGAGGAAATGAAGAGCACCTATGAATATAAGCGTCTCATCAAGGCGAGCGACCGCGCCACACTTCTAAACTTTATGAAGGGACTGAATGCCTACACACTCTGTTCCGGTATCATCTGTGAGGAGTTAAATGGCAGCGAGTATATTGCGGTTCCACTTGCGGAGACAGAGAAGATGCGCATAGGATATGTGAAGCGCAAAGGTGCGAATATCAGCCACATTGGTGAATTGTATATCGAAGAATTGGAAAAATATAAAGAGAAAATTATGTAAGCAAAAGAAGCCGGTAGAGGTTATAGGTTTTACCTATAGCGCACTATCGGCTTCTCGTATTAACACATTTTTTATCCGGTTGCTATAATAGCTATTGTAAATTTACAAAACATGAGAGGAAAAGCATATGCCAATCATCGAAGTACGTCATTTATATAAGACTTTTGAACAAAAGGGCAGCACCGTGGAGGCACTCAAAGACATCTCCCTTCAAATCGAAGCGGGCGATATCTATGGCATTATCGGAATGTCAGGTGCAGGGAAAAGTACATTGGTGCGATGCCTGAATTATCTGGAACGTCCGACGAGCGGAGAGGTCCTGATAGAAGGAAATAACCTCGGAACGCTGACGGAAAAGCAGCTTCGCGCACAGCGCAGTGACATTGCAATGATTTTTCAGCATTTCAATCTGCTGATGCAGAAAAATGTCATCGACAATATCTGTTTCCCGATGGTGATTCAGGGAGTGCGGGAAGGGGATGCAAAAGCGCAGGCTTATGAATTATTAAAGACGGTAGGCTTAGAGGAAAAAGCGAAGTCCTATCCGGCACAGTTATCCGGCGGGCAGAAGCAGCGTGTTGCCATTGCGAGAGCGCTTGCAAGCAATCCGAAAATTTTACTCTGTGACGAGGCAACCAGTGCCTTAGACCCGCAGACGACAGCGTCTATTCTTGCACTGCTAAAAGAAATCAATCAGCAGTTTGGCATCACGATTGTTATCATCACACATCAGATGTCGGTTATCCGGGAAATCTGCAGTCATGTAGCAATCGTGGAGCAGGGCGAGCTGGTGGAGCAGGGGTTGGTGGAGGATATCTTTAATCACCCGAAGTCCAAAGCGGCGCGTGAATTGATTTTAAAAGACAGACCGGAGGGAAGCTGGGAGAGTACATCCCAGACGGCTGACTGGAATGGCAGTGAGCGTCAGGTAGAGCGTGTGGCAGGCGATAAGAAGCTCCGCATCGTATTTTCCGAGAACTCCGCATTCGAGCCGGTCATTGCCAACATGGTATTGAAGTTCGGAACACCGGTCAATATCCTGCGCGCCGACACCAAGAATGTGGGTGGCTTTGCAAAAGGAGAAATGATTTTAGGTCTCCCGACAGATGAGAATCTTCAGTATGAAATGGAGCAATATCTGTTGGAAAAAGGACTTGAGATTGAGGAGGTGACAGAAGATGTGGACTAACGAAGTGATAGAAATGATTCTGCGTGGAATCGGAGAGACCGTTTATATGACCGTAGTTTCCACGCTTCTGGGTTATGTACTTGGTTTACCGGCAGGAATCCTGCTTGCAGTTACGGATAAGGACGGCATTCGTCCGAATGCGGCTTGTTACAAGGTGTTGGATGTTATCGCAAATATTATTCGAAGCATTCCTTTTTTGATTCTTTTGATTTTGTTGATACCATTTACAAGAGCTTTAATCGGAAAAAGCTATGGCTCGACAGCAACCATCGTACCGTTGGTGATTGCGGCAGCACCGTTTATCGCGCGTATGGTGGAATCTTCCTTAAAAGAAGTGGATGCTGGTGTGATTGAAGCGGCTCGCTCGATGGGAGCAAGCGACTTTACGATTATCACAAAAGTAATGCTTGTGGAAGCACGTACATCGCTGATTACCGGCAGTACGATTGCTATCGGGACGATTCTTGGATATTCTGCGATGGCAGGAAGCGTCGGCGGAGGTGGACTTGGAGATATTGCCATCCGTTACGGATATTACCGCTATGAGACTGATATTATGATTGTGACAGTGGTCTTATTGATTATTTTGGTACAGATATTCCAGACGATTGGAATGCATGTGGCATCAAAATTGGACAGACGAAGATGATTTTGTCATTGCAATAGGATTTAAAAGAGAGAGGAGAACTATTATGAAGAAGAAAGTTTTGGCAGGAATTTTGACAGGAATTTTAGCATTTGGAGTATTGGCAGGCTGCGGAGACAGCAAGGCAGAAGGAGCCGAAGCAGCAGCACCGGCTGGTGTAGCAAATACCGAGGAGGAAGCAGATGCGCAGACAGAAGATACACAGACAGCGCAGGTAGAAAGCAAGGGCACCATTACCGTAGCGGCTTCTGCAACACCGCATGCAGAGATTTTGGAGCAGGCAAAGGAAATTTTGGCAGAGCAGGGCTGGGATTTGCAGGTAACCGTATTTGACGATTATGTACTTCCGAATGAAGTGGTAGAGAGTGGTGAGTTTGATGCAAACTATTTCCAGCATATTCCATACCTTGAGGATTTCAACGCAACAAAAGGAACACACCTCGTAAATGCCGGTGGTATTCACTATGAGCCATTTGGAATTTATCCGGGAACAAAGAGCGATTTGTCTGAGCTTGCAGAGGGTGATGTGATTGCGGTACCGAATGATACCACAAATGAGGCAAGAGCATTACTTTTATTGCAGGACAACGGTATCATCACATTGAAGGACGGCGTTGGTTTAACGGCAACCGTAAATGATATCGTAGAGAATCCATATGGTGTAGAAATTCAGGAGTTAGAGGCAGCGCAGGTTGCACGTGTCATTCCTGAGGTTGCATTTGTCGTATTAAACGGTAACTACGCATTGGAAGCAGGATACTCCGTGGCAAACGACTCTATCGCTTATGAGGAATCCGATTCTGAAGCAGCAAAGACCTATGTGAATGTTATTGCCGTAAAAGAGGGCAACGAGGAGAATGAAGGCGTCAAGGCATTGGTAGAGGTGTTGAAATCTGATGCGATCAAGCAGTATATCAACGATACTTATGATGGAGCAGTTATTCCATTTACAGAATAATAAAAAAGTAAGATAAAATTTCAAAAAAGCAGTCACATTCGTGGCTGCTTTTTTGACGGTCAAAAGGTGTGCCTTCTTCATTGCTTCTTTGCATAAAATGGATTAGAATAAAGGTACTGGGATTTTTGGAAAGGTATTTTTTAGGGAGGGGTGAGAGGACTTGGAGGGAAAATGGCAGGAAAGCGAGAACGGAAAACTGGAGCGCCGTTTTATACATATGCTTGCCCAAAACGGAATGCGCGTATGGGAAATTGATTTACGACGGCACGAAATCATTGATTATGGTTTTGCAAAAAAGCAGGGGCTGTGTAGCGGCGAGAAGAATGTGATACCGGATGTGCCGGAGTCGATTATCGCACGAGAGGTAATCCATCAGGATGATGAAGCGCGATGCCGCGAGTGGTACCGAAGAATTTATAATGGAGAAGATGGGGCAAGCGTACAGCTACGTGCGTGGGTAGCGGAACGTCAGGAGTATGTGTGGCAGCAGATTACGGCGACATTGATGTACGATGAAAATGGAGAGCCGATGAGGGCACTTTGTTCCGGGCGGGATATTAGCGATATCAAACAACTGGAACGGCGTTTTGCGGAGGAAACACGATATTGGGAAGAAATCTCGGGTTCTATTCTTGCCACGGGAAGAAGAAATCTTGCGACGGGAACCTGGGAAGAGGTCGTTATCCACGGTATGGCAATCACGCTTCCGGAGGAAATTCGGCGGACAACGGATTACCGCACAAGAGCGGGATATTTCCTGCTGGATGTAGATATTTCACAGGAAGATGACGAAAAGCTGGCTCCGGAGTATCTGATTGGAGAATACGCCAGAGGTGTGCGCAATCTTTCCTTTGAATATAACGCACGTACGATTGAACGCAGTGAGCCGATTCGTGTCCGGGTGGACTGTAGTCTGCGCAAGCGTCCCGATACCGGTGAGCTGATTGCGTTTTACTATGAGAGAGATATTACGCAGGAGTTTTGTGTCAGAAGCATTATGGAATCCATCATGAAGTATGAATACGATTTGGTGGGAGTTCTGTTTGCGGCATCAAACTCTATTTATTCCAAGGGCAAGGAGGATGCAACGTCGCTGCCGCGGCTGAAGAGCAATAATTACAATGAGGTTTGTGCTCAGTTTATGCGTGAATATGCCTGTGGTGATAATGTGGAAGAAGTGACCGGGCTGATGCAGTTGGATTATATTTTAGAAAGGCTTAAGACAGAAGATACCTATATTGTAGAGTTTGATGTCAGGGAGCCAAATGGTCAGGCGCGGCGCAAAGAATTGCGATACGCCTATATCAGCAGGGAAGAGCAGTTGATTGCAGTTTCAAGGAGAGACGTGCAGGATATTGTTACGAAGGAAAAAGAAAAGCAGGAGGCGCTGGAAACAGCGTTGAATATAGCGGAGCACGCGAATTTGGCGAAGAGCGAGTTTTTATCCCGTATGAGTCATGAGATGCGTACACCGATGAATGCCATTATGGGACTGGTGTCGCTGGCGGGTCAGGAAGTAGAGAAAAAAGAGGTGGTATTGGATTATCTGGAGAAAATCAAGGTGTCCAGTCGACTGTTGATGAACTTGATTAACGATGTCCTTGATATGGCAAAGATTGAGAGCGGTAAGATGGAACTGCATGAGGAAAGTTGTAGCTTTGGTTCATTGGTAGAGGGTATAGAGACAGTGATTTCTCCGCTTTGTGAACAAAATGGAATCAACTTTGTGTTAGAGAGCGATAAGAGAGACGAATGCATTCTGGTGGACAAATTGCGTTTTCAACAGGTATTTTTGAATCTGCTATCCAATGCGATTAAGTTCACACCGGAGGGCGGTTCCATTTATTTTAAATGTCGGAGCAGACAAGAAGGAGCACGGCTTGCGGTGGAGGCAGAAGTGGCGGATAGCGGTATGGGAATGAGCGAGGAATTCCAAAAGCGGATGTTCGAGCCGTTTACACAGGAAGAACGTGCGGAAAGCGCTTCGGTGCAGGGGACAGGGCTTGGGCTTGCAATTACAAAAGCAATTTTGGACAAGATGGGTGGAACCATACAGGTTGACAGTCATTTAGGACATGGGACAAGATTTGTAATTCAGGCAGGATTCCCGCTCGTGCAGAAGAAAAAGGATGCATATACAGACATGGGCGGAGGAACAGAACAGGCAGAGGATATGCAAGGAAGGACGATTCTCCTTGTGGAGGATCATCCGATGAATCAGTTGATTGCACGGCGCATCCTGCAAAATAATGGAGCAAAAGTTGTGACCATGGATAACGGTGAGGCCGCAGTAAACTTTTTGCGGGAACAGGGAGCAGAACAAATCGATGCGGTGTTGATGGATGTCCGTATGCCGGTTATGGACGGTATCACGGCAACCAAGCTGATTCGCAGGCTGCCGGATGAACGAACACGGAAGATTCCGATTATTGCGATGACCGCAAATGCATTTGAGGAAGATGTACAGAAAACAAGAGAGGCAGGAATGAATTTTCATTTGGCAAAACCAATCGAACCAACCTTACTCTTGCAGACCTTGCACGAATGCATAGATAGACATTATGACTAGAGAGGAAGACTCATGTTACAGGACTTAAATGAGATTTCGGACGGAAAGATATATACAGACAATGACATGGTGCGTGTGGCATGCCGGGACTGTGAGGGGTGCCATGCCTGCTGCGAGAAGATGGGAGAATCCATCGTTTTAGATCCGCTCGACGTGTGGCGAATTCTTGCGGCAACCGGTAAAAGCTTTGAGGAGCTTCTGCAAAGGGAAATCGAATTACATGTAGTGGATGGACTGATTTTGCCGAATCTTGCAATGACGGGGGAAGCGGAGCAGTGTGCTTTTTTAAATGAAGCGGGAAGATGCAGCATCCATAGCAACAGACCGGGGCTGTGTCGTGCATTTCCACTCGGACGAATCTATGAGGAGAATGAAATACGCTACTTTTTACAGCCGGATGCCTGCCGAAAGACGGAACGGACGAAGGTAAAAATCAGTAAGTGGCTAGACTCCCCGGAGAGGAAGAAAAACGAACAGTTTCTTCTTGCGTGGCACAAGTTGCGAAGAACGATGGAAGAACGGATACAAAAAGAACAGAGTGAGCAGGCAGTAAAGACGATGAACATGTTCTTTTTAAATCTGTTTTTTGTAACGCCATATGATACGGCGGCAGATTTTTATGAGCAGTTCAGACAGCGGCTTGTGCAGGCGAAGAACGTGCTCGGATAGAGGCATGGCTGTAAGAGAGATGGATTCGATGTGTAAACAGGAGTTAAAAATGGAAGAATTAGCAAATAAAAAGCAGTACACGGAGTTGCTTGTCGGAACAAGCTGTGTAAACTTAAGCCAACGCGTTGTGGAATCCGTAAAATATGAGGGCTGGGGAGATTACTCAGAGCGCTTGGAGAATGAAGTGGATTATCTGAAGAGAATCTCGACGATTTTTTCGGAAATCCATATGTCCAGCCAGGATTATGAGGCTCTTTCACCGGAGGCTTTGGCGGAAGCATACCGGCAGGGGAAGGATACAACCTCTAAGATATATTGGGCAGAGTGCAGAAAAACAAAGGATATTATCTGGGTGCGTGTGGATGTGCGTGTCGCAGAGCGGATGGAAACCGGTGACCTCATTGCATTTTACAGCAACTGGAACGTGACCAGAGAGAAAAATATGGGGCGTATGATGGAACTCATCATCGAGTTTGATTATGACTATGTGGAATATATTTCTGCCAGAAGCGGTCACTATGAGATTATTGCAAAGGAAAGCGGTGCCATCAGTCCGAAATGGAAAGGTACCGATTATGATACGGACATACGCGCATATTGTGAAGAGGTGGCAGTCAGTGAACACCTCGAGGAAGATATTGTGCGTATGCAGATTCCGGCGATACAGGCTTATCTGGAGGAAGAGCCGCTTTACGTGCAGGAAATTGATATTCGTGAGACGGATGGCTCTGTGCGCAGAAAAATGCTCCGCTATGCGTATATGGATCGGGAGATGGGAAGCATCATCAAGAGCTGTACGGATATTGAGGATATCGTAAGCGAAGAAAAGAAAAAACAGGAACAGCTAGAGCAGGCACTGGAGGCGGCAGAAAAAGCGAATGGCGCGAAAAGCGAGTTTTTGGCACACATGAGTCATGATATCCGAACGCCGATGAATGCGATTATCGGAATGACCTCCATTGCGAAGGAGGAGTGTAAGGATGAGAAGATACGCTCATACCTAGACAGGATAGAGGGATCAAGCCAATTTTTACTCGGACTGATTAATGATATTTTGGACATTTCCAAGATTGAGAGTGGTAATCTACGTCTAAAGCCCAGAATTGTGCACTTGAGTGAATTTGATTCCGCCATCGATACCAGCATTCGTCCGTTGATGGAGAAAAAGAACATCCGCTTTACCTATGAGATGAAATGTGGCGTGAACTGTATTTATGCGGATGTGGTACGTTTTAATCAGATATTTTTTAACGTTCTCTCAAATGCGGCAAAGTACACGCAAGAGGGAGGCGAGGTATTCTTCACTGCACAGAGCCTGCGAAAAGAGGAAAAAATGGAATGGGTGCGCTTTTGTGTTCGTGACAATGGAATCGGCATGAGTAAGGAATTTTTAGAGCATGCGTTTGAACCGTTTTCACAGGAGACAAACGGAACATTCATGCAGCAATGGCAGGGAACCGGGCTGGGACTTTCTATTGTAAAGAAGCTGGTTACTATGATGGAGGGCGAGATTTGTATCGAGAGTGAGCGCGGAAAAGGTACGGAAGTTATCATTGATTTGCCGCTTACGGTTGCAACACCGGAGGATAAGGTTGAGAAGATTAAGCCGGAACATCTGAGGCAGGAGTTGAATGGAGTCCGGGTTCTTTTGGTGGAAGACAACGAAATTAACACCTTTGTTGCCCGAAGAATCATGGAGACACAAGGAATCCTTGTAGAACATGCGGAGAATGGAAAAGAAGCGGTGGAGACTATTGCGAAGAGTGAGGAAGGATATTATAACATCATTGTCATGGATATTCGCATGCCGGTTATGAACGGCTTGGAGGCAACGAAAGCCATACGGAGCCTACCGCGTGAGGATGCGAAGCATCTCCCGATTATTGCAATGACGGCAAATGCATACGATGAGGACGTGCGGATGTCCTTAGAGGCCGGGATGAATGCACATCTGGCGAAGCCAATCGAGCCGCAGCTCTTGCTCGACACCATAAGGAAATACGTTAGGTAGAAGAGGCTGTCGTATGAAAAGGTGTCTTAGCTGTGCATAAATTTTATTACCAAAACTTTTAATAATAAAATTTATGCACAGCAGGAAGCCTTATTTTATGCGACAGCTTTTTATCTGACGTTTATTCGGGGGTTGCAAAGAATGCGACAGCGATGGCGCCGGGACCGGCATGCGTACCGATGGTGCTTCCGATGGTACTGATTGGGAGCTCGGATACCTGTTCCTGCCACATGGCTGCATTATCCGCAATATACTTTTGCAGAAGCGAGTCATCGAGTCCGCTGTAAGCCAAAGAAAATGGCATTGTAAAATCAATTCCTCCGCATTTGGCTGTTTCTTCCCGCAGCATATTGTTGCCGTTCTTCGATCCTCTTGCTTTACCGAGAATTGCGACTTCCCCGTCTGCGATGGCAATGACCGGCTTGATGGAGAGCAGACCGCCGGCAAATGCAGCGGCACCGGAGATGCGTCCGCCACGTTTTAGATATTCGAGCGTATCAAGCAGCGCAATGACGCGAACATCCTTTTTGCGCTGGTCAAGAATTGCTGCGATTTCCGCGGCGCTTGCGCCTGTATCGCGCAACCGGCAGGCATAGCGAACCAAAATTTGTTCGCCGATGCAGACATTTTCACTGTCTACAAGCCAGATGCAGTCTTCGTAGCCATCTCTGGCAATGTTTGCACTTTGATAGGTTCCGGACAATTTGGAAGAGATTGTGATGACAACTGCAGTGTCACCTGCCTCTTTTACCTCTTGAAAGACCGTCTCGTATTCGTGCGGCGGTATCTGGCTGGTGGTAGGCATACAATCGCTTTCTATCAATTTTTCAAAAAATTGTCTGTGGGAAAGTGTAATCCCGTCTAAGAATTCTTCCTCTCCGAAGATGGTTTTTAATGGAAGAAACGTAGTCTGCAATTCGTCGGCCTGCTCTTTTGTTAAGTCACAGGCTGAGTCTATAATAATTCTTACGCTCATATTGTATACTCCTTTGAAAATAGTTTGATAATCAAATTAAATGCATCATACTGCGATACAAGAGACTTGTCAAGATATTTTGATAATCAAAATATCTCGGCAAGTCGAACTTTCTTTTTTCGGGCAACGTGTTATAATGGGGGTGCAAAAAAAGTCGAGCATAAGGTGGGAGATAAAAAAATGAAGTATATGAGACAATTTTTATTGATATTATGCATCTCCTTTTTGGGAGAGGGATTAAAAGAAGTATTGCCGTTGCCGATTCCTGCAAGTATTTATGGATTGATACTTCTGTTCACGGCGTTAGAATTGCATATTATACGACTTGAAGCGGTGCGCGATGCGGGCAGATTTTTAATTGAAATCATGCCGTTGATGTTTATTCCGGCGGCGGTCGGTCTGATTGAGTCGTGGGATGCGTTAAAAGCAATCTGTATACCGGTCATTGCTATTATGGTGGTATCAACGGTCGTTGTGATGGTGGTATCCGGGCGTGTGACACAGTTTGCGATAAGAAAGCGTCAGAAAGGAGAGGCACGATGAGTGAGTTTATACAGCATTCCCTGTTTTTTGGGATGGTCGTCAGCGTTTTGGCGTATGAGTTTGGCGTGTTTTTAAAAAAGAAATTAAATTGGGCAATATGCAATCCTCTGCTAATTTCCATTGTAGCGGTCATCCTTATTCTACTTCTTTTTGATATTCCGTATGAGACCTATAACGAAGGGGCGAGATATTTGAGCTATCTGTTGACACCGGCGACGGTCTGTCTGGCAATCCCCCTTTATGAACAGGTGGAATTATTAAAAAAGCATTCATGGGCGATTCTTGCGGGGTTGCTTTCCGGGGTGCTGACCAGTGTTTTGTGCGTATTTGTCATGGCGCTTTTCTTCAAACTCGACCATGCGGAGTATGTGACACTGCTTCCGAAGTCCATCACAACAGCAATCGGAATGGGGGTGTCGGAGGAACTTGGCGGTTATGTAACGATTACAGTTGCGGTTATTATTGTTACGGGTATTCTCGGAAACATGATTGCAGAGACGGTCTGCCGTATATTTCGAATTGAGGAGCCCGTGGCAAAAGGAATTGCAATCGGTTCTGCTTCTCATGCAATCGGGACGACGAAGGCAATGGAAATGGGCGAGATAGAGGGGGCAATGAGCAGCCTTTCCATTGCAGTAGCAGGTCTTCTCACGGTGCTGGTTGCCCCGATTTTTGCAGGGCTAATCTGACGAACCAAAGCAGGATTCCTACATATGATATAGAGAAAAACAAAAATGTTGGAATATTATGTATTGCCAGAATAAAATTGTATATACCGTACAGGAGGGAGACTCTCTGTACCGGTTAGCAAGACAGTATGATACGACTGTCACAGAATTAATCCTTGGAAATCCGGGGGTAAATCCGTATAACCTGCAGATTGGAATGCGACTTCATATCTGCCCGGGGGCAGGCTATGAGGGACCGATGCCGATTCCGGAAGGTACTAATCCGAATCGACCGAGTATGCCAGGCATGCCGGGTACACCAAGTATGCCAAGTACGCCAAGCATGCCAAGTATGCCGAGTACACCGGGAATGCCGAGTGCCGGGGAGGAAACATCAAGTGAACGTGAGAATATGGTGGAGAGCTTGATGCGGGCAATGCGTCTCGCATGGTTGGATTTGATTTATTGGACGCGTATGTATTTGATGAGTGTTGATTCCGGGAGCGGAGACCAGCAGGAAATTGAAGAACGCATGCTACAGGCGGCAGACGAAATTACGGATGTTTTTGCAAACCATCTTTCAATTACTACGACCAGACAACTGCGAAACCTTTTGACAGAGCATGTGGAATTGACGGGGGACCTTATCCGTACGCAAAAAGCGGGGAACATGGAAAATTATGATGCACTCATTAAAGAGTGGTATGGAAATGCAAACCAGCTAGCATCACTTTTGGGTGATATTAACCCGTATTTTAGCGGTAGAGAGACGAGAAACATGCTGCTTAATTACCTTGATATGACAAGAGAATCCATCGAGCAGCAGCTAAACGGTGAGTATGGAATGAGCATTGACACGTTCCGTGACTTGAAAAAACAGGTACTCGAGATGGCAGACTACTTTGGTAGAGGTCTACTGGCGCGATGATGATCTGGGAGCAGGCAGGAATTCTGCTTTGCACAGGTGTTCTGCTGTTACTGTCTGCGATTATCTGTATCGGAGTCGTGCGAAGAAAAAAGAGTAAACAAAAAGTAAGTCAAATGGAGATGTCACGAAAGATAGAACTCTTAAATGAGTTGTCAGAGCCATTTGGCTTTTTTTATGATGAGCGGGAAGATGTATTTTCTTCGTACAGAGACGCATGGCAGAGAAAAAATGGCTATACAGAGCTTTTTGATAAGGCGGCTGCGAGCGCAAATATGATTATTGATGCGTGGCCGGTGTATTTTGATTATGCCGGTAAGACATGGCTTGTGGAGTTCTGGAAAGGTCAGTATGGGATTAATACGGGCGGCGAGGTTGGAATTTACCGCACGGAAGAACCAGTATCACCATATTTTTACCCTGTAGCACATTTTGAAGCGGCGGAAGATGACGAAATGCCGATAATTTGCTGTAGATTGGAGCGAAAAGGAAAGAAAGTTTATGAATACTGTGAGCGACATTGGTGGTTGACGGGATTTCGGATGGGGACATTTTCAAAACCGTCAGATTTGAGACTTTTAGCGACGCTGAACTTTGAGGAACCTCAAATGGCACAGGCATTGTTTGAGGGGCTGCGACGGAGTGGAGAACCACGCAGCAAGTATCGTATTTGTGGACGGGAAGTGTGTGTGCAGATGGATTTTAGCAAAAAGCAGGCGCCGCTTATTGGGCTGCATCGTTTTTTCGTACAGCTTATCAATCGCTTCTATTGTCGGTGTTATCTGATACTGACAAAGCCATTTACGAACACGGCAGAGAGGATGGTTTTCTTATATTATTTGTTGCCGGGGTGCTTTCGCAGAATGCTGCGATTGGCGAGCGGTCATTATCAAATGAGGTAAAGACGTATGGGGTGTAAAACAACGAAAAGCACGCTTCGCGAACTTTTCTTATGTGAAAAAAGAATCGGCAGGGCATTGCAGCATGCCCTGCGTCTTCCCTTGAATGACTGTAGTCACTACGTTATCATCAGTGACTGTCACAGAGGCGAGGGGACAATGAATGACAATTTTTTAAAAAATCAGAACCTATATTTTGCAGCGCTGGAATTTTATTTGAAAAGAGGCTTCTTCTATCTGGAATTGGGAGATGGCGAAGAACTGTGGGAGAACCGCAGTGTTCGGCGTATCCGGAACTGTCATGAGGAGGTATATCGTCTGTTTTCCTGTTTTGAGAGAGAGGGACGTATCCTGCGGTTATATGGCAATCATGATATGGAATTGCGGGAGGAACTGCCGGAGGCACTGATTTTGGAGAACCTTGAGGGTGGGAGAGATATCTGTATGATACATGGACATCAGGCGGATTTTTTTAACTCGGTCTGCTGGCGGATGTCAAGGTTTCTGGTGCGTTATCTGTGGAAGCCGTTAGAGCGTTTTGGTGTCAACGATCCCACCAGTGCAGCACGGAATTATCGAAAAACGGTACGTTATGAGCACTGTCTGGAAAATTGGGTGAAGAAACATGATGTATATCTCGTGGCAGGTCATTCGCATCGACCACGGATACCGATTGATACGGATGTGGAGAGCCGATATTTAAATGCGGGGAGCTGTGTACATCTGGGCTGTATCACCGCGATTGAAGTGGAAAATATGCAGATGACACTGGTAAAGTGGCGCCTTGCAACCCGTCAGGACATGTCGATTTATGTGGCACGGGAGGTGATGGCGGGACCGACAGACATCAAATAAGAAAGAATAAATGCCAAAAATCGGCTTTTTTCAAAAAATCATTTGACGGAATCGTCATTAATGATTAATATATATTCGTTATAGTAAATCGTGAAAGTAACGTGTGAAAGCGATAGAAGCGATAGAGAGACATTCACGATGATGGTAATTGGAGGAGCGGAGAAATGATAAAAGTTGTGAAATTCGGTGGCAGTTCTCTGGCAAGTGCGGAACAGTTTGCGAAGGTCGGTAAAATCATCCAGGCAGATAAAGAGAGAAGATATGTAGTTCCGAGTGCGCCGGGAAAGCGTAATGCAAAGGATACAAAGGTGACAGACATGCTATATGCCTGTTATGCGTTGGTGGAAGCGGAAGAGGAGTTCCGTATCCCTTTGATGAAAATTAAGGACCGATATGACACGATTATCAACGGATTGAATCTGAAGCTATCATTGGAGGAAGAGTTCCGTAAAATCAGTGAGAACTTTAAGAATAAAGCGGGTGTAGATTATGCAGCTTCCCGCGGTGAATACTTAAACGGTATTATCATGGCAAATTATCTGGGCTATGAGTTCGTTGATGCAGCAGAGGTTATCTTTTTTGATGAAAATGGTGACTTTGATGCAGATAAGACCAATAAGGTGCTGTCCGAACGCTTAGAAAAATGTAAGACGGCAGTAGTACCGGGATTTTATGGTTCGATGCCGGATGGCTCAATTAAGACCTTCTCCCGCGGAGGTTCTGATATTACCGGTTCTATCGTAGCGCGTGCGGTACATGCTGCCTGCTATGAGAACTGGACAGATGTATCCGGATTTTTGATTGCAGACCCGAGAATCATCAAGAACCCGGAGCCGATTAAGACAATTACTTATCGTGAGCTTCGCGAGCTTTCCTATATGGGAGCAAGTGTATTGCATGAAGATGCGGTATTCCCGGTAAGAAAAGCTGGTATTCCGATCAACATCCGTAATACCAATGCACCGGAGGATGCGGGAACATGGATTGTCGAGAGTACCTGTCATCAGTCGAAGTATACGATTACCGGTATTGCCGGCAAAAAAGGCTTCGTATCTGTCAATATCGATAAGGATATGATGAACAGCGAAGTCGGTTTTGGCAGAAAAGTGTTGAGTGCATTTGAGGAGAATAATATCTCCTTTGAACATATGCCATCCGGCATCGATACGATGACCGTATTTGTACATCAGCCGGAGTTTGAGGGCAAGGAGCAGGCAGTGATTTCTGCCATCCATCGTTTGGCAAAGCCGGACAGTATCGAACTGGAAGCGGATTTGGCGTTGATTGCAGTCGTAGGACGTGGCATGAAATCTACCAGAGGTACCGCAGGAAGAATTTTCTCTGCGCTGGCACATGCAAATATTAACGTGAAGATGATTGATCAGGGTTCCTCCGAGCTTAACATCATCATTGGTGTCAGCAATGCAGATTTCGAAAATGCAATCCGTGCAATTTATGATATCTTTGTAGAGACGCAGTTATAATAAGGCAGATGCCCACAGATAGGGACATCCGCAGAAGAGTGACCTATGAAAAAGGAAAATTCCGGAAAGAACATCATATGTCAGATATTAGAAGGCAGGGCTGCCCGCATTTTTGTGGGTGCAGTCTCTGCCTTTTTGTGCGCATTGACGCTTTTGGAATTTACGGCTCTCCGTTTTGAGTGGGAGCTGCCGGTATTGCGGGCATTCAGCGGCGAAAACGGATTCCTGAGTGAGGAGTACCAACGGGAAGAGTTAGCATTGGATGACAGTACGGAAAACGAAATTTTGGATGAAAATGTAGGTGAAAATGAAGCTTCGGAAGTTGAGAAAGCAGATACTTCAGAGACAACAGAAACAGAAATGCGAACAGGTGATGCGGAAACGGCAGAACCAAACGAGCCTTTGAACGAGGACAGCGCAGAGGATGGAGAAACAGAGAATCAGCCGGAGTTTCCCTACTATATCCGCATCAATCGCAAGCAGAACTGCATTACAATATATACATTGGACGAAGAGGGAGAATACACTGTACCATACAAGGCAATGATTTGCTCTACCGGACTTTATAATGCGACACCGCGCGGTGTCTATCAGATTTCGACCAAGTACCGCTGGCGGGAATTATATGGAAGTGTATATGGACAGTACGCGACGAGAATTCATGGAGGTGTGCTGTTCCATTCCGTACCATACTATAAAAAATCAGAGAATGCACTCTGTACAGACAAATACAATAAGCTGGGGCAACAGGCATCGATGGGGTGCGTGCGGCTGACTGTGGAGGATGCGAAGTGGATTGCGGAGAACTGTCCGGCGGGCACAACGGTAGAGATTTATGATGATGACGATCCGGGACCGCTCGGAAAGCCGGAAGCGGTAAAGATTGATACGGATAATCCGAATAAGGGGTGGGACCCGACAGACCCCAACGAAGAAAATCCATGGAGAGAAATGTCAAAGGATGAATAAGCCCCAAGGAGTGTGATTTGCACAAAGCAAAGGCGACATCAACAATTTCTGTTCGATGTCGCCTTTTAAACTATCTCGTCCATGGGACTATACCTCTCTTTTTCTTTTCTTTTGGACTTTGCTTATCCTGATAAGCCAGTTTCCGATGTTCTTTTGGACTTCTTCGCTTCTT
>JALEKJ010000050.1 GCA_022771695.1 Roseburia sp. | reverse complement strand
GGCGTTGAATCGTATCTGCCAACTCGCTGGCACCCGAAACCATCTGTGCAACAGCCAATTTACTGTTCTCTCCCTGGTCTGCCATCTGTTTGGATTCCTGATTGATGCCTCCAATATCAGTGCATAGGTTATCGGTAGCACTGATAATCTTTCCAAGCATTCCGTCTACTTTTTCCTTTTCCGCTTCAATCATCCCCATTTTATATGCTGATATGATTCCGAGTGTATTCGTTGTAACATAAGAAAAGGATACAATCAAAAGCATTACTGCCATCTGTATCTCAAAATTGACAATCTCTCCACTACTGATTTCGCCACCAACTATTCTTAGTACAATATATACCACATTAACAATAATTCCACCTATGCCGACCCGCAAGGTATATCTTTTATCCTGATACATGGAAATCGCCAACAGCATAGGAAGCATATAAGTAAATGCCAGATTGCTGACCGTTGTCCAAAGCACGAAAGCATACAAAACACCATATCCGTATGCCGCAACTTTTCTGACCAAATCACTTTCTGCATTCTTTTTATACAGAAGAATCGACGCTATCAGTGGCACAAAAAGTATTATGGAAAACACACATACATAACCTAACGTTCTGTTTCCTTTTATCAGTTCCAGTAAATAAGCCAAAAACAGTACTGCAGAAATAATGCTATAGCACCACAGAAGCTTTTTATTTACATATGCTATTTCTTTTAGTTCTCCCTGTATCTTCTGTTCTCCCATATGTAGTTCCACCTTTCGTATTTTCTCTTCCGCTTTATCTTTCTATTTGATTTTACCTTATATTCGTTCCAAAGGGAATGAAAAATTTCATTTTTTTGACATATTGAATGCTTCAAAATTAATATATTCTTTTATCTATGTTCTTAATTATTCACATTCCAGTTGGCAGTCACATAGCTCCTTTTCTATATGCTCCTTGCTATATTTCTTGCCTTCCACACGTCCCATACCCTTATAAAACGCCTGACTTTCCACTGCGGAATGAGCGGGAATATAAAGTTTTTTGCGCCATGCTCCCTCGCCCATTGCTTTGCGATATCTTTGATGCACCAATTTCCATCCATCCTGCGCCAGCATTTCGTAACCACCAGATGACGATACGCCAAGTTTCTTTGCAATCATTTTCTCACCCCGGTAATGAATCCGCCACGCAGAGTGTTCCCCAACCAAGCTGCGGGTTCGGCCAGACAGTCCCACCCGCAGCACCTCTTGCAAGGTTGATATCCCGTCTCGCTCCACGAATCAGATACGCCTTTAACTTTTCCCCGTAAAGATAGGCATCGTTTCCTCGGACAATGCCCCACTCCATCATAAGCGCCGCTCCACCGGAAACAAACGGTGTCGCCATGGAAGTGCCGGTGCGCGAGGTGTAACCGCCGCCCGGTGCACAGGAGGTAATCTCAACGCCCGGTGCTGCAATATCCGGCTTCACCTGATTCGTCTCTCTCGTATATCCTCTGCCGGAAAATGCCGCAGGCTGATTGAACCTCGCATCGTAGGCTCCCACCGTAATCACTTTTGCCGCCGTGGAGGGAATCGTGAGTGTGGTCTCCTCAATCGGATATAGAAAGCCGGTTCCCGCGTTGAGCACTCCGCCCGCCGGAAGCCACATATCATAACGCCCTGTCACGATGCGCTGCGGCACAAGTCGAATCTCCCAAATACCGGCATCCACATAATCATTTGCCGGGAGAAAGTCCATGAATATTTCCTGATACGGACTGTATGGGCTCGGCTCTCCGTAATACAGCAGAATCTCCGTATTTCCTGCCGTAAAACGCTGCGTTCCCTGAATGCGACGGATGGGACCTATGATGGTACCGTTTGGGTGTACGATAGATACCGCCATCTCATCCGCATAGGATTTCCATATCTGCAGATTTAGTGTCGGCTCGTATTGACTGACCGCAAGTTCCACCGCTGTCATCTGCCCCATGGTGACCGTTCCCGAAGTGTGTACCGCTGCTGCACCCTCGTTTCCGCTTCCTATCACAATTGTGCTCTTCCATAGATTTGCCATGTCATTTAGGTAAGTCTCAATCAGGGAGGTTCCCGCATGACCTCCGTAATTGTTCCCGAAGCTTAAGTTCAATATAACCGGCTTCCCATACCCCTCTGCTTTCCGATAGCAGAAATCTACCGCCTGCATCAGCTCGGAGGTCCGCGGAAAACCGCCTTCCTGCGGCGTGCCAAGCTTCACGATAAGTAAATCACTGCCAAATGCCACGCCTCGGTACTTTCCCTCGGATGCCCGCCCGTTTCCTGCCGCAATTCCTGCCACATGTGTTCCATGACCGGAAATATCACGGCTCGGGCAGACAGCAAACCGCTGCTGCTCCGTCGGCTGCTCTAATGCCCGATTGATAACCTCCCGTGAGAACTCCGTGCCGAGATAAAATCCCTCTGGTGCCCCAAGCGCTTCCACACTCCCGGCGGGTATCGTCTGATCCCACAATGCTAAAATCCGTGTCGTGCCGTCGGCATTGCGGAAATCCGGATGTGCATAGTCGATGCCGGAGTCGATGACAGCCACAATGCAGCCTGTTCCGGTCAGGTCACTGCTGCCCCCAATTTGCAGCGGTGTAATACAAGAAGCCCGTCTTCCGCTGTCCACTGCGAAAAACAGGCTTTTCGGTTTTTCCATGTATTCAATCTCGGGAAGTCCTGCCACCGCCTGCACGATGGACTCCGGGAGCAGCAATATCGCATACTCATTCTGCAGATTCGTGATGCGAATCCTTTCATACTGCTCCGGGAAATTTCCCTGCAAAAGCTCCCGCAACTGCTCCGTCGTCCCTCCAAACTTTACAATCACTTCCCAGGTGCGATCTGCCTCGTTATACCCAACGTTTAATTCCAAGGATTTCTGTCGCTCCCGCTCGGTCGCATCGAGCGCAAGATTCAGCAGGTTTTCTATTTTTTCGCTGTTCATATATGTTTCCCACCTTATTCAACTTTCTGCGCGAAAAGATTTCCCAACGTTTTTGTTGCGCAGGCTCTTGAAACAATATATGAAATTCTTCCCCAAAAAGCACACTTACTTTACCGAATCCCTATGCATAATATTTTGCCTGAGTCTCATACAGCTTTGCATAAATCCCCTGTACAGCGAGTAACTCCCTGTGGGTTCCCGTCTCCGCAATCCTCCCCTGCTCTAACACAACAATTTTGTCACAGAACTTGCAACTGCTCATGCGGTGAGAAATATAGATGGCTGTCTTTTTATCCACCATCTGATTAAAGTTCTCATAAATTTCTGCCTCCGCAATCGGGTCTAATGCGGCAGTTGGCTCGTCTAAAATCACAAACGGTCCATCCTTATAAAGAGCTCTTGCGATGGCGAGTCGCTGTGCCTCGCCCCCGGAGATGTCAATCCCCTCACCGTTATTATTGTAAAGCCGGCTCTTCGTACCGTCCTTCATCTCCGCTACCCGTTCGGATAACGCCACTTCATCCAGCACCGCTGCAAGGCGCTCCTCATCCACCTTTTCTCCTGCTGCCACATTTTCGTCTAACGGCATAGAAAACATACAGAAATCCTGAAACACCACCGAGAATACACTGGTATATTCCCTGTAATTATATTTGCGAATGTCAATGCCGTTTAATGTAATATATCCCTTCGTCGGCTCATAGAGGCGGCACAGCAATTTGACCAGAGTGGTTTTTCCCGCTCCGTTCTGCCCCACAATCGCTAGTTTCTCGCCGATATCAAGTTTCAGATTCACATGGGACAGCACCGGCATCTCGCTGTCCGGATAACAAAAACTCACATCATGAAACTCAAACTCGTATCTTCCGTCATCCCGTTTTTCCACCGGCAATGTTCCATCGTAGGACATATCCGGACGATTCAGGAACTCCTCATAGGTTTTCAGATACATCTGCCCCATCTGAAAAGCTGCCATCTTTTTTACAAATTCGGTAAGCGCTGTCACCAATCGGTTAATCGCTCCCACATAGAGTAGCACATCCCCGATTCCAACCACGCCGTAATATGCCTTCGCCCCAACAAAAATATAGGCTAACGCCGCCTGTAACTGGTTGATTGCACTGTTTTTTCCCATGTGGATTCCCATTTTTTTACCAAATTCTAAATATAGTTTTCCGCTCACTCCAATCAATTCTTCATTCTTTTCCCCAAAATAGTCCTGAAGCCGATATATACGCATATCTTTCGCATTCTTTTCATCTTCCACCGTAGAACAGAGATAGCCATACATTGCGTTTACATGGTCGTTATCCTCCTGCACTTTTACCTGAAGCTGCTGTATCGCATCTGCAATCTTTGCCGAGAAACCAAAAAGCCCGACATACAACAAAAGCAATACCAGCGTTGCTGCATAGGAAGTAAAGAAATTACCCGCCTGCGCATCTACCTGCAAAAACAACAGTACCAGAAATGCCATCGCATACAGCGCCGCAAACAGTTGCTCTGCCATGCCGTATATAAGCTCTATCTGATGTTCCACGCCACCCATGCTCATTCCCGTATTATTAGCCCGTCGGATGGCATCCATCGTCTCCTGCTTTTCGTATTCCTCATATTCTAATATGTACGCCTTCTCTGCCATACGCCGCTTTATACCATCCTCGCCCCGCTGTTTCTGCAGGCTCATATTTTGTGAGCAGGCCTGTGCAATTAGCCCAAGCACAAGCTGTGACACCAGCATGCATGCCACATTGCGTCCGCATTCGTCATAAGACTGCTCGATAATCAGATTTAAAATCCGTGAGGAAAAGAATAACCCAAGAAAAGGAATCGTCGCCTTGGCAAAAGCGCCAAGCAGAATTACCGCTCCCACACTCTTCTGCTCTTTGCTGATTAATTGGATAAATGCTGCTACATTCTTAAGCTTCTCTTTCATCCGTCTCCCTCTCCTCTCTGTAATACTGACTCTGCACCTCAAACATCTTTGCATAGCTTCCCTTTAAATGCATCAGTTCCTCATGGGTTCCCTCTTCCGTGATATGCCCCTGCTCTAAGAACAGGATTTTGTCGCAGAATCTTGTGGATGCAAGCCGGTGTGAAATAAAAAGTGCGCTCTTCCCTGCTGTCAGTTCCTCGTATTTCTCGTACATCTCGTTCTCTGCCAAAGCATCCAAAGCCGCAGTAGGCTCATCTAACAACAGAATTTTACAATCCTTATACAGTGCCCGCGCCAGCAGAAGTTTTTGCATCTGTCCACCCGAAAGGGAAACTCCCTCCTCGTCCACATCCCTATTAAGACACGTTTCCTCCTTCTTCGGCAGTCGCTCCACCACCTCCCAGAGTCCGGCACGCTTTAATGCCTCAACGCATCGCTTGCGGTCATAATTCTCTTTCGAAGCACAAGCCACATTCTCCGCAATGGAATAAGAAAAAACAAAGGCCTCCTGAAATACCACCGCAAGATTCTCATAAACGGATTCAATGTCAAGCTCCTGCATATCGATTCCGTTGATGTAAATATTTCCCTCATCGGGTGTGTAGAATCCGCAAATTAATTTTACAATCGTGGATTTTCCTGCTCCGTTGATTCCCCCCAACGCCAGTTTTTCCCCTTTCTTT
>JALEKJ010000032.1 GCA_022771695.1 Roseburia sp. | reverse complement strand
GGCTGACCAATGAAGCCAGGGAGCTTATTATACAAATTAAAAATCAGTTCGGGGAAACCATCAGAATTACGAATGAAGGTAACGGGAACATGGTGGAACTGGAGTCTGCATCAGAAAACAGCAAAGAAGTGGGAAGAGAAGTAAACCGGACCATGGCTGAGTTGGCGGAGAAAACATTGGAGGCGAAGGAAATCCTTGGCATGATTGATGGAATCACAAAGCAGACGGCAATGCTGGCGCTAAATGCAAGTATTGAGGCTGCACGTGCAGGTGAAGCAGGCGCAGGATTTGCGGTAGTTGCAGACCAAATCAAAAAGCTTGCAGAGGAGACACAAAAGGCGACTGAAAATATTTCCAACATTGTGGGGCACTCAAAGAACAGGCAGACAAGGCAGGAAGCAGCGTTGACAGCCTGCTTTCTACCAATGAAAATCAAATGGAACTTGTGGAACAGACGAAGGTGTCTTTTGATAAAATAAAGATTGAAATCGATCAGATAAGTGAGAAAATTGATCGGGAATATGCATATATGGAAAAGGTAACTACCAGCAACAACGAAATAAATCAGCATGTAGAGCGGCTCAGTGCATTTAGTGAGGAGTTGTTAGCGAATACGGAAAACACGCAGGAGCTGAGTGAACAGACGATTCAGGGAACAGAGAGTATCAGTGGACTGCTGGATAACGTAATGGCAGAGGTACAGGGACTTCAGACGATTATTGATAATAAGGAATAAATATCAGTTTTAATGTAACGTGCATTAGGCGTTGCGGGATTCTTGGTAAAGGGGTTTCGCAGCGCCATTTTTTATGTTCAAGGGATGAGAGTGGTATTGGTGATACGAGCGAAATTCTGTTTGGAAGTAGGAAAAAAGTCATGGCTGATATGGAATTTGCAAGGCTGATATGTTACAATAAAAGATAATAAAAATAGATAAAACGGGGGTTATGTATGGGGGTTAATAATCTTTTTATAGGAATTCCGATTGCAGCATTGTGTGGTTTCCTATTTCTGTTTTTTTCATTTTTAAATGCGAGAAGAGCGAAGGCGGTATATATATTCCAGTGCATAATTTTGGCATGCCTTGTCTGGACAGGAGGCTCTGTTATGATGCGTATGCAGTTGCACCCGGGAATTCATTTCTGGTTTCATGTGTCTTTGCTTGGTTTGTTGCTGCTTCCGATTGTAATCTATAGCTTCCTTTTTTGTATTCTTGATATCAACCGTTACAGTATGCTTGGCATATGGGGTGTACTTACTGTGGCGGGCGTGTTGATGAACAGTATTTTTGGAATCGTGATAGAGTCGCCTATCCCAATTTCGCAGGATGATGGAAGCATTGTTTATGCATATATAACAGGTCCCGGAGTGTATGTGCTGATATTGCTGGAAATCGTGATGCTTGTGTATGTTACATATCTGGCACATCAGGTAATCGGCGAAGACTTAAAATTAAGACATCGCTTATCACCGCTTTTGGTAGGAACGTTGGCAATCCTTGGCGGTGTGATATTGGTGTTGGTGACGGGAGCCACATTCCCGTTTGACACCGTGGGCGGCCTGGTTATGTCTGTATGCATGGCGTATGTCATGTATAGAGAGTATCTGTTTGAATGGTCCTACCGAGTGAAAATCGGTGTGATTTATATGACGGCAATGATACTTGGGTTTTTGCCGGTATATATTATAACCGGCAAAGTGGAGAAAATCGCTTGGCTCCCACAGGGAGCAAACCACGATTTTGCGATGCTTACGGTACTTTTGATGATTTGGGGCGTGTTTGTATTCTGGGTTGCATTTAAGATGGCAGAGCGGATGATGGAGCACAGGCGTCAGGAGAGGTTTGAGCAGATTCGCATCTTTCAGGATGAGACGGCATCCATGTTTGGAGAAGAAGAGCTTTATGATAAGATTGTAGAGACGATTGAGAATCTAAAGATTGATGCAGAGCTCTATGTTTTTGCGCGAAAAGAGAGCAGCGAGGCAGGATATGAAATCGTGCGCGAGGGGAAAAAGGCAAAGGGACTGGATGAAGCAGAAATGCACGAGATTATTTCAAAAGTGGAGATGTCACAGTTATCCGGAATCTCGGAGATTACGCTGCTAAAATACGATGATAAGATACATGGTTTTCTCTACTTAAAAATGTTAGACGGAGACCAGATGAATTACATAGAGGAAGAGTGCTATCATCAGATTGGGGCATATGCTTCCGTGTGTCTTAAGAATGCCAGTGTTTATCAGGAGGTCTATCAGCTCTCGATTCATGACGAACTGACAGGGCTTTATAATCGTGCATACTATAAGGAATTCGTAAAGCAATATTGGAAACCGGATAAAACACAGGCTCTCATCTATATGGATGTGGACGATTTTAAGCTGTTTAATGAGCTTTATGGAGAAGAATGCGGAGATGAAATCCTGCGCTGGTGCGGAATCAAGATGCGTGAAGTGATTGGAAAGGAGGGGGCAACGTTCCGTCTCGCTTCCAATGAGTTTGTTATTTTTACACGTTGTGTTGACAAGGATAAGCTTCGTATCCTGGCATTACAGATTCAAAAGAAAATCGAAGCACCGGACGATGCCAAGCCGAAAGTAATTCAGCCGATTACGCTCAGCATCGGAATTGCAAGCTATCCGGAAGCAGCTTCTACTGCGGAAGAACAGTTGCAACAGGCGAAGAAAGCACTGTTTTTTGCGAAAAAGAACGGCAAGAATCGTGTAGAAATATATGAGACAGCAGTAGCGGAACAGGAATTGAATGAGCGCGGTGATAAAGCATATGAGCAGATTGCACCGACGATTTATGCGCTTACGGCGGCAATCGATGCGAAGGATTCCTATACATTTGAGCACTCCTGCCATGTGTCCGCGGATGCGGTGCTGCTTGCAACGGCAATCGGACTGAATAATAATGAAATCCGGACAGTAAAGGAAGCAGGTCTTTTACATGATATTGGTAAAATCGGTGTTCCTGAGAGTATCTTAAAGAAGCAGGGAAAACTCACGCAGGAAGAATATGAGATTATGAAGACGCATGTCACGAACTCGATTGAAATGATACACCATCTGCCGAATATGGATTATGTGATACCGGCGGTTTTAGCGCACCATGAGCGTTATGATGGCAAAGGATATCCGAGAGGACTTGAGGGAGAAGGCATACCACTTTTGGGGCGTATTCTTGCAGTCTGTGACAGCTATGATGCGATTACCTCCAAACGCTCCTATAAAGAAGCGCTGTCGAAGGAGTATGCGATAGCAGAGCTTGAGCGCAATAAGGGAACACAGTTTGACCCGGTTCTTGCAGATGCATTTGTCAAACTGATACGAGAAGGAAAAATAGAACGACAGAATCTGATTGCATAAAAGGATGCCCGCACCGGAAAGTGCGGGCATCCTTGTTTGGTATCCTGCATAGGATATTAGAAACAGAAAAGTTTTATGAGGACATAATGAAGAATTTGTATTTGGGAGACAGGGGAATATTGGTGTGGTATCTGCAACTGGCATTAAATCGTGCAGGATATCCTGTGGGGATGGATGGAATTTTTGGAAATGCGACCTGTGATGCGTTGCGGGAGTTTACCGGGGAGAATCGAGCGTGCTCGGTAGATGAGACAGTGTGGAGACGTTTAATACCATATCTGATTGGTGTAACAGACGGGGAAGAGGGGCGTATGCTGTATGATTTCCCGGTGGTGTCTACGCAGGTGCCGTATACTTCGCTTCTGAACCGCTATGCAGTGGAAGGATTACAGAGACGTTATCCGTTTATTCAGACCGGAAATATCGGGAAAAGTGTCATGGGAAGAACGATTCCGTATCTTCGCATTGGGACGGGAGGCACGCAGGTTTTTTACAATGCCTCTTTTCATGCAAATGAGAGTATCACGACACCGGTACTTTTAAAATTTGCGGAGGAATATGCTGAGGCTTATGCCAAGGGAGAAGATTTATATGGCGTACCGGCAAGGGAGCTTTTTTTGACTTATCAGCTTTATATTGTCCCGATGGTAAATCCGGACGGTGTAGATTTGGTAAATGGTTTTCTGACGAACGGTATGTATTATCGGAATGCGAGAGAAATTAGTGCGGCATATCCTACAATCCCTTTTCCGTCCGGTTGGAAGGCGAATATTGACGGCGTGGACTTAAATCTTCAGTTCCCTGCAGGCTGGGAAAATGCAAAGGAAATCAAGTTTGCACAGGGATATACATCGCCTGCGCCGAGGGACTATGTCGGCAGTGCACCGCTTGTGGCACCAGAGAGTGCAGCGGTCTATCAATTTACCACGGAACATGACTTCTCGCTGATTCTGGCATATCATACACAGGGAGAGGTGATTTATTGGAAGTATTTAGATTATGAACCTGAACGTTCCTATGAGATTGCACAATACTTCGGGAAGGTCAGCGGGTACATGGTGGAGGAAACACCGCAGGAATCCGGTTATGCAGGATATAAGGACTGGTTTATACAGGAGTACGACAGACCGGGATATACGATTGAAGCAGGGCTGGGGGAGAACCCGCTGCCGATGTCGCAGTTTGCACAAATTTATGAGGCAAATAAAGGAATCCTGCTCGGCGGAATGACGCAGGTGTGATGTTACGTGTTAAAAAGCCGTAAAGAAAATAACAAATAAAATTAACACAATCATAATGCAAAAGACAGAATCCCTACACGAAGATAATATGAATTGAAGCATAATATCAATAGAAAAAACAGATTGTGGGGATGCTTATGGAATGGTTAATCGTGGTGGCATTTATTGCCGTAATGCTGCTTGGATTCTTGCCGATGCAAAAAGTGGATGCATTCAGAGAAATATTGCGCAGAAGAAAAGAAGGAGACGACGGCGATGAGTAAGTGGTTAAATAAAGTAAGTTATACCAGAATCATCGCGCTAAGTTTTTTTCTGGTAATATTAACCGGGAGTATTTTGTTGACACTGCCGATTGCTTCCGCAGAAGGAGTGTGGACTCCATTTTATAACGCGCTTTTTACAGCAACCAGCGCGACTTGTGTAACAGGATTGGTGGTATATGACACAGCAACCTATTGGTCCCTTTTCGGGCAGATTGTAATCCTGATTATGATTCAGGTTGGCGGATTGGGATTTATGACAATTATCAGTATGTTCTCCATCTTTTTAAGACGAAAAATCAGCTTAAATGAACGCAAACTGCTCATGCAGTCAGCGGGAAATATGCGTTTGAGCGGAATTGTCAGATTGGTCAAAGGAATCGTAACCTGCACAGCGGTATTTGAAGTGACGGGAAGCGTGGTGTTGGCGACTCGCTTTGTACCGCAGTTTGGATGGGGCAGAGGAATCTATTATGCGGTTTTTCATGCGGTGTCGGCATTCTGCAATGCAGGATTTGATTTAATGGGAAATTTCAGGTCATTTTGTGCGTACGAAGGAGATTTTCTTGTAAGTATCACATTGATGCTGTTAATCATATCCGGTGGCTTGGGATTTCTTGTGTGGAATGAGATTTATAACAAGAAGTGGAACGTGTCAGAGTATTCGCTTCATGCAAAAATTGTGCTGATAGCAACCGGAATATTAATTTTGCTTGGATGGATAGGTTTTCTGGTGTTTGAAAACAATGGAAACCTTGCAGGTTATACAATTCCGAAAAAGCTTTTGTCGGCGGCGTTTATGTCTGTCACGACAAGAACTGCCGGATTCAATACGATGAATATTGCAGGATTATCGCATTCGGGATGCATACTGGCAATGATTTTGATGTTTATTGGGGGAAGCCCCGGCTCTACGGCGGGTGGTGTTAAGACGACGACGGCAGCGGTTATCATCTTTGCCATTGTCAATATGTCAAAAGGAAATGATGACGTTACGATTTACAAAAAGCGGCTGGAGGATTCGGTGGTAAAACATGCAGCAGTTATTGTAATTGTATATTTACTCGGAATCTTAAGTGCGGGAATGGCTATCTGCGCGCTTGAATCGTATGACATTACGGCGGTGATGTTTGAAATTGTTTCGGCAGCCGGAACGGTAGGTCTTTCTCAGGGTATCACAACAGGACTTAGCATGGTCTCAAAACTGATTATTATTGTTTTAATGTATGGTGGACGTATTGGCGGTTTATCACTGCTTATGGTATTCCGTGAAAAAGCGAAAACGGCACCGCTGCATCGTCCGACTGAAAAAATATTGATAGGATAAAAGAGGAGTTACATATGAAATCAATTCTTGTAATTGGAATGGGAACATTAGGAATCCATCTGGCTGCAAAAATGCAGGAGATGGGAAATGACGTGATGATTGTAGATCGAAATGAAGAGCGTGTGCAGGAATTGTCCACGCAGTTTAAAAACTCGTTTGTGGGTGACTGTGTCAATGAAGGTGTCCTGCGTTCTCTGGGAGTGAATAATTTTGATATCTGTTTTGTTACCGTGGGCGAGGATTCTTATGCTTCACTGGAGATTACATCTTTGCTTAAAGAGCTTGGAGCAAAATATGTGGTGTCGAAAGCGAAGAGAGCCAGACAGGCAGATTTCCTAAAAAGAATCGGGGCAGATGAGGTGTTTTTCCCGGAAAGAGAAATTGCGGAGAAATTGGCAGTGCGTTATAACGCAACCAATATCTTTGACTATATTGAACTCACCAGTGAGTATTCTATCTTTGAAATCCCGATTTTGCCGGAATGGAGCGGTAAGAAAATAGCTGAGATTGATGTGCGCCGAACCTATAACATCAATATCATTGCCGTAAAGCAAAATGGAATTCTTTCTCCGGTTTCGGATGGTGATTTCGTATTCCGGGAGGGAGACCATATCGTTGTAATCGGAAAATCCACGGATGTGTTCCGCTTATCTGCAAAGACAGAGCATTAGTCGGCGAAGGACTAATGTGATTGTTCGATAAAGCGATAGCCGATGCCTATTTCGGTCTGAATGTAATGCGGATTTGCAGAATCCGGTTCTATCTTGCGGCGTAAGCTTGCAAGGCATACGCGAATGTTTTTAGAGGCGTCGTTATCCTGATAGCCCCATACTTCGCGCAAAATTTGATTGTGTGTCACGACTTTTCCGCAGTTGGTGGCAAGATAGAGCAGGAGCTTGTACTCGAGTGGTGTAAGATGCACTTCCTCCTGCTTTACTGTTATCAGGCGGCGTTCTGTGTCGATGGTGAGGTCGTCAAAGTGTAAAATGGTATCAGGGCGCGTGATATCGGTCTTGGTGATATAGCGTTCCATGACGCGGATGCGTGCCGATAATTCTCCCATGGAGAAGGGTTTGGTCACGTAGTCGTTTGCGCCTGCATCCAAGGCTGCAATCTTATCTTTGTCAAATTCTCTTGCGGATACGACGAGAATCGGAATATCCGATATCTTGCGAATCTCTTTTATAATGTCAATGCCATCCATATCGGGAAGTCCCAAATCCAACAGAATGATATCAGGAGACTCATTACAGAAGGTTAATATACCTTCTTTTCCGTTCTTTGCATAAAGAACATGATAGTCCTGTGTTTTCAAAGACAGTTCCATAAAGGAAGCAATCTTGGCATCGTCTTCAATAATCAGTAATGATTTCTTATCTAACATAAAAAGTACCTCATATATTTTCATGCAATATTGCCGGGCAGGAGAATGGTAAAACATGCTCCCCGTTCCGGAAGATTCTCGGCGGTAATGGTGCCGCCATGTGCTTGAACAATCGCCTTGCAGATAGAAAGTCCCAGCCCGACGCCGCGGCGATTGTCTGAGCTTGTGGTCTGCATGGTTACAAAGCCTTCAAAAATATTCGGAAGAATAGACGGGGCAATGCCGCATCCATCGTCGGAAACCGTAAAGTGCGCCATGCCGTCCCGATAGGAACCGGCAAGCGTAATTTGGCTGTTCGTGCCGGAATGCTTGTAAGCGTTGTCGATAAGATTTAACAGTACCTGAACAATCAGATTACCATCGACATGCAACAATATAATTTTATCCGGAAGCTGTATGTGCAGTCTGCCATGGTCATAAGATGCAGGGAGTCTGGTGACTGTCTGGGAAATCAAATCGTCCATCGACTCGTATTCTTCGTGGATGTCAAGACGTCCGTCCGATATGCGGGTCATATTCAAAATATTCTGCACGGTCATTGTAAGCCATTCTGTTTCCGTGTTGATGTCGGTAATAAATTTATAGATTTCTTCCTTGGTGAGCACATCAATATTGTCTGCAATCAGGTTTCCGGCACCGGATATCTCGGTGAGCGGTGTGCGCAAATCATGGGAAATACTTCGCAATAATGTGCTCTTTAAATGTTCACTTTCCATGTCAAGGCGAATCTGCTCTCGTTCCAGATAGATGTATTCGCGGTCCAGGACAAGCGCCATCTGATAAATCGTGGAGCGCAGAATCTTCTCTGTCTTGGCAGTAAAGCTTGCCGTGGCAGGGAAGGTAACGGTTCCAATCTCGGCAGTCAGTCCTTTGATGGGATAAATAATTCCATTCTCAAAAAGTCCTAAATCAGTGTCCGGCGGGATACAGCCACTGCTTGGGGTGCCGGGAAAGCGATTACCGTCGAGCAGGATACGGCAGGGACAGTCTGCAATCTGATACAGATATTTTAACGTATGCGAGGTAATGTTTTCCACACCGGTCAGATTTAAGAAGCTCTCTGTAATCTCATACATAAGCTGAGCGGTCTGTTCATTTTCACGGGCAATGATGGTCTGATTCTGAAACTTGGACGACATCAGACCGGAAATGACCGCTGCGATAGAGAAAAACAGCAATAGAAGGATATCCTGTTTATCACTGATGGCAAAGGTGTGTACCGGGTCCGTAAAGAAAAAGTTAAAGGAAAAAATGCTTAAGACAGAGGTCAGGATACCGTAGAAATAGCCGCGCGTGATGACGGTAGAAAGCAGTACACCGACCAGAGAGACCATGAGCAGATTTTCCTTGTCGATTCCTACGCGCTTTAATAAAAGCGAGAGCGTTGTGGTAACGATACAGATTAGGATAACCGCAAGAATACTTGTTGTATGATATTTTAGGACAGCAACACGTTCCCTGCGATGCGTGCGGGGAGGTGTGTCGGAAAAAGCTTGTTGCATAGGTATAGGATGCCCTTTCTGGGGAATAGAATGATAAATAATTAAATATAGTATACAACATTTTTGCGTCAATAGAAATGAAAATCTTGGGGAGGGCAGGCATTGAAAAAAAATGCCTGAAATGATACACTTAGAAGAACAGAAAACAAGGATTCATGGAAATGCGATTATGATATATGAGTATTTTTGGAAATATACGGATACGGGCGGAATACGCTTACTGCGTGTGTATGGTCAGACATCGGAGGTTTATGTGCCGGAGCAGTTAGAAGGACATCCGGTGACAGAGATTGGAGCATACTGTTTCGCCGGGCGAACACAGATGCTCAAATATGAGAAAAGGACAAGATACGATAAGTCTTCCGGGGAGATATGCTCTTCGGAAGATTTTTCTGCGGGGATGACAGATGAGGGCTTGCGGGAATTAGCCGGACAAGCCGTTGAACGGGTGATTTTGCCGGATTGTGTGAAGAAGATAGAAAGTTATGCATTTTATCAGTGTACCAAGCTTGCGCAGATTTCGCTCGGAGGCGGAGTGCAGGAAGTCGGCGGCGATGCCTTTATGAATTGCCATAAGCTGCATCATATGACGGTGCGTAGCGGATGTCAGACATCCATCGGTATCCGCCAGATTTTAGCACAGATAACATCCGATATGGAAGTGACGTTTGAGGGAGAAAACGGAATTAAAGCAAGGCTGTTTTTTCCGGAATATTATGAGAGCTATGATGAGATTGCACCGGCTCATTTGTTTGGAAGAAACATCGAGGGAGAGGGATTCCGTGCGAGGCAGTGCGTAAGGGACGGAGCAGTCGATTTTCGGTTGTACGATACCATTTTTCCTAAGGCGTGTGCCGAAGAGCGGGAAAAAACGCTTTGCCGGATTGCGATGAACCGGTTGCTCTATCCGGTGGAGTTAGGCGAGACGGAGCGAATATTGTATGAGGGATATATCGGGACACATGCAGGTGCAGTCTGCGCTTCCGCTGTGTGTGCACAGGATGAGGAAACGGTCTGGTTCCTATGTGAACAGGGGCTTCTTACGGCGGTGGATATAGACGTATGTATCCGCCTTGCAACGGAGCAGGAATGGGCAAAGGGAGCTGCGTCCTTTTTGCGCGCGAAAGAACGGTTTTTTCCGCCCAAGCCGGTGGAGGAACGCTATTCATTTGATGATTTTTAGCAGAAAGGAGGAGACGTAGGTATGGAACATGTGAAGACACAGACAGAATGGGAAGTCGAGATGTCTGAGAAAATTCTTGACTATACCCGCAATGAAATTTATCTGGAACTGCGTTTCCTTGACATAGCGCTTTCTGGGCTGAAGCCGAAAGCGGACGCGTCCGTGCAGACATTTGCGACCGATGGAACTTGGCTTTGCTTTTCGACGGAGCAGGTGCTTCGTGTGTTTCGACAGAATGCATTTTTCTTAAACCGTGTGTACCTGCATACTGTGTTACACTGTCTTTTTTTCCACCTGTGGATTGGCGGGAACCGTGACAGACGGCTTTGGCATATTGCCTGCGACATAGCCGTGGAATATGTGATTGATAGGATGGACAAGAAGTGCACAAGACGTATTCTTAGCTTTTTGCGCAGGGAGCTCTATGAGCAACTGCGAGAAAAGAAGGAGGGTGTTTCTGCTGCCGTTATCTATCGGATGCTGCGCGAACTGGAATCAGAAGAAAACGGGCGAGAGCAGATTGCTGCGTTAGAGCAGGAGTTTTACACGGATGACCACAGATATTGGCCGAAGCAGCAGGACGGCAATGTGAAGCAGGAGGCAGCAGCGGCAAGTCAGAAGAAATGGAATAAGATTGCCAGACAGACGCGCATGGAGCAGCAACGCAGGGGGGATGAGACAAAGGAGGGCGAGGAACTTCTCTCAGCTCAGTTTGCGGCAGAGCGCAGCAGGCGTAGCTATCGTGATTTTTTAAAGAGGTTCGCAGTGCGAAGAGAAGAACTGCGCAGCGATCCGGATGAGTTTGATTTGAATTATTATACGTATGGACTAAAGCTGTATGGCAACATGCCGCTCATCGAGCCACTTGAGAGCAGAGAGACAAAGAAAATCAGGGAGTTTGTGATTGTGATAGATACTAGCTATTCCACCAGCAGTGGATTGGTAGAGCAATTTTTAAGAGAGACGGTGGATATCTTAAAGCAGAGCGACAGCTTTTTTACGGATTCTGTCATCCGCGTGTTACAATGTGACAACGCTGTCCGCAGTGATGTAAGGATTACCGGAGAAAGGGAATTAGAACACTTTTTGACAGAGTTTCAGTTGATTGGCGGTGGCGGCACAGACTTTCGACCGACGTTTGCCTACGTGAATGAATTAAGAGAACGGGGCGAACTTCTGAATCTGAACGGACTTTTGTATTTTACGGATGGGAAGGGAATTTATCCGAAAAAGCGTCCGGATTATCAGACGGCATTTCTTTTTTTGGAGGCGTATGAGGACGCCGCAGTACCCCCTTGGGCAATGCAGCTTCGCTTAGAGCCGGAGGAATTTGAAGTGGCGGGAAACTGAAAGTTAAGAAGTAAAGCGACAGAAACATATATTGCGATGGAAGGAAATAGAGACGATGAATATCAAGCAGGCTAAGAACGAGATTAAGCATACTGTGCAGGCATATCTGGCAAAAAATGAGGTCGGCGAATATAAGATTCCGGCAATCCGACAGCGCCCGGTGCTTTTAATGGGACCGCCGGGAATCGGCAAGACGCAGATTATGGAGCAGATTGCAAGAGAGCTGGGAATCGGTCTGGTGGCATATACGATTACGCATCACACGAGACAGAGTGCAGTTGGACTTCCGTTTATCAAGGAAGAGGAGTTTGACGGGAAGTGCTATTCGGTTACGGAATACACGATGAGCGAGATTATCGCAAGCGTGCATCGGAAAATCAGGGACAGCGGACAGAAAGAGGGAATTCTGTTTATCGATGAAATTAACTGTGTATCGGAGACATTGGCACCTACAATGCTGCAATTTTTGCAGTGCAAGACCTTTGGAAATCAGGCAGTGCCGCAGGGATGGCTGATTGTGGCAGCGGGAAACCCGCCGGAGTACAACAAGTCCGTGCGGGATTTTGATATGGTGACATTGGACCGTGTGCGTTACATGACGGTGGAAGCAGATTTTAAAGTATGGAAGGAGTATGCGAGAGCACAGCATATTCACGGAGCGATTTTAAGCTATTTGGAATTGCGTCCGCGTAACTTTTACCGTGTGGAAGCGGATGTGGATGGTATGCAGTTTGTAACGGCGAGAGGCTGGGAGGACTTGTCAAATCTGATGAGCGTTTATGAGGAGATGAATCTTCCGGTGGATGAGACAGTCATCCATGAGTTCTTACATCACGCAGAGGTCGCAGAGGATGCGGCGGCGTACTTTGATTTGTACCGGAAATATCAGGATGATTATGGCATTCCGGAAATTCTTGCAGGAAGAGTGAAACCGGCAGTCTATGCACGCGTCTATGCAGCAGCATTCGATGAGCGGATTGCGGTCACGAATCTGTTGTTAGATGGATTGAATGCACGATTCCGACAGACGGCAGAGGAACGTTATCTGACGGACGAATGGTTTGTATTTTTAAAAGAATATCGCGGTGCTGTAGAGAGTGCGGAGAATCCGGTTGCTCTTTATGGTATGCAGTTAGAGGAGCGGGAGCGTGCGCTTGCGTTGGCGGAGGAGACCGGAAGCTACAGCAATGATGAGAAACGCCTGCAGAAGCGTCTGCTGGGAATGTTGAGAGAAAATTGCCCGTCGACAGAAGAATCTGTGGAAACCGCAGAAAACAACATAACTGCACAGGCATGTTTTACGAGCGCAAGTGCAGGATTTCAGGAACAGAAAGAAAAATTAGCGCAGCTTGAGACCGAAACGGCGCAGGCGTTAGAGTTTGCATTCGACTTTATGGAGCAGGCATTCGAGAACGGACAGGAGATGGTCGTTTTCGTGACAGAGCTCACGATTAACAGCGAGTCTGCCCTGTTTTTATCGGAGCATGCATGTGAGCGTTATAAGCAGTATAATGAGCAGCTTCTTGTCGGAACAAGAAAGACAGAGTTGTTATCGGAATTGGCGCGTGACGAGATGTAACATTGACAGAAAGCGAGGATGGAAGAAAATATGCAGTCACAGGCAGAACTTAAGAATCTATTACAGAAAATTGACCATAAAGGATATCCGGCATACAAGGATACGAGAGGAAGCTATGATTTTGGAAATTATGTGCTCTCTATCGACCATGTGCAGGGAGACCCGTTTGCTTCTCCATCAAAGGTGAGTGTTCATATCAAGGGAAGCGCGGCAAAGTTTCCGACAGAGCATTATCAGATGAAATGCAGACGTGTTGCGCTCAGTGATTATCTGCTCAGGCAGTTTGGCAGAGAATTGGAGAAGGTATCTTTTCAGGCAAAAGGTTCAGGCAAGAGCGGGCTTATGGCGGTCAGCCGACCGGGACAGGAGGTGCTGGAGCGCACTGCATGTCAGATGGATGAAAGGAATGGCGATATCATCCTGCGCTTTGAGGTGGGCTTCCCTGCCAATGGACGCACCGTAAATTCCAGAGAATTAGAGAAAATCTTTTTTGACTTTTTGCCGAAATGTGTGGCAAAGAGCCTGTTCTATCCGGCTTTAGATGCGAAATCCGTGGCGCAAGCCGCAGATTTGGCAGAGGACCAGCAGGCAATCAGAGCATATATAAAAGAACATGATTTATGTGCGTTTGTGGCAAACAATTCGGTGTTGCCACGGGAATCCGGTGTGTCCGGCAGACCAATGAAGGATGCGGTGAAGTTTGTTTCGCCAAAAGAACTGGAGGTTACAATTCCTTTGCCGCATCGCGGAGCACTTCGCGGTATGGGAATCAGAAAGGGAATCACGCTGATTGTGGGCGGCGGTTATCATGGAAAGTCTACTCTTTTAAAGGCGTTAGAATTGGGTGTCTACAATCACATTGCGGGAGACGGCAGAGAGTATGTCATTACGGAAGACACGGCGATGAAGATTCGTGCAGAGGATGGAAGAAGTATCAAGAACGTGGATATTTCCATGTTTATCAGTAATCTTCCAAATAAGAAAGACACGAAAGCTTTCTGTACCGAGGATGCGAGCGGAAGTACTTCGCAGGCAGCGAACGTCATGGAAGCGATGGAATCCGGTACACAGACATTTTTAATTGATGAAGATACCAGCGCAACGAATTTCATGATTCGTGATGAATTGATGCAGCGCGTGGTGAATCGGGAGGATGAGCCGATTACGCCGTTTATTGACCGTATCCGGGAATTATATGAGAATTTTGGTATTTCAACAATTTTGGTGGCGGGAAGTTCCGGTTCCTATTTCCATAAGGCGGACTGCATCATTCAGATGAATCAGTATGAACCGGTGGAGATTACAGAGTTTGCCAAAAAAGAAGCAGAGCGTTTCCCGATGCCGGTGGCAACGCCGCCACAGCAGGCAAAGCCGTCGTTTGAACGCCGCGTCCGCCCGGAGCGTGCATTTAAAGAGGACAGCCGTATGAAGCTAAAGACGATGGGCAGAGATGGCATCTCGATTAATCGGGAAAACATCGATGTACGCTATGTGGAGCAGCTTGCAGACAGTGAGCAGCTTTCAGCGCTTGCATATTTGCTTAAATATGCTGAGGGGCATATTTTTGACGGCAGACGCACCTTAAGGGAGAGCGTGGATGAGTTAGAGCGCCTGTTAGAGAAAAAGGGACTTGCGGCTGTCTGTGAGGGCAGCTATCTGCCGTGTGGACTTGCGATGCCAAGGCGTCAGGAAATTTTTGCATGCATCAACCGATACCGGAAGTTATTGATACAGGAAGAGAGATAAAAATAACGTGAGTAATCAGAAAAAAATCTGTACGGCAGTGCTGGCACATGTAGATGCCGGAAAGACAACTTTATCAGAGGCAATGCTTTATCTAAGCGGGAATATCCGGAAAGCAGGACGTGTGGACAACGGAGATGCTTTCCTGGATACCTATGCCTTGGAGCGTGCGCGAGGAATCACGATATTTTCCAAACAGGCAGTGATAAAGCTGCAGGGGGCTATGCTGACGCTTTTAGATACACCTGGTCATGTGGATTTTTCAGCGGAGATGGAGCGTGTTTTACAGGTGCTGGATTATGCGATTCTGGTCGTAAGCGGTGCAGACGGAGTGCAGGAGCATACAAAGACGCTCTGGAGATTGCTTGCACATTATCAGATACCGGTATTTTTGTTCGTCAATAAGATGGATCAGGAGGGGACGGACAGGGAACGGCTGTTGGATGAACTTCGGGGCATTCTGCATGAGAACTGTATTGATTTCTCAGATAGAGATACAGAGCATTTCTATGAGAGCATTGCCATGTGCGATGAGAATGTATTGGAGCGTTATCTTAAGGATGGCAGTGTAGACGAAAGAGATATTGCGGGATTGATTGCGGGGCGGCGACTGTTTCCATGTTTCTTCGGTTCCGCGCTTAAGATGGAAGGCGTTGCAGAGTTTTTAGAGGCATTTGTAAACTATGTAAGAGAGCCGGAGTACCCAAGTGAATTTGGTGCAAAGGTCTTTAAAATTGCCCGGGACGAGCAAGGAACAAGGCTTACGTATCTGAAAGTTACAGGGGGAAGCCTTATCGTAAAGCAGGCACTTCGCGGTATGAAAAGGAGCGTGGCGGCAGGTGAGGAAGAGAACCGGCACTGGGAAGAAAAAGTAAACCAGATTCGCATTTATTCCGGAGAAAAATATGAGACAACAGATGAACTTGCGGCAGGAGCTGTGTGTGCCGTTACGGGGCTTTCTTACACTTATCCGGGAGAAGGCCTTGGCAGTGAACAGGCATCCGATATGCCGATATTAGAGCCGGTTCTTACCTATCAGATTCTTTTGCCGGAGGGGCTGGATGCAGCTATCATGTTGCCAAAGCTGCGCCTTTTGGAGGAGGAAGAACCGGAACTTCATATTGTCTGGGATGAAAGACTTCGTGAAATCCTGGTACAGATGATGGGAGAAGTGCAGACAGAGGTGCTAAAGAGCCTGATAAAAGAGCGATTTGGCATTGAGGTGGAATTTGGCGAGGGACATGTCGTGTATAAAGAGACCATCGCGAATGTGGTGGAGGGGATTGGACATTTTGAACCGTTGCGCCACTACGCGGAGGTGCATCTTCTGCTGGAGCCGGGAGAGCATGGCAGTGGACTTACGTTTGCGGCAAAGTGCAGCGAGGATGTACTTGATAAGAACTGGCAGCGTCTGATTTTAACACATTTGCAGGAGCGTGAACATATCGGTGTGCTTACCGGATCTGCGATTACGGATATGAAGATTACACTGGTGTCCGGAAAAGCGCATTTAAAGCATACGGAGGGCGGCGATTTTCGGCAGGCGACCTATCGTGCCGTGCGTCAGGGTTTGATGCAGGCAGAGTCAGTCTTATTGGAACCGTATTATGATTTTGTTCTGGAAGTGCCGGAGAATGCAGTAGGCCGGGCAATGATGGATATCGAGCGCATGCATGGTTCTTTGGATTATGATGCCGGCTGGGAGGAAAGTGCACAGAATGCAGGGGGAGTGAAAGGCATGCGATGCCTGACGGGAAGCGCGCCGGTAGCGACCATGCAGAATTATCAAAAGGAGGTCATTTCCTATACAAAAGGACAGGGAAGGCTTTCTGTGACGAATAAAGGTTATTTGCCTTGCCATAATCCAGAGGAGGTTGTCGCTGCAATCGGCTACGAAGCGGAACGGGATATGGAACATACGCCGGATTCCGTCTTTTGTGCTCATGGTGCCGGATTTATCGTGCCTTGGGACAGTGTGGCAGAATATATGCATCTGCCAAGCTGCCTGTCGGAGAACATGCACGAGGAGGAAGCGTTTTTGCCGGAGAAGCTATTACCGGAAGCGAAGCGCGGGCGCTTGGATGGAGAAGAAGAGGCATGGATTGGCACAGAGGAGATTGACAGAATTTTAGCACAGACATACAATGCAAATAAGAGGGATAAATCTGTTCCTGCAAAGAACAGATTTAAGTTGCGTGGACGCGATAAAGCGGCTGTGGCAGCAGTGACAAGAGATTATCAGACAAAGCTGCCTGCGGAGGAATACCTGTTGGTGGACGGCTATAATATTATTTTTGCGTGGAGGGAATTGGCAGAGCTTGCACAGAAAAATATTGATGGTGCGCGTGGAAAGCTTTTAGATATTCTATGTAATTATCAGGGCATCCGCAGGTGTAAGCTGATTGTCGTGTTTGATGCATATCGTGTAGTAGGTCATAAGACGGAAATTTTTGATTATCACAATATTCATGTGGTATACACGAGAGAAGCGGAGACGGCAGATCAGTATATCGAGAAGTTTGCAAAGGAGCACGGACGAAAATATCATGTCACGGTTGCAACCTCTGACGGGCTGGAACAGATTATCATACGTGGATCAGGGTGTCAGCTTTTGTCTGCGCGGGAATTTGAAGAAGAGGTTGTGCGTGCCGGCAGAATGTTGATGGAAAACTATCAAGAAAGTAAAGAAAAAAGCCGAAATTATCTCATGGATGGATTGTCGGAAGAGACCATGAACTCATTCAAGGTGGACGATGAATCATAGATTTGCAGGAAAGGAGACTTGCAATATGAACATAGAGGAAGAAATGAGACTCACACATTCCGGTATTGTTGTAAAAAAAGGGCGACGTCATGTGCTGGTTCGATTCGAGCGAGGGCATGATATTGCAGAAGCGAGTCTGCCGGAGTGCAAAGTGACAAAGAATCAAGGATTTTCGGAAGAAGAAATAAAAGGGTTAGAACTTTATTTGGAGCTGAAAAATGATGAGATATTTGCAAAAGCAAAAGCAATCAGTAATATCAAACACTGGTTTTAAGCGTCGGTGCTATTTGCTGGCTGCAATACTGCTTCTTTTGTCAGTGACACTGCCACTTGCCGTGGTTGGGGATATGCCAACGGCACATGATATTAGGGTTCAGATTGACACACAGCAATCGACAGATACACCGATACAGACGCTTTCAAAACCATCGATGCATAGCAATGAATTGCAATATGCGGTACGGGAAAATGATGTGCTCAGAGGAGCCCAGATGCTGCAGTGGCGCACGTCATTCCGCTATCGGAATCTGCAACAAGTTCGTTTGTTTGTCTGGTACATAATGGTAGGATTGCTTTTCTTGCCGGTACTGCTTTTTGCATGTTTCGGTGACGGAAAGCGGCGGCAACAGGAGCTGATTCCACGAAGTCTGAAGATTGTGTTGTACAGAAACCGTTCAGACGGCAAGAAAGAAGGCATCGCTTTCTCCATAAAATAAAATTATTTTATGAGAGGAAGAAAAGATGGATATTATTATTTGGATTATGATAATTGTAGGCGGAGTGGCAGGACTTTTGTCCACGGTCTATCTTGTGTTAGCGATGCCTGCCATTTTTATCTGGAAGATATATCGGAAAGTAAAATACCATATCGCACTGTACGATTAATGGAAAGATCCTTATAGCAGAGAACCCCGCGCACGTCATGTGCGCGGGGCTTATTTTTTCTTATGCATGATATGCCAGGAACCTGCACATATTAAATCAAAAACAAAGGTGGTGTGCAGGAATGAGAACGATGCGTGAACTATACGAGGCAGTGCGATTGCAGGAAGAAGAAAAAGGAAGAAAATTAGAAGGGTGGGAGGATATCTACGAGATGGATTGCCTTCTGCATCCGGAAAAGTATGAGAAGCGTGCGGGTGTAGTGCATGGCTGCAAGGCAGACAAGGAATCACTCGGTGCGGATGTGGCGGCAGTTTTAGAGGTGCTCTCTCAGCAGGAGAAAAAGGTGTACGCACTGATTGCACCGGCGTTTATGGGGCAGTTTGGAGATTTGGTGACACCGGGAAAGGTGCGAGCCGCATTGAAAGCGGCGGGATTTTTGGGGATGGTCGAGGTCGCGGTATTTGCGGATATCCTTACCTTAAAGGAAGCCTTGGAGTTTGATGAACATGTCATGAGCAAAGAGGATTTTCAACTTACGAGCTGTTGTTGTCCGGTATGGATTGCAATGATTCGAGGCATCTATGGAGAACTTGTACCACATGTGCCGGGAGCAGTTTCGCCGATGATTGCAGCCGGGCGTGCGGTCAAAAAAATACATCCGGAAGCGGTTACGGTATTCATAGGTCCCTGCATTGCGAAAAAGAAAGAGGCGAAAGAGCCTGATATTGCGGATGCGGTGGATTATGTGCTGACATTTCGTGAGATGCAGGAACTGTTTGAAGCGGTCAGGATAAATCCGCAGGAGATGCCGGAAGATGAGAAGGAGCATTCGTCCACGGCGGGAAGAATTTATGCGCGAACCGGTGGTGTCAGTGAAGCCGTCAAAAAGACAGTGGCACAGCTTCATCCGGACCGTACAATTAAGGTTCAACCGAAACAGGCGGACGGGGTTGCTGCGTGTAAGCAGATGATTGAAGAGATTAAGAGCGGTGAGTTGACAGCAAATTTTTATGAGGGAATGGCATGCCAAGGAGGTTGTGTCGGTGGCCCGCGCGCATTGATTGACAGGGATGCGGGACGGGAGATGGTAAATCGATACGGAGCAGAAGCGATATACCAGACACCGCTTGAAAATCCGTATGTGCTTGCGTTAATTGAGAAACTGGGATTTTATACAGTGGAAGACTTTTTGGAAAAGAGTGATATTCTGACACGTGATTTTTCGTGAAAGATTTACACTTGTCCGGAAAAATGGTATAGTGGAAACGGCTATGAAGTCACGGGATGCAAAGCGTATCCTGCGATAGAAACGAGGAGAAAACAGTATGCTTCCACAGGATTTTTTAGATAGAATGAAAGAGATGCTCAGAGAGGAGTATCCGGCATTTTTGGCAAGTTATGACGAGCAGCGTTATCATGCACTGCGTATTAATACATTAAAAACAGAAAAAGAACATTTTTTGGCGCAGGCACCTTTTTCGTTAGAGCCTGTTCCCTGGTCTCCAAACGGGTTTTATTACGAGGCGGAGGCTGCGCCGGGCAAGCACCCTTATCATGAGGCCGGGGTTTACTATATTCAGGAACCGAGTGCGATGGCACCGGTAGAATTTTTGATGCGTCCACTCGATGGAAAAGATTTGTGGAAGGATGAGCGCATTTTGGATCTTTGTGCGGCTCCCGGAGGTAAGAGTACACAGATTGCTGCGGCGATGCAGGGAAAGGGAGTTCTTATCTGCAATGAGATTCATCCGACCCGCGCGAAAATTCTGTCCGAGAATGTGGAACGTATGGGAATCTGCAATGCGATGGTGACGAATGAAACACCGCAGAGACTTTCGGAACATTTTTCGGATTATTTTACTCGTATTCTTGTGGATGCGCCGTGCTCCGGCGCGGGAATGTTCCGCAAAAACGAAGATGCCTGCGATGAATGGAGTCTTGCAAATGTTGATTTGTGCGCAGAACGGCAGGATGAGATTTTAGATTGTGCAGCGTCCATGCTTGCATCGGGAGGAAGACTTGTATATTCGACCTGTACGTTTGCGCCGACAGAGAATGAGGGAAGCGTCAGCCGTTTCCTGTTAAGACATCCGGATTTCTTTGTTGAAAAAGTCGAATTGACACGCGGAATGCAGGCAGGTATGCCGGCGTGGGGAGCGGAGCCGTTTGCAGCACTTTCTGATACTGTCCGTCTCTGGCCTCACCGGATAAAAGGAGAGGGACATTATATGGCAGTGTTGCGTAAGCAGGGAAGCTTGTCACATGGGTCTATGGGATGTTGCCGGAATGGAGCCGAGCAGGGGCTTACCGAACGAGAATGCAAAGTGCCGGGCAAGGGCTGTGTGGAATATCTGGAGTTTGTAAAAGAAGCGCTGCAGCCGGAAAAAAATGAGGGCTTTCTGGGAAGATACTTGAAGTTTGGTGAGCAGTTATATCTCATCCCGGAGGGGATGCCTGCGGTAAAAGGTCTGAAAGTGCTGCGTCCGGGTCTTCACCTCGGAACCATCAAGAAGAATCGTTTTGAGCCTTCTCATGCGCTTGCACTTGCATTGCGTGGAGAAGATGTGTTACATACCGTGGATTTGCCAGCGGACGGACGGGAAGTTAGGGGGTATTTAAATGGGGAAACCTTTTCTCATGAGGGAGAAAAAGGCTGGTATCTTCTGACTGTCGATGGCTATAGTATCGGTTGGGGAAAGCTTGCAGGGGGAGTCATGAAGAATCACTATCCGAAGGGATTAAGAAAATATGTCTAAAGAGGGGATTATAAGATGTTTATAGGAATGTTACTTGCATACAGTGCGATATTTGCACTGATTTCAGCGGTTGTGTGCCACGCAGAGTGGAAGAAGTATTACATATGGGTAAAAACGGTTAGCAGTCTGGCGTTTCTTGCCGTGTTTTTTGTATCAACATATATATCAAGAGAGATTATACAGTTCTGGCTGATGCTCCCGGCTTTTTTTTGTTGCTTTGTGGGAGATATCTTTATGGCTGCATATAACCGCTATCGCAAACGTATTCAATTTTTAATGGGATTGGGAATTTTTTTTGCGGGGCATCTATGTTTTGTGCGTTGGCTTGCTACGATGCAGGCGATTTCTGTCATTGATCTCTTGATTCCGGTTCTTGCGGTGCTGTTGACCTGGTATCTGGTATCGCGTAAGGATGTACATACGGGTAAATTGAAACCGTTTATATTGATATATGCTCTCTTTGTGGCAATGTTTTTTGTAAAGGGACAACATCTGGCAATCAGTAGTCCATCATTATCGAATATTATGATTGCAGTGGGTAGCATGTTGTTTTTGATATCGGACATTTCAATCCTGTTTTTGTATTTTCGGAAAAGAAAGGGACCGTTTATTCATTTGTTTAATCTGGCAACTTACTATTACGCCATGTTTTTACTGGCTACACAGTTATTATTTCTGTAATATATTGTCATAATTCGACAAAATTTTGTTGGAAAGTCAGAAAAATGCTGTTATAATATATAGTACTTTAGTTTGCATATTAGGTATAGGAGTATGAATATGGGAAAACCTAAGACGGAAAAAGAACAGGAAATATTAGAAAATGTACTGAAAGAGGAAATAGATTTCATTACATATGTAGACTTGAATACCAGAGTCTCCAGAGTCATCGTTACCAATGAGGAAACAGATGTGATGCCGACGAACGGCGGTGACTATGATGAGATTAACAGACAGGCGATTCCTGCGTATGTCCATCCGGAGGATCAGGAGTATTGTGCGAAGCAGCTTGATATTTCATATATTCAGGCGGAATTAGAGAAAAAGGACCATATGGTCGTGAACTATCGTCTCCTCTGTGGCGAGCGATATCGTCGTAAGGAGCTGAGTATTTCTTATCACAAGGGCGATAAAAATACGTTGGTTCTGGTACGACGTGATGTGACGGACAGTTATGAGGAGGAACAGAAGCAGAAGGAGCGTTTATATTATGCGCTTATGGATGCGCGTCATGCGAATCAGGAGAAAAATGAGTTTTTGGAGCGCATGAGTCATGAGATTCGTACGCCAATGAATTCCATTATCGGTCTTTCCTATCTGACTAGTGAACATGCGGACAATCAGAAGCAGGTTCTTGAAAATCTGACAAAGATTAATGTGTCTGCACATTTTTTGCTTTCTTTTATCAATGATATCCTGAATCTGTCGCAGATAGAGAGCGGTAATGTTGCTCTGATACAGGAAGACGCAGAGTTAGACACATTTTTAGAGGAACTTGGCGGAGGAATTTGTAAAAAAGCGGATAATAAGGAAATTCATTTCTCCATGGAAAAACGTGGAGACTTCAAACAGAAGTATTCCTTTGACGTGGAAAAACTGCGCAAGGCGTTGCTCAATATCTTAGAGAATGCAGTTAAGTTTACACCGACGGAAGGCAAAATAGATTTTATTATTGAGAAGACTCTGGACACGGACACGGAGACAACACTTCGTCTGGAAATTCGTGATAACGGAATCGGTATTGATGAGGATTTTCTACCATACATTTTTGACCCGTTTGAGCAGGAGGAAAACCGTAACACGACCTTAAACGGCGGCACCGGGTTGGGACTTGCCATTGCCAGAAATATTATTGAGTTTATGGATGGACGGATTGACGCTTACAGTGAAAAAGGCAAGGGTTCCACATTCGTTGTTACGATTACATTACAAAAGGTAGCAGATGATGAAGAGCGTGAGCGCAAGCAAAATAAATCAGAGCGCATGGATTACGATTTCACAGGAAAGCGTGCACTTCTTGTGGAGGATAATGAGATTAATATCGAGATTACAAAGAACATTCTGTTGCACAAGAACCTTGAAGTCGAGGTAGCTGTGAACGGAGAAGAGGGCGTGACTCGTTATTTAGAGCATGAACCGGGTTATTATGATGTCATTTTGATGGATATTCGTATGCCGGTTATGGACGGACTTACGGCAACCAAGCAGATTCGCTGCTCCGGTAGGGAAGACAGCTTACAGGTACCGATTGTAGCGATGACGGCGAATGTATTTGAAGAGGATGTGCGTAAGTCTTTTGAGGCGGGCATGGATGCGCACTTAAGCAAGCCGTTGGATATTAAGCAGATGTATTTTGTATTAGACAGCATGATTTGTGGATAATTTATAAAATAGGGCAGCATACCGTTTGGTATGCTGTTTTTTGTCGAAACGTGTAGAAGAAATGCGATAAATAGAGAAGTAATGGAAAAGCTATGGACGCCTTATAACAAAATTATGTAGAATCATGTATAATGCTGTTAATCAGGAGGTAACATATGCAAGAGAGATTAGTCATGCTTGTAGTGGATGATGTGGAAGTCAATCGTGGGTCCATAAGAGCAATGTTTAGTGATGAATATGAAATTATTGAGGCGGAGAATGGGCAGGAAGCAATGGAAGTTTTGCGCCAAAAAAGGGTAGATGTGGTAATTTTGGATGTATTTATGCCAATCTTGGACGGCGCAGGTGTGCTTGGGCAGATGAAAGCGGACAATGCGCTGCGTGATATTCCGGTTATCGTAAAGACAGCTATTGATGAAAATATGGAATTGGAAATGCTGGAAAAGGGCGCAGATGATTTTATTTTTTCACCATGCGAACCTGCGATTATCAAAAATCGCGTGCGGAACGTTGTGCAGAAGTATGTGTTTCGTCAGGTGATGCTGCAAAAGAAGATTGAAGAAGAACAGCATCTTAGCAGAGTGCGAGAAAAGTTTATTTCACGTGTTTCGACCGGGATGAAACAGGACATAGTATACATTCAGGAATTGTGTGGTATAAATGAGACTATGGAGAAATCGGAGATGGAGCGCCTGAAAAAAATTGAGGCACGCGCGTCCCATCTGATGACGACTGTGGAGGAAGTGCTAAGCCAGGCAAAGATGGAGCATGAAGAACAGATGCTCCATTTATTTCCGTTTCAGCTACGTGGCGTTATTACAGAGCTGACGAGGGAATATATGGTGATATGCCAGAAAAAGAATATAGACTTTACCATGAAAAATTGTGAGATTCTCTATGATGATTTAGTCGGTGACGGTAAGCGGTTAAAGCAGGTGTGGAGCCGTATGTTAAAAAATGTATACGACAATACGCCGCCGGGAGGAAGTATCAGCACCAGCTATCTGCAACGCAAAATCGGAAAAGGGAATGTGGAACTTGAAATTACGGTGAGAGGAAACATTGATCCAAACAATGAGTATCCGATTGCAAAGAGTATTGTGGAACTGCTTAGAGGGTCTATGATTGTCGAGGATGAAGAGGGAAGAGGGATTATTTCTGTCATTACACTTCCATTTAAAATTGGAGAAGCACCATTGATGCGTCAAAAAAAGCTTGGAAACATGCGAGCTCTGGTGGTTGATGATAATGAGTTGACAAGGCAGTATCATGCGGCAATTCTGACGCGTCTGGGCATCGCTTGCGACACGGCAGCGAATGGTGCGGGGGCAATGGACTTGCTACATAAGGCGTATGTGAGCGGAAGGGCATATGATATCTGTCTTTTAAACTGGTATATGTTAGGAGCAAAGGATGCAATCCAAGAAATGAGGAGCATTTTTCCGGCGGAGAGTATGGTTATCACATGCTCAACCAATGAAAAAGAGCAGGTTGAGAGTGAGATGAGGCTGGCGGGCGTAGATTATGTAGTAGAACGTCCGATTTATCAGTCGGATTTGTATCATCTTTTGACAGACATCTGTAATGGAGCAGGAAGAGCGATAAAAGTGGAATAAAAGAATGGTGAATGGAGCACACTATATTTGTGAAAGAGAATCAAATATGGAGGTGGAATCATATGAGCCAGTTATCAGAAAAAGAGTTGTCCGCGTTAAATGACCTTTTGACGGAAGAAGAACTTTTGATTAAGAAGTTCCAGATGTTAGCAGAGCACACAGAGGATCAGGAAATCAGTGCGAAATTTACGGAGATTTCCAACAAGCATCAGGGACATTTTAATGCACTGTATGCGCAGCTTTAGTAAAAGGAGAACAAGGATGACAGAACAGATTTATACAGACAAAGAGATTTTAGCGGATGCGTTGACCGCGGAGAAAACAGCAACAAACAACTACAACACGTTTGCCAACGAGTGCGTGCATGATGGTGTACGCGATGCAATCTTGCACTGCTTGGAGCAGGAGCACACCATTCAGGAAGATGTATTTAACATGATGCATGAGAGAGGATATTATCCGACACCGGAAGCAGATATGACAAAGGTGCAGAGTGCAAAACAGAAGTTTTCGCAGTGCGTAAAGACTGTGTAACGGATATTTTAAAATCAGTAGGCACCCAGGGAGTGTATAAGGAGAAAAACTTATACACTCCTTTTTTGCAGTGAGAATCAACAATCTGGAACTGGTCATACCACATACCAGAATAATAAAAAGAAACAATATGCACAAAAAGGATACCGGAAATATAGCAGAAAGTAACGTTGATTTCAGGGAAAATGTATGTTAAAATTTAGACAATCATGAGGTATGACCAGAAAAGGTCAGAGTCATGGTAAGAGTTCAAAACTCACCATAGGGAAAGGGGTATACTGATGAGTGAATTCAAAGTAATTGAAATCAAAAAGAACATTCTGGAAGATAATGACCACGAGGCAGATTTACTGCGCGCAGAGTTGAAGAAGAACCGGACATTTCTTTTGAATCTGATGTCTTCACCGGGTTCCGGCAAGACGACTACGCTGGTTCGGACGATAGAGGCACTGAAGGATGAGATGCGGATTGGCGTTATGGAGGCAGATATTGATTCCGATGTCGATGCAGATACGATTGCGAAGACCGGCGTCAAAGCAATTCAAATCCATACGGGTGGTATGTGCCATCTGGATGCGGATATGACGAGACAGGGATTGGAAAGCTTAGAGACGAAGGATGTGGATTTGGCAATTTTAGAGAATGTTGGAAACCTGGTCTGTCCGGCAGAGTTTGATACCGGTTCCGTGAAGAATGCGATGATTTTAAGCGTTCCCGAAGGAGATGACAAGCCGCTGAAATATCCGCTCATGTTTTCTATCTGCGATGTGCTTTTGATTAATAAGATAGACGTACTTCCATATTTTGATTTTGACATAGAAGCTTGCAGTGAGCGGGTAAAGAAGCTGAACCCGAATATCAGGATTATTCCGATTTCTTCCCGCACCGGAGAAGGAATGGATGAGTGGTATGATTGGCTGTGCAGTGAAGTGAAACAGTGGAATGCGTAACGTGTTACAAAGAATTAAGGCAATATAGAAACATATGAAAATTCCGCTTTGGCGGATTTGAGAGGAGATTATTAGTTATGGTAGAGAACAAAGAAGCATTATTGAAGCTCGGAAAAAAAATTACAGACCGTATTCCTTATAAGCTGGGAATGGAAAAACTGACGGAAAATGATCCGGAGTTTTGGGGAATGGCGAACGTCATTAATGATGAGATGGTGGAGGTTGCCCTCTGCATGGATGTGCGCAAGCCGATTACTTTACCGAAACTGGCAAAGAAGACCGGAAAGCCGGAGGCAGAACTGGAGCAACTGCTTCAGGAGATGTCGGTTATTGGTCTGATTGAGTATAACTGGGAGAATCCACAGCATGAGAAACAGTATGTGCTTCCGATGTATGTGCCGGGATGCGCAGAGTTCATGGTTATGAACACGAAACAGGTGGAGGAGCATCCTGAAATTGCGGACTTCTTTGAGCATATGTCAAGACTTCCGCTTGAGAAGGTAACTCCGATGGTTCCGCTTGGCGGCGCCGGAATCGGAATGCATGTCATTCCGGTGGAAAAGGCAATTCCGGCAACACAGGAATCCGCAAGCGTAGAGCATATTTCTTACTGGTTGAATAAATACAAGGACAAATATGCGGTAGGGCAGTGCTCCTGCCGTACCCAGCAGAGAGTGCGCGGGGAAGGAACCGGAGACCTTGAAGGCGAATGGTGTATCGGCGTCGGTGACATGGCTGACTATCTGGTAGAGACCGGAAAAGGACGTTATGTTGAACTTGATGAGGTTATGGAAATCTTAGAGCGCGGTGAGAAGATGGGATATGTGCATCAGATTACCAACATTGACGGGGAGGATAAGATTTTTGCTATCTGTAACTGTGCGGTGGGTGTCTGTAACGCGCTTCGCACCTCTCAGCTCTTTAATACACCAAACATGTCCCGTTCTGCATATCGCGCGCATGTAACGACTGAGAACTGCGTGGCTTGTGGTCGCTGCGTAGAGTATTGTCCGACCGGTGCGGCAAAACTTGGTCAGAAGCTTTGTACGAAAGAGGGCGCGATTACATATCCAAAGCAGGAGCTCCCGGATGCAGTGAAGTGGAGCAAAGAGAAGTGGAATCCGAACTATCGTGACGATAATCAGATTAACTGCTATGAGACAGGTACAGCACCATGTAAAACAGCGTGTCCGGCACATCTTCCGGTACAGGGTTATGTGAAGATGGCGGCAGAGGGCAGATATATGGATGCCTTAAAGTTAATTAAGACAGAGAATCCGTTCCCGGCAGTCTGTGGTGCCATCTGTAACCGCCGCTGTGAAGATGCTTGTACGCGAGGAACTATCGATGAGGCTGTTGCCATTGATGAAATCAAGAAGTTCATTGCTGAGCAGGAACTTCATGCTGAAAAGCGCTATATTCCGGAAATCATTAATCAGCGCGGAATCGGGAAAGAACTTCCACAGAAGATTGCTGTTATCGGAGCGGGCCCTGCCGGTATGTCCGCAGCATTCTATTTAAGAAAAATGGGATATCCGGTTACCGTATTTGAAAAAGAAAAGCGTCCGGGCGGTATGTTGATGAATGGTATTCCATCCTTCCGTCTCGAGAAGAATGTCATTGATGCAGAGATTGATGTATTGCGTCAGATGGGGGTAGAGTTTAAATGTGGTGTTGAGGTTGGATGCGATGTTACCATCCAGCAGCTTCGCGAGGAAGGTTATCAGGCATTTTATGTTGCGATTGGTGCACAGGGCGGTCGTAAGACTGGTGTTCCGGGAGAGGATGCAGACGGTGTTGTAACCGGTGTCGAGTTCTTAAAAGCAGTAAACTTAGATGAAGAGAACACAAAGCTTTCAGGACGCACTGTAGTAGTTGGTGGCGGTAATGTGGCAGTCGATGTTGCCAGAACCGCACTTCGTGCAGGAGCGAGCGAGGTATCCATGTACTGCCTGGAATCCCGTGATATCATGCCGGCAGCAAAGGATGAAGTGGAAGAGGCAGAAGAGGAAGGTATCGCGGTAAACAATTCCTGGGGACCGAAAGAAATCCTGACAGAGAATGGAAAGGTGACAGGAATTGTCTTCAAGAAATGTACTTCCGTAAAGGATGCGGACGGACGTTTCAATCCGCAGTATGATGAGAATGACACAGTGACAGTGGAATGTGAGAATGTTCTTTTATCCATTGGTCAGTCTATCGTATGGGGAGACCTGTTAAAGGGAACCAAGGCAGAGGTTAACGGCAACGGAACCTTAAAGGCAGACCCGGTAACCTATCAGACAGCAGAGCCGGATATTTTTGTTGGTGGTGACGTGTACACCGGACCACGTTTTGCAATTGATGCAATCGCGGCAGGAAAAGAAGGATTCGTGTCTATCCATCGTTTTGTGAATAAGGGACACAGTCTGACGCTGGCACGTAACCGCAGACAGTTTATTGAATTGGATAAGAACAACATCAATGTAGAGACATTTGATAATGCAAAACGTCAGATTCCGGGCAAGAAGGCGGGCGTGGCAAAGGAAACCTTCCGCGATCTGCGTAGCACTTTAACCGAAGAGCAGATTCAGACTGAGGCAAAGAGATGTCTCGGATGTGGTGCTACGGTAGTCGATGAGAACAAGTGTATCGGCTGTGGCGTATGTACAACAAAGTGCGAATTTGATGCAATTCATCTGACCAGAGACCTTCCGGATGCAAGCCGTATGTGGAAGTCCGAGGACAAACTGAAAGCGATTGCACCATATGCATTGAAGCGTCAGATTAAGATTAAGAAAAACAAGAAATAACGAGGTTATCTATGCATGAATTAGGAATCATTATCCATATTGCTAAAACTTTGGATGATATTGCTGTCGAAAATGAGTTGGAGAAAATCGGTTCCGTCACCTTGGAAATCGGTGAGGTCAGCGGCATTGTGCCGGATTATCTGACAGAATGTTGGGATTATTATCGAAAGAAAAATCCGCTGATGGCAGAAGCCGAGATGAGGATTGAAATACTACCGGCGACAACGTTCTGCGAGGCTTGCAAGAAGACTTATCCAACAGTTGCACACGGCAGAATATGTCCACACTGTGGCAGCGAGGAGACGTATCTGCTTGCGGGTAATGAGTGTAATATCAAAGAAATTGAGGCATGTTAGGCGCCGGTGTTAAGAAAAAAGGAGTTGTGCTCCGACAGAAAAATGTCGGAACGCAGCTCCTTTTCTGTTGTCAAGAGTAAGCAGCAGTAACTTGACAAGATAGAGAAAATATTTTATTATTTATGAATGAATAAAAATTCATTCATAAAAGGAGAAGAATATGCCAAAGTCACAGGAACGTTGTGAGGAAATAAGAAATGAGATGCGCAACAAGATATTGCATGAGTCAATGTTATATTTTGCGAGGAATGGATTTGCAGGTACGAAAATCAGTGACCTTGCGAAGCATATAGGAATCGGGCAGGGGACGATATATGTATATTTCGATTCCAAAGAGGAATTGTTTTTAGAGATTCAAAAGATGATAAATCGGGAAGAAGATATCAAACAGTTAAAACTGTTGGCATCGTTACCGTTATCTGCGGAGAAGAAGATACATAAGTTGACGGATACGGTAATGAGGCAGTTAAAAGAGGATGAGAACTTTGCCGGAATGATTGCATTGAACACACAGATGCTCTTAGAACAGGACAAAAGCTATGCGTCCGAAGGGACAACCTATCAGTCTGAATTATATAAGTACACGGCAAAGATTCTTTCTCAGGGGCAAAAGGAAGGAAGTGTGGTCGAGGGTGCACCGTTAAAGCTTGCAGACTATTATTGGGGCGTGGTGTATCTGTATTCCCTCAAAAAGTTGTTTACGACCAAATATGAGATGATTGATGCAGCAGATTTAGAAAGAACCGTATTGAGAGAAAAGAAAGGGTAGAAAATTATGAAAAAGAGAATTGCAATTATAACAGGAGCCAGCGGAGGAATCGGTAAGGAGTTTTGCAGATATATACGTGAGGAAGTAGACGAAGTCTGGGCAATCGCAAGAAATATGGAAAAACTTCAGATGCTGCGTGAGGAGTTGGGGGATAAAATTATTCCCATAGCAAAAGATTTGACAAGGACGGAAGATATCTGTGCATTGGGGAAAATGCTTAAGGAGATAGAAGGGGACGTTGTGTATTTGGTCAACAATGCCGGGATTGCCAAAATGGGCTCCTATGATGAATTTTCTGTAGAGGAGGTCGAGGAGACAATACGCATTCACTGCAGTGCGACAGTAAGTCTGTGCACGATGTGTATACCATATATGAGAGCAGGAAGCAGAATATTAAATCTATCATCATCTTCTGCGTTTCAACCGCTGCCGTATTTGAACCTCTATGCGGCGACAAAGGTTTTTATAAGAAACTATTCCCGTGCCTTGAATGTAGAATTGAAGAAAAGCAAAATTACGGTCACGGCGGTATGTCCGGGTTGGGTTGACACCGAGCTTTTGCTCAGGGAAATAAACGGAAAAACAGTTCGATTCACCGGAATGGTGAGTGCGGAGCGTGTGGCGCGTGTCGCATTGAAGGATGCCAGAAAGGGGAAGGACATGTCTGTCTGCTCATTTTACTTCAGGTTTGAGCATGTACTTTCAAAAATATGTTCCCAGAAGATGGCAATGTGGACATGGATGAAGAAACTGGAAAGATATGGTGAATAGAGGAGAAGTTATGAAGAACCTGATACGTTCAGAACGGATTGATTTATTTGAACCGAATATTTACATTGAATTTCTTGTACAGCTTACCGGTAATCCGGATATCAAAGATGTAAAAGCGGCAGTAAATGCTGCTTATGCAGCGCATGAGGCTACGATGTCCCGTGTAGTACTAACGGAAGATGGAGCGGCATTTTATGAAAAAATGGATGTATCAGGATGCCTGATATTGGTTACGGAAAATGACTGGGAGACTGTTATTCGGGAAAATGAGAAGATACCATTTCAGCTAAACAGGGGAGAGCTGGTGCGGGTATTTATCTGCCTGGCGGATGCAGATATGAAACTTCTCATCATGGCACATCATCTTGCAGGGGACGGAAAGTCTATAACATACCTTTTAGAGGATATTATGATGGCATTATCCGGGGAAACGCTGACTTACAAGAAAATGCAACTAATAACGGAGCAAACATTTCCGAGAGAAGCGAAATTACCCCTATATTTTAAATGGTATGCCAAAGCCTTTAATTGGAACTGGAGACGCAGTGGACGTTGCTTTTCATGGGAGGACTATGAGGCGCTTCATGCGAGTTATTGGCGGGAATACAGTTCACGGATTCTATATGAATCCTTTTCGGCGAAGGAAGTAATGGAGCTGAAAGCACGTGCAAGGAAGGCGGGGGTATCCGTGAACAGTTATATAGCTACGGCATTTTTACGGGCAAATAAAGAGCACCACTGCATTGGCATGGCAGTGGACGCAAGAGGTGACGGGAATCGCTCCATGTCTAATCAGGCGACAGGAATCAGCGCAGATTATACCTACTTAGAAAGACAAGCGTTTGCAGAAAATGCGAGAAGGCTGCAACGGAAAATATATCAGAAATTAGA
>JALEKJ010000015.1 GCA_022771695.1 Roseburia sp. | reverse complement strand
CCCATGACCGATTGTATTACAAATGACAATTCCCATGTTCTCGTCTTTAAATCGCACATGACTGTTCTGTCTTATAAAATATCCTACTACTAGCAACAAACAAAGTACGCCTACTGCTAAAATAATTCTTTTTATTCCAGTCTTTTTCATTTGCTTCAACTGTCTCCTTACCCACTATCTAGGTATCCTATTCTCGCTTATTCGTGACGCCAGCTCCAGTCCCAGTCTCTGTCGTTCTCAATTCTCCCGCCTTCAATCAATATTTCTGTATTTGGCAATGCCTCGCACAGCTTTTGTATTTCCTCTTCACTTTCAACCAACGGTGTATCGTACACACACAGCCGCTCCGGGTCTTGAAGATTTATAAGTGCATCTGCTGATTCCACCTTGCATCCCCATAAATTAATGAACTTCATACCTTTGAAAGCATTTAAAAAAGAATAATCTGTTACATCAGAATTCCATATATAGACCGCAACCAAACTAGGACATGATTCCAAAAAATCCCAGCTCTTTATATCGCTATTCTCAGAATATATAGAATATGAAAATTCTCTCAACTTCCTTAATTTCGGAACAACTGCTTTCAGCTCTTCCTCAATCCGAACCGAATCTGCTTCTGTAAGTTCCCTTCCATATTCATTCTGCGTCACTTCATAAGCAGGTTGAAACTCATGTATATATCCGTTTATTGTCAAATCTTCTATGTTCGTACACTTTTTAATATCTAATAAAGTTGTATACCACCCTACACATCCAATACTTAAGTAATCCACTTTTTTCAAATCCTTGTATCTGACATTCTCCGGTGTCACTCCATGACCTATTGTATTACAGATAACGATTCCCATGTTCTCATCTTTGAAACGAACATGACTGTTCTGTCTTATAAAATATCCCGCTGCCAGCAGCAAGCAAACTATTACTAATATTTTAATCTTCATACTTTTCTCTATTTTCATCAACTATTTCCTCATATTGATTGCTAATTCCATAAAAAAACGCTGAATTATACTCTTGCCTTCCCGCTATCGCCTTTATCATATCCGCCACTTCTCCCGGATTTTCCACGATATATTCAAACGTCATTTCTCCCCCAGGCAAGTCAGCATATCCTATTAGGTCTGCCGCTCCTTCACCTTCCTCGCTCTGCATATACCGGTTAAATGCCTCCAGCCAATTTGCAGTCTCTGTACTCTGATAAAGTGAAAACTCATGCTGAGAGACCTCTCCATTCATATCCGTTCCCACATACACCAGTTGAAAAGTGTCGCACATCAGACCCATATCGGCGATTGCCTTGCTGCTCTCCACCGTTGTAGCGTGCGCCCCTACCTCAGCCGTCACTCCTGCATTGACGATGCCCCACACAAACTGTACCGCATCGGCTCCCGGTATCTCACCGATTGCCATGCTCATGAACTGGCTTATAGTCTCTTTGGTCATCGCCTCCGGTGCGCGCTCCCCGCTTCCCGTGTAGGCATTGATATAGGTAAATGCCTCGTCCTGAAGCTTTGCCCAGGCAGAAGAGCCGATTGCCGGGTAGGTTACGGAAATCTGTAACCGGTTATTCTTCTCGATGGCATAATCACAGTAGGAACCGGAAAGAGCCTCATCATAAGGGCATAGCGTTGCCTTAATACTTCCGGTCTTTGCATCATAGTCAAATTCAAAAAGTTCTTCCGTCAATACACGGCGTACGCCTGTTGCCGTGTTCTGTTGTGACAAAATGGAAAGCTCCTTGTACTGCGACAGCTTCTGCAGCAGTACACCATACTGCACCGCCCGGAACATCTCATCCTGCTTCTCCTCGCCTGTATAACCAAGGTTCTGTGTCGCAGACCACACGCGCATGAGCCCGTTCATTGCCTCTGAAAGCTTTTCGATTTTCTCCGGCGACTCGTAGATAACACGCGTTGTTACCAGATAGCCGCCATTCTGATATTCCGCAACAGTCTTATAATCATAACATGCCACCAGCATTTCCTTCAACAATTCTTCATCGCCGTTCTTGATTAAATATGCTGCGAGAAGCATATATTCTTCCTCTGTAATGTCGTCGGCATCCTGTTTTAATATTTCACGCCAGCGCACCATTGTCATCGTCTGCGCTTCCGCGGCAACTGTTGCCAGAAATGTGTCTCTCGAAAAATTCTCTTTAAAATTCACATCTCCAATCGATTCTCTCAAGCGCTTAATGATGGTCGTATAGTCTTTGACCTCTTCATTCACCTGAGTCAAAATGTTTCCGTATGTAACGTCGATACTCTTTACATTGCTAAAAATCGTGTGCAGCTTTTCCTTCGTATAATCATTCACTTCTACGATGCCTTCAAGGTACTTCTGATATCCATCGACCTCATCCGTCAAGTCCACATCAGAAAACGCATCCTGTATCTCCCAGCTAATGTATGTCCATAGCCATTCATATCCTTCGCTTTCCACACAGCTTGCCAATGTATCATACATATCCACTGTAAATTTTCTGGTTCTTCCCATGCAGTATTCCTCCGCACTTTCTCTTTTCGTGCTTTTCTTTTAATAGATTTCTTCATCCGCCACATCGATTTCTTCAAGGAATTTCTCCATGCAGCACTTTTTCTTAGAACCGATTTCACTCGCAGCACCTTTTAACAGTTGTTCCGCCGTTTCTGCGAATTCGTAAAGCTTTGTGGCGGTCTTTCCTTCCACCCCGCCGCTTTCAACCAATGCTTTTAATGTATCAACATATCCCTGTATCATCCGCTCGACCTTAACTCCTGCTGTCTCATGTACTCCCGCCTGCACTCCGGTATAATTGTCATCAATTACGATTACATTCTCATTCTCACCGAACGGACATGACTCATATAAGGCTGCCATCTATTATATCCTCCATAACTGCTCATACAGACCGCTGATGCGATTCTCCAGCTCTGCGGACTGCCGTTGCAGAGTTTCTATCGTATCAATATTTTTCTCAATCTCTGACACCATTTTCTTCTCCGCGCTCTCCATGCGGTATACCGCCTGCTGCGCCAGACCTCCCTGTACGCGCTCACGTATCATATCTTCATGCCCTGCTACCAGCTTCACATGCTCCCGGTGCATAGCTATATGATCCATCATCACTGCATACCGGTATCGTCCTTCTTCATAATCGGACCATATCTGCCGGAATTTCATTCTTGCCGCTTCCTGATTCTCCAACTTTGCAGTCAGCTTCCGAATCTCACATGCAATATCGTCTCTTTGCAGTTCACAGCTATGTATCTCCGCTCTTATTGCATTCCGCTCCGCTTCTCTCCGGCGCTCTACCTCTTCTGCAATCCGCATTTTCTCTTGAAGTTCCCAATCCATACTTTTCCTCTTCTACTTTTGTAATACTTTTCCATGCTATCACAGGCCGGATTTTTTTTCAAGCATTTTTCATTCTTTTTTTCTTGGTTCTCAAGAAAAAAACGGGTGCCACATACCGCACCCGTTTTCACAAAATTTATTATGTTCTAATCCCGTTTCCCTTCCACTGTCTGTCTTATGATGTCCCGCATGATATCTTCACTGAGTTGTCCGCTCGCATAACCAAATACATTACCATCCTTATCAATCATAAAGGTAGTCGGATACGAGTAGACCCCATACTGCAAAAACAGTTCTCCTCCTTCGTCCATAAGAACCGGATAGGTATAACCATTCTCCTCTAAAAATGCGGCAATTTCCTCTGCCGATTTCTCACCGCCATAACCCGGCGCAGCCACACCTATCATTACGACGGAATCATCACCTGCTGCGGCATATTCTTCATAAAGTTTCTGAATATCCGGCAGTTCAGCACGGCATGGCGGACACCATGTTGCCCAGAAGTTTAAAAAAATGATTTTGCCCTTGTAATCGGCAAGTGTATGCGTCTCTCCGTACTGGTCTGTCAATTCAAAATCGATAGCGGGAACTGCAGTTTCCTCTGTACCGACATCATTTTCTTCGCTGTCTTCCGCTGCCGAAGCCTCCGACAAATATCCACTGACCTCGTTCATTTTCCCGGTAAACATCAACAAACCCATGAGTATCATAAGGATGGCACCGATTTTTACCGTGTACTTTACGACACCGCGATGCTTCTTAAATAGTGCAAGCAGCTTGGTTGTAAATACACCAACTGCAAGAAACGGTAAGACAAACCCAAGCGTATACACGCCGATTAACGTCATTCCCGCAAGCTGTGTCCGTGCTGTCGCGGTCATAAGAAGCACGCTGGTCAGCACCGGTCCGATGCACGGTGTCCATGCAAAGCTAAACGCAAATCCCATGACAAATGCCGTAACCGGAGACATTTTCATCTTCTCAAGCGGCAGCAAAAATCTGTGCTCCTTGTTAAGCACGTTTGACTTGCCAAACAGCCCAAGCTGATATAGCCCAAAGAAAATAATGATAATTGCCCCAATCCGCGTAAACAAAAGCCTGTTATCACGGAAAAAGCTTCCCATGGCAGAAACCCCTAACCCAAGCAGAAAAAATGTAAAACTGATACCCAACACAAAAAACAGGGTATTTATCCATACCTTCTTTTGCTTGTAATCGATATTGCCATCCTCTCCAACCTGCGCCGTGCCGCCTGACAGATAACCGATATAAAGCGGCAACAGCGGCAGGACACAGGGGGAAAAGAAACTGAGCAGCCCCTGTAGAAATACTGTAATTACTGATACACTGACATCTAATGAAAGTCCCATTTTTCCTCCAACCCAAAAGCGCCAGCTGATGAGCAATCCGTCCATCGCTAGCGCTTCTTTTTCTTGTCCGTATTATGCGCGAATCATATCTAAAATTGCGTTCTTTGGTTTCACTCCAACGGAGGTATTTACCGCTTTTCCATCCTTAAACACCATCAAAGTCGGAATTGTCATAACCCTAAACTGTGCTGCCAGCTCGGGCTGCTCGTCTACGTTAATCTTGCAGATTTTCGCATCGGTAACTTCTCCCGCCAATTCCTCAATCGTTGGAAGAAGCATCTGGCAAGGTCCGCACCATGCTGCCCAAAAATCTACCAATACTGGCTTATCGGACTTTAATACCTCTGACTCAAAATTTTCCTTTGTAATGTGTAATGCTGCCATAATCGTATCTCCTTTTCTTTTTGCTTTTGGTTTTTTATTTTGTTATCTAATGAGTATTCTACCCATTTTTCCGATTTTATCTGTGAGCAAGTCACATTTCACTGCAGCAAGCAATATAAATAGGAAAAACAACAATTTTTTTGTATCTGTTCATTATCTCCTGTCACGCTTGTCGGATGGTTTTCATCTATTATATAATAGATGCTATAGAAAAAGCGACTGCCCTTCAACTATCATCGGGCAGGAATCCATTTCGAATACAAAGGAGGAACTATGAGAACAATACAGACAATAAATACCAACTGGTACTTCTCCAAAGACGCAAAAGAAGTGCCTGCTGCACTCCCAACGTCATGGGAACAGATTACACTGCCACACACCTGGAATGGCAAAGATGGGCAGGACGGCGGTAACGACTATTACCGCGGCACCTGTTTTTATGCAAAAAGCATTTCTAGTGACAGTTTCCCGAATCAGGATATCCATTATTTACAATTTGAGGGTGTCAACTCTTCTGCTGAAGTATACTGGAACGGCAAGAAACTCATCACACATCATGGCGGTTATTCCGCATTCCGTGTCCGCTTAGATGAGATTTTGGATGACAACCTTCTGGTGGTAGCTGCAGATAACAGCCCGAACGACTTTGTCTATCCACAGAATGCGGACTTTACCTTTTATGGCGGTATCTACCGCGATGTCAAAATCGTTTCCGTACCTGCTGCACACTTTGATATGGACTACTACGGCGCACCGGGCATCATGGTCACACCTGTTGTAAACGGTGCCAATGCCGAAGTTTCCATCGAGTCCTTCCTCACCTCCGCAGAAAATTGCGAGGTACAATATGAAATTTCAGACAATGGCGAGAAGCTTCTTGAGACTACCGTAAGTGCCGCCGATACAAAAGCATCACTTACACTTGAAAATGTGCACCTGTGGAACGGAAGAAAAGATCCGCATCTGTACACTCTCGTTGCAAATCTGATTCAGGATGGCGCTGTCATCGATATGGTTCAGACACGTTTTGGTTGCCGTAGCTTTTCCATTGACCCGGAGCGCGGCTTTATCTTAAATGGAGAAGCTTATCCTCTGCGCGGTGTTTCCCGTCACCAGGACCGCCCGGATATCGGAAACGCTTTAACCATCGAGCATCACAAGGAGGACATGAATCTCATCTGTGAACTGGGTGCTACGACTATTCGTCTGGCTCACTACCAGCATGCACAGGAATTCTACGATTTGTGTGACGAGCGCGGTATGGTTATTTGGGCTGAGATTCCTTATATCTCCTCCCATCTGCCAAAGGGTCTCGAGAATACGATGAGCCAGATGACAGAATTAATCTGTCAAAATTATAATCACCCGTCCATCGTTGTATGGGGTCTTTCCAATGAGATTACAATGGGTGGTGCAGCCGACCCGAGCCTGCTTGACAATCACCGTCAGTTAAACGACCTCGTACACAAGCTAGATGCGACACGCCCGACTACAATGGCGGCTCTTACCATGTGCTCCATGGACGAGGATATTGTTCACATCTCCGATGTGCTTTCCTACAACCACTATTTCGGCTGGTACGGCGGTACAACAGATATGAACGGTCCATGGTTCGATAAGTTCCATGCCAAATACCCGAATACTCCAATCGGTATCAGTGAGTATGGCTGTGAAGCCTTGAATTGGCATACATCCGCACCGGAACAAGGTGATTACACCGAGGAGTATCAGGCATACTATCATGAAGAACTGATTAAGCAGATTGCAGAGCGTCCTTATCTGTGGGCAACCCACGTATGGAATATGTTCGATTTTGCCGCGGATGCAAGAGCAGAGGGTGGCGAAAACGGTATGAACCATAAAGGTCTTGTCACCTTTGACCGTAAATATAAAAAAGACTCCTTCTATGCATATAAGGCATGGCTGTCTGATGAGCCGTTTGTACATATCTGCGGCAAGCGTTACATTGACCGTGTAGAGGATGTCACAAAGGTAACCGTTTACACCAACCAGCCGGAGGTAGAGCTGTTTGCAAACGGCGAGAGTCTTGGTAAGCAAACCAAGGATAAATACCCGTTCTTCTATTTTGAAGTACCGAATGTCGGAGAGACAACACTCACTGCAAAAACAGGCGACTGCAGCGATGAGAGCCATATCCGCAAGGTAGACACCTTCAACGAGGATTACCGTCTGAAGATGGAAGGCGCCGTCATCAACTGGTTCGAGATTACAACACCGCCGGGCTACTACTCCATTAACGATACGCTCGGTGATGTCATGTCTACCTTCCGCGGCAAGCTCGCAGTTCTTAAGCTGTTCAAAGCGCTGATGGGCGGTAAAAAGGACAAGGACGGCAAGAAGAAAGACAGCGGAACCGTTGCAGGATTTAAGATCAACAAAGATATGATGGAAATGGCAAAGGCATTTACCATCAAGCGTATTCTCATGATGCTGGGAGATTCCTGCACGAAGGAGCAGATTCTTGGAATTAACGCGTCCTTGAATAAGATTAAGAAAAAATAAGATATAAGGATATAAGCATCTTGAAGTGCACCTCAAATGTTGTACGAAAATAAACTAACATTTGGAGGTGCATTTTTTATATCTGCAGCTTCCGATACTGCCTTGGTGAGATTCCATACTCCTGCCGGAATGCGCGATAAAACGTAGAATAATCGGCAAATCCCACACGCTCACTCACCTCCTCCATCGGTACGTCCTCTAAAATCATACGCTTTGCGGCAATCAGACGTCTCTGCGTGACAAAGTGATGAAAGCTGACATTCATTTTCCTGCGGAAGGTCTGACTGATTGTACTCTCGCTGACCCAGAAGCGCTTTGCCGTGTCGGCAAGTGTAAGTTTCTCTGCCAGATTCGCCTCAATATAATTCACAACCTCATCGAGAAGCTCCGGCTTTTCCGCGCCAAGCGTCATGCTTCCATAATCCCGCAGGGCACGCTCCAACATCACCAGCAGCCGTATGGTATTTCCGCACAGGGCCGCCTGCCATCCGTATGCCCGCTGCTCCGCTTCCTTTACCCCGGCATGAAAATAATCTCCTAGCACCTCCCATCTGGTTCCGGCGGTCCGAAGCAGGCTGTGCGTGTTCTCCCACCTTGGCGCTCCCTCCGCGAACAAAGGCGCGATTCCATTCACAAACTCCGTGCTCATCCAGAGCACTTCCCGCTCATACGGCTCTGCCATCTGTGCGGAAAGAATCGGCCGATGTCCTATGCCGGGCGGCACAAATACAATGTCGCCTCTCTGCAGGCGGTAGCGCTCCGTTCCGACCAGATACTGGATGCCGCTGTTGCTCTTACAATACAGAACCTCGTAAAAATCATGGCTGTGCAGATTCAGCCTGTCACTGCCATAACTGACATCCCGATGCGAATCCACAAAACGGGACCGCATCTCCACCTCCTGATAAAAATTCTCTGCATCATAGCCCAGCTCCGTCAAAAGCTTCTGTACCTTATCGGTATCTACCGCTCCACCGGACACATTCATCTGCGCTACGATGCGATGCAGTTCGTCTAATTTCACAATTTTCCACCCGATTCTTTGTCTATTTTGTTTGTATTGTATCATCAAGCTGCTCGTTTTGCAATGTTTTATGGCATTATTGCAATTTAATTTGCATTCTGCTTTTGCTATGATGGTTTTAACAGGGGAGGCGTATCTGTCCTTCCCAAAACAATGCTGCAGAATGTGCAGCGCATACACACAAGCGAGGAGGAAATTGTTATGTCAAACAATTCAGCAAGCAGTTCACTGACCAGGAAAAATCTGGTCGGCTATGCAATGGGTGACTTGGGAGGCTGTATGACGTTCGCAGTCTTGGGCTCCTTTTTAACCCCATACTACACAGAGGTCGCAGGTCTTACCACCGGCGCAGTTGCAGGCATGTACATTATCTTAAAAATCTGGGATGCCATCAACGACCCGATGATGGGCGCACTGATGGACAAGGTTTTCGCCAAGACCCACAGCGCAAAAGGAAAGTTCCGTCCCTGGATGTTCCGCGCAACTCCGTTGCTTGCAATCTGTGCGATTCTGATGTGGACCGCACCGACCTATGTCAATGGAGCTGCCAAAGTGGTCGTTGCATTCGTGACCTACCTGTTATACGAAGCATGTTACACGATGTTCAACATTCCTTACGGTTCTTTATTATCCGCAATGTCTGACACGGACAAAGAGCGTGCAAGCCTCTCTTCCGCCCGCGGTTTTGGTTCTATGATTGGTAACATGATTCCGATGTTCGTATTCCCAATCATCATCAAGACCTCCGAGGCAAACCCGCAGTTCGGTTACACCGCCGGCATCACCGCCTGTGCTGTTATCGGTTTTGTAGCCTGTCTTTTAAGCTGCAAGTGGACCACAGAAAACCAGAACGCCATCATCACCGAGGATGTGAAGGATTCCAGCGACATCAAGTTCAGCGACATCTTAGTCGTCATCAAGAAGAATCGTGCCTTCGATGCCCTCTGCTTACAGGGTCTGTTCTACTGTACCGCACAGTATATGGGCACTACCTTAGGAATCTATATGTACCGTGATGTTTTGGGAAATGTGGCATTGATGTCTGCCGCTATGATCGTGACCATGCCATTAAGCTTTATCTTTTTAGCTTTTGCACCAAAGGTAGCTGGTAAATTCGGTCTGGAACGCACCGTTCGCGCAAGCCAGTTAATCAGCGTCGTGTTATATATCGTTGTATTCGTGCTCCTGATGTTCTCCGATAACGTCATCCTTTACATGGTGATGTCCGGTCTTGCACAGGGCTTCGGAAGCCTTACCGTTCTCATGCAGTGGGGTATGGTCGGCGAAGCAATCGACTATAACGAATACATTACAGGGAAACGCACCGAAGGCTCCATCTATGGTACTTTTAACCTGACACGCCGTATCGGGCAGGCGGTCGGCTCTTCCATCGCAGTTGCACTGCTTGGCATTGTCGGCTATGTTCCAAACGCCGCAGCACAGACTGCCGGAGCAATCCTGGGAATCAAAGTGCTGGTCGTACTGGCTCCTTGTCTGTTCATGCTGCTGTGCTGGGTAGCACTTCGCTTTGTATGGAACATCACTCCGGAAATCCGTGAAAAGATGTCCGCTGCAAAAGCTGGAAAGTAAGGAGGTTTATATGGAACTTCGCACACGTATCCTGCCTCGCATGTTAAACAGCGAGGTGGAAGAATATTTACAGCATAACGACATCATCATCGTGCCAGTCGGCACGGTGGAGATGCACGGCGGTTTCCCATTAGACAGCGAGACCGTTATCAGCGAGGCCTATGCGCTCCGCATGGCAGAGGCATGTGACGGTCTGCTTCTGACCGGACTCCCATACTTCTACGCCGGGGCAACCGCCAGCGGACGGGGAACCGTTCAGGTATCCATCCGTCAGGGCATCGATTACCTCTCAGCGATTGCACACAGTCTGCTTCGTCAGGGCTTCAAACGCCAGATTTACATCAGCTTCCACGGTCCTGCACACATGACCTGCAGTCCGATGGTCCGGGACTTTTTCGACGAAACCGGCGTGCCAATCCTTTATATGGATTTATCCATGCAGATGATGCAGAATGCCAAAGATGTCTTTACCAGCATGGACAGCTTCCATGCAATTACCGTAGGCGCTTATCAGGTGATGGGACGTCTTTGTGATATTCCGCTGACGACCGCCTTCACCCACCAGAATCCCCAGAGCTGTGCTCCGTTCAATGATATTTTCGGTCTGGCTTACCAGAGCGCATCCATTGGCTATTGTTTTGCCGAGCAGGGGGATCACATGAGCACAACTGCCATTTTGGATGAGGCAGCGCGTAAGAAGCTCGCCGACGAGGGCGAGCAGATGATTGCCGAGCTGGTAAAGCGCATGGATATGCCCCATGTGGTAAAGCAGATGCGCAGACTTGAAGATTATAATCACGAGGTGGAAACGACGCATCCGTGGATGCCAAGCGCATACAACCGACAGAAATAAGAGGTGAACTTATGCCAACTATCATCAGCACTCCCTGCGGACAGGTGCAGGGAACGACCTGCCAGTGGCAGGGTGTCACTGCCTATAAGGGCATCCGCTATGCCACCGCAGGCAGATGGGAATATCCGGTACAGGTCACACACTGGGACGGCATCTACGATGCCACCACATACGGTGCCTGTAGCTATCAGCCACGCGCTTTTTATAATGAGGAGGACGTTCCCGAGAAAGCATTTTATTTTAATGAGTTTCGCCGTGGCGAGACCTATACCTACAGTGAGGACTGCCTGTTCTTAAATATCTGGACCCCGGAAGATGCAACTCCGGCTTCCATGCTTCCGGTGCTTGTCTATATCCATGGCGGCGGCTTCACCGGCGGCTGCGGACATGAAAAGCATTTTGACGGTCCCATCTGGCCGACCAAGGGTGTCATCGGTGTCACCATCAACTACCGCCTCGGTCCCATCGGCTTTGCCTGTCTGCCGGAACTGGCAGAGGAAGCCGGACACACGGGAAACTATGGGCTTTATGACCAGATGACAGCCTTAAAGTGGGTGCAGGACAATATCGCATCCTTTGGGGGTGACCCGTCTAAAGTCACAATCATGGGACAGAGTGCCGGCGCCATGAGCGTACAGCAGCTTTGCTTGTCCCCGATTGCAGAGGGACTGATGTCCAAAGCTGTGATGAGCAGCGGTGGCGGTGTCAGCAAGATGATGCGTGCCAGGCCCGCCGCAGACAACTATGACTTCTGGCATGCCGTGATGGAGGATACCGGCTGTAGGACGCTGGCAGAATTCCGTGCGTTGCCAATCGAAAAATTGTTTGCTTCCTGGCAGAAATTAAAGGCAACGAACCGCAAATACGCTATGGTCTGCGCTCCGTGCATGGACGGCGTATTCCTGACAGAAAACGGCATTGATACGGTAGCAGCCGGAGGACAACGCAACATTCCATACCTGATTGGCACCACCAGCCACGATGTCATGCCTCCGTTTCTTTTTCAGATGGCAAAAAGCTGGTGCCGTACGCAGGATGCCCAGAAAAAGAAACCTAGTTATGCATGGTTCTTCGACCGCAAGTTGCCCGGCGATGATAACGGGGCTTGGCATTCCAGCGATTTGTGGTACTGGTTTGGCACCCTATCAAACGGCTGGCGTCCTTTTACCGATAAGGACCGCGCACTAAGCGAGCAGATGACGGACTACCTGACAAACTTTGTAAGGACCGGCAACCCAAATACCGGCGTGTCTGCTTTTGCCGACGGTGATAGCTCCAAAGCAGCAAAGGCTCTGCCGGAGTGGAAACCGATTTCGGCAAATCAAAAGAAGGTGCTCCGTCTCGGCGAGGGGGAGACCCGTATGGGCAGTGTCAGTATGCCAAAGCTGGTATACACCATGCTGACAAACAAAGCTGTGGGGGAATAAAGCTTTCTGAATCAGGACAGTGTCCATTCCGCGTTTTCGCGTAATGCGGCATTTCCATCACAAAAGACCTGCCACGATGTACCATTGATACATCATGACAGGTCTTTTTATAATCCCAGCTTCTCGATAATAAAATGTCTGATTTATTGCAGATTCTCTAAGATAGAATGTCCGATTTACTGCAGGTTCTCTAAAATGGAATGTCCAATGGTGTTCTCCGGCATCTCAACTCCGAAATTCTCTGCTACCGTCGCGCCGATAATTGCAAAGGTATCCTGCTCCGGCAGTTCGCCGCCCTGCTCCATCGACTTGGAGTATGCCAAAAACGGAACCTTTTCTCTGGTGTGGTCTGTACCTGTGTAGGTCGGGTCATTGCCATGGTCTGCAGTAATTACCAGTAAATCGTCCTCTTTTAATGTCTCAAGCAGCACACCAAGCTTCTCATCAAACGCTTCGATTTCCTTCGCATATCCAAGTGGGTCGCGTCTGTGTCCCCAAAGCGCATCAAACTCTACCAAATTAACAAAGCAAAGCCCGTGAAACTCTTCCTTCGCCACCTCAATGGTCTGTTCCATACCGTGTACGGAGCTCTTGGACTTAATTGCCTTTGTAATACCCTCACCATCAAAAATGTCATTAATCTTTCCGATGGAAATCACATCATATCCTGCATCTTTCAGCGCATTCAAAGCTGTCCTGCCGTATGGCTTTAATGCATAATCATGGCGGTTGCTGGTTCTCTTAAATTCACCCTTTTTCTTCCCGACATAAGGTCTTGCAATGACCCGTCCAACCTTCCACTCATCCTTCATTGTAATCTCACGCGCAATCTCGCAGCAGCGGTAGAGTTCCTCCAAGCCGAAGGTCTCCTCGTTGCCGCAAATCTGAAGCACAGAGTCTGCAGAGGTATACACAATCATATGGCCTGTCGCTATCTCTTCCTCTGCCAGCTCCTCTAAAATTTCCGTACCGCTGGCGCTCTTGTTACCGATTACCTTTCTTCCGGTTCTTCGTTCCAGCTCTGCAATCAGTTCCGGTGGGAATCCCGTCTCGGTAAAAGTCAAAAACGGCTTGGTAATCTCAAGCCCCATCATCTCCCAGTGACCGGTCATCGTATCTTTTCCGTTGCTCTTCTCGCGGAGTTTCGCATAGTGTGCCATCGGCTGCTCTACCGGCGCCACCTGGCGAAGCGGCGTGATATTTGCCATTCCAAGCCTCTGTAAATTCGGAATCATAAAAGTTTCAACCGATTCGGAAATATGTCCCAATGTATTGACACCAACATCTCCAAACTTCTCGGAATCCGGCATCGCACCCACGCCAAGGGAATCCATAACCACAACAAACACACGATTATACTTTTTCATTTTCTCTAGCCCCTTTCTGTCTTCTCAACCTGAAAGAGCCACTGAATCCGGCTCTTAAAAAACTGGATGACCGGTCCTCCCGTCAGCGCCGTAGCAACTGTAACAACACCTAATGTTCCACCGAGAGCCGTACCCAGAATAATCATCGAAATATCAAATGCCACTTTGACAAATCGATACTCTCTTTTTACTTTATCACATATTACCAATACAATTCCAGTAAATGGATCAACTCCGATATCTACCACAATAAAAATTGCCACGCCCAAGTACAAAAGCAGGCATCCCAAGACACTAAAGCCAATCCTTACCGCCATTGTTTCCGTATGGAGCAGCATCCGGTATATACGCTCTCCGATGCTTACAAAAAATCCATATGGCAAAAAGTATATGATGGTACCGATACTGATATATCTTCTTCCAATCACACACAGCAACAGCACGAGAAAAATATTGACCGCATTCGACGCCATTCCAAGCTGCTCGACGCTTAAGCCTGCCGCATTGCGCATTCCGTCGTAGACAATTCCAACCGGGTCGTTGCCAAGGCCTGCGCAGTTGTTAAATGCCACGCCCACTCCGATAAGAAATACGCCCACGATTGCGGCCAAAATTTTATTTCCCATATCCTTGCTAGAAAAGTTCATATTTATTCACACCTATTTCCTGAATTTTGTTTTCAATCAATGCTTTGATTCTCTTGCTCTGCTCTCTCGTAATCACGATATTCCAACCGTCTTTTGAGAGATAGCCTTTGTTCACCAGATCCGTAATCGTTCTGGTAACCGTGCGCTCTGACACACCTGTAATCTGCATAAAGTCCCTGCGGCTCACGTAAATATTGCATACTCCATTGTGTGCATGCATCTGATACAACTCATGAAGCGCCAGATAAATGCGCTCTACTCCCTGTATCAGTACATAAAGGCGCTCTTTCCGGACTTCCTCCAGCAGATAACTACAGGTCTTTTCTGACTGCATTCGATACGCATTGAGATCAGTTTCCAACCATTTTGAAAATGTCTTACGGTCCACCCGCAAAAAGAGACTGTTCTCCACCGTCTGCAGTGTCGTACGATACTTATCCATGTTCAGCATGATTTCCATCGCGCCAAACACCTCTATCGGGCGAAACTTAAGGTAACCGTATGCAGCCTCCTTTACCCGATAATCGATACCGATTACTTTTCCTTTTAAAAGAATGTAAATCTTATCTGCATCTTCCCCCTCACAGATAAAGGTCTGTTCCTTTCGGATTTTGATAATCTGCATCGCATTCATCAACCATGCCGGTGCATTCTTAAAGTATTCTGTCAGATATCCTCGGCTTTCCTCACTAAGTTCCCCAATCGCTCTCTTTACATCATACATAGCATTACCCTCTCCAATACATTTCAAACGATACTATTTCTTGTAAATTCCCCTAATGAAAATTTTACCATAAATCGCTCATGCAATCGAGGACATTTGTCACTTTTTATTAATTGCAGGCTGCCTCTAAAGCGACCTCCATCATGCGAGCAAAGCCGGTCTGACGCTCCATTGCAGACATTCCTTCCCCGCTCACCAGTGAATCCGACACCGTAAAGATTGCAAGTGCATTGGCTCCTGCTCTGGCAGCATTACAATATAACGCAAAGCTTTCCATCTCGGATGCCAATACGCCCATCTTCTTCCATTCCTTCCACTCCTCAGACTCATCATAAAAGACATCCGAAGACACCACGTTGCCGACTACATAAGAATACCCTTTTTTCTCCGCCATCTGTTGTGCGCGCAGCAACAAATCAAAGGATGCGGTTGCAGAAAAGCTTCCCGAAAGTTTATATTGATGCGCATAATTCGTGTCCGTGCAGGCACCCATTGCCATTACGATATCCCCCAGTTTCACATGCTCCTGTATCGCGCCACAGGACCCGATACGGATAAGGTTCTTTACCCCATAAAAATGAATGAGCTCATAAGAATAAATTCCTATAGAAGCACATCCCATACCGGTTCCCATGACCGATATACGTTTTCCGTTGTAGGTTCCCGTATATCCGAACATATTGCGCACGGCATTAAACTGTAGCACATCCTCCAAATAAGTTTCTGCAATATATTTTGCGCGCAGCGGATCTCCCGGAAGCAGAACTGTCTCCGCGATGTCCCCCATGTTTGCTGTATTATGTGGTGTTGCCATAATTCTCCTCCTTTTATATATACGTTTATTTTTGTGTTCAAATAAGCGCCGCTCACCGGATGCTTATTCGCCTCAAATATAGCATGCGTTTTTCATATATCCAATTCCATTTGGCAGTTTTAGGGAAAAATTTTACTGACAAGCTCCGAATATATGCTATAATGTTCCATATTACCGTTAACCTACGTAAAGGGGTCAATATTATGAAAATGTATGTCAAGGTGATTTATGGGATAAGCCTGGCTCTCGTCTTTTTCATGCTCATATTTTTCCATATTCATGAAAAAGCAGATGAGTATATCGCAAGAGACGAAGCAGAATGCAGCATTTTGACCGACTACGAAGTGACATCCTATGCAAACGAATCTGCGCCCATCGGAATTACACAAGAATATCAATGGACGTTAAGCGACGTGCCTAAACGAGGCGGTGCGGTCGCTTTTTATGTTGTACATCAGGAAATTGAAATCTACTTGGATGATGAGCTTGTATACAGCCTTATGTCCGGCGAAAACAATCTGTCATCAAAGACCACGGGATACAACTGGGCAAAAGTGTACCTGTATCCGGAAGACGAGGGAAAAGAAATTCGCATCCTTGTGCATCCGATTTATAAAACGAGCATCCGAAATAATTTGGCCATCTATTATGGCAATTACGACACCATCTGCAGTGTAATCTTTCAGAATAGCCTTTTTATTTTCGTGTTGGGAATAGTCTTAATTATCATCGGATTAGCGTTTATTACATTTGTACTGATAAATCTTAAAAATCACGAAATAGATACCAGCATCGCTATGCTCGGCGTTTTCTCTATTTGCGCAGGTTTATGGAAAATATGTGACATGACATCCGCTCCATTGCTCTTTAGTGATTCCGTAACATTGTCAGCACTTACGCACGCCGCACTTCCGATGATGCTCTTGCCGTATCTTATCTTTGTTCGCAATCAGTTTGCTCAAAACAGGAGCACGTTCTGGAATTTTCTGTGTACCGCATGCAGCTTTGTGTCTATCGGAATGGTTGTCCTTCAACTGACCGGTATCGCCGATTTACGGCAGACACTCCCGCTGTTCCATGTTATGATTATTGTATGTATCATATCCGCGGCAACAATTTTTCTCCTGGAAATGCGCCATATGAAATTTTCTCTGAATCTGCGCATCACATTAATCTGTTGCTTGCTGTGCCTGGTCGGAACCATTATTGATATGATCATGTATTACTACTCCGGCAATTCAGGCAGCATGGTATTTTGTCTGCTGGCCTTTTTGATTTATGTCGTCTTAATGGGATATATGTCTGTCAGGGATGCACTGCGCTTGATTGAACGCGGAAAAGAAGCGAAGAAATACAGACGACTCGCCATGCATGACGAGCTGACCGGATTATACAACCGTGCTTTCTATGCCCAGTATTCGAAAAAACATGATCTGCAACAAAGCAATTGCTGTATTATCATGTTTGATGTCAATAACCTTAAGCAGTGCAATGACACCATTGGACACGATTGCGGTGACCGACTGCTTAAAAACAGCGCTCAACTCCTCAAACAAGCCTTCTGGCCAAACGGAAAATGTATCCGTATCGGTGGCGACGAATTTTGTGTACTTTTACAGGATTCCTCAGAAAAGGAATGTGAGGAATATTTAAAAAAATTCGATAAATTGTGTGACAATTTCAACAAACTTCATCCGAATGAGTTCCCCATTAACATTGCATATGGCTTTGCACATTATAACGAGGACGATGACTTTGACTTTGGCGATACCCTGCGCAGAGCAGACAAAAAAATGTATCAGATGAAGATTGCCATGAAAACCGGAACATGATAGCCAGCACAAAAGGCGTCGGTTCGATTTCTCGAACCGACGCCTTTTCTTAACACTTCTTTTTAAGTTTAATAAATATCAGTACCGCGCTTATCGTATCGAGAACAAAAAAGAAATGCATCACACTCTGTCCCACAGCATATGAGTTTGATACCGTCCTCTGTCTGCTTGCCCGTACCAAGGCATTCACACCATACATGGAACCGGTCAACATCAAAAGAAACTCGGCAGCCGCAAAGCACAACACAATAAACGGTGTAAAAATTATCATTCCCGGAAGGGCAATTGTTAGCAGAGACATAAGAAGTGCCATACAAAATGCAGCTATATAAAATAGAATATGAAATAATTTTATTAACATATTCCAAAACGCCAATTCATGGATTGCATTCTCGCCGTTATATGTAAACGCATTGACAATATTGGCAACATAAATTGGAACTGTCAAAAATATGTATGCCCACAAAAGGGATGCCGCTACTCCTTCTTCGCCCCCTGCCAGAAATGGAATGATAATAAGATATGGCCATATTATTAAAAGAATTGGTAGAACTTTCTTTGCCGTGTCACCCATTGTTGTTTCTCCTTATTCAAAAATTATTTATCACCAACGCTACTCCGGACAATATCAGTGCCATGATAACAACCTTCTTTACCGTTGCTTCCTGCAGCACCGCGCTGCTCTTCATTCCCAAGAACAAACCAAACAGCATTGCCGGTAACAGGAGGACTGCATTTTTCAGCGTCTCCGGCGTGATAATTCCTGTCATCCCGTAAGCTATGATGCGAAATGTATTTTCTATCAAAAATACGATACAGATATTTGCTTTAAAGGAGCTGCTGTTTCCCGTTACCCGACTAACGTACGCCGCAAGCAGCGCTCCGATTCCGTACAGTCCGCACAACACTCCTGACAGCACACCAATTAGCGCTAAAACAGCCTTCGACTCCTTAAACGTAATTTTGGCATATTCCCGCAGAAGCATCTCCACTCCGATTGCCACAACCACAAATCCAAACACAATTTTCACAAGCCGAACATCTGCATTTTTTAACAGCAGAATTCCCGGCAGGCTTCCGCCGATTACCAGCGCTGACAGCGGCAGACATATTTTCCAGTCAATATGCCGTCTCTCTTTCCACGCCACAATCACATTGCTCGGATAGCCAAGCACCAACTCCACCGGCGAAATATTGATATTATCCGTCGTAAATGCCAGTATGGATGTAAATACCAGTGTATTTGCAAATCCACACAGCCCTTTTACAAAAAAAGCGCACAAAGTCGCAATCACAAGCCACATATTGTCACCTCACGCCTGTTTTTCTCCCATTCTTATATACCACATTCTGCCTTTTTTCGGAATGCCTTATATCAAATAAGATGTTTTTTCTCCAATACTTGCCAGAAAATGCCCTTTTCCGCATTGCCCTGCTTTTTTCCCTATAGTATAATCAAAAAATATAAGGAAATATCTTACGCTGGAGGAAAATTATGAATTTTATAAAGAAAAATATCTCCGGAATTTTAGTATGTCTGGCAATCGCACTTCCGTCATGGTATTTAGGGAAGCTCTTTCCTGTTATCGGCGGTGCCGTCATCGCGATTCTTGCCGGCATGATTATCACAATGTTCTGGACCGAGAAGGGAAATGCGGTAAGCGGCATCAAGTTCACTTCCAAAATGATTCTTCAGGCAGCCGTAGTGCTGTTAGGTTTCGGCATGAACTTAAATGTCATCCTTGAAACCGGTAGGCAATCACTGCCTATTATTATCTGTACTATCGCAACCTCTTTGATTATTGCGTTTGTACTTCATAAATTGATGCGGATTCCTTCCAATATCTCCACTCTGGTCGGTGTAGGTTCTTCTATCTGTGGCGGTTCTGCCATCGCTGCAACTGCTCCGGTCATTGATGCAGATGACGATGAGGTTGCACAGGCAATTTCTGTCATCTTCTTTTTCAATGTACTTGCCGCCATTCTTTTTCCGATACTAGGACGCGCTATCGGATTTGACACAACAAGCGGTGATGCTTTTGGAATTTTTGCAGGAACTGCAGTCAATGATACTTCCTCTGTAACCGCCGCTGCCTCAACCTGGGACAGTATGTGGAATCTCGGAAGTGCAACCTTGGACAAAGCGGTCACGGTGAAACTGACCCGTACCCTTGCTATCATTCCGATTACGCTTGTTCTTGCACTTTTCCGTGCACGCAAGTCCAAACAGCAGGGCGATAGCACAGAAAAGGTAAAGCTCGGCAGTGTATTCCCGTTTTTTATCCTTTACTTTGTTGCCGCGTCCGTAATCACCACCATCGCAGTGAATTGTGGTATTTCCGTTTCTGTCTTTCAGCCGTTGAAAGAATTAAGCAAGTTCTTCATCGTTATGGCGATGGCTGCGATTGGGCTAAATAGCAATATCGTAAAACTGATTAAGACCGGCGGTAAACCGCTTCTTATGGGTGCCTGCTGCTGGGGCGGCATTACTTTGGTCAGTCTGCTGATGCAGCGAGCTCTGGGTATTTGGTAGAAAATGTACCCTTCTAAAATAACTTTTTCTTTTTAAAATAGATGATTTCCAGAGATATAATGAGGATTGCGGCAAGAATAACGCCAAGATAACCATATCTCCAATGCAACTCCGGCATATATACAAAGTTCATGCCATACTAGCCGGTCAAAAGCGTCAACGGAAGGAACAATGTCGTAACAACCGTCAGGATGCATATGATTTTATTCTGCTGTGCGTCCTGTTGCGACTGATATAATTCCCGCAGTTGAAGAACATTTTCCCGCAAAAGATGTACATGATTTTGAAGCCGTTCCGTGCGAAGCGAATATCTGTTCCATTGCTCAACGTTTTGCTTAAAGAAAAGGTTATCATGCGACTGTATCAAATCACCGATTGCCACCAGCTGCGCATAATATGCATTCAGCTCCGAAATCTTTCGACGGTATTTGGTGAGTGACGAGAAAAAATCTTTCGGAATACCGTGTATCAGCATGTCTTCCATGTTTTCCATCTCTTTTTCCAAATGGGACAGGTAGAGAATATCCTTTTCAATCATTTGCTCCATCGTTTGTAAAAGAAGCTGGTCCGGTGACTGCACTTCCTGAATTTTATCCGTCTGCCTCTCCATCCATTGCTTTAAATCCCCGGTGTCCTCTATAAAAATAAGTTCTTCTTCTGTCATATAAAACCCAAAGGACATCTGCGCCTGACGATGTTCACTTTTCTGTGGAACTCTTATGGTTCCCAAAACGCAGTCTGCAAATATCTCTGCCTTGCAGTAACGAATAGATACCCCCAGGTTGTGTAAAAGCTCTTTATAATGCGGGAAATCTTCCTTTTTCTCCCGGAATTCATCGGTACTTATAATCATAAAGAAAGGTGCTTGCTCTGTCATTGTTGCCTCCCATGTTACAGTATTACATTTTCGGCTTTGATTATACTATTGTACCCGGGCTTTGTACCTGTCAATCGTTATTGCTCAAATTCAAAAAGACTTGCTCGGCAGAATGCCAAACAAGTCTTTTTCTGTTATATACAATTTTTCATACAATTCGGGAAAATTTATTTATATACATTTGTCCAGATTTTGTATTCCTGATTTGGATCTACTCCCTTATACTCAAACAGTTCACTTACTGTTACAAAGGTATATCCCTGCGCCTTTAAGCCTTCAATAATTGTCGGCAACGCCTGCACGGTATTGGTATTTCCCTGAAAATCATGAAGCAGTATAATAGAGCCGTCTTCCACACTGCTCAGTATCGTGTTTGCTCTCTGACTTGCAGATACACCGGACTCCCAATCGTTACAGCCAATCCCCTGAATAAACGCTAAATCAACATTCTCATACATGGAATTGCTTGTTGCAAGATAAGGCGGACGAAAGAACTTCACATCATAGTCTACTGCATTCTTAATTGCAGAAGACGTCCAGTCAATCTGATTCTTAATATCCGTCGCGCTTAGGTTGCTCATATCCACATGATTGTAGGAATGGTTCGCCAGTTCACACCCCATGCTCAACTGCCTCTGCATAATCGGCAGTGTATCCATATTAATCTGCTCACCGATTAGGAAAAAGGTTGCCTTCACATCATACTGTTCTAGCACATCCAAAACCTCGCTCGTTGTAGAGGAGGGACCGTCATCGAAGGTCAGCGCCACCATCTTTGTAGATGTATTCATATTTCCCCCTGTATTTCCACCTGTTGTACTTTCCGAACCGCTGCCAATCTGAAGGTAATCAACATATGCATCCCACTGTCCGTCATCGCTTGTCACCACTAATTCGATTTCCTGATTGCCGGTTCCATGGCTTACGTTCTTGATTGTATATTCTGCCGGATATTGATCTCCGAAGTAGAAAGTTCCCTTGGTCTGTCCACCAATCTTTAGGTCAACTTTCGCCATGTTAGAATTGTTTGAGCATCCTCTTAGTGTAAAGTCATGCATTCCGTATGCAAAATACTGTGTAAATTTGCAAGAGTCATTATTGGCATACAAAGCCACTCCACTAAAAGGAGAACTGATTTTCCCGGCATACTGCCCGGTAACTGTCATGTTCTCACACTCAATTTTATCTCCCGTACCAACACTTCCACCTGTAGAACCAGACGACGAACCGCCTGATGAGCCGTCTGAGCTTGAGCTTCCGCCTACACTGATGGTATTCTGATAAACATCAGCAGAACCACTGCTCTGGTAGCCCTCTACCGTAAGCGCTGTTTCATAGAGTTTTCCCATGTTCATTCCCATGTTTTCCCAAGCCTTAAAATGCTCAGTTACGGAAATGGTACCGCTTGTTCTCTTGGAAGTACGAACACTCCAATACTGCTGGAACGTTGTATTTCCCTGAATGGATGGCTGATTTACGCGTGTGGTCTCATACACCTCATAGGTGCCACCATCTACCGTAATCGTTCCTTTGGCGGTTGCTCCGGGTGGACGCCAGGTTCCCCAGCTCTCTACGATGTAATACTCCACCAACGGATCTGTGGTCCATCCGTAAACGCACAAATACGAGTTGCCATTTGGTTGATAATTACAACCATAATTAATGGAAATGTTTCCTATCTGCTGATAAGTCTTTGTGTTATCGAACTTCATGCCTTTTCTAAACAAGGCATTTCCGATATCACTCCATTGACAGCTAAATTTCCCCCCGCCGTTCAATGTCATGCTTGTGGTTCCGTAATCTTTCCACAATTCATAATTGTAGCCGTCTTGTGTGCCAATTTCGTTGTCATAGATTGTCTGCGCCGCCAGTACCTCAGCAGATGGCAATACAAGCTGTACGCACAAAACCATTAACAACAGTAACCCTTTTAGTTTTTTTCTCACAAATACTTCCTCCTTTCAAAATCAGATTAGCATATTGTCGTTTTGTCACAAACGGTACATTTTATTGATTTTATCCGGAGAAAATATGTATTTTTTATTAAAAACGGGCAAAAATAAACATTTCATTTTGACTGTCATCAAAAATTTGCTCGGTTTGAACTCATACCAGTATAACAAATATTTTCTGCAATTTATGTACTATTTATTTCTATAGAATTTCCTTTTCAATCCAAATCTCAAGGCTTGAGGGGTCTTTAACGGCTTGATAAAACTCAAAATCAGCTCTTCCGCTATTTGCACACAATTCATTAATTATTGACCTAATCTCATTTTTCCTACTCTCTTTCACATTGCATCCCCATATGATTCCCCGTAGTTCTTCGAAATCATATCGGATTTTTCGTTCAGAAAGATCATTTTCGTAATCCACTAGAAATGAGTTCTCAAGAACTATCCTTTCTTCTTCAAGTCCATCCCAATCTTCACCTTTACGAATAACTAACTTCTGAAACGTGTTCCAATATCTTTGATGCCACTCTTTCCATTTTGGACCGTTATCACGTTTTACATAATATGAGCTTGCATTTCCTTCACGATCATGAAACCATTCATCCAGCATCTTTCCGGGTAAACTTCCCAGCATCTCGAAAAAATTCAGTTCAGGATGATTTGCAGAATATTCTACTTTATATAATGGTTCTATATGATTCTTAATAATTTTCCCTTTGCTCGTAGAATATTCATGACACGTCTTAATTCGAAGTCCTCTGCCAGTCGCACCTTGATGCGTTCGATAGATAAGGCAAACGCCTCTATTAGAGTCACCATATTGTGCCCAATTTCTTGTATTTGTACAATTCCTGCAGAAACTAACAATATACCACTTGGGAAACACCATCTCGTTAAGCACATCAAAATAGTCATTCGGAAATTCCATAACAAGCCATCGTTGCCAACCTGATAATTTTGGCGAATCTAACCTTTTTTTCTGTCTTTGAAGCATCTGATTCAAGACTCGAAATGAACCCTTCTCCTTAGCCTCTTCCCAATTAACGTTTTCTATCTCCTTTACATAATCAATATTTTCTACTCTACCTTTAATTTCAAGTACCTCATCCTTCATCATATGGTCTACAACTTCTAAAACAGCACCATGTAGAAGACTTAAATATAGCCGAAGTTCATCACTTTCCACTTTATGTTCCTTTGCCATAGCAAAATCTTTTACCATCTTAACGATTGGTTTATCCAATAGCTGAAGAATCAAACCTTCCATATTAAAACCTGATCGAAATTGTCTCCAGTTTATTTTATCTGGAATTTTACGTTCCGCATCGTCTGATAGTATTAATCCAATATAGTAAATCAAAAACGTGATAAAATAATGCCCAATAAAATTGTCCCAAAGAATTTCATCGCCTTTCCAATATAAATTGAGCGCCCCCTCAAAAGCATCATCTTCCATCTCAAAAGGACAAAAATACATTTCCAGATTCTTCAATTCATCATATTCCAGTATTGTGTCTATACTTCGAAAGCGAAACACCAACTCACTGTTTCCATTCAAATCTACTTCATTCAATCTCATAGTAAAAACCTTCCACTTCCTGTTATTAAGAATTTGCCATATGGATTTTCCTTTACAATAGCTGGCAATTCTTGCAACCCATCTTTTTCAATAATTTCCATATGTACCTTTTCTTCCGTTATCCAATCAATTCATCTAACGTTTCTATAATTTTTTCTTTTTCACCACTGCCATTTGTCTTAAATCTCAACAACGGAATTTCATACAACCCCAATATATGATTTTTCAGCAAATCACGTGAAGCCTGCGCTGTATCTTCTTTGTGATATTCGTATCCATCAACTTCAATCGCCAACACAGGTCTCTTACCAATTCTGTTATATATCAGAAAATCCAAATGCGTAGCCGGATTCATTACATACTGGCATTCTTGTTCATTTAATAATTCCGGATTTTTAATCAACATATTCAACGGGAAATGACAAAGCACATCCAAGCTCGAATACTTATTATCAGCAATAATTTCGTCTATTAATGAATACATTAGATTTTCAGAATCATATTCTGATACCTTTTTATGTTTTTGCAGGTATGCCTTTCTTTCCTCCGTATACTGCTTATAAAGGTAATCAAAAATTGAGTATATCTTACTATCAACAACCTCAAAATTATTATATTGAATGTAATCTATCAAATCCGTTATATTTCGTTCTTTAACCTGTTCGTTACCTGTAACAACCAGCAGCAGTTTCTTTTTTGCTCTTGAGACAGCCACATTGATTAAGTAAGGATCATCTGCAAAATCTGAAATTTCATCATCTACCGTTGATATGATAATAGTCTCTTTTTCTTTGCCTTGAAACTTATGTACTGTTGCAGCGTCTATATCCTTAATCTCCCTTTCTAACGCTTCCACTTGATTCTTATATGGTGCTATAATTCCTGTCTCTTCTGTATCTGAAACATATTTAGGTATAATTTCATTTTTTATCACATCTATCTGACGTTGACTATAATGATTACGCTCATGATTCCCCGGTACAGTTTTCACTACCGCCAAAACGTCTTCTTCACCTTTGTCCGTTGTCATTATCATCAATTCACCACGATAAAATTTCTGGTTGCAGAAATTAATTATTTTAGGATGACACCTATTGTGTTCTCGCAACAGCGTTTGTGTTACGTTAGGAATAACATCCAAAATCGACTGTAAAAAACTTTTTGTGAACTGATACCCTTCATTGATATTAAAACTATCAAATATTGCTTTTGCCTTTGTCTTTATATCCTCTGTAACAACATTTGGAAGTTGTTTTGTATCCCCTACAATAACAACATTTCTTGCACAAGACAGTGCCAACGCACCTGTTGCAATGTCTACCTGTGATGCTTCATCCATAATGAGATAATCATACACCACCTCTGTATTTAAGCTGCTTCTTGATGAAAATGTTGTACTTAAAATAACCGGATACTCCTCTAAAACATCATAGGGTTCTTTCCACAAATCATCTTCATTAAATATTCTGCGTTTTTGATTTCCTTCGTATTTCCTTGCCAACTTGTCTTTTAAAATAGTCATTGATTGGCTACACAAATCATCGAGCAAATCCTTATTGACACTATTTAAATATTTCTCAATTTCTTCGATTTCTTTAGTCAACTCCACTTGCTTGGTACGATAGTACATAGCTTGAAATGTGGTAATTACTTTTGAAATATCCTGTTTATAAAAGTTAGTATCCGTAATACCATATCTGAAAAAGGCTTTTATCTTAAACAAGATTCCTATTTTCTGCTTTTCCTCTGAAATTATCTGGCATTCCTGCCACATTGCCATCCATTGTTTTGAAGAAAGCTTTTTCTTAAACCTTATACTATCAGTATCAACATCCGACTCCTCAACATATTGGTTGAAATATTCCAGTTCTGTCGCTAATTGAGCATGTTCCTGCCTCAGACATGCTAATCTCTCTTGCTTATCAAAAACATCTCTTAATCGCATAGATTTTTCGGAAATATTTTTCTGCAAAGCACTTTGCTTTTCTTCTATTTTCCATGATGAAAAATCCGGATAATTCACATCCTGTTGTTTAACAAATATTTTCTTATTCTCTGAACTGCCTAATGTTGCCGCAACAAAACCCAAATTATATTTCGGCGACGATAGTTTCTCATATACATTCTCAGTAGCTGAATTATTATTGGAAACTATCTGAACAGTTTTTCCTTGCATTAATATATTGGCAATAATATTCAATATGGTCTGTGTCTTTCCCGTACCTGGCGGTCCTTGAATTACACTAATTTGATTTTCCATGGCACTCTTAACGGCCTTATATTGACTATTATTACATCCAAACGGGAAAATCGGTAGATATTCACGTATTACCTTGTCAGTTTGCAATGAAGATGGATTTAAATACTTTGCTAACGCTACATCGTTACCTACAAAAGATATTTTCTCATATTTTTTTGCAAGCATTTTTTCACCAGTTGCTTCATTCTTAAGGTCACTTAGATTCGCAATCTGTTTTATATATTCAAAAACATTCGCAGATTGACTCTGGCTTAAGCAAGATTCAACAATTCTTAATTCGCTTTGAGGATAATCTCTCTCACTACCATCTCCAAAACAAATATGCCAGTAAGAATCATATGTACTTCTAAATACATTTATAGCTTCTATGGCAAAGAACTCCCGTCCTTCTCTGCTAATACGATACATATTTGGATTCAATACTATCGGTTCTTTTAACCATTCCACATTTGAATATGCATATGAATATGTTTTCCCGTTGTTAAATTCCACATCCATCTTTTGCGTATTGGCATTATACCTGCAAAATCTAATTTCGGATGTTTTTATTTCACCTTTTATAATAATCATGTGTTTTCTCGTATTCATCTGCTTTGTTCCTTCTTTTCCACGAAAAATTCACTATCAAAAAAATAGCAATCCTAGTTTGGTATCATTTTTGTGAATATGCCTCTTAGTTATGAGCGCACATCTTTTTTATAATCTATGGCATATTTTTGCAACTACAATTTAAGTATAACTGATATAAGCGGTAGTCTCAAGGTAATTAACACAAAAGTTTGCTACACAAGAAGTGTTCTCTACAAGCATAGAATAATACAAAACAGGGCGATAAGATACTTATCCCCCTGGAAATTAACGTTTCACATTTTAAACTGCGAAGCACTTAAATCAAGTATATCACAATCTAATCATATATATATCTGCTATTTCACCTCCAAAATCAAAACTGCGTTTGTATACTCCGCCATATATCTTCTTAATTCTCGCACATTGGCACGAGATTTACACACAACGAAACAGATAACAAATAATTGCCTGCTGAACTTCCAACAAGTGTTTCTTGAACTCATATCCTACAAAATATTCACTACCAATGGCATTGGCAGATACCTCTTCTCCTCTAAAAAATGGTGGGCACGGATTTAAGCAAGCACCCGGATTTGCATGTTTCAGATGTTCTAAACTAATTTGATAACCTTTAAACTCATCCTTTGCTGATGTAGGAATCGAATCTGTACAAACAATATCTTTTCCAACAACAGCTTCCTCCAAATCATAACATACGTTTGCTCCCTCGATTTCATATCCTTTGGGGCAACACTGGGTAAACGGAAAACCCAGCAATTCCGACGCTACTTTCCATGTGTTTCCAATATTACCTCTTGCTCCCATAAAAAGGTATTCCTTTTCACAATAATCTACATATTTCTTTGACAGAGCATATAGGTCTGTCAGTATCTCACATGGATGATTCACAGAAGTCATAGCATTTATCATTGGTATATGTGAATTCTCTGCCATATACTCTATTAATGACAAATCACTATGACGAACAATCACCATATCTGCGAAGTTTTCAAGATACCCTACCACATCCTTCCTATCTTCTTTCTTATCCAGAGTTTCCGGCGGAAACAAAATTGTGTTTCCTCCCAGCATTTGTATTCCCTTTTCAAAAGAAACCCTTGTTCTAATGCTGCTCTCCGGGAAAAATAAAATAATCGTTTTTCCCTTCAATGGCTTGGTATTTCCATAATCTACGTTTATTTTATCTGCCAATTCAAATATATGTACTATTTCCTGTTTTGAAAAATCACTCAAATGTATAAAATGTTTCATTGTCCTGCCTCCTTAAATTTTTCCAGCCTGTAATGATGTTCTTCATCTAACGCCTTAACACCATTTTTATAATCATATCCAAATTTTCTGTAAAACTCTGTTGCTGTAATAGATGCAGGTATCTCGATACGCGTTGCCCTTACATAGAAATCATCCTTTTCCAGTGTATTTATGATTTTTCTTCCGATTCCTTTTCCATGAAATTCCGGAAGAACAAAAATGATTAACAAAATACTCTCCGTCTCGCTTCCCCAAAAACTTGAAATTGAGCCTGTACCAACTATCTTGCCATCCCATTCAAAGACATACATATGTGCATAACCGGCGATATTTAGAACCTTTTTTGAATCATAAACTTTCGCAAGTTTCTCCATAGCTACAGTTCCATAATCCTTACTATTAACCTCTACAAAATTCCTTACAATTAGATTCCGAACCTCATCTGCATCCTTTTCTTCAAATCTTCTTACATTAGTACAGTTTCTTACATAATCAACTAAGGTCATCTTTTTGTTGACTATTTTCTCCTTACCGACTTTAACAAAACCACATTTTTCATATAAATGACAATTACCAGCCTCCTGTTTAATTGTATCCAATCGCCATTCTATTGTATCCGGATACAATTCAAATAGTTTTTCTATCGCTCTGCTTGCAATCCCTTTATTTTGATATTTAGGAATTATGAAAATAGGTGATATCCAATTAACATTTTTGAACACCTTTTTACCTTGATGCCACCTGACTCTCACACCTCCAACTTTTTCTCCATGAAACTCAATGAAGTAGAAATCAGAATGCTCCTCAACAATCTTCCCAGTTACTTTTTCAAGACTTTCTTTCGCCGGGCTTGTCTCGTCGTCCTGATATTTCTCATGTAACGGCATAAAAGCTTCTACTTGAAGTCTATACAAACACTCCGCATCTTCCTCTGTTACCAATTTCAATTCAATGAAATCAATCATTCCATGCACCTCTTCCACACATAGGCGAGATACGCTTTGCGTATCTCGCTCTGATAGTGTCCGTCACTCCGCACACAAATAGCTCCAAAGTAGAGCCATTTAAGACAAAAATGCCGAAAGCCCACATAAATACAGGCTTTCGGCATTTCTGTCCGCTACTCGAACTCAATCGTTCCAGGTGGCTTACTGGTCAAATCATAAAATACCCTATTGACCCCTCTGACTTCATTGATTATTCTACTCATCACCGTCTGAAGCACCTCAAACGGAATCTCAGCCGCCTCGGCTGTCATGAAATCTACCGTATTCACTGCACGAAGTGCTACCGCATAATCATAAGTTCTCTCATCGCCCATGACACCTACGGAACGCATATTGGTCAGCGCAGCAAAATACTGTCCGATGCTCCGGTCAAGACCTGCTTTTGCAATCTCCTCACGGTAGATTGCATCGGCGTCCTGCACGATGCGCACCTTCTCAGCAGTAACTTCGCCGATGATTCGGATGCCAAGTCCAGGGCCCGGGAACGGCTGACGGAACACAAGTTTTTCCGGAATGCCAAGCTCTAAGCCGGCTTTGCGCACTTCATCCTTAAAGAGGTTGCGAAGCGGCTCAATGATTTCCTTAAAATCAACATACTCAGGCAGACCACCTACATTGTGATGCGATTTGATGACCGCTGACTCGCCGCCGAGTCCACTTTCTACCACATCCGGGTAAATCGTTCCCTGTGCGAGGAAATCTACCGCACCAATTTTCTTGGCTTCCTCCTCGAATACGCGAATAAACTCTTCACCAATAATTTTGCGCTTCTGTTCCGGCTCTGTCACACCGGCCAACTTGCCATAATAGCGCTCCTGCGCATTTACTCGGATAAAATTCAAATCGAACTGTCCGTTCGGACCGAATACCGCTTCTACTTCATCCCCTTCATCCTTGCGGAGAAGACCGTGGTCTACGAACACACAGGTAAGCTGCTTACCGATAGCTCTTGATAAAAGTCCCGCTGCAACAGAAGAATCCACACCGCCGGATAACGCGAGGAGCACCTTGCCGTCGCCTACCTTTTCTCTGATTTCTTTTATCGTATTCTCCACAAAGGAATCCATGCGCCACGTTCCTGCACAGCCGCAGACACCGCGCACGAAGTTGTACAGCATCTTTGTACCTTCCTGGGTGTGAAGCACCTCCGGATGGAACTGAATCGCATACAGGTTCTTTTCTCTGTTCTCGGCAGTTGCAACCGGGCAGTCTGCGGTATGTGCCACGATGGAAAATCCCGGAGCAGTCTTAGAAATATAGTCAAAATGGCTCATCCAACAAATCGTTGTCGGAGTAACATCTGTAAACAACGGCGATGTCGTATCCACGAATACCTCTGTCTTACCGTACTCACGCACCGGTGCTTTCTCCACCTTGCCTCCCAAAACATGCATCATCAACTGCGCACCATAGCACAGACCAAGCACCGGGATTCCCAATTCGAACAGTTCCTTCGTATAAGTAGGTGCTCCCTCCTCATAACAACTGTTCGGTCCGCCGGTAAGAATGATTCCCTTGGGATTCATTGCTTTGATCTGTTCGATGTCCGTCTTGTAGGAATATATCTCACAGTAAACATTGCACTCTCTGACACGTCTGGCAACAAGCTGGTTGTACTGACCGCCAAAGTCAATGACGATTACTTTTTCCTGATTCATGAACCATTTTCCTCCTGATTGTTCTAATTCCATGCACGCCACTCCCGTTCTAAGAAGCGTGTGCATCAATTTCTACTATTATAAGCTACGATTACCATGTTTACAAGGCTTTTTTGCCTGGCTTATAAGTAAACTGACAAAGCTACTTCTCCACGATGCCTGCCATCCGTTTTGTGACCATTGCGCCCAATATACCGATGATTACACCGGATGTGATTCCGGCAATCAAAAGTACCGGCAAATAGTAAACGAGACTTGCCGTCTCCAGCACCAGAATTGCGACAATAATCTGCCCCACATTGTGGAACACTCCGCCAAGCACGCTGACACCGGTCATCGATAACAGCTTTGTTCTCTTGGCAATCAGCATGGCAAGGTAACTTAAAATACCACCCGCCAGACTGTATATCATACTTGCCATATTTGCAAAAGTAAATCCAACCAGCACGATTCTCACCACTGACAAAAGAAACGCATCCCGTTCTCCGAGCGTATACAGCGCCACAATGACCACCAGATTTGCCAGACCGAGCTTCGCGCCCGGCACACCGATGTTCACCGGAATCAAAAATTCAATATAGGAAAATACAAACGCTAGGGCAATGAGCAGCCCCAAATATGCTATCTTTTTCGTTTTCATATGCTTGCTCTCTCTAATTCACCATAAAATCTATATCTGACTCTTCACCGTTTTCAATCTCTACGACAACCTTATTTGGCAGGCAGACAATGCTCTGTCCTCTCTTGCTGACCGCACGGTGGTTAACGCAGATTCCATCCGGGCAGGAGGCATCTGTAATATCTGCCTTGCCATCTTTGATTTCCAATAAATTGTAGGAACCGTCCGGTAACTCAATTTTCTCCGTAGTGTCTACCACTAACGGGTAGCGCCCATATTCTTCGCCGTCGATGGTAACCACTGCCACGCCGTTTGAAGTATTTGCGCCTTGGAAAAATCCGATTCCCACGTAGGATATGAGTGCAATCACCGCCAGCACTGCAATCAATATGATATCATTTTTTCTGGTTTTCTTTTCCATATCTTCCTCTGCTTCTATTCTGCAATATACTCCTTGAAATGGTCGGAATATCGGATGCTTCCGCCCTCCAAAATCCACATTGCTTCCACGCCATCCATGCCATTCACAAAAGCAATTCCGTCTTCGAGGGGCATATTATAAACTGCCGTCGACAGTGCATCTGCCATGCCGGAATCATCTGTAATAATGGATACAGATGCAAAATAATCTGCAGGCATCAGTGTATCCGGGTCCACAATATGGCAATAGCGCACTCCATCGACCATATAATATCTCTGGTAATTTCCACTGGTGACCACGCACTCATCCTTCAAATCAACTTTTTCGGAATATTCCGTCTCACTGCTCATATCCGGATTCTGAATGCCAAGCCTCCACTTTGATCCGTCTATTTTTTCTCCTACTGCGCAGACGTTTCCGCCCACGCTGATGAGGACATTTTCCATGCCGATTTCTCTCGCATAATCTGCCACCTTCTGCACGGCATAGCCTTTCCCAATTCCACCTACATCCAGTGACAGTTCCGGATCCTCAAGGTAAACCGTGGATGCCTCTTCATCTATCTTCACATGGCTGATATCCGTGTATACAGATGCGCTTACTAGCCTATCCATCGGCGGAAGTGTTGCATTATCCGGATCAACCATACCGTGTTCTCTGTAATCATGCCATATGGAAAGTACACTTCCCATGGCAATATTCACCTGTCCGTCGGTAAGCTCATACATGTCCTTGCTAAACTTTAACAGATTAATAATTTCCTCATCTACAACTACAGGAGCGACGCCTGCATTATCGTTAATCGTCTTGATATTGTTCATACCTTCATAATCATTATAAATATCATATAGATTATTATAATAGATTAGTTTCTCTTTTAACAGTTCTACTTGCGCGGTAAATTCTTCTTTGCTTGCCCCATATCCGACAATCTCTGTTCTTGTATCAAACACATCCAGAAACGTCGCATTGTAACGGGTCAATTCAGCGGTCACCGCCAAATCACCCGCGGACTGCCTATATGAAAAAAAACAAACAATTACAGTTGCTACCAATAATGCGGCTGCCATTCTAATCTTCTTCATGTCTCTTCCTCAAAATACAATACTTTACACCTTACAGAACAAAAGCGCGCTTCGCATCTGCGCACTTCTCTTTCATGCAATAGAACACAGTTTTCTATTGCACAAAAGAGGAGTGCGCATATATGCACACCCCTCACATGTTCAGCGCCTCTTACTTATTTTGCGTTGTTAACTGCCTTTGTGATTACAGTGTTGAAATCTGTAATGTGTACAGTTACAGAAGCTGCTAAGTCCGCATCAGAAGGAACTCCCTCTGCCACTGCTGTTGCATTTACTTCGTCAGCAGTCTTTCCAACAGCATATGCTGCGTATGCTGCTGCCTGCTCGTTCCACTCTTTTCCGATGGAAGAAGCTGCCTTCATACCATATGCATCGCCAAGCTCGTTCTTAGAAGCAACCTCTGCTGTTAAATCAGATGTAATTTTACCGGTTGTATCGAAGTTTACGTTTGCCTGAACTGCATCAATTACAGCACTTGTAATCTTGCCGTCTGCATTAACGGTAACTACGGAAACAGTTGTGTATGCCTGTGCAACACCGTCTGCATCTGCGGATGCATCTGCGGATTTTGCAATATTTGTAGAAACGCCAAGACCAAGCTTATCGCCTGCCTGTGCGCCTGCCTCTGTTGCATTGTTTACAGCCTTTGCTACAACTTCCTGAAATCCACCGATATGTACGGTACAGGATGCTGCTAAGTCCTCATCTGCTGCTACACCGGTCTCTGTTACTGCGATTCCGGCTACTTCATCAGCAGTCTTACCTACACAGTATGCTGCAAAAGCATCTGCCTGCTCATTCCACTCTTTTCCGATACCGGAAGCTGCCTTCATACCATATCCCTCGCCTAACTCCTGCTTGGTCTGGTACTCGGTTGCTAAATCAGTTGTAATCTTACCTTCTGCACTAAAGTTGATAACAGTCTGTGCAATATCGATCGTACATTCTACAATCCTGCCGTCTGCATCAACGGTAACTGCTGCGATGGTCACATCTGCCTCCGCAACACCGTCTGCATCTGCTGCATCTGCAGAACCGGAAACACTTGTAATAATTCCAAGTCCTGTCTTTAAGCTTCCCTCTGTAGCAACTGCTGCATCACTGCTTGCTGCTGCGTCACCACTTTCTGCTTCTGTAGAAACAGAAGTCTGTCCCTGATTACCTGCATCAGCCTTTGTGTCTCCACATCCCACTGCCAATACGGATACTGTAAGTACCATACTCAACAATACTGCTAATCTTTTTTTCATAATCTTTTCCCTTTCTCTTGTAAAAGTTTCTATATTTCACCGGCATCAGCCGGAAAAATAACTATTTTTTCAATCCATAGTAAGACTTATCGAGCAGTTCTTTCAAAATATCTGCTTTCTGCCCAGAAAGATGCAATGCATCCAATGCACGCCTTGCCTTGGCATAATAACGCTTTGCTGTCTGATGTGTAAATGCGACACCACCGCAATTCTTCACCGCCGCAAGGAGTTCCTCCTTGGAAAGTGTTCCGGTCTCTGCTTTGCTCTTAAGCTCCGGTTTCTGTGAAAATGTATGAATTACCGGAAGCGTAACAACTCCCTGCTCAAAATCGGACTGCACACTCTTTAAAGCGGTCTGCTCATCATTTTCATAGTCAATACAGTCATCTGTCAACTGGAAAATCACACCGGTGTAACGTCCCAACTGACGATACAACCGCAATCTTGCCTCATCCTTCTCATGAACCACCGCTCCTGCAAAATAGGAAGCCTCGAATAACGCCGCTGTCTTGCCATTGATGATGCTCAAATACCGGTACATCGACAATCCGTAATTACGGTTGTTCATATTCTGCCGCAGCTCGCCCATGCAGATCTGCTCCACATAATTTGGAATATTTAACTGCTTATATTTGTCCGTATCCTGCACTTTCCGCAGTTCCTGGATTGCTGCTGACAACAGATAATCTCCGCAAATAACCGCCGTTCTCTTGCCAAACTTCTTCTGAAGCGTCTCCTGTCCTCTGCGCAGAGCAGCATCGTCCATAATGTCATCATGAACCAGCGTCGCCAGATGAAGGACCTCGATTGCAGCCGCGAAGATAATTGCATCCTCACCTATACATCCTTCCTCATCCATTGCACACGCTAACACCGCTCTGGCTCTGACGAACTTCCCGTGCGTCTGTGTCAGATAAGACGTGTACCTACGAATAAGCAACGGCGCCGCCAGCAATACGCGGTCAACTTCTTCCTTCGCCTGCGTAAAAGCGGTGTCGAAATTCAAAGACAACCTAGTCATTGTAGAGATACCACCTTTTAACCCATTTTACATTTTTCCAGTGTTTCTTTAAGAACGGTCCTACATAGTAATCAAGACCAACCGTATAACCACTGCCAATCAGTACAGCGATGGATGCAAATACCATCCAGATGCTGTTTAAGTACAATCCGGTTGTGCTTAAGAACATCACCTGAAGAATCAGGGATACTCCTGCTGACGGGAATGTAAATAAGCCACCGATTAATCCAAGTCCGATTAACAGTTCTAACACTACAATCATAATCTGCATGAACATCTGCATGCCATCACTGGAGAGAACTGCATTCTCCAAAAACCAGTTGACAAACGGAATATCTACTTTAAACGCATAATCTCCTAATGCAGAACTTGCGAGGTCTTTTCCGCTGACAAGAATCGTACGGAACAATCCAAAATCCCAATTCATCAAAACGGTACCAACACTTGTTACTGCGTCTGCCACTGCACCGGTCGCACTTGCTGCTGCATCTACTGCTGTGCTTACCGTCGTGCTTGCACTCGCTGCTGCGTCTACTGCGGTACTTACTGTCGTACTTGCACTTGCTGCTGCGTCTACTGCTGTTGCATTGCCCAGCAGAGAATCATACCACGCATTTGCACCGCCGAAAAAGCTTGCCAACATCGGTTTTTTAAACCAGCCTTCCACAATCTTCATCACAGCTTCAAATACCCATACAGCACCCAGCCATACGCGCAGAGGCACTAAAAGGAAGCTCGGAGTCCGGTTCGAGAAATGTCCGCCTAAAAAGCTGCGATTATTGCGAATCGTAAAGATTTCATGCTTCAGATAGCTAAATACCTTGGTCCAGCCCATTACCTGAACAAAGTAAACAATATTAATAAAATGCTTTGCAAACATGGCAAAGAAAGAAGCCAGATTCATCTGATGCTTTGCCATACCGCCTCTTGCCACACCATAACGTCCACCAATGCAGACCATAATTCCGTGGAACTTCGGATTGTACTCTTCCATTTCCACTTTCCTGGTAATTGCTGCCGTAATGTTGTTCGCGGCAGTAGATGCGCTGTGTTCTGCATTTTCAACCATCTGTGGAACCGGACGTTCTTCACCCGGTGCAGTGTACATCATATTATCGCCAATGACGTATACATTTTCATGATCCACACATCTTAAGTAGGAATCAACCTCGATTCTTCCTCTGCCTGCACTCTTTACCTCTTTTGCAGTATCGGCCGTAATCTCTGCACTTTCAATACCCGCCGTCCAGATAACGGTACCTGCCGTATGCTGTGTTACCTCATCGCCCTGTTTTAATTTGATGAAGTTCTCGCCTACACCCACAACGCTGGAGTTCATGACTACCTGCACGCCCTGTTTTACCAGTCGTCTCTCTACCTTACCGGACAGCTTTTCAGGCAACACCGGAACCGGACGGGATAAGCCGTCTACATCAACGATAGTAACGTCTTCCGGCTTGACGTGAAAACGTTTGCACAAAATCGGCACATATTCCGCCAGTTCTCCTGCCATCTCTACACCGGTAAATCCGGCACCCACAATATAAAAACTTAAAAGTTCACGTCTCTTTTCTTCCTTCGGCTCATCCGCTGCCAATCGGAAACAGTCGTGAATTCTATCTCTTAATTTGACTGCATCGTCATAAGACCAGAGTGTATAGCTGAACTCCTCGGCACCTTCCACACCAAAATAGGTTGGCTTTGAGCCTGCTGCCAACACAAGGTAGTCATAATCATACTCCCCATTCTCGCCTACAACCTTCTGATTCTCGAACTGAATCTTGGTGACTGTATCTAAAACAACATTCACTTTTCGTCTCGCAAAGATTTGGTCAAGATTCATCTTAACGCTTTCCTCACCCACACGACAAGCTGCAACCTCATGTAATTCTGTCAGCATCGTGTGATAAGGATGCTTATCAATAAGTGTAATCTGTGTCTCACCTGCAACTCCCTTTTTCCGGAGTTTTTTCTCAAGTTTTTTCGTGGCTAGCACTCCTGCATAACCCGCTCCGATAACAACGATATTAATCATGACATTCTCCTCTTTCGTTCTTAGAGTTTCCTGCGCGTTCTCGAATAATCCACGCACGCAGGACATTTTACCACACTAGGATTATTGTAGCAACTTCGTCAGTTCCCGTAGTCACGCATTCACGTATTAAAGTACTTTCGTCCTAGAAAAGATTTGCTTTTTTATTCTTTCAATGCTACAATCCTTTGATAGATAATGATAAAGAATGTAGAGGGTACGCATAATGTTGAAAAAATTTCTCAAGTATGTAGAAATTCAAACAAAAATCACAAGTCTTTTTACTTTTTTTATGACACTCGCCTTTTTGTTTTATAGCAGGCAGATTATAAACTGGAAGCTGACTTCCATATTTTTTGTCGCAATGTTTGTATTTGACCTGACAACAACTGCCATCAATAATTACATTGACAGCAAAGATTATCCGGAAATGCTTCCAATTAATAGGCGTGCCGGACTGATTGCAATCTGTATAATGTTTCTTATAAGCGCCGGATTAGGCTTATATCTTGCCTATTGTACCGACGTTGTAGTGCTGTTGCTTGGTATTCTGTGCTTTTTATGCGGCGTCTGCTACACTTACGGTCCGGTTCCGATTTCCAGGTTACCTTTGGGTGAACTGTTCTCGGGACTTTTTCAGGGAATCTTTGTTCCATTTCTCCTGCTGTATATCAACATGCCGGAAGGAACTTATCTGACGCTTCAGTTAAGCCTGGAAGAAATCACCATAAATCTTCAAGTCCTTCCATTGCTTACTCTGATTCTTTTATGCGTGATTCCGACCTGTGTAACCGCCAACATTATGCTTGCCAACAACACCTGTGATGTGGAAAAGGATATTCTGGTAAAGCGCTTTACTCTGCCATATTATTTAGGCACTAAAAACTCCTTAACCCTGTTTTCCGTGCTCTATCTTCTGTGTTATATCGCACCGTGTATTATGGTACTGTTTGGAATGCTCCATCCAATCTGTCTGCTGATACTGCTGACGTTCCCTGCCGTTTGGAAAAATGTCCGTGCATTCCACAAAGAGCAGAAAAAACCGGACACTTTTATCGTGGCAATTCAAAACTACGAGATTCTTATGGGAAGCTATACAGTTGTTATCTTTTTAGGTGGATTGTTCGAAAGATTTTTCTAAAATTGGGCATGCTATTCCCATGAAAAAGCAGACTCGTTTACCGGATTTTCACGAACTCTGCCCACCGGAGCAGAACTATATTGCAGATATTATCTCGCTAGAGATTTTTTTCTTCTTTGTCGGTTCCGCTTCGGGCTTTCTTTGGGAAGTATTCCTGCTCTACCTGATGGAAGGGACTTATGTAAATCGCGGTTTCTTTTATGGACCATGGCTTCCGGTTTACGGCACCGGAGCCGTCCTCTTTCATGTCCTGCTTGCGCATCGGTCGCTTTCCGCCGGGTCATTTTCCGGCGCATCGGATTCTGCTGCTTTTTCCATGCGTGCTCGCCGGAAAATGGGATTCTTCTATCACCTTCAACGTTTTATCGTTTTATTTTTTCTGTCAGCATTTCTCGGGAGCTTTCTAGAGCTTGCCGTCGGATATTTTCTTGATATCACATGGGGACTTCGCTATTGGGATTATTCCGGATATCCCTTTCATTTTCATGGCTATATCTGCCTATGGTCTGCCCTTGGTTTCGGCATTGCGGGGGCAATCTGGATTGGTATTCTGTCCGGTATGCTTCGTCGATTCTTTTTTCATCTATCAGCAAAAACGCGACGCAATCTGAATACAATTCTGCTGTTGCTTTTTGTATTCGACTGCGCCGCCGCCTTGATTTTTCCCAATATTGGAGAGGGCATTACCTTTCCATAAAAAACCGCTCAAATATATTCTTTCACATGATGGACTTAGGTTCTCTATTTCCGATTCGCTTTTTTCTCTACTTTTTCCTGATACATGATTTCATCCGCTTCCCTCACATAATCGTCGAGGCTCTTATCGCTCTTCATATCCGTAACAACACATCCTGCGCTGACAGTAAGTGAAAACGGAAGCTGCATCTTCGTCGCCGTCTCACTGATTTCTTCTCGGATATTCCGAATAATCTTCGCGTTTGTTTCCTCGTTCGTTTGCGTTAGGATGAGAAGAAATTCATCTCCGCCTGTCCGGACTGCAATCGTTTCCCTCGGGCAATTTTTAAGAATTGCATTTGCGATTGTCTTTACCGCCCAGTCTCCATGTATATGTCCAAACCGGTCATTGATGTATTTCAGTCTGTCCATATCGATAAATATGATGGACAGGTTCTCGTTTTGCTTTCTCTTTTCATCAAACAGCTTGCATGCCAGTTTCTGATACCCCAACCGGTTATACAGCCCTGTCATGGCATCTTTCACATACAAATCAGAGAGCACCTGATTCATATATAAAAGCCTTTCCTTTTTATGAAGATTCTCCATCGCCGAGGTAAGCACATTCGTTATCTGAAACAGATACTGCTTCTCCATAAGATATACCGCGTTGCGTATCACAAAATACCCGACTGTGTGTTCCCTGAAATGTAGCGGAAGAAACAGGAAATCCGTACCGCCCTCGGAGACTTCAAACCTCGGAAACAGCCCCTCTATCTGCATCCCCGCCACATCCTTTATCTCTCCATTCTCATAGACAAACTCTCCACACATCTTTTCCGGATATCCCTGCACACAGAATTCCTCATCCTCAATCAAATGTCTGTCATAGTAATCATTCACTTTGCGAAAATCATTCATGTGCTCGTCAATGAATAAGTACATGGCATCACAATTCATGGAAGGAATACACTTTGGTATGCACTTGAACATTTCCTCCACGGTATTGCACCGCAACAGTTCATACTCCAGTGACAGTATCTGTTCCTCAAAATCATCCGTTTCGATTCCGTACATAATCTGATCCCGGGAATGCTTCGCCTGATCAACAGCTATATTTGCCTCACAGCCACAGCTTTCCCAGAAAATACTCTTATGGCTTGTATAATTAAAGCGCGGAACCGCCTTTCCCTCCCAGATTTTTAATAACGTCTCCACGCACTGATAGCCCACTTCTTCCCGGATATGGCTGACCGTAGTGATATGTGGCGCATAATAGCTTGCCTTGTCAAAGTTATCAAAACCTGTAACACAGAAATCGTCCGGAACATGATACCCTTTCTGTGCCGCAGTCTCACAAACCCCCACCGCAATATTATCGTTAGCACAGATAATCGCATCCGGAATCTCTCCGTGTTCCTCCAGAAGCTTATGAAATCCGTTGACACCGCATTTATACTCATAGCTTTCATAGTAAAAATCAGCTTCCGAATATGGAATTTCATGTTCGCACAGGTAATCCTTTAAACCGCGCACACGCATTATGTTTTCATAGTTATCCTCCGGTCCCATGATAAACCAGAATTTCCTGCAGGAATGCTTTTCAAACAAATGCGCGATAAGCTCCTGTATCGCCGTATAATTATCTATCCCCACATAATAAAAATCTTCTATCTCATTTGCAATCGAAATAACGGGCTTTCCTGTTTTCTTTGCCGTTTCTATGACATATTCCCGCACATCCGGGTACCGGATATTATTCAGGTCGATGATAATGCCATCATAATCGTTCAAATCCGGAAGCCGGTAGATATTGTATTCCCCGATATTGTAGTTCTTATCGCGGCTCCAGTCCCCCGAACTATTAAAAATATAGAGATTGATGTCCTCGTCCGTCTCTTTAATCCGCTGTAAAATTCCCGCTGGCCATGCATAGGTGAAGAAACGCTTCCAGCCATCCATCAACAATGCAATTTTCTTCATCTGTTACCCCTCTTTTTATATAGCATTATAGAAAGATTCCTTCTTATCTTCCTTTTATACTAACAAAAACAGGCTCATAATTCAATCTGGAATACCGCGTCTTTAGTGCTGATGCAGATATTTTTCTTTTGTTGCAAGCCCACCGCGGATATGCCGCTCCGACTTATTGACATCGAGCACTTTTCTGGTTTCCGCCGCAAGTGACGGGTTGACTTGTGCCAGGCGCTCCGTCACATCCTTATGTACCGTACTCTTACTAATCCCAAAATGTTTTGCGGCCTGACGCACCGTGGTATTGTTGTCGATGATATATCGGGCAATTTCCATCGCTCTTTCTTCAATATAACTTTTCAAACGAAATCCCCTGCACTACTTGTTTTTACATTGTATGCAGGGGATTTTTCGTATATACTAGTTTTATCACATTTAAAGGAGGATGAAACTATGCCGTTTATCAATACGAAAACAACTGCAACCATCAGTAACTCCAAGAAAGAAGCCCTCACTGCAGAGCTTTGTGCGATTACCAGAGAATGCCTTGGCAAAGGGGAAAACTGGGTTATGACAGGCTTTGAGGACCACGCCAGCCTTTCCTTTCAGGGAAGCGTGGAAGATGTCGCTTATGTGGAGGTCAAGACCTTTGGCACTCCTTCTTCCGCAGGCACCAGCCAGATGACCGCCAAAATCTGCGCGCTGCTTGAGCGTGAGCTTTCAATTCCTGCAAGCCGCATCTATGTCGCATATTTTCCAACCAATGAATGGGGATGGAATGGCAGTAATTTTTAAGAACATTCAAAGAGAGGCTGTCATACAAGACAGCCTCTCTTTCTTGCTCTTTGATTTACAGCATCGCCTCTTTTATCATCTGCTCCGCTTCTTTCGCCTGCGCTTTTGAAAGCTGCGGCGTATCTTTTAATACATAATCTATTCCCAAGTTATCATACTTTACCTTTCCAAGCGCATGATACGGCAAAACTTCTAGCTTCTCCACATTAGAAAGTGTCTTTAAAAACTGCCCCAATACCGTCAGTTCATCCTTATCAAAAGTAATTCCCGGTACCACAACGTGGCGAATCCAGACCGGCTTCTTTTTTGCATCCAGATATCGGGCAAATGCGAGAATATTGTCGTTGGCATGCCCGGTCAGTACCTTATGTGCCGCAGACTCAATATGCTTGATGTCAAGCATAACAAGGTCTGTGACCGCAAGGAGCGCGTCAATCTGCTCCATGCGCGCCTTATGCCCCATAGCAGCGGCTTCATCGGCACAATCCGGCAATTCTCCCGGAAACATAATACCGGAAGTGTCCAGACAGGTGTGAATCCCGCGCTCCTTCGCTTTTGTAAAAAGCTCCGTCAAAAAGTCAATCTGCAGCATCGGTTCCCCGCCGGTTGCCGTGATTCCTCCCGTCTTATAAAAAGTTTTATTCCGCTCAAACCGGGAAAGAATTTCCTCTGCGCCCATTTCCTGTCCATCTTCAATGTGCCAGGTATCCGGATTATGGCAATACTGGCAACGCATCGGGCAGCCCTGAAAGAAAACAACAAAGCGTACGCCCGGTCCGTCAACCGTACCAAATGTTTCCAGTGAATGAATTTTTCCCATTTGAAATCCTCCCATTATTTTCTAATTTCTCCTTAGAACAGAAATATCCGCCTCATGGCGGATATTTCCAATTCAAACGGGCCTCTGCCCGTTTGAATTTTCACACCGAGTCTCTGCTCGTGCGGATTTACATAATCTCGTGAAATGTTCTTGCGATAACCTCATCCTGCTGCTCTTTTGTCAGCTTAATGAAGTTTACTGCATATCCGGATACACGGATAGTCAACTGCGGATACTTCTCCGGGTGCTGCTGCGCATCCAAAAGTGTCTCCTTCTTCAATACATTGACATTCAAGTGATGCCCACCTTTTTCCACATAACCGTCTAACATGGCAATCAGGTTATTCTCTGCGCTCTCCTCATCCTTACCAAGTGCTTCCGGCACGATGGTGAAGGTATTGGAAATACCGTCCTGAGAATCCATAAACGGAATCTTCGCAACGGAAGCTAAGGAAGCGACTGCTCCGTGCGTATCGCGTCCGTGCATTGGGTTTGCGCCCGGTGCAAATGCCACACCTTTCTTTCTTCCGTCCGGGGTTGCTCCCGTGTTCTTACCATAAGAAACGTTAGAAGTAATGGTTAGGATAGAAGTTGTCTGGATACCTCCGCGATACGTGTGATTACCCTTGATATATCCGATAAACGTATGAAGTACCTCTTTTGCGATTTCGTCTACGCAATCATCATCGTTACCATATTTCGGGAAATCTCCCTCAATCTCAAAGTCAACGGTCACACCGTTCTCGTCACGGATTGGCTTTACCTTTGCATACTTGATAGCAGACAAGGAATCCGCTACTACGGAGAATCCTGCAATACCGGTTGCAAACCAGCGGGTAACCTTCTTATCATGAAGTGCCATTTCTAACTTCTCATAGCAGTACTTGTCATGCATGTAGTGAATGATGTTGAGTGCGTTGACATAAACGCTTGCCAGCCACTTCATCATATCCTTGTATGCAGCCCACACTTCATCGTAATCCAGATACTCAGAAGTAATCGGACGATATTTCGGTCCTACCTGCTTGCCGGTCATCTCATCCACACCGCCGTTAATCGCGTAAAGCAGGCACTTTGCAAGGTTGGCTCTCGCACCGAAGAACTGCATTTCTTTACCGATTCTCATCGAAGATACACAGCATGCAATACCGTAGTCATCGCCATGTACCACGCGCATGATGTCGTCATTCTCATACTGGATGGCAGAGTGCTTGATCGAAGTCTCTGCGCAGAATTTTTTGAAATTCTCCGGAAGCTGTACAGACCAGAGCACGGTCATGTTTGGCTCCGGTGCCGCTCCGATATTGTTTAATGTATTCAGATAACGATAAGACATCTTTGTTACCATATGTCTGCCGTCTACCCCAACACCACCGATAGACTCAGTTACCCAGGTTGGGTCTCCGGCAAACAGTGCGTTGTACTCAGGTGTACGTGCAAACTTGATGCAACGAAGCTTCATCACGAACTGATCGATAATTTCCTGAATCTCGGACTCGGTAAACGTACCTTCCTTCAAGTCACGCTCTGCATAGATGTCAAGGAATGTAGATGTACGTCCCAAGGACATTGCTGCTCCGTTCTGCTCTTTTACTGCTGCCAGGTAACCAAAGTATACCGCCTGTGTCGCTTCTTTTACGTTTGTTGCAGGCTTTGAAATATCACAGCCGTAAATTTTTGCCAATTCCTTTAACATCTTAAGGGCACGAATCTGCTCAGACAGTTCCTCACGCTCACGGATAACATCCGAATACATAATGGTACGTGTCGTGTTTAACTGCTCCTCTTTATCCTCAATCAGACGATCTACACCGTAAAGTGCCGGTCTTCTGTAGTCTCCAATGATACGTCCGCGTCCGTAAGCATCCGGAAGTCCTGTAATGATATGTGCGGAACGGCATGCACGCATCTCCGGTGTATATGCATCAAACACACCTGCATTATGTGTTTTTCTGTGTGTTGTAAAATATTCTACAACCTCCGGATCAACATGGTATCCATTGTCCTCGCATGCCTTTACTGCCATACGAATTCCGCCGTAAGGCTGCAATGCGCGCTTAAATGGCTTATCTGTCTGGAAGCCTACAATTTTCTCTTTGTCCTTATCTAAATATCCCGGTCCGTGAGATGTGATGGTAGAGATAATCTTGGTGTCCATATCCAAAACACCGCCGGCTTCTCTCTCCTGTCTCGACAGTTCTAATACCTCATTCCACAAATCGGTCGTATCCTGCGTCGGTCCTGCTAAAAAAGAATCATCCCCATCATATGGCGTATAATTCTTCTGGATGAAATCTCTAACATTGATTTCTCTCTCCCATGCTCCACCGACAAAGCCTCTCCATTCATTCTGCATCATGTGTTCCTCCTCTTCTTACCTTGTGGTGCAGTTAGCTATTTCTAACTGCCGTAACTATAACATAGTGCATCCCGCCCTGTCAATGATGTATCCAACCTAGTACAATCCTAGTTTTTTCCACAAAAAAACCGACAGTCCGGGTACTTTCGCCCAGACGGTCGGCATTGATTCGTTATACTCCACGTGGTTCCCCACTTATCCGTCAGTCATATAACATCATTATATTACAATGATTCTTTCTGTTTTGCAATAGTCATTATTTACGAAAAATGATAAACGGATATACCATTTTTTTCTTCATTCTTCACATGATAGAGTGCCTCATCTGCCCGGTGATACAATTCTGAAAAGCTCATGCCGGCTTCCGGTGTAAACGCAATCCCAATGCTAAGTGTCGGCTCCGTCATGAGCCCCATGCCATCCTTCTGCTCACGCAGCCCTGCAAGCACTCTTGCCGCCTTATCATAAACAGCCTCACGTTCCTCAACATCCCTTAAGAAAACTGCAAATTCATCCCCACCCATACGGGCCACGGATGCCTTCTGATTGAACACCTGCTTCAAAAGCTTAGCCAACTGCAGAATCAGCATGTCTCCCATCGCATGTCCATAGATATCATTGATTTGCTTGAAATTGTCTACATCTAAGGCAATATACGCATACTGCGACTGCTTCGCACTATTCAGCGATTTCTCTACGAGCTGCTCCATAGTGCCCCGATTATACAGCTTGGTAAAAGAATCCCTCGCCGCCTGCTCTCGCAAAGCTTCCTCTTCCCGAATCCGAAGCCGCTCTTTTTCAATCTTGTCTGTCACGTCCATAAAACTGACATAACAACTCGATCCTTCATTCATCCGGACCACAACTCGATGCAAAAGCCACTTCTCCTCACCCGACTTCGTCTTCGCTTTCGCAAGCACTTCAAATGGTTCGCCGGTGCGAATCTGCTTATGATTATCACGAATGACTTGTCTGATGTTCACATCCACAAACTTCGACCAGCCCTTCTCTATAAGCGCTATATACTCCTCTTTTGAGTACCCCATAACCTCATATGCCGTTTGGTTTACATAGTATACCCTTCGCTGTCGTCCCTCTTTGCTCACTACCAAACCAAGCGGAATGTTTTTCAAAACCTTTTGAAAAACACTTTCTTCCAATACTTGATTTTCCATCGTCCTTCCCCCAAAGACAATTTGCTTCGTGCATGTTGCTTTTCTAGTATAATATAATTTTTCTCATTTAGGAAGCATTTTTTTGCATAAACGCCCATTTTTTACGCATTTTGGGACTTTTGTCCTATTCTCGCAATTCACATTCACGGAACAATGTATTTACGATAACTTCATAATCACGGATACACCCGCTCTTTTTTATTTTCTTTACATACTTTTCCGGTTCCACAAACTGCTCCGCAAGGTACACCCACAATTCTTTCATCTTAAAAAGTGTATTCTTATCCCCTGACATTACAGCCGCATAGCCGTTAAGAATATCATCATGAAATGCACGAAGGCGCGCCTTATCAGATATATCGTCCCTGGGTATGCGCGCTTCCGATAAAATATGCGCCCCTTCCGCCATCCCTTCGGCAATATCCTCACCGGCTCGGATTTCTTCAACAAGCTGTGGATTTTTCAATATACCGCGTCCAATCATCACGCTTCCAATATCCGGGCATCGCTCCGTTATCTTCCGGTAATCCTGCGCAGTACAAATATCTCCATTGTAACAGAGCGCGTGGCGACTCTCATCTGTCGCCAACGCAAATGCCTCCATGTGGACATTTCCTTTATAAAATTCTTTCTGCACTCTTGGATGTATGATCAGCTCCTCCAGTGGGTATTTCTCATAAATAGCGAGCAATCCTTCCCACTCTTCGGCGCTTTCTTTTCCTATGCGTGTCTTAATTGAAATGCCAATCGGACATTTTTCAAAAATTTCATCAAGAAAACGGTCTAATTCCTCCGGCAGTGCCAGAAAGCCGGCACCACGGTTCTTCGCGACCACCGTGCCGGACGGGCAGCCAAGATTTAGGTTTACCGTCTGGTAACCATACGCCTGCAGTTCCCTTGCCACATCTAAAAAGTCCTCCGCTCGGTTCGTCAGAATCTGTGGAACCACCTGCATCCCCACATTGTGCTCCGGCAGAATATCATTCAGTTCCCTGCTGCTCATTTTTTTATTTGTCAGAAACGGCGTAAAATATTTGTCAATGCCGCCATAATTTTTTTCATAGGCATTCCGATATACATATCCAGTCAGCCCTTCCATCGGTGCCAAGTAAAACTGCATGCTTCTTCTCCTTTATTCCCACGTTTCCATAAGCTTCTCATAGAGCTCCTGTGTGCCCGCATCGTCTTGCGCGCTCATATAATAAGTTTCTTCTGCCGTCTCAATCTGTAGGAAAAAATCATTCTGGGGGTTCAAAAATGCCTCACATTTTTCGCCTTGAATCCGAAATGTTCCCTTGCACATATTCTCCATAGCGCTACCGTTTACCTTCGTCCATCGCGGCTTTTCATCGATGATGGTAATACTTTCTATCCTATCAACTGGTATCTCATAATCCACCTTAAGCTGTTCTGCTACCAGTGTGTTGTCGGCAATCGAAAGCTGCATCGGAGTAAATTCCTCTAATATCACCCAGATGCAGCAAACCGGAATTACGATAAGGAATACGACTATCCCGATTCCATCTAAAAGCTTCCCGGTCGGTGTCGCCAGATTCGTGGTTGTACCAATCCCGATTCGCTTCGTCACCATCGTGCGCTTATCCTTCTTATTGTAATAAACAATTCCGCCAAGCCATGCATCGTCATCATCCGCAAAAATTTCCTCTCGCTTTTCCTCATAGGAGGCGTCAATCGCGCTACCTCGTTTTGCATACCAGATTAGCAGTCCAAGCGTGAGCACACTATAGCCGATACTTCCCCACAGCAGCCATTCCACCGCAAACCAATCCACTGCAAACACGATGGCTGCTGCCGCCGTGTATGCAGTATTCACCCATGCAAGACACAGCCACAAATTTTTCCAGAGGTTCTTTCTGGCACGCGTATAATTCACATTCACCTCACTGTCGCTGCTGATGACCTGTGTCTTCTGTCGATCCATCCAGACCGCGATTCCATAACATCCAAACGTAATGAATGCAAACACCACAATCATTCCCCCGAACGCGAGAAGTTCTTGTCTGCCAAAATAGAGCACGCTCCAAACAGCTACTCCCGCTGACAACAACATTGGAGGCAAAAATGCCAACAGTTTCACCCTCCGTACCGTTCCGGCGCTCTTCATCTCTGTATAGACCTCATGCGTTTTCTCCGAAGCCAGACCATTTTCGCGCTTCCATTCCTTTAGCTCTCCGTTCGCCCGAATCAGCGGAAATGCAGGCAGAACACACACCGCCACCATCCAGAGCATCCAGATGGTAAGCGGAATAGAAAAAGTCGGTGTCACCAAAGTGACCCATGGTATCAGCGCCAGAATTTGCATCAGCCGCTTTAACTTGCGCCTGTAATTCTCCTGAATTTCTTTTACAGCAGTATCTTCCATCCATTCTTTTTTCATGCGGATTGCAAAGCAGTAACCGTCCTTGGCATTTCCCGCATCTTTTAACGAAAAATACATGATAAGCAAAACCGGATACATTCCCACAAAGAATATGATTCCGAGTATCCACCTCATTTTCCGTCCCCCCTATTCTGTAAAAAATAACCTCTGCAGATCCTGATAAATTCCTCCTGCGTCATCCCGGCAATTTTCGCTTCCGAAGCAATCCGACGGAGCGTTTCCTCCGCCTCCGCAGAAAGTTTTCCTCCCCCGGCAAATTCCGTCCGAACCTTCGCGCCGTTCCTGCGGTCGGTTACAATGTACCCCTCCTGTTTTAATACCTGATATGCCCGATTGACCGTCATCACATTCACTCCAATTTCCGTTGCAAGTGCCCGCACCGTCGGCAACTGTTCCCCGGGTTTTAGCCTGCCATCGGAAATTCCAAGCACAATCTGGTTTCTCAGTTGTTGATAAATCGGAATATCTGAGCTGTCATCAATCGCAATAATCATTTTTCCGCTCCTTTCTCTGTTTCCGTCTATCTTTGTATTGTTTATATTAATACAAACAATACATACTGTCAATGTCAACACGATAAAATAGCTTGAAGCCAAACAAAAACAAGGTCACTCCCCAGAAAGAAGTGACCTTGTGAAAACCATTCTTATTATTCCGTTGTCTCTGTGCAGTATGCTTCAATCGCCCCTTTCAAAAATTCCGCGCAACCTGCCACATTTTTGTCATAATAGTTTCGGAAACGTTCATCTGCCACATACATCTGCCCAAGCCCGATATGTGCCTCCTTGCTATACTGATTCCATGTCTTCATCAGCCATGCTTTGTGTAACGCGGCAATCTCATTTGCCTCCGCTCCGTCTGTCGGCTTCTTTTCCCGCACCGCTTCTTCCAAGCGAACCACAATCTCCTTGCCAAGCTGCTCAAACTCCTGATACTCCGCCTCGGACATACCAAGCATCTTACGGTTCGATGCATCTACTGCCTCATCACCATACTTTTCACGTATCTCCGAACCGTATTTACGCTCGTTTTCTGCAACTAATTCTTCCTTAAACGCTGCAAATCTTTCCTTATCACTCATTTCAGCTTCTCCTTCCAGTGACGCAATTGTCTGCTTAATATTTGCAATCAGCCGGTCTGTCCGCCTGCGCTGCTGCTCTAGTTCCAGGAGATGTTCTTGTAGCGCACTTCGGATATCAAACTCCGGATTATAGAGTGTCGCCGCAATCTGCTCCAATTCCAACCCCCGTTCCCGGTAAAAAAGAATCTGCTGCAACAACTCCACTTCTTTTTCTCCATAAAAACGATAGCCTGCCTCGCTCGTACGCAATGGCTTCAGCAATCCGATTTCATCATAGTAGCGCAGCGTCCGTGCACTGACTCCCGCCAATTCTGACAATTCGCTGATACTGTATTCCATATATTCCCCTCCTGCATAACAAGCATACAGCTTTCCGTTACGTCAAAGTCAAGAGATTTTTTCTTTTAAGAGTTCCAATTCTTCCATATAGATACAATGAGAAATCCGGTTTTCCTGCACAGCTTCCATACAGTCTGAAAAATCCATCCACTGCACTTCGGAGATTTCTTCCTTTTGCAATGTAAAGTCCTCTGCCTCTTTGTCCAACCAAAGTGCATAGACATTGCTCACCTGATTGTCTCGGAAGAGTTCCCCGTGAAATTCTTGTTCAAACATAAAATGACGCTGTCCACAATAAATCAATTCTTCCGCGCGGATATCCACGCCAAGCTCTTCCTTAAGCTCACGAAGTGCAGAAGGGATGAAATCGCAGCCTGCCGGAATATGTCCTGCACTCGATATATCATAGCACCCTGGATAGGAATCCTTATTGTCACTCCGTTTCTGCAAAAGTACCTGCACCACAGTTCCTCTTTTTCGAAAAATCCATACATGGGAGGTACGATGCCGGATTCCCTCCCTATGTGCAACGACGCGCGCTACCGTCTCACCCGTCGGCATTCCGTTTTCATCTACAATATCCAATCGTTCCATTTTCTGCACCTCTCCCTTTTTCAACTTTCTTCATCATAATAATCTCATTTCTCTCTGTCAAGGGCAGGTGATTTGATTCTATTATACAATCTGCTCGCCATTCACATACAGATGATAACCATTACTCCGGATATTGGAAGTATCTCCGTCAAAGCCGGTGATATAGCTGTCTGCCGTCAGTGTCCATGTGGACTTACTGTCCAATGTCACCTCTACTGTTCCGCCCTCACCGTCCGGATTGATCGCTCCGGTAAAGTTTGTGTTGTTTTTCATAGTAAGATTCAAGGAAGAAATCTCATCTACCAGAATATTCCCCTCAAATGTCTGTGCATCTGCCGTCAGAATGACATCTCCGCCGTTCGCACCTTCCGTTCCCCAGCCGCGGGAAGATGAATTTCCCTCAACACGTAAAAATACGTCATTTGCAAGTGTAAATACTACATTTTTCAAATTAATTTCACAGTCCGTATTCGTAACGTAAAACATATCTCCTGCCAATGAAGTAATGCTTCCGCCATTCGCCGAAAAAGCTGCTTCGCCCACCGCCGCGTCGCCGGACATGCTCTGATAAATCATAATACAGTGAATATTTTCCTTTGAATCACCGTTATATGTATTATCCATATTACCGGTTACGTCACAGTCCGTCAGAGAAACCGAATTTTTTCCCTCTACAACAACACCTTCACTGGCGTTTGCAGTCAGCGTTGCATTTGCTACCGTAATATCAGCCGTACAGTAAATTGCCGGGCTTCCGGTTCCGTTTGTCACATAGTTTCCGCCATCCACGGTCACAGTACCGCCTCCTCGGTCACTGCGGATTGCCGCCGCAGAATTCCCCTGCGTCTCAACATCTAAATTAGCGGCAATCATTGTGCCGCCTCCTGTTGTCTGGATTCCACCAGAATTATTCATTGTCGTGCGAATCGTCGAATCTGAAATGGTGACTACCGTTCCTTCTCCATAGCTGAACACACCATTACCATTTACGGCATTGGTATGAACTGTTGCGTTTTGAATCGTTACCTGTGCACCATTCAATGCTAAAAATCCTGCATTCTGTCCATAAAAATCACCGTTCTCCGTGTTGGAGGATGCCCCACCGCGCTTTTCGACGATAACATCCTTAAGTGTTACCGTTGCGCCATCTACACGGAGCGCGTTCTCATCATCTCCGGAGGAGGCATAGCATTCTGCCTCCTCCTCTGTGTCCTCATCTATCGTATTTGCAGCAGTGCCGTTTGTCACCACACTGCTGCCGCCGAACCCATTTCCAGCGTTTAGATTTTTTACTGTAATTGCAGTTGCATTGCCTTCTGCATCAAGCGTAACTTCCAAAACTGCTCCTAATACCACGTCTTCTGCGCTGCCTTCTCCACTGCCCTGCAGATACTCTAACGTAATAACCGTATTATCCGTCAAAGTAAATGTTATCGCCTCTCCGAAAGATTCAAAACTACTGCCGCCAGGCATACCGCTCGGTACTTCTCCTTCCGGCATTTCCGTTTTTTCTTTGTTTTCTCCACTTGGTGCCTCTCCGCTTGGTGCCTCTCCACTTGGTGCCTCTCCGCTTGGCGTCTCTCCACTTGGTGCCTCTCCGCTTGGCGCCTCTCCGCTTGGTGCCTCTCCACTTGGTGCCTCTCCGCTTGGCGTCTCTCCACTTGGTGCCTCTCCGCTTGGCGCTCCACTCTCCGGCATCTCGCCCATCTCTGCTATGGTAAGCGTTCCTACTTCCGCGGTAATCGTATCCCCCTCCACCGCAGTAACCTTCACAGTCATGGCGTCACCTTCTGCCTGTACGCTATCTTCTGTCGATGCTATGCTCTCCTCTTCAACCACCTCGCTGCTTTCACTCTTTCCCTGACATCCGCTCATGCAGGATACCAACATCACAGCCACACATCCCAGTGCTAATAATTTTTTTCGTTTCATCGTCCATCTCTCCTTCTATTTTGATGATTCTCTTGCTTTTTCTTTTGATAAGGAGAGTATAGTAAGGCAATGTGATAGCGATGTGTCGTTCTCGTTAATTTGTCATGAATCTATCATCACCTACGTTTCAATAAAACTCTTCTTTTCCTATCATGGAATTTTTAACAACTGCCCTGCATAGATGAGATTAGGGTCTTTCATCTTATTAAGCTGTTCCAGTGCCTCCACCTCTACGCCAAAACGCTGCGCAATCGAAAAAAGCGTATCTCCGCTTCTGATTCGGTAAATACGGTATGTTCTCTGCCGTATCCGGTAAGATGGTCGTTCCCCACTTCTTGTAATCGGCTCCGATGACTCCTCCAATATTTCCTCGGTAAATATGTCTCGGTCTACATGCCCCTGTATCCCCGCAACACGCCCCATATCCGTATACTGCCAGCCAGCCCATGTCTCCCACAAATTATCCATAGTCGGCTCATCCACATCATACTCTGCAATCCAAAGCGGATACACCACAAGCTCTTCTCCCAGAATCTGCGCCGCATTGTCCGCACCCGCATAGATTGCCGGCATTTTCCCACTGTACTCCTGCACCGCCTTCAAAAAAGCTCCTGCAATCCGATTCACTTCCTCACGCGTAAGTCCTGCAATATCCTCAATATCCATCACAAGCCTGGCATCATTCCTAAGCCCTTCTACGGTCTCAACAAAATGATACGCCTCCGCTCCAGTTTCCTCTACGCTTCGCGCTGTCAGGTAATGATAAAAACCCACAGGCAGCCCTGCATTACTTGCATTCGCATAATTTCGAAAAAAAAACGGATCTACCAAATCGGTTCCCTCACTCGCTTTGATATATACAAGCTCCACCCCTGCTCGTCTGACTGCTTCAAAATCAATATACCCCTGCCATTGGCTCACATCAATGCCGTTCATCTTATCATATCCTCTGTTTTTATTATCATATGAACAATATATGCGTTTGACGCACACGCTAGCAAGGAAAAAAGAAACGGTATTCGCGTGAGCAGTCGAATACCGTTTCTTTTTTCCTTATAAAATTATAGCGGCAATATGTTGCGAATTACTCCAAATATCACCATGATGACAATGCATGCATAGATAATTCCTGACTGCACGCGATTCATATTCCATTTTCCATTCTTGACGTAATCTGCTATGTATGTGAGAAACACCGTTCCAAGCACCGGCAATAATAAGAATAGTGCCCGGTTGCTGTAAAACGCTGTCTCAAAATCCAAGCGCAGCAATGCGACACACATCCGCGTCACCCCGCAGCCCGGGCACTGTAGCCCGGTCACCAAATGGAAAAGGCAAGGTATTGCAAGTCCGGTTCTCTGTACGAACACGCCATAGCAGATACCTGCCGCCAGAATCACCCCCGCATAGCCGGCGATTTTCCGTAAACGCGCCTGCCACATTATACTGCCATCTGATTCAGCTCGCTCTGCATCAATGCCCATGCTACGATTGATAAACCAAAAATAGTTAACAGTAGGTATAAAATACCACTATTGCTGGATGGAATGCCACGGTTGTTCTTCGCAGCATCAACCTTCTCGCCCTGTTTATATGCCCAGTAAATACCATAAATGCCACAGGTAATGAGTGTCAAAAGAACTACCATGCCACCGGATGTTCCGAAAGTATTAGACGCTGTGTTTACATCATTATTTAGACAAGCCATCCAATAGAGACCATAAATGCCACAGGTAACAATAGACAAAATAATACATACTGCAATACTTCTCTTCTGAATCATAACTAAACTCTCCTATCGCTTGTTTTATACGTTAAAAGTATATCACAATAAAGTGTATTGTCTATAGCTTTTTCAAAATTATTTTGATTATCCAAACAAAGAGATTATACCTGAGGCAACCTCTGCCATTCTGCTCATATAATGTCTGATAATATTATCCCCTAGAACAGCAGCCCCTCCTATGATATAATTTGTAACAACATGTGGTGGAGTTGCTTGGAGGAAGTTATGAATCATGTATTTTGGGGACTTTTGTTAATATTTTTAAATTTTAACATTACCATCGGTGACAGCATGATCGGTATTTTACCAGATTTCGCCGGCTTTATTCTGATTGTGTTGGGATTAAAGGAATTAGTGGAAGAAAGTGCTTTCTTTACAAAAGCCATCCTTTTTGCCAAGGGAATGGTTGTATATTCTATAATTTTTTATTCGCTTGACCTGTTTGGTCTTGCCCGCACTCTAAGTTGGTTCACTACTTTTGCAGGCATTATTGCAACTATTGTCAGCTTGTACATCTCTTATAATATCATTCAGGGAATTTTGGACGTGGAAGGAAAATACAGCGTGGATTTGAATGGAGAGAATCTGCTTCGTCTCTGGAAGCCGCTGGCCGTCTTGGAACTTTTAGCGTATGTATCTCTGCTTATGCCAATGCTCGCTGTTGTCTTCATTGTTGCCTCCTTTGTGCTTACAATCATGTTTATGGTATGCTTTTATACTACGAAAAATAACTATATGCAGATTTAAAGATGAGAGGTAAAAGAAAAACTCCAGAGAATTTTCTCTGGAGTTTTTCTTTTACCTCTCATCTATTCCTGATCGGCAATTCCTACATTACTATAATAGTTTCCACCTGTACTTACTACAAAATCTATCGATGACTCTTCCAGAGCATGCATTTCGCCAGCTTCCGGTATCTCTATACCTTCCGGCAGTTCTGCTCCTTCCGGCACTTCCATTCTCTCCGGTTTCTTTTCTCCTTCCGGACGTTCCATTCTCTCTGGGTTTTCTCCTTCTTCCGAACGTTCCATTCCTTCTGGCTTTTCTCCTTCTTCCGAACGTTCCATTCCTTCCGGCATCTCTCCATCTTCCGGACGTTCCATTCCTTCCGGCATCTCTCCACCGTGTGGCACGCCGCCCCTTCCCGGACCTGCCATACCGCTTTCGGATTCTATACCGGAAAGCTGCGAGTCATCCATCCATATAGAATAGGTTCCCTCGATCAAACTTTCACTTGAAAAAATGAAATACGTAAAATCGTTCGCCGGCGTGCTTTCTACTACCGTACCACCGGCTTCGTCTTTGATGGAATAACTTGTTCCTCCCTCCTGTCCGGAAAAAAAACTTAATACAATATAATTCTGCGTACTCTCGGAAATCTCGTCCAGCATATTGCCGGTTGCCACAACGGTTCCGCCATTGATATGAATTCCCATATCCGAATCAATACCGGCATCCGCGCTGGATGCACAAGCTGCCGCCGTAACCGTTCCACCATTGATAACTAACCAACCGTTAGAATCAATACCGTCTCCCTCTCCGGTTGCTCCATCTACCACAATATTTAGATTTCCCCCATTAATTGTAGTAACCGAAACTCCGTCCTCATTGGTATTAATTCCATCATTTCCTGAAGTAATATTAATATTTCCTCCATTCACAGTCAGATGCAGTTCCGAATCAAGGCCTTCGTTTTCCGCTGTAATATTAAGTATTCCTGTACCTTCCTCACCACCGTCAATATTCATTGACATTTTCGAATAGAAAGCACCATCGTATTTATGTAGCTTTTTGCTGTCAACCGCCTCGGTGCCATCCTCGCTCAATTCATACGACTTGTAAATCTTTGCCACGTAGGAACCCGAAATATTATTGACGCTTCCGTCTGCAATAATGACATTTGCACCTGCTGTAGCAGTATCTACATCTTTTGTTGCTGATTCTTCATCCACGGTACCGCACTCATAGACCTCATAGAAAATCACTGCCGGTGCGACAGAGCAACTGATATCTGCATTGTCTAATATCAGGGTGACAACCGCCTCCGGATTCTCCTCTGCATCCTCACCCAAGTCCACTGCAATCTGTCCGGCAGACAGGGTTCCGCTTATGTGATAACTGCCGGGCTCTGTAATATGAACTACCGTGTGTTCTTCTGCCTCTTCTTTCGTATGAGCATCCGCTTCTGTTCCCTCTCCGTATGTAAAATCTTTTCCATCCTCATAGTAAATAATATCATGCGCAACATACACGGCCCCCGTATCCTCTGTCGCAGCGTCCTTGCCGTCCACTGTGACACCCGCATCTGACAACAAAATTTGTGTTGCATCCGCGTAGGTTTCTTCTTCTGTCTCCGTCTTTATACCCGGTTGCGCTTCCTCGGTAACATTCTCCTGTGTCACTGTCGATTCTGCGCTTTGTCCGCACCCTGTCAAAAATGTACTACAACTTATAAGAACAACACCTATTTTTAAAATCTTCTTACTTTTCATACAATCATTTCTCCCTGTATCTATATTTTTCTATATCCTAGCATGGGTATGTGATGGGTTTATGAAGATTTTTAAAAATGTTTGTGTTTGCCCCTTATGTTATACCAAATATCTTTTTGCATTTCTCTCAATGTTCTTTCTGCTTAAGGTAGTAGTTTCTGTTTCAAATGTCAGAATTAGCCTTTCTCCAATATAAATACCATTATCCTCATAGGTCTCTATCTTTTTTATTGCTGCTTTTGCATACCCCGGATCATCCATACGTCCTTCATGTTCCCAATAAATTTCCTTTCCTGTGCGCTTTGATAAAAATGTAAAATCGGGATACACAACACCATATCCTGTTAATTGAAGTGGTTTCTCATACTTATATTGAATATTATTATGATAAAAATAATCTGCAAGGATTTTTTCAGATTTTGAGCGCACTCGCTCACCCCTGTCTGAATAGATAAGCGGAACACCTTCTTTAAATCCCTTCCCTTCGTATTCCTCCTTCATCCATTGTTCCAGTTGCTGATTCCATGTCGATTCTACCGGGCAAATCAATTTTTGACGTGTTTCATGTTCCATCAAAAATAGTTTTTCCATTTCATCATCTTGATACTCTTCTGCTATTCGCCTAATTTGTCGCAGTCTTTTCTCCGCAAGGCGCAATACCTTTTCATCATATACTTTTTGAGCAAGTTGATGAACCAGTTCTTCCTCGTTTTTATGCAAATATGTTCCATTTTTTCGTGGGTTTTCTTCTGTGCAATGATAATATTGTATATGATTATTTGATTTCGAAATTCTCAATGTACCTTTTGGTGCACCCTTCAATTGATTTCTTGTTTTTTCCTCAATCTTCTGTAGCCTTGCCTTTTCCTCTAATAGCATTTCTTTTAATCCATACATATGATTGTTCCTTTCTAAGATGTGTAACCGTAGTTATTTCGACATACTTACGGTTATAATAGATTGCTTATGACATTCATCCGTAGTAATCCCTGCTTTTCTACGAATGAATTTGAATAATTTTAAAATATAACCGTAGCCACTTCAATCAACTTACGGTTTGAATTGATAAGTTGGAAAATCTATCCGTAAACAGTTCAACACTCCTACGGTTTGAATTGATAAATCGGGAAATCTATCCGTAGCTCACTCAAATAGCCTACGGTTTGAATTGATAAGTTGGGGAATCTATCCGTAGCCTGCTCAAACAGCCTACGGGCAAAATAAGAATAAAAAGAAATTTATACGTACCTAACACGGTACTAGATAAAAATCCCGGAAGCCAGCTGCTTCCGGGATAATAGATTCTTGAATAGAAAGTCTCTCGCGAGATAATTATCTCTTTGATAGTTCCGGACGCTTATTTTCTGCACTTCTCCGGCTCTTTGTTAGTTACCAGTTTGTTACGGACATTTTTTGATGTCTCTCCGTGCTGCTTTTATAACTGCTCGAACTGCACATGTTCAGATGCTCCGGACAAATACAAGTCGTCGATTGTTCTGACCATCTTCTTTCCGTCGATTGTGTGAATCTCTTTCACATAGTATGACTGACCTCTTGTTGCACGACCGCAGATGTTGTCATTTCCCCATTCTGCTGACCTGCGGAGATTGAGTGCTCCATCACACACAACAGTCACTTTCATTGTACCCTGTGGAATAATGACCTCGTCCTTGTCCTGCTGCTCATTGTCTGAATCGTTTTCCTGCCCGTTCTGCCCGTTTTCATTTGCAGGTGGTGTATTTCCTCCACCGTTCTCATTCTCGCCCTCTGTGGACGCTCCTGCGTTGTCTCCGGACTGTTCTGTTCCGTTTCCGGTCACTGCTGCCACTGTCGCAGGGTCAACCGTTCCTACCTGCTGACCATTTTCATTGTATGCGTTCACTGAACCATCCGGATTTGTATTGAGTGCTCCGTTCGGTACATTGTCAGTGAGTGACCCGATAACCTGTCCGTTTTCATTCCAAACCACGAGGCTCTCGTCCTTTGCTGCTGCCTCAAGTGCTCCCTTGATTGTCTTGTACTCCTTGCACTCCTCTTTCTTGAACTCTGTTCCTTTTCCGAGATAATATTTCATGATTTTTCCTCCCTTATTTTCTCAAATATTTGCTAGATGCGTAACCGACAACACCTTTGTACACCACATACAACCATTTCACTCCGTTGTTGTCATTATAATAACCGTAACACTGTACGCTCTCACCGTTTTTCATCTCTGCGATGATTTCTTTATCTTTTCCTGCTCCTGCTCTCAAGTTCAACGCTGACGCTGTCACTTTGTATTTTCCTGCAAGGCTCTTGTCGAATCCTCTTGCTGTGTCCAGTTTTACATTGTTCTTGATTGTTACCGTCTGTGATGCTGCTGCACTTGATGTCTTTGCTCCATCCGTGAGGTTTGTCGCCACATGAGCACCGTCGTTCAAAAGAATGTCTCCCTCAAGCAAATACGCATCCGATGTCAGATACTTTGAATCTGTCAGCACCTCGAATCCTGCTGCCTTGAGTGCTGCTCGCAGGTTTCCTGTGTAGCATGATGTGCTCACATTTTTCAATTTCTGATTGTTCAGTCTATATCCTGCACCCTTTACGATTGCAGCAACACCGGAGGAACAATCTGCCTCGCATGGTACTGTGATTTGTGCAGGGTCGAAATTTGAATCCTTGAGATTTGTCCAAAATGTTCCCCTCTGCGACTGGTCATATCCTACCATGTTGTTGACTGCTGCTGCCTTTGCCATTTGTGCAATGAGTTTTCTCACTGCTGCATCCGGATGACGGAGAACGCATTTCCACGGTCTTTTGTACCAGTTTATCACCTGCCACTCTTTTCCCGTTTGGTCTCCTGCTTGTCCTCCGGAATATTTTCCTTTTTCGTCGTGTCCACAATTTGAAATCATTCGCTCTCCTCCTCTCCTGCGACGAGTTTCTGAACCGCCTCGTTTTTGTCAAGCATGTCTTTCATTTTGTCCAGTGCCTCGTCAACCATCATGCTGAACATCTCGAATGTGATTACCTCTGCAATCCATCCGAACCTCTGCACAAACATGTCATATACATACCGGAGTTTGAGTTTTCCTGTTCCTGCTCCCAGTTCTTTCTCTGCTACCGTGACCGCATACAGTAACCACTCACGAACCTTGTTGAGTTGTCTGTCGCTCGGCATCTTTGCGAATTTATAAATTGTGAACCCTGCACTTGTTGCCAGTGCAATGATTGCCACGATAACAAACCAGTTTTCTGTCATGAATTTCATTATCCTTTGACCTCCTCGTCCTGTTCCGGCTTGTCCTCGTGTTTATTATCCGATTTTCCCTTTACTGCTGTTTTGCCTATTTTAATGAGTGCCATCGCCCCTCCCTCTACTGATAGAAACTGAAATACATTCTCTGTCAGCGTTGAGGGTTCTGACCCTACTCTCACAAACACAATAATCATCACCACTGTGTATATAAATGCTGCAAGAATCATACAGATAACAACACGATTCATGAACTGACCGGAGACTTTGTTCTCGGCTTTTGCTTTGCGTTCCCTTATCCGGTACATCCTTTTGAGATGCCGGATGCGGATTCGTCGCTCCTGCCTTGCCTCTTTGCTCCTATTCATTTGTTGCCTCCTTGAATGTGCGTTGATTCTTGCCTGTTACCGCCCTCCTGTTATTGGTCGGTTTTCTGCATCCCGTCCAGTCTCTTGTGATACGATTTCAATGACTGCTCAACTATGAGAACTCGGTCTCTCAACCCCTGCACCTCTGCCCGTGTCTCTTTGTAGTCACGCTTGATGTCTTTGACATCATCTGCAATGTTCTCCAGTTTTGTCATCAAGAGTGTGTTCGTTGTTGCTCGTTCCTCCGTCTCCTGCTCTGTGTCTTTTCTTTCGTTTCTCTTTTTATTCGAGATTCCGAAAAAGACTGCAAATGCGACGGAAATTCCACTCAACAACAATGAGAGTTCAATCGTCACTCGGCTGCTCCTTTCCGAACGCTCCCACGTCGTCGGTGTCGCAGTGTCGCCTCATGTGGTACTCAATGACATCCAGTTCCCTGTCTGTTTCATTGACCATCCTCCGGAGTTCCTCTTTGACCTCCTCCTCCACTTTTGAGCGTTCAATCGTTTCTTGTTGCTTTTTCACGATTTCCGATAGCGTCTCCGTCACCGCACACAATCGTGAAATTATTTCAAGCGTCGTCATTCGGTCTCACCGTCCGGATATTTCTCCCCAGTGATGTACTCGTATTCCTCCGCTGAAATACTTCCTTTTTCGACACGCTCTGCAATCTGTTCCTGTGTGAGAGTGTCTTTCTTGTATAATCTTTTCAGACTTTCGACCAGTGTTCTCATACTAAATCAACCCCTCCTCAATCAACTGCTGTGTGTATTCGTCAATGACCGCATCTTTCTGAAACTCTGTCACTGATGCTATGATTCCGGATGTGTTATCTGAAACAATCTCGGACATGAGTTTCATCTGCTCATATTCTGCAAGTGTCAACTCACGCTCCTCACGCTCCCATCCTGTCACCTTGTTCCCGTCTGCCTCCGTCTTTGTTGTTTTCTTGACATTCCGTCTCTGATAAACTGTTGACGGTGACTGTGTCGTGTCGAACTCCTCCGGCATTTCTGCCTCCGTTCCGAACACCTTTCTCCATTCTTTCATGTCTCTGTTGCTCCTTTCGTTTTGAATTTTTACTCACTATCTTCTTGAGTTTTTTAATATTTGCATATGGTTTGATTCTCTCCTCATACATTGCGTATGTGTCTGTGTGCGTCACATAACCCATATATGACAATATTGCTGTTGCATCATACCATGTGATTCTGTCTTTCTTTCTGATGCGATTCACTTTCCTTGTGCATCTCAACATTATTGATTCTCGCAGGATTGTCTTGTCTCTCCAAAACTCAAACCCCATGAAATCAAGCGGTCGCCCTTTTCTCTTTTTGGTTTTCCTGTCGAAATAATCAAATCTGTACACCTGCCAGTTGTTTTTCATCTGCAAATTGAATCGTTCTCTCAAGTATGTCTCAATGCTCTGCTGCATCCGGTGCAGTTCTTTCTTGTTCTTTCCGAACACGACCATGTCATCCATATACCGGATATAGTGAACCGCTTTCAGTTCCTCCTTGATGTAATGGTCAAGAGGCTGCAACATAAAATTCGCTAACCACTGCGATGTATAATATCCCAGTGGCAATCCCTGCTCGCTCCCGTCTATTATGAGATGCAGGATGTGCAACATCCTCTTGTCTCGGATTTTCTTTGCAAGCCACTCTTTCAAAACATCATGGTCAACACTCTCGAAAAAGTGTCGAATGTCCATCTTGAGTATATACTTGCAATTTTTCTCGTCTGTCCTTATCCACTTTTCAATGTATTTCTTCCCGTAGTGAGCACCCCTGTTCGGAACGCTCCCACATGAGAACTCATACATCCCTTTCATGAAAATGTCGTAACATGCTGACACAACGATGTGATGCACCACTTGCTCATAGTTGTATCTAGGCTTTTCTATTTGCCTCTGCTTGCGGTTCGTTCCCTCGTTGATTGTTACTTTTCCGTGTTTTGTCGGTTTCCATGCTTTCTCCGGATTCGGTACATCGAACCCCTCCGGTGCTGTGTTTGATAACTGCTCGATGACAGTCTCAACATGCCTCTGAATGTTCTCCGGCTGCAAAATCACCGCAACATCCGGACGCTGTGTCTTTCCTTTTGCTGCAATGTGAAATTTTCGCTCAACATTACCATGTTCTAACATGGGTTTGTACAGGTTATTGACGGATTTGCTTCCCATATATCTCTTATCACCTCAAGGTCTTTCTGATAATCTTACTTGACCCTGCCTGCATCGGTATGATTTCCACTGGTTAGATGTATTTCAACATCCTGCGGTGTAGGAAAACAGTGTGCTTTTGGTTATACGCTCCGTCATAATGATAAGATAGGCTCGCCACGATGTTCGTGTTCACGTTCGTCGCAGGGTTGTTCACATTCCAGTACGACAAACCGCACTTCGACCCGTTGCTACGGTTGCCACCGAACAAGGCAAGACACGCACACTGAATCCCCTCTCATGTCAAGGTTCATCGTTTTGTTATCGTCGCAGATTCTATCATAAAATTTTTGTGTTGTGTCGATTCTTTGGTTTCTTTCCATCATCGTGGAAAATTCCCTCTCGTCTTACTTACTCGGAGGGAGTTCCCTCCGAACCTCCCTTTGCGGAGGGGTCGCCCCCTCCGTTCCTCCCCATGCTGCTACGCAGCATTTGAGACAGGTGGTTTGCAAGAGAGGCTCGCCACGATGTTCGTGCTAACGCTCGTCGCAGGGTAGTCCACAAACCAGCACGACCAACCGCACCTCGACCCGTGGCCACGGTCGCCACCGAACAAGGCAACTGCTGTGATTGCACTATTGAACCAACAACCGTCACACTCGTATGTCGTCTCACTTCCGGAAACAACAGTCGGCAATCTTCCGATGTCGCTCGCCATTTCCATCTTTGAGATATATCCTCCGGATGTTCCTGTCACTGTCATTCCTGTGTTGATGTAGTCAGTTCCCTCGGAATTGTACGGAGGAACAGGTTTCACATAATATATTCCGTTGATAAGCAAGAGACCTCTCAATCGTTTCCAGTAGTTTCCGAAAAAGTTCTCACAATGGAACACCTTGACCGCTGCTGCTGTTCCTGTCGAACCGAAAAACTGTCCTTTTCCGTTTAGTGTTCCTGTCTGCAAGAAATTGTCTGCTGTGCAACATCCCATTCCGAACTTTGTCTGTGAGTTCGTATTGCACGAAATCAATGTACACATTTCATACATGAGAGTGATTTCAGAAAATGAGAGTTTATCCCATCTTTCCCCGTTCTGCTGCGCTGCTGTGGTCTCCTGTGCATCTGTCTGTGATGCTGTCGGTGTCTGACCGGATAATGAACGCATACGATTATTGATGACTGCTCCCTCAAACATAGGGAAATATGTCACTGGCAGGATGTTTCCATCTGCGTCTGTGTGTGCATATGCCTTGTATGTGTCATCGTACTGCTCCTCGCAGAATACAATGAAATCATAATTGTTCTGTGACCATCTCTTGACCCAAATCAGAGGGATTTCAGACATCGCATTTCCTCCGTATGATGTGTTTGCAACATCTGACGCTCCTCCTGCTTTCTTGAGTGCGTAGTTGTCCGGATTGAGTTCATAGTCCACCGTTCCGTCTGTTCTTAACATAACCGGACGATTGTTTTTGACGAACCACACATCTCCCCAGTCTCCATAATCGAAACCGCCACCGCTGAAATTCATTCCTGCAGGTGTCATCCCGACCGCATCAAGAATATATTTGACACGAGTTGCCGGATTGCTGTCCAGTCTGTTGATTCTCATTCCGTATCGCTTTGGTTTTTCCTTTGCCCCTGCGATGATTTTCTGTGTGTTTGCAAGAATCTCCTGCGATGTTGATTCTTTTGCCATGAATATTCTTTCACCTGCTGCCATTATTCACTTACCTCCTCTGTGATTTCCTCAAAATATAGTGTTCCGTTCGAGATTCCCATTCGATACTTGATGTCAGTTGTGTCGTCTCGCAGTTCGACGGTCGTCGCAAGTGCTTTCATTTCTGCAAGCAACTCCGTTCCTTTCTCCACCAACTCGTTATAGTATTTCTCTGAATCTTCATCCATTCCGGTCTTGATTTCTCTGACCTCCTCGATGTCGAAACTCACGGGCAAATCCATGAACTCTGTTGCACCATTTCCCACACGGATGATTCTGTGACCTTTTGATGTAATCTCAAGACCCAGTTCTCCGTCATCGAGAACTCTCTTGCTCTCTGTCCATTCTGCTGTCGTTCCTTTTTTTATAGTGATTGTTGCTGTTGCCATTCTTTCTCACCTCTCTCTTTTAGATTGTGTGTGTTGTTCCTGCTTTGTACTTGTCATAGTCTGTCGTGAATGGTGTTCCTCCTTTTACAAGCAGCAAGTCAGTTGATGTCGGTGTTCCTCCGTCCACATTTATGTTGATGTCTGTCTCCAGTTCACGGATTCTCTCATAATAGTCCTTGACTGCTGCCAGTATCGCATCAAGACCTGACTGACTGACAATGATTTTCTGTGCCTCCTGTGTCGCTTGCAGACACTCCTCTGTCTGTCTTATTGCCTCCTCGATTCTCTCTGCACATTTCTCAATGATTTTCGCTGTTGAATCTTCTCTCCTGCTTTCCTTGATTTCTCTCGCCTTTTCTGCTACCTCTCGTGCGTTCTCTGCTGCCCTACGGAGTGCCTCTGCTGCCTCAATCTCATTCTGTGTGTCCTGTGCAATCTGCAAAGCCTCTCTCGCTGCGTGAATTGAGTTCTCAAGTCTTGTGTACTCACTGGAGTGTACAATCTCGTTCTCGTCTCTCTGCGACGGAAAAATCTCCATCTCAAATGTTGCACTTGTCAGCAATGCACCGTTTTGATACAACTGAACCTCGCAAAACGCTGTTCCGTGAACCTGCAACATTTTTCTTGTCAACGGAATTAAAGCCTCGTTTCCGGACTTCTCACCGTCGTTGTGGACATGTGTCTTGTCCGGCTTTGTCATGTTCACGATGACCTCTGCATTGTCGGGAATCTCGTACACCACACCGTCTCTCGTGAGTGTCACTGCAATGTATCTCGTTCCCATGTCCATCTGTTTGGCTGCAACCGCAAAATGCTGTGTATCGCCATACAAATCGACTTTGATGTGTCGTATAATTTCCATTTATCCTCACCTCCTCACGACAATTCCTGCTCTGTTTTCTGAACCTCCTCGAAAGAAAGCCTTGTGTTTGCAAGTTCAACTTTGTTCTTTTCTTTCGTTTGAGGGTATTCGTAAAATTTCACTATCCTGTGACTTTCTCTGATTCCTGTTGACTTTGAAATCAAAAGCACTGTGTCTCCCAGTCCTATTGTGAACACTTCCTTGTATTCCTCTGACTGCTCTGCTAGGTTTATGACATCCGCTGTGTACGACCGATATGGTTTTGATAGTTCCTCCAGTTTCGCCTCTGCGTCCTCTTGCAACGATTCCACTGTGGTGTATCTTTCATCTTTCCATGTCATCGTTTTCACTTTCTTGGAATACTGATAGTTTTCAACATAGTTCTTTCCGTCGATGTTCAACATGAGATTGTCTTTTCCGACCGGAATGAGCCTTGTGCAGAAATCGTATGTATTTGACTGAATCTGCAATCTCTTTAGGTTCAGACGCTCGATGAAATATGCTCCTCTGTCCTCTCCGAACTTCTCATATATCGCAATTCCTTTGTTTATGCTGTCAAACGCAATCTCGCATCTGTATATTGTGATTACCTGCTGCACGACTTCCCATCCGGAACAGTTCTGCTCGATGCGGACAGTTCTTTTCTTTGTCACATCGCATCTTGTAACATTCCACCCTGTTCCCTCGACTGCTGCCCTGCAACATTCCTCTGCTGTCTTTTCAACCGTCTCGAATCCTGTCGGGAATTGTTTTCCCTCCATCTCCTCAACATTTAGCGTTCCGGTGCATTTGAACCAGTCTCCATCCGGTTCGACCTGCTTGATAACAAATTCATCCTTGTCGGTTCTGATGTATGCCTCCTCTTTGATTTGTTTTGCATACCTATTTGTTTTCCGGAAATTGAATGTGATTTCCTTGTCTCCAGTCTTTAGAGTGCTTTCGATGCAGATTGATTTTATTCCATGCAGCACACACACTTTTTCGTGCATATCGTTGTATAGTTCCATCTCTGCACCTCCTACAACCACATAGGTTTGTATTGAATTGTTACGATTGCATTTTTATCCGAAAAAATGAGGTGATGTTCTTTGTCCTTTCCGGTTTTTAGATACGGAAATTCAAACATTTCCACATCCTTGAACTTGTTTTCTCCGTCCATTGTTACGAATCCGGTCTCTCCATCAATCACGACCGTCGCACCTCTCGGAATTGTCTTGATTGTTATTTCATCCGAAAGACCGTTGATTTTCATTGTCTCGATGTATTCCAGTGCTGTGATTGATAATCTGCACGGTGTCCATCTGTTTCCTTGTGCCTCGAAAATCATTTCATTTTGTTCCTGCCACGATATTGTCACCTCGTCGCTGAACCAGTACCCAGTGAACTGGAATGATGACTTGTACCTCCCTTTTGAGATTGTCTTTTCCGGTTCGTTCGCTGTCATGAATCCCTTGAACTTTCTCCGATACCCGTCAAGCGTTAAAACGACACCTTTTTGCAGGAGTGCGTTGAAATCACTGATATGTGTCATCACTTCGTCTCTGTCGTTTCCTCTGAAAAGCACCTCCACCGTGATTCCGGACAGTGGGGTGTATGTCTCTGATTCCGACGGAATCAAAGCACCCTCGAACATGTCCACTGTCACGGTTGTTTGAGGAGGTGTGAACTCAACTGACAACTGTTTTGCATCAAATTCTCGTATGTTTGTGTCATCTATTTTCATTCTTTACCTCCTCTTTTTGTGTGCAATCGCAAGATTGTCACTCACCTTGTCAGTTGTCACATTTGCGACCTCCTCACTGTCGATGTATGTGTGTACCTCCACGATTGCATTTACATTCTGATTGATTGCTTGCATCTTTTTATCAAGCATTGCATTGAGTTTCGTGTAAAACTCTGAAAGTGGCAAGATTGCCTCTGCACCTGCCTCTCCTCCGACCATCAATCTCGCACCATTCACTCCGAACACTGTCGGATTTGTCATGATACCTCCTGTTTTGTACCATTCCACGCTAAAAGACGGAACAGACGGAGGATTCAGACTGAATGAACCGGATATTGAAAAATGAGGCATTTTCAAGTGTGGCAACGACCACTCAAAATTGAAAAATCCTTTTATTTTGTCGATTGCACTTGAAACCGCACTCTTTGCCGATTCCATTTTTTCACTGAACTTTGCTCGTATATTCTCCATGACCGTTCCGACCGTAGATAGTGCAGAGTTCAATTTTGTTGAGAACGCTGACTTGATGCTGTCCAGTTTTCCACCTGTCAATGTATTGGCTGTGGTCATGAGTGAGTTCATCGTGTCCTTTATGCCCGTGAATGTGGCTGAAACGATTCCTTTCATTCCACCGCCTTTTTCGTTGTAGGCAGATTTCATGTTCTCCAGTTTTTGAGAAACATTCCCTCTCGCTGTTTCCATGAGAGTTGTCGCAGTGTCCTTGATGCTCGTGAATCTTGTTGACCATCCGGACTTGATACTTTCGACTTTTGACTGAAAATTGCTTTTCAATGTCTCCAGTTTTGAGGATGCGTTCGTGTTCCACTCCTGCATCTTTGTGGATATAGACGATTTCATGTTCTCCCATCCTTGAGAGATTCCTGTCTTTATACTCGTGACCTTGTTCGTGAAATCCGTCTTGAGTGCAGTCATTTTGTTGCTTGCATCCGTGTTCCACTGCTGCATCGTCGTTGTGATTGTCGATTTCATGTGCGACCATCCTGTTGACACATATGACTGTATTCCGGAGACTTTCGTCGTGAAATCGGTCTTGATTGATGTCAGTTTTTCGGATGCTGCTGTTTTCCACTGTGTCATCTTGGTGTTGACAGTCTCTTTCATGTTCTGCCATCCGTCCGACACTTTCTGCTTGATTTCATTTGTTTTTGAATTGAACTGTTCCTTGATAGATGATAGTTTTCCTCCGGACAATTTATCAACGAAAGAGAATCCTGCTGTGTAATATCCTTTGATTCCCTCCCATCCGGCTGCAACTACTCCTTTGATTCCTCCACCGTTCTCCTCGTATGCAGTTTTCATGTTTCCCAGTTTTTCCTTTGCGGTGTCTACTGCTGCCCCCATGAACTTCGATGCTGCATTTTTTACCGCAGAGAATGTCTTTGTCGCTGCCTGTCCGATTGGACTGTTTGCAACTGAATCTTTTATCTCGTTCACCTTATTCGTGACCGCCTCTTTTGCTTTTGAGAACGCTCCCGTGATGGTTTCCTTGATTGCATTGAATTTTTCTTTGATGTTCGTCCACAATGCCGACAACTTTTCCTTGACGACATCCCAGTTTTTATATAATGCGACACCTGCTGCAATCAGTCCGGCAATGAGTGTCACAATCAAGATGATAGGACATAGGTTCATTACTGCATTGAGTGCTCCCTGTGCCACCGTCATCGCTCCCGTCGTTGCTGTCGCTGCGGTTGTTGCTGCTGCATGTGCTCCCTCTGCTGCTGTCGCTGCTGTGTCTGCTGCTGTTCCTGCTGCTGTCGCTGCTGTCTTTGCTGTTATCTTTGCGATGATTGCCGACACACCGGATGCAAACTGCTGTCCTGTCTTGATGGTGCTCGAAATTCCTTGAGCCACCTTTCCGAATCCGATTGACAACGGTCCTATTGCAGCGACCACGAGACCCACCTTGATGATTGTCTGCTGCTGACCCTCGTCCAAACTCGTGAACCATTTTGTCAAGTCTTGAATCTTTGTCGTTAGGTCTGTGATGATTGGTGCTGCTGCGTTCTGCCCTGTCTGTGCCAGTGTTGAGAGTGCAAGTTTTGCATTATTCATCGCAACCGTTGCATTATCAATCGGGTCTAGTGTTCCGTTGTATGTGTCCTCGACAACTGTTCCATACTCCGTCATTGATGATGAAAGCGAATCAAGGTCAACTCTGCCCTCTCTGATTGCTTTTGTCATCTCCGCAGCACCTTTCTTCCCGAACAGTTCTGTTGCAATTTGCATCGCCTCTGTTTCTGATGATGCGTTCTGTATGCTGCCGATGGTCTCCTGCAATGCCTCGTCCATCGACTTTCCCTCTGCTGTTGCGTTCTGTAATGCCTTTTTGAGACCTGCAAGTGCAGTTGTTGAATCAACACCGTTTGCATCGAATTGAGCCATCAAATTTATTGCCTGTGGTAGTGAGAGACCCATTTCCTTGAACGCTGCATTGTTGTCCAGTACATAACTTTCAAGGGTATCGACTGAAATTCCTGTCTCCTGTGCTTTCGCTGTCAACAATCCTAACAAGTTCCCAGTCTGCGACGAATCAATGTTCCACGCTTTCATGATTTTGTCTACTTGGTCAACCGACTGCGTCACCTGTGTTCCGTTTATTGATGCGAACTGAATGAACAGTCGTGATGTGTTCTCCAGTTCTTCTCCTGTCGTATGAAACCTCGTGTTTACTTCTCCGATTGCCTCTCCGACTGTCGCCATATCCTCCGGCATATCTCCGAAAAGATTGTTTGCAGACTGCGTCAATCCCTCCAGTGCCTCTCCTGTTGCTCCCGTCTTTGTGACTATCGTGTCATATCCCTCGTCAAGTTCCTTGAAAGATGCGACCGACGCTGCTCCTATCGCTGCAATTCCTGCCGATACAACAGACATTTTCTTTCCGAAAGTCTCCATTTTCTTTCCTGCGGAATCACATGCGTCTGCAAATTCATTCAACTTGTGATTTTTTAGTTCCTTGTTTACTGCCTCAAGTTCTGATTCCATCTCGACAAGAGATGCTTTTGCAGTGTTTGTCTTTGTTGTCTGATTTGCAAGTGCTGTCTCTGTCTTTCCGATTGCGGTTTCATTCGCTTTGTATTCCTGCTCAAGTTTGTCGAGTTCCTCTTTTAAGGCTTTCGACTGTTCAGAGTTTTCTCCCGTTGCCTTGCTCGATTCCTCATAGGCTTTTTTTGCTGCCTCGACCTTGCTCTTTAGTTCCTCCTGCTTTGTCTTTTGGTCTGCAAGTTTCGTCGAGAGTTTCTCCTGCTGCTCTGTATTCAGTTTTACGATGTTTTTCTGTACTTCGATTTTCGAGGTGAGACTTTCGGCTTTTGCTTTGAGACTGTCCGCTGCTGACCCGAACGCTTTTGCTTGTGCCTGTGCAAGTTTATACTCGCTCGACAACTGTTTCATCTGCGTCGCTGCCGACTTCATTTGCTGCTGATAGTCGCTTGTGCTTGCGGACACTTTCACGCTTGTGTATGCCATTTTTCTCCTCCTCTCTGTGTTATGTTTGATTTTCGTCTATTGTTTCAAGTTCAAATTTCAAATAGTCTAATAGTTGCATGATGTCCTCTCTCATGCACTGACTGTATGATTCTTTCATCAACCGAATTGCAATTTTCACAACACGGTCAACGATTTCTCCGCATATTTTCCACGGGTTTTCCTCCTGCTGTTCCTCCTCATATCCATTCTCAAGGTCGTATTCATCAAACGCAGATTCCTCTTTCTCGACCTGTTCTGTTTCGACCAGTGTCATCAATTTCTCTGAAATGATGTCCTGCATGATGAAATGAATCTTTTTCACCGCTGTCACAAACTCAATCGCATCAATCTGACCTATTTCATCAAGAGACATCCTGTTCCCGAATATCTCTTGAATTATTTTCTTGTTGAAAAACATGACATTCATGATTTTCTCTGACCCGTTCTTTTCCATGAGTGCAGCATATTTCTTGTACTGCTCGACTGTAATGTGGTTGACGAAAATCTTTTCTTCTCTGCAAGTGATTGTTATTTCCGGAATCACTTGCCATTCTGAAAATTTTTCTCAATCTTCTCCAGTCTCTTTGTGAGTTCATCTCCTACACCCATGTCAATGAACTGGAACTCTAATATAATTCCTGCTGCGTCGAGACCTGTTTCGGGGTCTTTCAATTCTTCTTCTGTGAACTGATTTCCGTATGCCTTTACCACAAAAAGCACCATCGCCTCGATGTCCTGCTTTGTATATCTTGTGTGAGTGTCGATGACCTCTGTCAATTCGAGATATTCCATGTATGTGTCGATTGACATTTTCTGCATCTCATACTCTTTGTTTCCGATAGTGATTCGTCTTTTCATTGAAAAATCCTCCTGTTATACTCTCTTGAATTATTCTGCTCCTGCTGCATTTTCACCGTCTGCTGCAAGACTTTCATTGTCTGCTGCGTCCGGATATTCCTGCACTGCTGCAAACCAGTTTTTGATTGCTGTTGCTGCATCCGTGTCCTCTGTCACAAGGTTTGATTCATCAACAGATACCTCATATCTGTTGTCGATACTTCTCTCGTAGAATGACCCTTTGATGCTCTTTGTTGTAGGCGACAACTTGTCCTCTTTGGTTGCTGCCTCCTCGCTCAATCCCTCTCCGAACTTTCCGACATATAACCACTTAAATTCATACTTTCCGTTGAGTTTTCTTTCTCTCCATCCGACTGCTACCTCCGGTGCTCTGTCATCTGATGTCTTTACAAGGAAACCGTGCTTGTACAACTGACCGAACAAAATCACTCTGTCCTGCGGTGCAAGTGCATTGATTTCCAGTTCTACATCTGTTCCCTCATAGGATGTGATTACCTCCTCTGTTCCGTCGTCTGAATAGATTTTCTCGGATGACCATTTCTCGTCAACCTTTACCTTGATTGCTCTCGCCAACTTGACGGGAGTTCCTGCGACATATTCTGTCGTTTCGTTTTTTTCTACAAGTGCGATGTAAAAATCTTTACAACCACATGTTCTACTTCTCACAATCTGCTTTGTGTCACTCATTCTCTGTGTCCTCCGTTTCATATAATTTTGAGAATCGTTGTGCTTTCATATAGATTCCGTTCTCCGGTTCTGAATCGTCTCCGTTTCTCCCCTCAAAGTCGAATCCATTCTCTTTCATGAGTTTCTTGATTTCCCTTGCCAGTTCCACCTCGTCGCTCTCTGAAAATATTGTGATTTGAACAGACAGTCTCACACCCTCCGCATCATCATCCGAAAAGTTCTCGTCTGTCTCACCCAAATCCCACAAGGTCACATGACGCTCTTTTTTGTTCTTGTCATACCATCCCTGCATCACGACCGTTCCTGCGTCTCTGATTTGTTTCAACGCATCATATGCGTCTTGTATGATGTCCGGACTGTTCATTTCATCACCCCACTGTCTTGTCTAAAAATGCTTGATATTCCTGTTCTGCGATTTTTTGCAACTCTCCATCTGCCTCCCTGCCTGTTTCGTATATAAACTCACGAGGCGGTTGATAGATTGTTCCCCAGTTGATAAATTTCACATAGAAATGCTCACTCTTGTCTGATTTCTCCCATCCTACCTCTGCGGATGCAGTCGTCTCTTTGAGTTTCACTTTCCCGACTGGTACATTGTCCGCTGCATGTCCGGAAACACTTGATTTTGTTCCGAACCCTCTACCGCTTTTTGAAATATCTGCGGATTTTGGAACTTTGCCCGACATGATTCTCTTGACCACTGGTTCACTTTTCTCAACGATTCTCTTGTTTGTTTCTTTTATTTCCTCGTCGCTTGCTGCTGCCTCAAACGCTTTCACAAGTTCCTGCAAACCTTGAAATTCCATCTCGATTTTCATGTCATTCTCCTCCTGTGTCAGATTATGACACTACTCTCCAACCCTGCACTTTAACAGGACTTGTCCGTTGTCAGTGAACATAGGTGATGCATCATATATCTTGAACTCCGTTCCCTTGTAGACCGCAAAGAACTCTCTCGTGTCGAGTACGATTTCACTCACCTTTTTACAATTTCTCACCTTGAAAACAATCGTCCTCTCGATTCCATGTTGCAAAGCGGTGTATTTCTCATTTGTTCCCAAACTCTGAACCTTGCACCAACACGAATAGAAATCCTCTGTCGTCACCTGCTTTCTACCGTCTACCACATTGCTGTGTTTTCGTATCACATTGATTCTTGCTGTCTCGCTCATGTCTGACCTCCCTTGTACATTTCCTTGAGTAGCATTGAGGAGACTGCGTTTGCCAGTGTCTTGGTGTCTTTCTGATACTTTTCACGGTTGTCATATAGGTCTTTCACGAAAACAATGGTCAGCAATCTCTGACGGGCAGTCATCATGTACGGGTCGAAATTCGGAATCAGTTCTTGCAATTCCTCGAATGTCGCATCAATAAATAGTTCGACAAGGTTCTCGTCGTCGTCATAGTCAATGTGATTGTAGGTTTTGCAATCCTCAAGGAGTTTCTCACGAAACTCTTTCTTTTCCTCGTCCGTCATTGATTTTCACCTGCTTTCTACTGCAACGGGGCGGTTGGCCGCCCCTGCTGCTCATATTATCCCTGCACCATCTCGGTGACTTCACCCTTGACAACTGCATCCTCGTCAACAGGCTGCACATCGAAACGGTCACGAACCTTGATTCCGGTCATGTCTTTCTCCCACAAACCTGCTGCCTTGTCGTTCATGTCGATTGTTAATACATTTCTGTCAAAGAGTGTGATTGCCTCTTTCAAGTCACCGCAGAAAATAGGGTGCTTGTAACCTTTTACCGTCTGACCGTCTACATCGAGAATCGGTGTTGATTTCAACACTTTCTTTGACATCTTCACAATAGGATATTCACCGAAAAGGAGTTTTCCTTTTGTTTTCTGTGTCGGGTCTGTCTGCAAAATATACTTTCCATCTTCATCCTTTAACTTGTCGAGATAGTTGAAACCACTCTGATTTGTGATGATGATGGATGTTGCTGCAATCGCAGGGTCGAGAGTTTCATTGAAAATGTCCTTGAGGCTGTCGAGATTTGACACAACAACCTCTTTTCCGGTTGTCATCTCTCCCAGTACCTTGAGAATCATTGCGTTACGGGTTGCCTTTGTTTTCTTCGCAATCCACTTGTTGATGTATGCCATGATGTTCTGTGCAGTGTCCTCAAGGAGTTCGGCTGTCATCTTGAGGATGCCACCCTTTTTCTTTACCTTGTATTCAATCTGACGGAACTCCGGTTCGTCCATATCCGGAAAATCTGCTGCCTCGTCCACATTGTCAAACGGTGTGGATTCTGCATCTGCCTCAATGTTTCGTGTTCCGGACTTTGTTGCAACGCTTTCAACATTGACATACTGCTCAAGGTTGTCACTGCTGCGACGGAGTTCGATGATTTCCGTTCTGATGTCCTCCGGAATTGTCACTCCGATTCCTTTTTCATCTGCATCCGGCTGAACTGTTGATGTGAGTGCATCCTTGTACACCTTTACATCTTCCTCGTCCGGTTCTGTCTTGAGGAATCCTGCCTTGATGATGTTGACGAAAGCCTTGACAACATTTTTCTTGTCTTCCTTTTCGCCACCGATGACCTTTGCTGCACCTGCTGCAACCTTGTCCTCGATTCCATCACGCTCCTCGTCCTCAAGGTCAAAGAGGAGGTCGAATTTCTCCTGCAACTCACGGAGTTCCTCTTTTGCTGCCTTTGCCTTGTCCAGTTTTCCATCGTTCACGAGGCTCTTTACCTCATTTTTCTTGTCGTTTATTGCTTTGAGCAATTTCTGCATTTCCTTGTTCATTCTTTTTCTCCTTTACTTTTAGATTCCATACATGTCTAAATCTGCAAGAATCTCCGCTTTTTCTGCCTCGATTCGCTGATTTTCTTTTTGCTCCAACGCTGCAAGAACTGCACTCACAATGTCGTCCTTGCTCGTTTCTTTCATTGCCTCCGGAATGTTGTTGTATTTCTCAAAGAATCCGGATGCACATGCTGCAACTGCTGCCTTTTCCTCGATTTCAACATTGAAATACTGCTGCATTTTTGCACTGTCGAACCATGTTTCCTTGTCCATGAGTGACTTTATTTTGTCTCTCGTGATGCCCTCGTTCACATGTTGCATGTAAACATCAAGAATTGATTCCTCGCACAAATCCAGTTGTTTGATTACTTCCTTGAAATCGTTTGCGTTTCCCCATGCCATGCATAGAGGCTTATGAATCATTGCTTGAGCACCTGTTGCAAAATGTAACTCGTCACATGCGAACATGATGACTGATGCGATTGACGCTGCCATTCCATCGACATATCCGACCTTGTGTCCGTTGTATCGCTTTAACTGGTTGTATATTGCCAGTCCTGCGAACACATCTCCACCTCCGGAATTGAAATATATGTCAATGTTTTCATGTCCGTCTAACTGATTGAGAAAGTCTGCGATGTCCTGCGGACACTTGTCCTCTTCGTAATACATGGATTCCCATGTTGCTGATACAATGTCACCGTAGAAATAAAGTGAACATCTGCTCTGTTCCTCGTTCTCCTCGAAATCGACATATCCAACATTTACGACTTTCCCGTTCTGTTTATTTTTCTTTGTGAAAATGAAACGCTTTGGCATTATTCCTCACCTCCCTCCTCTGATTCCTCGGATTCCTCGTTGTTCGTTTCCTCCGGTTCTGTTGTGTCCGGCTCGTTGTCGTCCGGCTCGTCCTCCTCCGGTTGTTCCGGTTCGACCGTTGCGGTCTCTGTCTGCTTTGTGTATGCTACACCTGCCATTGTTAGCGGAACGATGTTTCCGTTTGCATACAGTTCATCGCCTCCCTCTGCATCCGGCAAGTCTATTCTTCCTCTCGCCTCGTTCGGTTTCATGATTGTTCCGGAAACACCTGCTTTCAGATATTCCATCTGTGTCTTTGAATCTGTTCTGAACAGTACCTTTTCATTGAATTTGTAAAAATATCCCTCGTCCTGTTCATCCTCTGTCAACATCTTGTAATTGATTTCTTCCTCGTACTGCTTGATTACATATAGTTCTGTGTCAACATAGAAAGACAACTGCTGCAATTCACTGTTTGCGTATGATGATTTTGAATAGTCGTTGATTTGATTCGGTTTTACTCCGAACGCTGCTGCTATCTGCAACGCTGTGTATTTTTTAAGTTCAAAGAACTGTGAATCTGTCAACTTTATGTCGAGAGGTGTCAGTTTCATTCCTAACGGAACAGGCAGAATCTTTCCTACATTCTTTGCACCACTTCCAAACTCCTCGAATGACTTTCGGAGTGCCTCTTTTGCACCCTCGTTCAATTCTCCTGTGTACTCCAGTGTTGCCTTTGCTGTTAGTCCGCTTTCATACATGTTGTTCATGAACTCCTGTGATGCTGACGCTCCGGACACTGTGTCTCTCAAAATCTGCTGAACTGGTACTCCTGTTATTCCGTCAAAACTGAATGATGTCTTGAAGTGCATCACCTCATCCGTTCCGAAAACATAACGCTTTCCGCTTGTCGGGTCTGTGTAGACATACCACAACCGCCCTACTCCTGCGAATATCCCTGCATCATCAACAACAATCTGCACACAACTTGACTGCATCACCCACAAATCAAGAATCCTCAACTCTCCTCCGTATTTCTTCCGGACGAATTTCTTTCTCATGTACACATATGCGTTTCCGTAGTGGTTTCTGTTTATTTCAACCGTGTTCCAAAACACTGTCGGTGTCATGAACGGATTCGGTCTGCGTGTCAACAGTTTTGATGTTTCTGTCTGTTCTGCTGCCACCGTTCCCTTTTCTGTTTTCTGATAATATTTGATAGGCATTTTCGCCAGTGTCTCCGATAGCATCTTGAGACAAGTGAAATATGTCACCTCTGATGTCGGTTTTCTTTTCTTCCCCAGTCCTAAACTTTCAAGAAATGAGGTTGAATTGATTGACCGTACTCCTCCAGTGTTCGACGGTGTACCCGTCCACCAGTTTTTTATTCTGTTTGCAAATCTTTCAAACGGGTTCATTTCTCCTCCTCACCGCCTTTCTTCATGTGTTTTTGATATAATTCAAGCCATTCATTCACGCTTTCGTTGATGTCCGGCTTGTATTCCTCTTTCATTGCTGCTTTCCATGCGTCGATAATCGCATCAATCGGGTCGATTCGTTCCGTCGATATGTCTTTGTCAATCTTGATTTCTCCGTAATTGTTCGATATTGTTTTTGCGTTTGCGATTGACCATGTCAACAATTCATCTACTGGAACAACTTTCTTGTTCCCCTCTTTTCCTACCTCAATACCCTCAATCTCTACATTTCCGGCAAGAATCTCCAGTCTGAAATCTACTGTCGCATCGTTTAACTCTTTCGCTGTCTGCGTGATTGATACCGAATCGAATCCCAGTGCCTCCAAATCTGACAGGAAAGCAGATGCGTTGTGTGGGTCGTAACATATGAGTTGCGGTTTCAAATCATGCTCCTTGATGATATTTTCAAGGTATTTGATGATGTACTTGTAATCTGTTTTGATTCCTCCCAGTGTTTGAGTGACTGTTACAAGATTTTTTTCAATCCACACATCATAGGGAACTTTGTCCGTTTTTATGTGTTCGTCCACTCTGCTCGCAGGTATGAATGAGTGTGTGTGAACAAAATACTTTTTCACATCCCCCACCATGTACGGAATGACGATTGCGATTGATGTCAAGTCTCCTCCGGACGAAAGGTCAACACCCACATAGCACTTTGAACCTGCGAAATCTTTGAGTGATTTTGCAACTGCACACCGTTTCCATGCTGTGATGTCCTTGATATACAAGGAATTTGACCATTGCATCCACATGTTTAATTGCTTTACTGCGAAATCTCTCAAGTCCTCACCGCCCATGTCACGAGCAGTATTTGCAATCGGAACAAGGTTCTCCAGTGCATCCTCGTCAAATTCTAGGATTGGATTTGCTTTCAACCAGTTCTCTTTCAGATACATGTCGTCATTCTCGTTCATCTGTGCGATATAGACGAACTGACTGTCGTTTTCAAACACTCCCCTCAAGAGATTGCAGCAATATTCATATAATTTGTAGCACGGTGACTTGAGGTCGAATCCTGCTGTCGTTATGACGGAAATCAGTGCCGACTTTAGTTTCTTGATTCCACCCTCAAGCAACTTGTACATCTGATTTGTCTTGTGTGCGTGGTACTCGTCAACGATTCCCAAATATGCACGATGTCCGTCGAGTGACTTCGTGTCACCGGATAATGCTTTGATTTCAGAATGTGTCAGCAAACAGTCAATCGTGTGATTGTGCTCATGAACTTTGAACCATTCTGACAAATCCTCGTCTGAATTGATGAATTTTACAATTTCATCAAAGACAATGTTCGCTTGGTCTTGCTTTGTTGCAGTACAAAATATTTTTCCGTACTTGTAACCATCGAAATTCCCGTAATACGCTGCAAGAATACCGTTGAGAAATGACTTTCCGTTCTGTCTCCCTAGTTGTACATAGGATGTTCTGAACCTCCGATATGAGTGTTCCTTTGTTCTCCACCCATTCAGAGACCCTAAAATGAAACACTGGAACGGATATGCTGTGACATTCTCATTGTCCTCGCCCTCTGCAATCGTCAATTCTTCTGCGAAATTGATGATTTCCTCTGATTTTTCAACATCGAAATAGTATTTATATGGTGCTGCTTTCGACTTTTCAAGGTCGTCAAGATGCCTTTGACATGCCAAAATGACAAGTTCTCCGGCAATAACCGCACCCGAAACGACATCAAGTGCGTATTGTGTGCAACGGTCGGTCGCTCTCTGTGCAGTCGCCATGTTTATGTCGCATATTTTGCGAACTTATTTTCCGGCTTTTCTGCTTGTGGCTTTGGAACTACAAGACGACACCTGCTGCTCACCGTCATCCCGAAATCTCCTGCTCCCTGTCTGCACTGTTTCATGCAGCGGTCTTGTATTATCATGAGACGCTCTCTTTCTCCGTTCACGACCTGTCTTTTACCGACCTGCACACGCTTACTCTCTCCCGTGTCCGGATTTTCCTGCATCTCATAAACCGGAACATCTACCATCAAAGGAGTTCTCTGAATCTCCTCTGTTATCTCGATGAACTGCTCTTGTGCAATCAGCAACCTCGCAAGTGCATCACAATCCACATTCGCAATCAATTTGATTTCAAGGAGTTCTTTTGCCAGTTTTCTGAACTTTTTCTTTTGCTCCGGTGTTAAATATGCAGGTGGTCTCACCTTGTCATTCGGTGCTGTGACCTCTGCGTTTTTCCTTGCCTCAATTTCTGCTTTTGTGAGGTGTTTTTTGCCTTTCATAACCACCAAATCAGTCGGTTGTCTTTGTCCTGCCATAGCAACATCGAACCCCCTTTCTGTCTAGTGTTCACGCTGTTGTGTCACATTCTGACACTCCCTTTCAGATATGCTCATATACTGAAATTCTCGTGGGGAGTTTTCTCAAAGGAAAAGAGGGGGCGTGACTAGGAATGAATCACTCAAAACTTTTTCATATCCCCCTGCCTCTTTGAAATGGTATTCAATCAGTGCTCTCAACTGCGTCTGTGTTGCTTTCATGCTTGCCTCGCTCTGCTTGTACAATGCTGTGATTGTACTGTGTGTTGAGTGGTTGAGTGGTATGAGGTTGAGTGGGTTCAACCTTTGCTCCCAATCTTCCTCAAGTTCAATGATGTGGTGTACATGGTCGCATGTCATAACCTCATGCTTGATGTACAGTGCGTATATATCCACATTGTCAAAGATGTTGATGATTGCAGGTCGCAGTGTCATCCATTCCTTTGATACATAGAACTCTGCTGCTCTTGGGTCTCTGCGTGTGTTGTTGTATGTCACGAACCTTGACTGTTGCTTTGCCTCACATGCCTCGCACATCTTGAGTGTTTGTGGTATCAACTTACCGCACCCCTTGCATGTCTTTAACAACACCGCTGTTCACTCCTCTCTCGTGCTCTGTGTCCTGCTGCCTCTGTCGTCCTCATATCTCTACAAGAGGAGGGCAACCGTCCGCATTGCTGCATGTTGTCGCCCTCGTATAACAGGAGGGCAAACAGGCAAGAAAAAAGCGACTGCATCAACTGCAATCGCTTACTCAACTGTTCACGCTATCATATTACCACTGTAAAAATCACTTTTGTTCACCCACTTTTTACCCCTATTTTCACCCTCATTTCACCCTGTTTTTACCCCGTTTTGAATCAATATCATTTATTTTCGATTGCTTTTGCCCCGAAAATCTTGATTGACAGACGCTCTGTCATGACCCTGCACCACTTTTTCGGTGAGTTCTTTCCGCATCCAGTCTCTCTCACAATGTCCTCGTATTTCTTGCCCTCGACATATACTGCTGCCAGTGCGTCATATTTGTACCCCTCACCTGTTGCCTCTGCATCTCTTTTCAGTGATTCCAGTGCTTTGTTTATATGCTCCAGTAGGATGATTGTTTCTGCACGACACTCACGGATGGACTGCAAGAAAGCCTTTTCTGCTGATATGTTGTATTTTTGTATATTCGATACTTGTGAGACCTCTGAAACTGCCTCCTCTGCGTATCGCACCATTTCCCGATAGTATTCAAGATATATCTGTGTTTTCTGAAATGGTGTCAGTTCTTTTTCTTCGTCCACGCTGTTTCCTCCCTTTACCTTTTCGCCTTGTTGGTAGTCCGTGCATTTTTCTCTTGTTATTAGACCAACACTCGCCACCTGCCTCTCTATTGCTTACGAGAAAGGGAGTTCTTCGTCTATCCCGTCCGGAATATTCATGAATCCGTCTCCAGTGTCCGGATATGATGAATTTTCTCCTTGCTGACCCTCTGCTCTCTTACTCTCTGCAAATTCCTGTTCCTCGACAATCACATCGGTTGTATATACCCTCTGACCATCTCTGTTTGTGTATGACCCTGTTTGAATCCTGCCGGAAATTGTGATTTTTGTTCCTTTTCGGAAATACTTCTCTGCAAACTCTCCGGCTCTACCAAATGCCACACACGAAATGAAATCTGCTGACTGCTGCCCCTCGCTCCTGCTGCCTTTCCTGTCAACCGCTAATGTATATCGAGTGATACACATAGATTCCTGCGAACTGTTTTGCTGTGTATATCGTGATTCTGGGTCTCTTGTCAGTCGCCCCATCAATATAACCTTATTCATTCAGTTCTGCCTCCCTTTTCTTTTCCTCCTGCAAAATATACTCATTCTGCATCCTCTGCAATTCCACAATCCCTTTTTTGAACTGGAGTTCATCGCCATTCATGCAAATCTCGAATAATTCCTCGTATTTCTCAAGATTGTCAAAAATGAACCTCGCCTCTGCTGCTGTTCTCGTTGAATTGAGAAACATCCCCTTGATTGTCTCTTTCATCTGCTCGCATTTCAATCTTTCCTCCTCTGTCTTTGGAGGTGTTTCTTTTATCATCTTCTCATACACCCTTTCGATTGCATCTGAAATCGGTTCTTTCCAGTTCTGTCCTCTTTCTGCAATTATCTGATACTCTATATCCTCAAAACAGTCTCCTTGTGCTATTCCTGTGATTCTGATGTCCTTTTTCCCTTTTGTTGCAATCAGACGCAAATCGTCGTCATACGCTTGCATGTAATAGTCGTATTTTGCATCGAAATTCTCTCTCGGATTGATGATGCACTCCGGACGACTGCTGCCCTCTGTCTCAATTCTCACTCCGATGTATTTTGCACCCGTTGCCTTTGCGTTTATGAATATAGCCTTGAGATAACTCTTTTTCATGCTGCTCCTCCTCTCATTATCTTCTCCAGTAGGCTCTCATACATCTGCTTGTATGTGTCACGCTCTGTCTTTACCTTGATGATGTCCTCTGATTCCCTGCTTTCTGCAACTTTTCTGTTTTCCTCGACATACACTGCTGCCTCCTGCTCAATTTCTGCGATTCTGTCATCACATTCCTGTTGCACCTGCTCAATCTCTTTCTTGAGACCGTCAATTTCCTCCTGCTGTTTCTTGATTGTCTCGTTGTACTGCTTATGTGACTTTGAATCCCCGTCTAATTGCAGAGAAATCATGAGGGCGATGTCAATGTTTTTCATTTCCTGCTCTGATACCTGCCCGATGTAGTTATTCACACGCTCGACCGATACTGATGTGACTTGTTCACAAAGGACTGTTGAAACTCGTCCGGTGCTGCGTATTGTCACATGTGTCGGTAGTTCTGTTTTTGGTTGTGTGGTCAAATATGCCACCTCAATGATTCCGGAGTGTTTGTTGTTCTCGTCATTACTCACTACAACCGCAGGTCTGTCCGCATATTGCTCACTTCCGCAAGATGCCCCCCCTCGTGCGATGTAGAATATTTCTCCTCGTCTGATGTCACTCATTTCTTTTCCTCCTATTCTTCTTTTCCTCCTGCGATGATTCCGACTGCATTTTCAATCATGATGTACTCCTCACCGCCCTCAACATACCCGTCACCGTTTGCTCTAATATCTGCACAAATCTGATTTAGGTCTGCTCTGTCAAACGGTTCTCCGTTCTCATTCAACAGAGATGTCGCCATGATGCAATATCCGTCCTCAAGACCTGTGAACTCTGTCAGAATATATGTGACAAGCACTCTCACGGTTCGTCCTGTGTTCTTTCCATCTTTGAACTCCATCATTTCAAGAATATCTCCTTTTTTATAGTCACGGTCATTCTTTCGGAGTTCAAATGTCTTTTCACCTGCTGCCACTTCGTCAAAGAATGTCGCACCCAGTTTTATGTGATGCACTTTTCGACCATTCTCCTGTGTGTCTGACGGTAGATTGTTCATTTTCTCCTCGTCTGCCATCTCACGGAGTTTCTTTGCTGTCTCTTTGTCGATTCTGTCCTGTTCCTCTGAATATCTCTGCTCGTCCGTCTTGTATGCCTCTGCCCTGTTTTTGTACTGGTCGCACTTTGTACATGTTCCGGATTTCACATTGCATGTCTCGTATTCCGTGCATGAATAGCAGATTGATGTGATTCCCTCCGGATGTGGTGTCTGATACTCCTCACCTGCTGCCGGATTCTCCTCCGGAGGATTCATTCCGATTTCTGCGTCCTGCTGCCCTGCTGTGTCTGATTCTGACACCTGCTCCGGCTCTGCCTTTCCTGCTTTCATCTCACGGATGTCCTTGTGTGTGAGTTCTCCGTCTGTTTTGTACTTCTCAAGTGCCTCTTTCTGCTCCTCCGGTGTCATCCCACTCAATTCGTATGCTGCGGAGAATGTGAGACGCTCTTTGTCCAGTTCCTCCTTGAACTCCGGAATCAAATTGCTGCTCACTGCCTCAATCTGTGCAATCTTTGTCTTTGACATGTGCAGCATCGAGGAAATGACCTCTCTCAATCGTCCGGACTGCAAGTCATATCCCTTGATTTGCTTTCCTGCTGCTTTCATCCTCTCAAGCGATGCCTTGAGACGCTGTTCCTCCTCAATCATGTCTCCGACGCTCTTTTCTCTGTATGCGTTTGCGATGATGATTTCCACCTGCTCCTCGTCTGCATCCTGCGGTGCTGTCAGTTTGCATGTTGCCATCTCAAACTCTTTATATCCCTGCTCTACAAGTCTTTTCAGTGCAAGCCATCGTCTCTCACCTGCTACAATCCTATATTCGCCCTTTTCACATGGTTCATATACGAGTTCGAGGTTCTGTTTCAAACCGTACATGAGGATGTCTCCTGCCAGTTCCTCAATACCGTCCAAACTGTAAAAATTCATAGAGTTTCGATACATCTTGAAGATTGAGACATCCTTTGTGCGGAATCTCGCTCTCGGTGATTCGTCAATCCCTGCCTTGCTGTTTTTGTTTAATGCGTCCATGACGCTATATCCTGTCGCCATCTTTCTCCTCCTGTTTGTCCTCTTTTATTATCAAATCCGGACAATCCTCGCAAGATTGCCCGTTTTCCTCACATTGCGACTGCTGCCACTCTGCCACATCTTTGAATGGTCTCTCGTACCATCTGCAAAAAGCCTCTGTCATCTGCTCTCCTTACTCTGTGAGTTTCTGTTTTTTTTGTCTCTGTACGCTCAACATTGATTTCTCCCTTGCTGTTCTGCGATATGCAAGCCTTTACACCTCCTCTGAGATTCAGAGTGACCTTTGCAAGTCCTCCGTTGTATATCTCCTCGACTGCTGCCTTTAAGATATTCACAATGTCCTCACCGATTCTCTTGTCCGGTGCTGCATCCTCTCCGAACAGTACGGAGACATTTTTCATTGCTTTCTCTTTTCTCTGCTTTTCTTTCTGATACTCGACCGCCTCTGCACATGTGCAGTGCATTGTCGCCTCCTCTGCTGCCTGTGGCTCTGTCAATTTGCCCTCTGCCTCAATTTGCACCATCTGTCCGCAAAATCTGCAAGGTGCTGTCTGAACCTCTTTGCTCATGCTTGCCTCTCTTTCTGTCGCCTCATGCGACCTCTTTCAATATTATCTTTCTGAATATGCTCTCAAATATCGGAACTGCGATGCTGTTCCCTGCTTGGTCATATAGTGCTTTGTAATACTTCCCGTTTCTCTCTTGGACTGCCTTTGCTCTTTCAAAATCCTCGTCTGTATATCCCATAAGCCTCCAACACTCACGCTCTGTCAGATACCGGAAACGACCGTCTCCTCTATCTATCACTTGAGCAGGTGTCCTGTCTTGTCTTGTTGTAATTGTGTACGCATAATCATGAATCACTGTCGCCCTGCGGATTCCTTTTTCTCCGATACATGCAAGGACAGACGGTTGCGTGACATCGTAAATGTCCGGAACATCGTCCTCAAGAAACTCTTTCAGATTTCGCATCGGTGTCCGTATTAGGTCATCAAACTCGAACTTTTCACCGTTCAGAACTGAAACCGTGAACACTCGCTCTCTTGCCTGTGGCAACCCGAACTCTCTTGCATCCAGTACCTCGAAATTATTCGTGTACCCTAGACGCTCCATTTCAACCATGTATCTGTCGAAATTCGGTCTCATGTACTTCGATTTCACATTCTTCACATTTTCCCATATCACATATTTTGGTCTCCACTCACCCATGTTCTCGATGATGTGTATTGTCTCCCACATTAGAGATGACCTTGTGCCACTCCCCTCGTCGTTTCCTGCTCCCTTGTTGATTCTTTCCTCTCCGGTCGCTTTTCCTTGATGTCCTGCGATGCTCACATCTTGACAAGGTGAACCGTGAATCAATATATCCGGTTTCAAGTTCCATCCGACAACTGTCTGCGTCTTATACTCCAGTTCCTCACGAAACATCGAATTGTATGAGCGTACTGCCTTTTCATTGATTTCCACATAGTCGATTGCTTTTGTTGGGATGTTGAGATTCCTCAACGCACATCGAGGTGAACCGATTCCTCCGAACAATTCTAAAATCTGAATCATGTGTCAACCTCCTATAATCAATGGAATCTCCTTGAGTTCCTCTGTTGACATCTCGCTGATTGCATAGTGAACCTCGCTCTTTGTATCGTCTATGAACTCAATAATCAGTTTTCTGATAATCTCTCCGTTTAAGATGATTTTTACTGTTCCTGCTGCCTGTTTTATGAGTGCATCCAGTTCCTCGTCCGAAATATCATCCGGAGAATCGTCTATTTTCTTCATTTCCTTGTCATATTCCTCTGTGTCAAGTTTTCCGACAATGTTCTTGAGTTTTCCTCTCAAATCGTTATACCATTGCTCACGCTCTCTCAATCTGTCGAGTTCTTCTATACTGATTGTTGCAGTTCCCTCAACTTTTCTCATGCTCTGCTGCCTCCTGTTCTCTCTTTTCAAGTTCCTCTTTTCCCAGTCTTATGAAATCTTTCAAATCCCTCACTCTGCGATTGTATGAATCCAGTGCTTTCTTTGCATTGTCATACTGCCATTTCAGAAAAAGCCATTGAG
>JALEKJ010000068.1 GCA_022771695.1 Roseburia sp. | reverse complement strand
ATTTTTCGACGATGACAGCATATGCGATTCATGCCTATGAGTTCCGGCTGAAGAGATTTATCTATCCATTTATTCTGATGGTCATGATGATTCCGACTCAGGTAACGGCGCTCGGTTTTGTACAGTTGGTAAGTAAAATGAAATTGGAAAACAGCTTTATACCGCTGATTGTTCCTACGATTGCAGCACCGGTGACATTCTTTTATATGAAACAGTACATGGAGAGTGCACTGCCGTTGTCTCTGATTGAGGCTGCACGTATTGACGGTTCCGGCGAATTCCGAACCTTTAATGCGATTGTGCTGCCGCTTATGAAACCGGCGATTGCCGTGCAGGCGATTTTCACATTCGTAAGTAGCTGGAACAATTACTTTACGCCGGCATTGATTCTGCACGATGACAAGAAAAAGACGCTGCCGATTCTGATTGCGCAGTTGCGTGCAGCAGACTGGCTGAAGTTCGATATGGGTCAGGTGTATGTCATGATTGCGTTCTCCATTTTCCCGGTAATCGTGGTGTATTTAGTTTTATCGAAACACATCGTACAGGGCGTGGCGCTTGGCAGTGTCAAAGGTTAGTACTTTTCAATCCCGATGGAATGTGCTATACTCTATCTAACAATGTGGCAGATAGAAAGCTATCTTTTGGATAGAGCATGATTAGGAGATGAGTATATGACAGAGAGCGGATTGTTAATCTTTTTGGTGGCATTACTGTTTATTGTAATTATTGCTGCCGTGATAGCAGTGGTTTCGGCTGTATCGGGGGCTGCAGCGGCCATTGTGGATGAGGAAGACGAGGAAGAATAAGTTGTTGAGACAGGAAGAGATGTTGCGAATGCAGCATCTCTTTTTTTGATTTAGTAGGAAAGAGCTTGTTGCACTAACATGTAAAAGTATATGATTTCCCTATGAATCGAAAACATTACCATGCATGGCCGGCAATTTGGCATTAGATATAGTGACTACTTCTAAAAAAAATATAAATTCTTCACAAACCTCTTGCATTTTCAGGGAAAACGCGTAAACTGAAAATGCCGACCGACCGGTCGGACGGGAAGTGAAGCGGAGGATAAAAACTTGATTTCAAAATTCAGTGTGAAAAAACCATATACAGTGCTGGTGGGAGTGATATTGGTAATCGTGCTTGGTGTCGTGTCTTTTACACGTATGACCACAGACCTGCTACCGGATATGAACCTGCCGTACGCACTTGTCATTACGATGGATATGGGCGCAAGCCCGGAGGAAGTGGAGATGGATGTGACAGCGCCAATTGAGGCGGCGATGGCGACTACTTCCAATATTAAAAATGTAAGTTCCGCATCTCATGACAATTACTCTATGGTAATCTTGGAGTACGAGCAGAATGCCAACATGGATTCCGTTTTGATTGAGATGCAGCAGAAATTAGACCAGTTAGAGGGAAGCTGGTCGGACAGCGTCGGAACACCGATGATTATGCAGATTGATCCGGACATGATGCCAATTATGGTAGTATCTGCAGATGTGGAGGGTATGACGCAGGCTGAGGTTTCCAGCTATGTGGAGAATGAGCTTGTTCCCGCGATTGAGAGCGTGGAGGGCGTAGCATCTGTCTCTACGACCGGTGTGCTTGAAGAGACCATTCAAGTCACGATGAATCAGGACAAGATAGATGCGCTCAATGAGAAAATATTAGAAAAAATCGGTGAGCAGTTTGCCGAGGCACAGGAGGAGCTCGACGATGCTTCCGCAGAGATCAGTAATGGGAAAAAGCAGCTTGACAACGGAAAAGAAGAGCTTGCGAATAAGATGGCTGCGGCGCAGAATGAGATCACGAACGGAAAACTGCAGGCGTATGTCGGCGAATCGGAGATAAAGACCAATTTGACGCTTTTGCTGCAAATGAAGCAGATTATGGAAAAAGCGATTCCTGTATTGCAGACAGCATATGAGGATGGCATGGCAATCCAGCAGCAGCTTCAGATTCTGCAGTCGGCGCAGACACCGGAACAGCAGGCACAGGCGAATGCGCTGATGCAGCAGCTTGCAGAAATTCTAGGAACGGTTAACGGTCAGGGAAATGAGCTGGCAGGAGCAGGTATCACGGTACAAACGTTGGAGGATATACCACAGGCTATCGCTGAAATGACGACGAAGCTGGTGGAAATTAATACGAATATTGCACTGTTGCAGGAAGCACAGGGAAAAGTTATAGATGGTAAGACCCAACTGGATGAGGCAGCAGCAGCTTTGACCAAGGCGCAGATTACAAGCATTTTGGAGATGAGTGCGGCGGCAGCACAGCTTGCGGATGCCGAGGCACAGCTTGCGCTTGGACAGACACAGCTAGATGCGGCGAAAGAGAATGCGGAGGAGTCCGCAAATCTGGAAAACATTCTCACGACAGAGATGTTGGGCAATCTGTTGGTGGCACAGAACTTCTCCATGCCGGCAGGCTATGTGGGAGAGAAAGACGACCAGTACATGGTGCGTGTCGGTGATCGTCTGGAGTCCGTAGAGGAATTGGAGAATGTCGTATTACTTGACATGGGACTTGAGGGAATTGAGCCGATACGGCTGTGTGATGTGGCAACAGTAGAACTGGTGGATAATTCTGCGGAATCCTATTCCAAAGTAAACGGTAATCCGGCAATTATGCTTTCGATTGAGAAGCAGACAGGATACTCTACGGGAGAGGTTGCGGACCGTGCAAAAGAGAAATTCGCGTCATTGGAGCGCGAGAACGAGAATCTGCATATGGCAATTCTGATGAATCAGGGTGTTTACATTGACATCATTGTGGATTCGGTTTTACAGAATATGATTTTAGGAGCATTTCTTGCTATTTTGGTTTTGATTGTATTTTTAAAAGATATCAAGCCGACCATGATTATTGCATGCTCTATCCCACTCAGCGTCATTTTTGCAATTGTGCTGATGTATTTTTCGGATATCTCACTCAATATTATTTCGCTGTCGGGACTTGCGCTCGGAATCGGTATGCTCGTGGATAATTCCATTGTCGTAATTGAGAATATTTACAGACTGAAGAGCGAAGGCTATTCGATTCGCAAGGCTGCGGTGGAAGGCGCTAGCCAGGTGACCGGTGCGATTATCGCGTCCACATTGACAACGGTCTGCGTATTTGTGCCGATTGTCTTTACTGAGGGAATCACAAGACAGCTTTTCGTGGATATTGCGCTTACCATTGCGTTTACGCTGTCTGCCAGCTTGATTGTAGCACTTACGTTTGTGCCGATGATGGCAGCGGGTGTGCTTAAGACAACCAAGGAAGTGAAACACGAATTTTTCGAGAAGGTACAGAATGCTTATGGAAGAGTTCTAGAACTGGCACTGCATCATAAAGTAATCGTATTCCTTGCGGTTATTGTACTTTTGGTGACAAGTGCAATGGCGGCATTCTCCAGAGGTTTTTCGTTTATCAATATGAACATGGAGACAGACCAGTTGACGGTTACTGTGGCACCAAAGGAAGAGGAAGTGCTCGAATTTGAAGAATTGACCTCGTTATCCGATGAAGTTGTGGAGAGGATTTCTGCGATAGAAGGAATTGAGACAATCGGAGCAATGGCGGGCGGTGGCGGCACGATGGCGGCCATGGGCGGTGGAAGCAGTGACAGTGTCACAATGTATCTGCTTTTAGACGAGGAAGCCGATGTGTCAACTGCATCCATTACAGAGCAAATTGAAGAATTGACGGGGGACATGGAATGTGAGGTTACGGTAGATTCCTCCGCATCAGATATGACCGCATTGTTTGGAAGCGGGATTACCGTGCAGATTAGCGGCAGTGACCTGAATAAATTACAGGAGCTTGCAGCGGAGGTGGCAGCGGTAGTAGAAAAAGAAGAAGGAGTTGCCGAAGTGGATGACGGGCTGGATAATACAACGCCATCCTTTACCGTACGTGTCGATAAGGAAAAGGCAGCAGAATACGGAATGACAACAGCGCAGGTATTCCAGCTCGTATATGCAAAGATGGCATCCAGTACTTCGCCGACCACGATTTCTACCGATTTGAAGGATTATGAGGTCTATGTACAGACGGAGGATCAGGCAGAAGTTACACTTTCGGATATTAAAAATCTGACGTTTACTTATACAGATAAAGAGGGGAATGAGGAAGAGGTTTCGCTTCGTACCATTGCAGAATTTGAAGAAGGAAGCAGCTTAAATGCCATCAATCGGGATGCACAGACCAGATATATCAGCGTATCCGCTGGTATTGATGCGGAACATAACATATCCCTAGTCAGCAACAGCTTGCAGCAGAAGCTCACAGAGCTTGAACTGCCGGAGGGGTATACGATTGAGATGACGGGTGAGGATGAGATGATTGATGATGCGATGCAGCAGCTATATCTGATGCTGCTCCTTGCCGTTATATTTATTTACTTAATCATGGTGGCGCAGTTCCAATCATTTTTATCGCCGTTTATTATTATGTTTACAATTCCTCTTGCGTTTACAGGAGGTCTGTTTGCACTGTTCTTTACGGGAAATGAAGTCAGTGTTATTGCAATGATTGGTTTTGTCATGCTGGCAGGAATTATTGTAAACAATGGTATTGTTATGGTGGATTACATCAACCAGTTGCGTGCAGGGGGGAAGAGCAAGCACGAGGCAATTATCGATTCCGGTAAGACTAGGCTTCGCCCGATTCTTATGACAGCGCTCACAACCATTTTGTCCATGTCTACGATGGCAGTTGGACTGGGTGACGGCTCGGAGATGATGCAGCCGATGGCAATCGTAACAGAGGGAGGACTTGTGTATGGTACACTGTTGACTCTGTTTGTTGTGCCATGTATCTATGACGCATTTCATCGTGAGAAGAGTATGGTAGAGGAGGAGTTGTAATGGTGGAAAAGAATTTGCTTACCAATCCGCCGGAAAAAGTGCTTGCTATGTATCAGGCGGTAATAGAGCTGGTGCGTGATGGTGCGGATGTCAACAGCATGAAAGTGTCGGAAATCACGGCATGTGCCGGAATCGGCAAAGGAACGGCCTACGAATATTTTTCTTCAAAAGAAGAAATTATTACGAATGCGCTGGCATTTGATGTTATGAAAAAAAGAGAAGAACTGGCAACAATCGTAGACGGACTGGGAAGCTTTGAGGAAAAGATGGAGCGTATTCTTAGTTTTGTTGAGCAGAAATTTTGTGAGAGCCAGACATTCTGCATGTTAGTACGTATAGGTACCGGTTCCTATGAGATGTCGGAGGCATTGCGCACGGAGTACGAAAGAGTACATGCGGATATCAGTTGCGGAGAATTAGAGGAAATCATGGACCGTTTGCTTTGCCAGGGTGTGCAGGAAGGTGTGATAAAAGAAGAAAATCTGATGTTCCGCCGGATGGCATTCGGCTCGCAGATGGTTGCCTACGCTTCGTATATGATGGCAAGAAATCAAGGGAAAAGTATGGAGATAACGGCTGCACAGGCAAAAAAATTTGTTTACGAGTCGCTGGTAAAGAGTTTAAACTAAAGAATGAAAAAAGTATCTTGACAAAATAAAGCACCGCAAGTATCATAAGATACAAATAAATCAAAGGTCATGAGAAAGAGGAGTACATATAGGCTCGCCTCAGAGAGAGGAACCCGTTGGCTGTGAGGTTCTTTGGAAGGAGATATATGGAAGGTAGCTTTTGAACCGGAGTGCCGAGAAATCAGTCTGGCTGGATTAAGCACTCACGCGTGGTTCCCGTTAGCGAACCATCGGTTAAGCATCGTATGTTTGATGCCGACTGAACTGAGGCTGGTTATGATAATCAGTGAATAAAGGTGGTACCGCGATTGATTCGCCCTTTGCGTCCAATAGACGCAAAGGGCGTTTTTTATGCGCACCTCGCGGAAAAGCAGTTAGCCATAAATGGTACCGCTCGGGCGCACACATGTCAATGTTTTGACATGTGATGGAAATGGTTCATTGAAATGATTGAGTATAGCGAGAAAAGGAGAGAAAAGTATGTGTCAGAATTGCAGCAAGGAACTTGCAAAGACCTATGATCCGAAGGGCATTGAAGAGCGTCTTTACAAAAAATGGGAGGATAACGGTTACTTTCATGCGGAAGTAGACCGCAGCAAGAAACCGTTTACGATTGTGATGCCTCCGCCAAACATTACCGGACAACTTCACATGGGACATGCGTTAGATAACACGATGCAGGATATCTTAATCCGCTACAAGAGAATGCAGGGTTATAATGCACTCTGGCAGCCGGGTACGGACCATGCGTCTATTGCGACTGAGGTTAAGGTTATCGAGAATTTAAAGAAACAGGGAATTGACAAGCATGACTTAGGCCGCGAGGGATTCCTTGAAAAGTGCTATGAGTGGAAGGATGAGTACGGCAACCGTATCGTAAACCAGCTTAAGAAAATCGGTTCCTCCGCAGACTGGGAGAGAGAACGTTTTACCATGGACCAGGGATGCTCGGATGCCGTACTTGAGGTATTCATAAAATTATATGAGAAAGGCATGATCTATAAGGGAAGCCGTATTGTAAACTGGTGCCCGGTATGTAAGACCTCCATTTCCGATGCAGAGGTAGAGCATGAGGAGCAGGACGGATTCTTCTGGCATATCAACTATCCGGTTGTTGGAGAGGAAGGCAGATTCGTAGAGATTGCGACAACCAGACCGGAGACCTTATTTGGTGATACCGCTGTAGCAGTAAACCCGGAGGATGAGCGTTATCAGGATATCATCGGTAAGATGTTAAAACTGCCGCTTACGGACCGTGAGATACCGGTAATTGCTGATGCATATGTAGATAAAGAGTTTGGAACCGGATGTGTAAAAATCACACCGGCTCATGACCCGAACGACTTTGAGGTTGGAAAGCGACATAATTTGGAGGAGATTACGGTAATCAATGACGACGCGACCATGAATCAGCTTGCCGGTAAGTATGCAGGCATGGATCGCTATGAGTGCCGTAAGGCAATGTTAAAAGACTTAGAGGAGATGGGACTCCTTGTTAAGACAGAGCCGCACTCTCACAATGTCGGAACACATGATCGATGTGGTACGACGGTAGAGCCGATGGTAAAACAGCAGTGGTTTGTTAAGATGGATGAGCTGATTAAGCCGGCGGTAGAGGCTGTTAAAAACGGTGAGATTCAGCTTCTTCCAAAGCGTATGGAGAAGACCTATTTCAACTGGACGGACAACATCCGTGACTGGTGTATCAGCCGTCAGCTTTGGTGGGGACACCGTATCCCGGCATACTATTGTCAGGATTGCGGCGAGATGGTAGTTGCAAAGACGGCACCGGAGAAGTGCCCGAAGTGCGGATGCGACCATATGGAGCAGGATCCGGATACGCTAGATACCTGGTTCTCATCAGCATTGTGGCCGTTCTCTACACTGGGCTGGCCGGAAAAGACGGAGGATTTGGACTATTTCTTCCCGACAGATGTGCTGGTAACCGGTTATGATATCATTTTCTTCTGGGTAATCCGTATGATTTTCTCCGGTTATGAGCAGATGGGCAAGGCACCGTTCCATACCGTATTGTTCCACGGATTAGTGAGAGATTCTCAGGGACGCAAGATGAGCAAATCCCTCGGCAACGGTATCGACCCGCTTGAGGTGATTGATAAATATGGCGCAGATGCACTTCGCTTGACCCTGATTACCGGAAATGCACCGGGTAACGATATGCGTTTCTATTGGGAGAGGGTAGAGGCATCCAGAAATTTTGCCAATAAAGTATGGAACGCTTCCCGCTTCATTATGATGAACTTAGAGGGAACGACTGTCACAGAACCTTCTTTGAATGAGCTAAAACCTGCTGACAAGTGGATTTTATCAAAGGTAAACACGCTTGCAAAAGATGTGACAGAGAACATGGATAAGTACGAAATGGGTATCGCGGTACAGAAAGTTTATGATTTTATCTGGGATGAGTTCTGTGACTGGTACATCGAGATTACTAAGGTTCGCACTTACAATAAAGAAAATGACCCGGTATCAGCAAATGCGGCATTCTGGACATTAAAAACGGTTCTGACGGAGGCATTAAAACTGCTTCATCCGTTTATGCCGTTTATTACAGAAGAAATCTTCTGTACTCTGCATCCGGAAGAAGAGACAATTATGCTTGCACAGTGGCCAACTTTCAAATCTGAGTGGAAGTTCCCGGCAGAGGAAGAGATGTTAGAGCACTGCAAGGATCTGGTAAAAGGAATCCGTAATGTGCGCACGGATATGGATGTTCCACCATCCAGAAAAGCAAAAGTATTTATCGTATCTGAGGATGCGGGACTTCGCGATACATTCGAGCTCAATAAGGAAGCGTATCAGAATCTTGCCGGCGCAAGCGAGATTGCAGTACAGGCAGATAAAACAGGAATCGAGGAGGATGCAGTATCTGTTGTGATTCCGGGAGCAACACTTTACCTGCCGCTTGAGGATTTGGTTGACTTTGAAAAAGAAAAAGAGCGCTTACTAAAAGAAAAAGAGCGTCTTTCTAAGGAGCTTGCACGTTCTAAGGGAATGCTCTCGAATGAGAAGTTTTTAAGCAAGGCACCGGAGGCGAAGGTACAGGAAGAAAAAGATAAGCTTGCAGGGTATGAGCAGATGATGGCGCAGGTAGAAGAGCGCTTAGCACAGATGCAGAAATAATAAACAGAGAGACTGTCGGAAGGACAGTCTCTTTTATTGTGCAAATTGCAGTATTTATTGTGCAAATTGCAGTATTTATTGTACAAATGCTAGTGTTTCATTAAAAGATTTGCTTGAAAAAGTATCATAGGGCTAATATAATATAGAGTAGGTGGATATGATGTGATTTATGAAGTTTTTACCAAAGATTGATTGGGGAGCCGGATTATGCCAACACTTACAGAACAAAAACCAATAGTACGTGTTACTTACGATGAGATGGAAGCGTATATGCTGCTTCCGGAACCATCACTGGATGAGATATATGAGGTATCGCAGTTGCAAGCTGCTTTAACAGAGAGTGGAGTAAGTGCGGGTATTATTGAAGAAAAGCTGACCGAACTTGTTGACAATAAGATATATAACAGTGAAGTGTTAGTTGCGCAGGGAATTCAGTCTGTGGACGGGGTAGATGGTTACTATGACTATAATTTTAATGCGAATCTTGACCGTAAACCGAAGATGCTTCCGGATGGTTCTGTAGATTATTGGTCGGTCCATTCGATTGAAGCGGTTGTTGCCGGACAGGTGATTGCGATTTATCACCCTGCAATCGAAGGCAGAGACGGTATGACCGTCAAGGGTAAGGTCCTTACTGCAAAGCATGGAAGAGAGCAGATGCCGATTAAGGGCAAGGGCTTTGAGCGCATGAATGATAATCTTACCTACACAGCTACGATGGATGGTAAGATTGAGATGCAGAACGACAAGATTGTAATTTTGCCGGTGCATGAAGTTTATGGAAATGCTGAGCTTGCGGGAGGGAATATTGACTTTCGAGGAGATATCGTGATTCACGGTAATGTTGAAAGCGGTGTAGTCATTCGGGCAACAGGATCGATTACGGTCGATGGTATTGTGGAGGCATGTACGCTTGAGGCAGGCAAGGAGATTATCTTAAGAAGCGGTATGCTTGGCGGTAATAAAGCTTTTGTTAAGACCAAAGCAGGAATCACTGCAAAGTTCTTTGAGTTTACGAAGATTGAGTGTGAAGGCGATCTCCAGGCGGATGTTTTGATGGATTGTAATGTGGACTGCAAGGGGCAGGTAATTTTAGACGGCGCAAGGGGAAGTATTATCGGTGGAAGCATCCACGCAGTGCGTGGCGTTAGAGTATCTACGCTTGGCAATGATGCAGAAAAGCGCACAGAGGTATATGTGGGTGCAGGCATTGAAGTATACAGCCGTTTGCACGTACTTGAGAAGAAGATTGAAGTGACACAGCAAGAACTGAATAAGATTGAAGAAGGCTTAAAGCAGTTTGACACACTCCAGAAAGAGCGAGGCGTTGATTATACCAATGACCCACGTCGCACAGCGTTGCTTCGTGCGAAGATTAAGGATGCTGCAATACTCGCAAGCGATAATGAAGAAGCGAAGAAGCTGCGTATCTTAGCAGAGGGGTCCAGAGGCGCATGTGTATCTGTTATCAAGGAAGTATACCCGGGTGTTGTTGTTAACATTGACGAGATGAAGTTCACACTTAAGAACATCGGAACAGGAATAGAGTTCTTTAAGATGCCGGATAAGATTGCAACCAGACCCTGCTATGCAGGTGTCGAATAGAGAAATTTCCTGCGATAAAGAGAATTTTTACAGCAACGAAAGAAAATCTTAATAGAAAATTACTTGATTATCGTCACCACTATATTATAATGTAAAAGGAAATAATATAGTGGTGATTTTGTCTTTGTAGAGATAGGAGCTATTATGATAAATTTTGAAGAAGAATTAAAGAATTTTAAACCAAGCCTGGAAGTTGAGGAAGCGGAACAGGCGATATATAATCATGAATTGACCGATATGACAGATGTGTTGCAGGAGATGATGCGCGAGATGAAGCGCATGTAGTGTTATGAACTACATGCTTAGTGATGCGCGCCTCGCGGAGAAGAAATTAGCTTTGAACAGTACCGCTTGGTCGCGAGAGTGTGCGAAGTGCACCTTTGTTCTAATGCATGTACAATGGCTATATATTAAGAAGATTCGTGAAGTGAGGTTATAGATGGAATGTTATAATTGCGGTGCAAAAATCGGGAAGGCAGATACCTGCCCGAATTGCGGAACCAATGTGAAGATATACAAGAAAATTCTGGCGGCATCAAATTCATACTACAACGATGCGCTTAGTAAGGCGAGTGTCAGGAATCTTTCGGGGGCGATTGAAAGCCTAAAAATCAGCTTGCGGTTTAATAAGCTTAACATCGATGCACGAAATTTGTTGGGGCTTATTTATTTTGAAATGGGCGAGGTAGTTGCAGCGCTGACAGAGTGGGTTATCAGCAAAAATTATCAACCGAAGGATAATATTGCAAGCCGTTATCTGGATGAGATTCAGAATAATCAGGCGCGTTTGGATACGATTAATCAGACAATCAAGAAATACAACCAAGCATTGTTGTATTGCAGGCAGGACAGTAGGGATTTGGCTATTATCCAGCTTAAAAAGGTACTTTCCTTAAACCCCAAGCTGGTAAGAGGTCACCAGCTTCTGGCATTGCTTTATATTCAAGAGCGCAAATATGATTTAGCAAAGAAGTCTCTGCGTAATGCAGGCAAAATTGATGCGGATAACACGACGACATTACGCTATTTAAAAGAGGCGAATGCAGGAATTCGCGAGAGTAATCCGAATAAGAAGCAGAAGAATGATGAGCTCATTTCTTATCAGAGTGGTAACGAGACGATTATTCAGCCGCGTTATCTAAAGGATAACTCTGCGGTTGGTACTATTATCAATATGGTGATAGGCATCGTCATCGGTATTGCCATTACCGGGTTTTTGATTGTTCCGGGCGTTAGAAGGGACGTGCAGAACGAAGCGAAGGAAGAGGTGCTTGAGGCAAATAATACGATTGCATCTAAGAATCAGACAATCAGTGCTTTAGAGGCACAGATTGATGATATGACGACGCAGATTACAGATGCAAAGAACAGCGAGGAGGACTATCAAAGCCGTATCAACAGCCATGAGCAGTTACTACAGGCATATATTGCATACATTGACAAGGACACGGAGGCGGCGGGCACGGCACTTGGCAATGTCAATCCGGAGTATTTGGGCGATGAGTCAAAACAGATATACGAAACTATTAACGCTGAGGTGAATGCAGAGTATATTCGCACACTGTACAATGCAGGTACAAGTGCATATTCTGCACAGGAATATGAAGAGGCGATTGAGAATCTCGGTAAGGTGATTGAGATGAATGAGACCTATGAGAATGGCAACGCACTGTACTATCTGGCACAGTCATATCGCAGAAACGATGACCTTGCTACGGCGAAAATTTATTATCAGAAAGTCGTAGATTTGTATCCGGGAACAGAGCGAGCAGCAACTGCGCAGAACTATCTGGATATCGAAGAATAATCAAATATGAAAGTATACAAAAGACGTCATGAGAAATGCATAGCATTTTCCGGGCGTCTTTTTTATGCAATAGGAAATTGCGTCCTATTGCATAAAAGCACTGCGTGCATAGATGCGCAGCTGTCGCGCAGCGCCATACATGGCGCGGAACAAAAGCTGTGCTGATAAAAGTATTGGTCGCGAGAGTGTGCGAAGCA
>JALEKJ010000067.1 GCA_022771695.1 Roseburia sp. | reverse complement strand
CATGATAATCTCTGCTCGTCCTGCATCCTCTCTGGCTTCACACGCAGCTTCATAGTCCGCCCGCATCTGCTCATAACTCGCGCTTAGACGCTCATATGCTGCATTCGCTGCTTCCTGATTATCCGCCAGATACTCCATGCTTACCTGATAGTTACCCGCAAGGGTCTGAATTATCTCATTTGTAGCATAGTCTCCCTTCTGATAACCTTGGATATCACTGTTTAGCCCTTTATAGTATGTCAGCATCTCATGCAGACTGTCAAGTAAGTTCGTCAAACTGTTTATTGCCCGCGCCTGCTCCGCACTTTCATAGGATGTAATGGTAGCATCCAATTTATCTGACTCTGACAATATGTATTCCATGTCCGTCTGCAGGGTCCCTTTTCCAGGCTCTCCTACCCACAGCAAATCGCTGACATTCATAAGTGCCTGCCGGATAGCTGCTGCTTCCGATAGCATATCGGCTTCATTCTGTTGTACTTTATTATAGTAATCTGACATCGTCCATTTCGTCATTGTTGCATAGATATTCGAATCGATGTCATGATATCCGTCTTTGTATAACAGTAATCGTGACTGATACTCACTCATTACCTGAAGCAATGTCTGGTATGCCAGAAGATGGACCTCGCTTACATATGCCCTTAAATTGTCTGCCGCATCTCCCGAAAAACCCTCCATATTTACTACATTGTTAAGTGCTGTCTGGATTGCCGCCAGATCTTCTTTCCATGCACCAATACGCTGGCTTACCTGCATATAAAAGGTGTCCATCGCACTGTATCGAATCTGATATGATGTATTGTTCATTCGTCTGCCCTATGCCTTTAATAATATTGGTAAATACGCTCTATATTGGAATAATACTCGATTCCGACCTGAGTCCGGTTTCTTAGCTTGTCAGCATCTTTTCCCGAAATCTCAAATCTTTGCTTATCTCCATTTTCGTCATATCCAATCAAGTAATAGTGACGATTGATGAGACCTTTCGGTCCAGAGGTCGTCTGCACACTGCATTCCGTTAATATCCCTGTTTGCGTTCCCTGCTGTATATCTTTAATGACATCCACGGTCTGACTTGAGACAATCCAGCTTAAAACGAGCACCACCGCTAACATCATCAGGGAGGTGGATGACACAGTTTTTACCAGTTTCTTTTTTATGCCGGTTACCAATAGATATATGACATAAATGTCAGCTACCAGAAAAACCAAACTCATACAGATAAAACTAAGCATTGTCCCTCTTCCTGTTTGTCCAAAAATATAATGCCCAAATAAAAATACGCAGGCAAAAACAATCGCTATCACTTCTTCCTTTCTATGCTCCCCATAATTCTTTGATTTTTGCATACTACTGTACCACCCTCCAAATACTCATAATGTCCTCATCTAATGCCAGATACGATTCTGCAACTGTCCGGATGGTAACCGAATCCTGTTGCACCAAGGACTTGTATAATCTGACCGCTTCCGTAAGTTCTTGAAAAAGGTCTACATATTTGTCCAGTACGGTTGACTCATACGATAATCCACTGGTATCTAAATCAGTCGTAAGCAATGGCCATGTTGCATTTGCCAGTTCGGTAAATCTCGCCGCAAATACTGCTTCTTTAATTCCTACTGTTCCAATCATCATCATTCTCCTAGTTAAATAGTTTTGAGATCTCATTCCATAAAGAATTGATAAGCGCACTCAGATGACCGATAATACCCATCGTCTTCCAATTCTCATTTTCCAGACGCGTGATTTCATCACAAATCGCGTCCAATACTGCATCGATATTACTGATATATGTGTTATAATCCGTTTCTACTGCAGTGCTCATGCAGTTTAAAATATCGTTCTTATGTGCCCCTTCCCAATCTTGATCCGCTTCAAAATTCAGTGATATCGTTTTCCACACGTCCGCACATGCTTCGACATTTTCTTTTGACTGCTGTATTGCCTGCTTTGCTTCCTGTAATCGGGAAATTTTCGCCTCATTCTCTGCATAGCATTGCTGCTGCCATGCACGCTCATTTTCGTACTGCCCTACCTGCGCACCTAATGCGGTTCGCAGCTGTTCATTGTTATTATTTGACATGTCGCTCCCCCGGCTGCTGTGCTTTTAACTTTTGTGTGTCTCCTTTCTGAAATCCAGATTTATCATACCATTCACAGATATTTGCCGACATCAGATCGTCATCATCGTCATGGTATCCTTCAAATACAACTTTCTGAATGTCTTCCTTATTGAAGTACATAATATGTTCACTGACCAGTCCCTGTGGATATAAGCAGCCGCCATAGTCAAAAAACATCGGCTCTTCTCCCACTCTGACCACCATTCCCCGGGCAATCAACACAATTTTCTGTACTCCTCCTCGCAAAATTACAATGCTTCCTAGTGGTAAATACTTTTTTTCCTCTTTCATCTTCATTTCCTCTTTCTGTTTTATAATCTATAAACCTCTATTAATGCTCCTCCACCATTATCTATCTCTCTAATTCTGCTATACTGCTCATCTTTTCGTCCCCTTGCTCCTTATATGTCCTAAAAAACTATATATAATCTGCCAGCGCTACCTTACCGCGTTTGAATTTTTTCTACGGCTGCATACAGCGAATAAAATCCAGCTTCTTCAAGCACATTTTTTACAAAATAAATCGGCGAAATCATCCTCACATCATCCTGCAAACATCTTTTTTCCATTTTATCATACAAGTTATCAGCTTCTTTCTGCATCTCCTCCGGATATATTTTACAGCAAATTGCCTCCTCTAACCCGAAATAGCTATCATATCGATAATCATGAAATATCGTGCTATCATCATTTCCAACTGAAGTCATAAACCATATCGCCAGAATTTCTTCCGGTGTTGTATACTCAATCATGTATACAAATGGTCCCTTGATTACAGCACCTTTCAAAGAAAGTAATTCTTTCAAAAAAGTTTTCTGAGCCTCCTCAATATGCTCCTTGTCCGTAAAGTATCTCTTGGATACCACATTTTTCATCGTTAATGCTTCATAGTTCATTATCATTGTTGTTTTCTCCACTTATAGGTGCAAACACATCAATAATCGTCTCGCCATACACATTCATGCAAATCTGGTAGTATGGTTTTTCTAATTCCATATGATTTCTTTTTGCACATTCTTCTAGCAATAGGTATTCTCTCGTCACATCATCGTCCATTGACATATGGCGCATACACAGCCCCTGCGTAATTTCCAATCTAGGAATAAATTTTATATTTCCTTCTTCCTTTATCTCTATCGGCTGATTAACAGATACATACAAAGTATACTCATAGGTTCCACCCTCCAACTGCCTTTGCTGATACACGATTGGTCCGGTAGGATAAAGCCCTTTGCTGATTACTGCTCTTCTTAAGTCGAATGCTACCTTATCTATTTCTTGCGAATTCATTACAACTTTTTGAACACTGATTACATTATTCATTACCAGCATCTTTTTCTTTATCATCATCTTCTCTCTCCATCCTTTTCTCTAGACGAATAAACAACGCAGTTGGCACAAACACCGTATATATAAGTAACAACCATCCCCATAGTATCATATACATAAATATTAGCCGCTGCACTTCTACTTCTAAAGTCGGAAACCAGACCCTTCTACCCAGGATTCTCATCAACGGTGCAAATGGCAATGCCGCCAAACCCCAAATCCACACCTGCCACTGTTTTATTGGCTTATAATTCTGTGTACGATATCCACCCGCTTGTAACTTTTTTTGCATTCTTCTTGCTGTCGTAATCCAAAATCCTATACAAATTACACCTAAAAATATCAAAAAGGTAATTGCGAGCACTTCTGAATCATCCAATAATCCTCTAATAAAAATCCATGTTATTGTCATGCTTGCCCCCATTGCGTTAGCCCACATATACACTGCTGCATCCATTGCTGTAAGCTTCTCTTTTTTCACAAACATCAACCGCAAACTTACAATTAAAGACATTACTACTTGTATTGCATAGTAGATATAGCATGCAAACTTCCATGTCCCTTCTACATCCTGAAATGCCCATGCTCCCACAAAGAATATCAACAATGCAATAACTCCTAGCACTCCGGCCTTAACAGGTTCCTTCGATATGTTTGTCTTTCCCCTGTAATAAATATCTGCTAATAATTGGTAATCTTTCCGTTCCATTCTATCACCTCTTTCTACCAAAATATATTACTAAACCATCCGCTGCCAACTATCCCTGTTGCTTATTGCATCACCTAATGTCATATGGTTTCCTCTTCATTTTCCTATATTTTGCAAAAAGTTATCTTAATAGACACCTTTTTGTAATCTACAAAACTCTATTAATATCCCATCTGCTCCAAAAGTTCATTTATAATATTCTTATAATTAATTACTTCTACGTTAATCTCGCTCATGGTTTGCCCCCTCTGCAACCGCATCTTTATAATAAGTCGCCCTTTTCCAGACAGCCACTACCACACAAATACTACAAACTGCTGCAAGTATGTATAGAGGAACTAAACTTTGCAAATCCTTTCATATATACCTCGACTTAATCCCATGTTATGTACGACAATGTCATGTTTACAATTCCACCCTTAATTGCAATTGTAATATATATATCATCCATTTCATAATTTTCAAAGTTATTAAATTCAACTAAAAATCCATTTACTCTCTTTATTTCCCAACCTCTTAATAGTACCCGCTTTCCACAAGGGAAAGCGGGTATGTACTATTAGCCTCTGAACTGGCCTGCGATGTTGCTGTCTGTCTCTTCTACAGCAGCTGCTGTCTGATCTAATGCAGTTGCAATATCATCGATCAGCTCTTTCGCTTTAACAAAAGAAGGTCTCAACTCTGCGAACTTATCGTTGTACGCTTCACTTGCAGCACCTTCCCACTCACCTAACAAAGCCTCCAATAAAGAATCCATTTTTGTGATTACGGCTTCTACGTTTGCAGCCTCTGTTCTGTACTCTGACGCTCTGCCTCGCATTGCGTCTGGTGTAATTCTGATCTGTCCTGTTGCCATTTTGGCTCCTCCTTTAAATAAAAAATAATTTATATAATTGCCATTGGCAATTATTTCATGTTTCTTACGACTGCTAACGGTGTTTTAATCTTATAACAGTCATTTCCGATTAATTGGTAGCAATCTCCCACTTCCAGCTTCTTCTTGTTCGCCCGCGTCACACTGAGTGGAATATCCAGTATCTTGCAATTATCCAGGTCCTCAAAGAATAAAATATTTTTATTTTCCTTGATGATTTTATACACTTCCGGCGCTCCATATGGAATTGGCGTATTCGGAACGCTGCCAAATAAGATAAATGCATTTAACATCTTATATTTTCCAATCAAATTCTTAAATGCATTTAGCACTTCCTTATCTGTGCTCATTGTGTCAACCACATCCGCATTGTTGATGATGAGAACTTTCCACGTAGTTTCCACCGGCTGCTCATTGATAAGTGCTTCATATCGTTGTTGCAAGCATTCCTCTAACTCAGCAAATGCCTCCTTGACACTCTCTACACTAATGCTGTATAAAACAACGTTTTCCTCATCCTGCAACTCACGCAGCTTCTTTCGATAATCGTCAAAAATTGTAATCTCTGCTTGCGTGCCAAACGCGTTGATTGCACGAACAAAATATTTGATAAAATTGGTTTTTCCTGAGTTTTCACGTCCCGAAACAGCCAGCATATTATTTTTCCGCATCTCTAAAGCGATTGGCATTATTGTTGCATAGTTAAGACCAAGAACAACTTTATCCTTTGTCTGTATCAGATATCCAAACTTCTCAAAGATAAATCCATCCGTCAGTGTTTCCGGTATCTCCGGAATCAATGTTGCATGCATTCCTGCATTCTTTTCATTAATCCGATCGATACATCCCTGCATATCCTTAACACGATTAATTTCTTTTTCACCTTGAAATGCAAGAAAAGTCTGATACTCAAAAATTGTCTTATCGATTTCAATCATACCTCTACCTGGAACTTCATCAGGTCTCAACCTACATGTACCAAACAGTGTATTATATTCACTTGCTTCATTGCAGAACAATGCAATTCTTGACGCAAAATTTGCCAAATACTTGTAACCTATGCCATTCGTCTGCGCATTGGCAACCACAAAGTTAATACCGACAGAACTTCCTTCTCTTGTCAAATTTAACAATATATCATTATCCATAAGATACAATTCTCTCAACATCGTGAGGTTATCTATCAGAACAATAATCTGTGGTATATCCTTATAGCCCGCTTCCATATATGATGCAAACGAACTCACTCCAACTGCCAGCAGCTTTTCCCTGCGATACTGAATCTGATCGTTCAAATACTTAAACAAATTCTTTAGTTTTTCATCATCAGATGGACATACAACACCGCCCACGTGGCTCAGCTTCTCAAAATTCTTAAGTACCATTGAGCCAAAATCGATGATATACATATTCACTTCATCCGGTGTGTATGTCTCTGCCAGATTTCGGATGAGCAGTTCTAACAAATTAGTTTTTCCATACTGTGAAGACCCAATAATTAATGTATTCTGTGATGCCAAATTAATTTTTGCCAATCCTTGATACTGATTATCCGGATCGTCATAAATTCCGATTGCACAGGTCATCTCAACATTCTTTGCACCTGCATATTTCTCAGAATCAAAAATAATTTCCTTTTCGAGCGAAGGAAGACATATCTGCTGCAGTTTCTTAATATTCTTGTCTTTACAATACTGATTCACACAATCAACAACTGCTTCCAACTGCGTTCTTGCGCTAGTCTCTTTTTTCGCTTTCTGCTTAAAAATTTCTTTGCGTTTTCCTGTAAAATCCAAACTATAAAGTGTAATATCTTTCAAATTTCCATCATCGCTCTTCTCCGGACTTCCTGAATATCCCGATTGAAAAAGTTCAAAGATTTCATTGTTTCCAACCTGAAGATATGCTCGTCCAGGTTCACGAATCTCTGCCGCCAACGGTGACTTCAATACCTCGTTACTATCTTCCTGCGTCTGCACCTTCAGACATAATTTGAACTTTGAATTGCTCCATATCTGTTCGTTGACCTGACCGGCAGGTTTTTGTGTTGCCAAAATCAGATGAACACCAAGGCTTCGTCCAATTCTGGCTGCACTAATCAACTCTTTCATAAATTCCGGCTGTTCTGCCTTTAACTCGGCAAACTCATCTACAATGATAACCAAATGAGGTAGTGCAACTTTTACCTTACCTTCTTTGAATGCCTTTATGTATTTATCAATATGATTTACACCTGCCTCTGCAAAAAGCGTCTGCCGCTTTAACAGCTCTGCCTTAATGGATTTTAATGAACGATCAATCTCTTTTCCATCAATATTTGTAATCGCTCCTATGAGGTGCGGCAAATCCTTGAACTGATTTACCATGCCACCACCTTTAAAGTCAATAATTACAAATCCAATTTCATACGGATGAAACAGCGTCGCTGCAGATAAAATGTATGTCTGTAAAATTTCACTTTTACCGGAACCCGTAGTACCTGCAACCAATCCATGTGGTCCGTGCGCTTTCTCATGGAGATTCAGATAAACAATGTCATCTTTTACGTTCACACCCAGCGGCACAGCCATCGTATTATATATCTGTGCAGAATCCCATCTGCTTCCCAAATCCAAATCATCCACTGAATAAATACCTAACAATTCAAATAGCGAGATATTTTTTCTAAGTGAACTCTCAAGACTTATCTCTTCGCAATATACAGGTGCTAACTTCTGAACAATTCTATACATATCTGCATCTGAAATGTCCTTATATTGGAAACTCTGGTATTGCCCTCTATCCATACTTTCAAACAATACACCTTGGTTTCCCTCTTGCAGCTTTGCAATACTGCTGCAATATAAAGGCAGGTATTCCTCTTTCTCCTCAAAGAATACAAAGACCGTATTCAGTTCGCCTGCTTTCTCAATAAACTTTGAAATCGGGTGGCTCTTGATGCCTTGCTCATCCATAACCAGAATGACATTATAAACATGCTCACCCTTTACCTCACTGCGATACGTCAGTTCTTTATACAGATATTCAAAAATGTTATTCTTGCTCTCATTGTCGCAAACAATATTTCTTACACTTCCATTGTTCTGTATATGCGGCAATTCTCTAATCCAATCATACCGTTTAACGTCATCATCCAAAAGGACATATATTTTCACATCACCATGGTATTGTCTGCTTACAATATCAATAAGAATCTTTTTAAATAGCTGATACCGCTGTTCTGAATTTCCCACAATTCCCACCGCATTGGCACCTTTTAATTTCATAATCACAGGTGCATGATCAATATACTTAAAATCTGCATATATTCCGGAAGGGATTTGACTGAGTTCATCTCCAATTTCCAGCTTTTCCTGCTCTTTATAATCAATTAGTTTTTTCGCTGCGACTCTTCCTTCTCCCAGATATATGTCTAAAAAATCCTCATCTTCCGGCAACCGTTCAAATAACCGGTCATCAAATTTTAGAATATTATTAATATCACGTTCCGTACTGATATACGTCTCATTTAAGCAGTCCAGCTCATGTTGTCTGGCGCATGAGATTTCTTCTTTCTTTTTTTCAATGTAGCTCAAGTACTGCGATTCTCTCTGAGCACACTCCCTTTTATATTTTTTCTGCGTATTAATAATACTCAGTACAGACGTCACAACTCCCATTCCCATAGAACATATGGTGAATAATACATACGAACCCGCAGATGTGTTCATAATGCCACGCATTACTACCACTAATACGAACATTACCAGCGTCGGCATAAGTGATGTCACAATATTCAACTCCGGTTTCGTCGGTTTAGAGGCAGGCTCCAGCACCTTAATAGGTGTCTCATCAACTTTTCCTCTTATTCTTGTATTCCGCACAAAAAGCGGATACTGAAAACTTCCCTGCGGTTCAATTTCAATAATCGTTTCCTCCGGAGCAGATATTCCTTCGATATCGAAATACAACTGATTTTTTTTATAGTAAAAAAAGAAATTTGCTACCGAAAAGAAATCATGATTTTTTAATTTCGCAATATTCTCAATCTGCTTTCCATTGACATAGACTCCAAACTCAGATTGCATTTCTTCTAAGTCAAACCCATCGTCACTTCTAACCAATCTAAGCTTATTATTTCCACTAAACTGACTGCTAATAATAATATCGCAATTAGATGTATCTCCGATGACAATATCATTTCTATCAGAAAGATCAATTTTCCAGTTATAGAATGGTGTTTTGGCTTCAAAATCTATCATGAAACGTAATTCAAAAACCAAATCTCCCGATTCCGCATAACGAAGCATTAATACATCTCCGTGTTGTAGTTCACAAGACAATAACTTACGCATATCGCCTTTACTAATGTACACGGTATCAGAGCATAATAACTGCCATTGATTATTCGTTTTTTCTACCTCAATCTCTATGCTGTCAAAAAACAAATCCGGATTAAGGCGTGCCTCGCATGCCGAAGTTGTTCCTATCTTAATTTGCTCCACCTCTACCGGAATTTCGATTTCTTTATAAACGGACCTATTGCTGATTATTATTTTGTATTGATACTCCATACCTAATCCCTCTTATATATAATCTGTGAACCATTGCGAATGCCAAATCCCCTTAGCGTCTTATTTCCTCTTAAGAAAGCAATTGGATTTTCAGCTACCAAATAACACGCAAAAGGATCCTCCACATTCATCCCCAGCGAAAATGCACTGTTCAATGCCATAGCAAGTTCCTGGGCAGTTATATCCAGCGGAATTTCTATTTCTTGTTTACTCATATCTACGCAATTATTAAATTCAACAACTACCTTATCGCCCATACCTCTGCCCTCTATATAAACATATATGCCAGTTTCTGAATTCCTTGCAATTTTGAAAACTGGCGTGTTTCTTTGATTGGTTCTTTCATCAGTTCGACATACTCATTTACCGTAAAACGGGTCTGTGCATCCGCACCCATGCAGGCATTGAATCCCGTCTCATCATATTTGTTGCATACGAACAGATATTTTTCCCGGTCGCGTACATCAATGTTGCGCAGAAGATACTCCGTCTTATTTACGGATAGTTCATCCTGCAACAATATTACCAGTGCCCGATCCGCCTGCTGCAACAAACCCATCTTCTCTCTGCTGTAGCCTGCCTCAATATCTACAATAATAAAATCGTATTCTTTGCTTTCCTTTGCAGTGCGCACGAGATTTTCATAAACTGATTCCTCGAGATTGAGTGCATCCAGCGTCACTTGGAACGGCGGCAGATAAGAGAAGCCTTCCTTGCGAATGAAAGGACGTACATTCGTATAGATGTGATTTAAGTCGTTCTTCAATGAGCGAATCGCCTCGTTTGTCATTCCGCTCTTATCCTTCAGATAATACCCAAATTCCTGTATGGATTCCGCATTGATATAGAGCACCTTGCGATGATTCTGCTCGAGGCTGTCCGCCAATGCCATCCCCAACACGGTCTTTCCGGAACCCCCGATTGCCGAATGCATGGCTATAATCTTTGTCTCTTTCTCTGCCGCGTCATCATCTTCGATCTTATCGCGGCTGCGGTATATCATTTCATTGTATATTTCTTTGATTCCCGTATATTTATAAATCTGATTGACTGCCAATTCTGCAGTATCCCCATCCCCTTTGTTTTCCGTCATTACAAAAAGGTTGTTAATGTTATGTCTTTGCAGTTCTCGGGAATAGAAAGACTCGCACACTGCAACAATCTCTGCTGTCTTTGGTGAAGAAAAAAAGCTCTCAAAATATGTTTTGTCCGATATGATTTCCAAGTCAATCTTATCATCCAATTCTTGTAAAAACTTGTATTCTAATGTCGATAGATATTTCTCATCCTCGTCCGCAATTACCACTAATAGTCTGCTCATCCTCTTATCTCCATATCATAAATTCCATATTAGCAATTTTTATACGGCTATCCTGCCTGATTTTCGCCCGTTCTGATGGTGCCAGTCGCTTTCCATCCAAAAACGTACCATTCGAGCTTCCCATATCGGTAATATAGAATGCCCCGCCTTCACGTGATATCTTGCAATGAACCCGGCTGATTGCCGGATTGCCTGTAATTACTCCATCGACTCTCTCGCTGTTTTTCCCCAATATATATTCCGGTCTGTCAATCACAAATGTCACGGAACCGTCTACTGCCCTCAATGTAAGTGCCGATGCCGGCTCTTCATATAACATTTTTGACGCATGTACACTTACCGCAGGTGTAATTTCTTCTCTTGATTCCTTTGTCGCAGACACATATGTTTCTGCAGGTGCACTCATCTGTATTCCATCCCGGAGGCTTCTTACTACCCCGTCAATATCCAATGTTCCGTCCATTAAGACATCTACAACACTCTGCACGCGAGGATGGTCTGCCAGCCGGATATCCCGCATCGCTTTGATAAGCTTTGCCCGCATCTCACTCTCAATATCACAATTGTTTCCATTTCCAAGCGATTGATTAATCGGTAAGTAGATAAGCTTGATGGCAAATGTCCGATTGTCCACATAAATTTTCTCTAATCGAAGTTCAATGCAGCTCGTATTCAAAAAACCGTTGCTTTCTACTTCTTCTATCGCCTCAAACAAATTTGAGAGAAGAATACGCATCTTTTCTACGTCCATCTCTGCTAACTTCTGTTCCAGAGGCACCAAGCCATCTGTAAAATACACAAGTTTAATCCTGCCATTATATTTCAACCTATGACAAGGTAATAGACATCCGCTTTGCTGATTCTTCATCACACGAAATCCAATATCATAAAAAGTATCATTGCTGTTAAGCAGATACTCTGCATGAACACTATTTTTTACTTCCGTTACCTGTCCGGCAAATATTTCTTCGCTCATCGCTCTTCTCCTATTCTGTCAGCTCTATTGCAAACGAAAACTCCTCATCCGCCAGCCGGATTACATCTCCCTCACTTAACACTTCCACTCGTCCCGGTTCCAACATCCTTCCATTCAGATATGTATGATTCGTCGAATTCTCATCCCGTAGCAAATACTCGTTGCCATTGCAACAGATAACCGCATGGTGTCTGCTGATTGCTTTATTGTCACGGATAGAATAATCCGCTGTGACATCTTTTCCGATACGGAACTCGCCGCCTCGTATTTCAATTTTCTCGCCGGTGCGCTTTCTATGTAGCTGTGCAATGCTTCTTGGCTGCTGCAATAATACTGTTCCTTCCTCCTGTAGCAACACGGTGCCGCCTTCCTCTCCTTTCAGGAGCACAGTTCCGCCTTCGTCCCTACTTGTTGTCTGCTCAGTTCCATAGTGCTGACGATAGGAAAGGCGGCTGCTCGTAATGAAACCGCTCATTCCCTTTTCTGCACGTGTCACCTGCTGGTAAATCTGCGGATAGACATCCATAATAAATGTCTCTAACTGCTCGGTACGGTAATTCCCCACATCATTCAAAAATGTACATATCCGCTTGCATTCCTCCATAACCTCTCGGTCATCCGATTTGAACTTCGCAAGCATATCACTCAAAAATGCATAGACATTTGTGCTATTGTCTCTGCCCTCCAACGGCTCATACAAAAAGTAGAGTTCTCCTGTTATTTCTTTGACATAGATAAGCTGTTCGTCCAACACAAGGTTATTGAGATAAAAGCCATACATATCAATCTTCTTGGTAACCTCTACCACCTGTGCCAATACGTTGTACAGCTTGTGAATCGTCAAGCCCTTCTCCATATATGCCCGAAGCGGAATGCTAATCGGTGCCGTATAGACAATTTTATGCTTCCCATCCATCTGTGGGCGGAAAAATCCCGGGAGCAGGTTTTCCTCAAAAACCTTAAACTCCCGCTCATTTACAGGAACCTTTCCCCAAAATTTTCTTATAATTTTTATCAGACTTTTATTTGATGCTACTTTATACTTTGACACTTTCCTCTACCTTATTTACGCTTAATTCTAATATAATTCTTTCTGCGGAGTCCCCAAAATGCTCCTGCTCCGCCGGCTACCACACCTGTACCTGCCAGTGTACCTGCAAACAGTGGCTTATTGTTGTACCAACGCACAAATCCATTGGTTGATACCAAAAGCTCCGTCACTTCGCATGCCAGCGCGTTTCCGGCTGCATCCTGCGCTAAGACGACAACAGACTGACGCTTAGAGGCTTCCGGTATCACGAACTCATAGGTATCTCCCTGATTTTGGCACTCAATCGGCTCACCGTTTAATGTAATCTTTACATTGTCAAGAACCAGATTATCCTGTACGGAGAAACTTGCCGTCAATTCCTCTGTATCATAATTTCCACCATCCTCAATGTTCAATGGCACGATTACCGGCGCAGTTCCGTCTACACCAAATTCAATCTCTGCTTTTTTCTCTTCATTCACTGTCTCATTAATATTGCCGGCTGCATCCACAGAATAGATTGTGACCTTGTAAGTTCCATCTCCTGCAAAGTTTTCTTTATGCAAATTATACTCATACTGATTCCAAGAGCCATTGCCACCGGATTTGGTAAGTGTGTAATCGGTACCCTTCTCCAAAGTGTGCGGTGTTCCGTTGGCACTGAGTACTACCTCAATAGAATTCTCATCTAACGCATCCACATTTGTTTCCGTCAGAACAATATCCACTGCTTTTTTGATATAGCTTCCGGTAATCTCCTCTAATCCGCTATCTAAAGTGTACACAGACCCAAAGCGGTTTACTGAGAAAGTAATACTCTCTGTCACTGTATTGCCTGCCATATCTGTCTCTGTGGCTGTCAGTGTATAAATATCATCCACTTCCTGCTCTTTTGCAAAATCACTAAACCGAAATGTCTGACCATTCTCGGAAGCAACAAATGTCCCCTCCGGTATGACAGTTCCACGGTTTGCACCCACAAGCTGAATTTCCACATCGCTCTGACTATAGTTCGTATCTATAATCTGTACGGTCGGCTGTACGGAACCGTTGTTGGCAGACATATCCTCCACACCAAGGATTTCAATCACCGGGTCTGTCAAATCGATGTAGTATTCTTCTACCTCAACCATATCAGCTTCATTTCCTGCCATATCTCCCCCGGTAACTTCAAAGGAATATTGTCCGTCACGTTCAAACGTGATGGTTGCTGTGTGCTCATCTCCCTCATCACTCCAATGGCTAGTAACCGGAAATGTAATTGCATTTCCGTTATCTGTTGCCGTACCTACAATCTCGATTCTGTCTGCGTCAAAATTATGCTCTGTGACGCGGACGGTTGCCGTTCTCTCTGCCGCAAAGTAATTTCCGTTTATACTTTGCTCATTGTCAAAGCTTACCTCAATCTCCGGCATTGTCTTATCGATTGTAAACTCCTGTGTATCAAAGGTTGTTGCTTTATTCCCTGCCATGTCCGTGAACTGCATGGATACGGCATAATCTCCATCTGCATCAAATACAAGTTCTGCCGTATATACCGTCTCATCTGCGGAGCCTGTAGCGGTCCATCCTGAAAGAGCCGGAATGTTTCCTTCTGTGTTGGAAATATCCAGGCTTACGCCTGCCTCATCAAAGTTACGCTCTTTCACCGTAATCGCAGCAGTACGGCTCTCTGCGAAATATTCTGTATAAGTAGCATCTCCCTGTTCGTTGTCAAAACTGATTTCAACCACCGGTGTTGTCTTATCAATACTTACTGTCATACTCTGTGTCGTGACGTACCCTGCGCGATTTGTCATCTTCACATCTACAACGATTGCATTGCTATTTGCGTTTATTATAATTGCTCCCTCTACGCAGGTCGCAAGGTTCCGGTCAAAACTTGTTACACGCCAATTATTCTCGGAACTGTTTCCTGCATTGTCAACCACAATCGTGCCACTCTGATTTGCATTGCTATCCTGCGGTGCCCTTATACTCCACTCAATCGAACGAATACCCGCGTAAGTGTCTGTCACCACAACAGGAATTGTGATGTTCCCTGCATAAAGATTATTTCCATCGATATCCTTTGAAGTTGTACCCGGCGCTGTCATTACTATACCTGCCGTATTATCAAACTGCTCTTGCGACTCCGCAATCATATCATCCACTGTCGCATAATCAGACATCTCATTTCCAACATAATCCTTCGCTTTTACATAGATACTTCCCTTGAAATCTGCAGGAATCGTAATAGCCATGGTCTCTTTTCCGTTTAATACTACAGTCTCGGATTTTCTAACCGTACCATCTGCATTCTTTAAGATATAGCTGAGAGTCTCAACGCCGGAGCCATAAACTCCATCCGTCATTGACGCATCAATCAGTAGCTGATTTGCAGCATAATAACCATAGATTTCAGAAGATGTTGTACCAACTGTGCCGCTTCCCTCTGCCACAATCTCCTCACCGGCTGCATTTGCTCCTGTTACCTGTAATCCGGTAATCTCCGGTGCCGTCTCATCTTTGTATACGGTAAAGTACTGTACTGCTTCATTTTCCGCAACGTCATACACTCTAACCGTAATCACATACTTTCCATTTACATCCGGCTGTCCCAATGCCGTATTCAGCACGAATTCATCACGGAAGGTCTGCGTATCAAAGCTTGTGTAATCTATATCAATGGCTTTCCCGTTTGCATCCGCAGTAATGGGCTGGCCTTTTATCTCAATTTCTACTTTTGCAAGACCGGAATCTTTGTCTTCTACCTGAAGCTGCATTACAATGTCAGCGGCGCTATAAATTATCTCATTTTTTTCATAGGCGCCGTCTCCTGCAGTAAACTTCATTATCGGTAAGTCATTGTCATAATATACCGTACCGCCGCATTCCGGTTCTCCCGTCTTATTGCCAACCTTATCGGTCGCGATTGCCGTAAAAGTATGTTCTCTTCCCTTCTTCAATGTCACAACAAAAATGTTTTTCCCATTTTCGCGATATTTCTCGGTACAATATTCTTCCCCATTCACAAAGAGGGTTACGGTATCCACACCGGAACCATCCGCATCATCCGCAGTCAAGATAACTGTAATTTCCTCTTTATTGAAAAAGACTCTCTGCCACCATTTTGTTGTCTTCTCCAATTCAACTGTTACTTCCGGTCCTTTTGTATCCACATGATACTCGACCTGTGTTTCTGCGATATTGCATGCCTCATCCACCGCATAAATGTAGTAATTCGTATCTGCAGTTGGCGCCGTACCGATTGTAATCGTGTATGCACCGTTCTGTACCTCTGCTACATTCGTTGTTTCTGCAACAATCTCCTCTTCTTCCGATGTAACATTTTTTTGTGTTGTAAACCATACTATTTTCTTAATACCGGTACAATCATCTGATACCTTTCCTGCAATTACAACATCCGACTCTTTACCGCTTACCCAGACAAACGAATCTCCACTGACGGAAACTTCCGGTGCTGTATTGTCAATTACAAAATTCCACTCATATCCGGTGCAGTAACGGACAACACTGCCTTCCCATGCTCCTTTGGTTCTTCTGAGCACATATTGATTCATAATCCCATCTGCACTGCTTGTAATATCATAAGCTGTCACAAATACATTATGATCCAATATCTCATATCCACTTGTCTCGTCTTCTTTTACCTGAACGGTCACCTTCTGATGATGCGTCAGTATATAGGTGCTTTCACCCTCTCCCTGCTGCACATTATTTCTATCCGTTTCCTTACTAAATAAAAATTCTATGTTACCGCGTGCAAGCATTTCATCCGCAGTCTCATCCTCTTGTATCGATAATTGCTGCTTTTCAATCTTAGAAAATACCACGCTGATACTCTGCTCACTTGTCACGCGTGCAAATGTATAGACACTACTGCCATCTTCATTTAATGTGACCTGTGCATCATCTATCTTGATATCACTACCATTAATCTTTACCTCGGATACATAGTATCCATTGTCCGGAAGCAATGTGAATACTGCATCTTTTCCGTATACGATGTCCTGTGTTCCCTGTATATAAGCGCTCGCATCTTCACAAATAAACTCTTTTTCTTCACCGTTTTCGGCAGTATAAATAACAGTTCCGTTTCCTTCTGCTTCTACAGCGATTGGATTTAAAATTTCCTGAAAGGACAAATTATATTCACTGTCTCCTGCCACCGGATTTATTGTATATGTACAACATTCTTCATCTTCTGCTTTTACAAAACCTTCCGGCACAGATACAAGTTCATAACCTTCTTTCGCGCAGACCTTAATTTCATAACTACTTCCTCTCACTACGGTATAGCAAAGATTTCCCTGCTCATCCATGTCCGCAGTTACTTCATTACCGGAAGAACACTCTGTCACTGTGGCATCCCCCTGTTCTGTATTCATGTTAACCCGAATCATATTTGTTGCGACTTTAAATGACACACTAAGTGCAATCTCCTCTGCCGCAGACTCAATCGTATATGTATACTGCTCCAAATAAACATCAAACTGATTCGTCTCATTTACATCAATCGTGTCAATTTCATATCCCGTTTCTGCTGTTATCTCAATTTCATATTTTTTTCCGGCTTCCATAACATAATTCTTGCCGCTTTCTGTATCTGTTCCTGTCACTTCTGTCTCTGCTTCGGAAGACAATTCTCTAACCACGATGCTTCCTGACATTGCATCATAAATAACATCTAATGCATACTCTGTCGTCTCGTCATCACCTTCATCGTCGCTTTCTGCATCATCGTCTGCGTTGCCCGCACCGTCATCGTCTGCGCCATCACCGTCATCGTCTGTGCCATCACCGTCATCGTCTGCGCCATCATCCTCTGCCGCATTCTTCTGTAATTCAGCGTTCTCTGTTCCGGCAGCCTCAATCGGAACAATCGGCATTGATGCAAAGCATACAATGAATGCTGCCAGCAATGCCAGCATTCTTCTTATAAATCCCGTCTTTTTCATTTTTGATATTCTCCTCTTTTACTCCGAAATAAATCTTATATTGTTTCATCGGTATGCACTTCTACTACATCCTGTACCATGCTAAAATCAGCATCTCCCCATACAGTTGCTTCGCTTAATATCGTCGTCTGTTCTTCTGCCATTTTTTCGCTTAGAAGCGTGGTTTGCGGTTCTGCCTGAAAGCTTTCATTATCGCCTTCATTCAACAAAGTAGTTCCCTCATTCCCCAAAACGGCGGTTGCTTCATCTAATACTGCAGTTGCCTCGTCTAATACTGCGGTTGCCTCGTCTAATGCTGTGGTTGCCTCATCTAATGCTGTGGTTGCCTCGTCCGACTGTATCGGCTTTCTTATCTGCGTTTTGCTTTCTGCCACCGCTGTCACGCCTCCAGCCTTCTTCTCTTCCGCTGTCTTACTTGCTGTCTCATTGCCGCCTATCGCGTCTTTCGTGTCCGTCGCATATGCTGGCACCTTACGTCGCCGTTCCGATCCTCGCTGTCTCATTGACACTGCCTGTCGGTTCTGTTCGCGGATTTCCTGAACCTTCTTCTCCGCTGTTCTTCCGCTAAGCTCGCCTATCAAAGATGGAACATCAAATTTAATGAACAATATAATTGCTATCAATGTAAGAATTCCGCCACAGCCAAACGCCACCATTGATATCATCTGATATACTTCTGCACTCACTTACATTTCCTCCTACTGCGCTTCATATGCATGCTCGATTGCCTGTTTCGCGTATGACTCCCGCTCTACGATTTCATTCTTCATGTTCTCTGTCTTTTCCGTCGTCGGCTCCATTTTTGCCACAGAATCACGTACATTCTGATAGAACTCCGTCAAGTCTTCCTGTGGAATCTCATCCAACATAAACTTTCGCGCATAATTCTCTATAGAGTACATGCAAAGTTTATATGTCTCAAGATTGACGATTTCATTCTCCTCTTCCGAAACAATCTGATACATATGCTTAAGGCTCTCAAAGTAAGGCGCATAAGTTCCCTTATCTTCAGCCTCCTCAACCTTTAATGTCACATCACGGTTGAACTGTCCAATCTCACGATATACCTGTGTAATGACATAGTAATCACTTTCCTCGCTTCCATATGTATAAGCATCGTCAAACCACTGAACTGCACTTTTCATTCTGGTAATCTGGTTGTCCGTGCTCCCTGTATTTCCATAATCGTAATAATACCAGTATAATTTTCCAATCTCGTAAGCCAGATTTGCATAATTGTCCTCTTGCTGCAAACCTGCAAGATTCAGGTTAATCTTCTTTTTAAGCTCTGCTTCTTCCTCAATAGAAAATGCTGCGTCATCCTTAAATGCCTCTATTAGTTCCAAATACGCTGCTGTCTGGGTCGGTTTGATATCAATTGCCTTAAGGTAATAATCAATTTTCTCTTCATTATTGGATGCCGCCGCTGCTTGAAGCATATTATTTTCATAATCGTTATTCTGGGCATTTCCTTTGAGCAGCAGTCCAGCAATTCCCACTACAAAACAAAGTAATGCTATGGTTGCCACACCTACAAAAATATTTACCTTCTTTTTCTGCTTATTGCGATAGGTATCATCTGCCTCTTCATAGTGGTAAATGGCATATAGCAGTTCCGCACAGGATTGGAATCTGTCTTCCGGATTTAACTGTGTACATTTCAATATGATACTTTCAAGACCTGCCGAGAGTTTTGGGTCCCAATAACGAATTGGATAAATCTCGTATGGCGGCTCACAGGGATTCTTACCCGTCACCAGGTGATACAACGTAACTCCCAGACAATAAATATCTGTCCTCTGGTCTGTCTGCCCTCTTCCGCCAAACTGCTCCGGCGCTGCATACCCCTTTGTACCGAGACTTACCGTATCCTCCAGATTCTGCTCTTTGTATTCTCTGGCAATACCAAAATCAATCAATTTGATATTGCCATTGGGTTGCAGCATGATATTGGCAGGTTTCATATCCCGATAGATAATCGGCGGATCCTGTGCATGCAGATAATCCAATACCCCACAAAGGTCCTCTGCCCAACCGATCACTATTTCCTGATCCTGCGCACCTTCCTTTTCCAATACTTTACTTAACGGTTCTCCTTCTATATAATCCATGATTACATAGATAACATCATCCTTCTCAATAATGTCTACAATTCGCGGCAAACACGGATGATCCAGCTTTTTCATCATGTTAGCTTCCGCCAAAGCACTTTGTACCACGACCTGATTATTCTTGTCCCATGCTTTTTTCTGAATTTCCTTTACTGCCCACTGCTTATTAAGATTCTTGTCCATGGCAAGGTAGACCTCCGACATGCCACCCTTACCAATCATCTTAAGAATCTCGTACTTTCCTTCAATCAATGTTCCAATCGTTGCCACTTTTATTTCTCCACTGGATATAATTTATTATTTGATATGTACAAGAAGTGCTGAAATGTTGTCCTTTTCACCACGTTCTTCATTGAGATGAACCATTTCGGTCAACAGATGTGTAATCGCTGTGCTGTCTGAAATATCCCCTGCGTTGACTGCCCTCAACATCTCTTCCTCTCTAAGCTCGTGTCGAAACCCATCCGAACACAATAAGTAAGAGTTGCCAGTTCTTGCAGTTCCCTGCGTGATTTCTGGCATTACATGTGCAGAAGCTCCTATACATTGCAATAATACGTTTCTTTTTGAATCTATGCGTGCCTGTTCAGGTGTCATATTCCCCCGCTTAACCTCTCTCGCCACATAAGATTGGTCTTCCGTCAATTGCGCAATATGAATGCCAAGTTCATAGGCTCGTGTATCTCCCACTTGTGCAATAAAGTATTTCCCTTGTTCAAAAATTATCATTGCTGTGAGCGTTGTCCCAAGTTCAACACGATTTGCTCTTCCATACTCCCACAGCTTCTGATTCTGTTCTTCTACCAACCGTGTCCACTGCTCCGGAATGGATTCAAGTTCACACCTTCTTACGATTGCAGGTAATTCTGTGACAAACCAATCTGAAAACCCTCGTATTACTGTTGCACTTGCAAGCTCGCCTTTTGACAGTCCTCCCATTCCGTCACATATAACCGCCATCACGATTTCCCCCTCCGGTGTCTGGGCTTGTTTTATACACAGACTATCCTGATTTATTTTTTTTGCTATACCGGTTTCGGAACAAAATCCTGTTACAAATCTCATATTTTCTGCTCTTCCTGTCATAATTTATTGTTGCCATAGCTCCCAAACGTTACCATTTTATCACGCGCCTGTTAATACTACAATAGTCAATTAGTCCCATATTAACTACGTTTGCATACCTTTTTATGTACATATTTTTCTCACTTATTGTATTCTCTATCCGGTTAATGCTATAATATCCCATATGAAAAATGGAACGGAGATTACTTATGCTCGCACTAAATCTGATTGAAATCAAAGACTTCATGAATAAACTGCTCTGTACGGAAACATTCGACAATTTCTTACTGCGTGAAGCCTCCATTTGCGGCGGCTGCACGTGGGAGATGGACGGAACTCTTCATACTGATTTCTATTCCTCCGAAGAACTCGAAGAACAAGAACTGGATGGACTTTCCTATATCCCCTTTGGTCAGGTGCGTCCACAATGCTTCAATTTAATCAAGGGGAAGAGGACTCCTTCCTATTTCAAGTTTGTATTCCTGCTTTCACCTGCAAACCTTACTCGAACACTGGCACAGACGCATAGCACTTTTTCGCCGGAGGACATCACCGGAATGTTTCTCAATCTCATATTTCAGAACGGTCAGCTTCTCCTTACTACCGGCATCTCTTACCGGATTTTTTCTGTGGATAAGAGTCTGGAGCAGGAGTGGGATTCCCTGGTAAAACGCTTCCTTAAGAACCACGAAATTGCTTTCGAGGAACTATAATTTATTGCTTTACTTTTATAAACTATTATGTTATGGTACTTATAGCTGTTTAAACAGTTAGTATTATTTTTTGGAGGTACTTTTTGATGAAAGGTACAGTTAAATGGTTCAACAACCAAAAGGGCTACGGATTCATCTCCGACGAAGCAGGAAATGACGTATTCGTACACTACTCAGGACTTAACATGGAAGGATTCAAATCCCTCGAAGAAGGCGCTGCAGTAGAATTCGAAGTTGTAGAAGGATCCAAGGGACCTCAGGCAACCAACGTAACAGTAATCAAATAATTGCTGTTCTAATCACTAGTTTCATGTACCTTTTTCTTTAAAATAGACTTGTTTTATTTGTTAGATTAAGATATTGTAAACAATGGATGAAAAAAGAGTGTCGGTTTTCCCGGCACTCTTTTTTTCTTTCTCTGCGCCACCGTTCACTTAATAGCAGAAGCTATGTCCGCCAATCATAACATCCAGTCTGGATGTCAACGGCTCCGTAGAAAAATAAAGTGTATCATTTCTTAATATATTCGTATTTCCGTTCAATACGTTCGCAATGGACTGATATTCCTTTTCCGTAGGCTTTGCACTTTCTCTGTTTTTCCAAGAGCAAAACTGTACAGGGTTCTTCTGGCTCAGTACATCGTAGAGCGTATCCGGATACTTATCGGAAACCATGCGGTTAAAAATCACTTCCACAATAGCCTCCTGCCCCTCCTGGGGTTCACCTCTTGACTCTAGCCAAACAATCTTGGCCAACAAGTCAATTTCCTCTGCCGTCAGAGAAATATTCCATCTGTTCTGATATGTTTCTTCCTCTAACGCCTCGTTCTCATCCTCTCTATCATTTTCTGTAATCGTTTCCTCTCCGGAAGGTGTTGTAACCACGATTACCTCTTTTTTTGCAATACCTGTTTCTTCATCTGATTCTGTCGTAAATGAATACTCAGAAAGGACATTGCACACACCTGCTGTAACTGCTTCTTTTTCTTCCGTCACAGCAATCTCCTCCCGGATATACTGCGCATTATCCTTCTCTTCAATCTTGGTCGTAACGATGAGACAAATACAAAATGTAAACGCAACTGTTACGTCCAATATTTTCTTGTTCATTTTGCTCCTTTCCTCAAGAATGATACCTATCTATATAAAATGCATGGCAGCCCCAAAAGCTGCCACAACACAAAGCCTTATCATACTCAATTATTGCCAAAAGTCAAATTTTCTATTCAAAAAAGAGCAAAAAATTTTTCTTAAGTATTGACCAGAAAAAAGAAGAAAGTTTGTTTCTTTCGTGTCGAATAGTCCTCACATGGACTTTCACTCACTAAAGTATAACTGACCAACCATACAAAAAAATACCACATTTTGTGGTATTTTTGATATTTCATCCAATTTTTACCTATATTTGCCGAATAAAAAGTTTCTGAAAAGCATGTATCTTTTACTATGCAAGCTCACGCAATCCAAGGGCAAAGGCTCCCATAATTCCCGGATTCTCGCCCAATCCCGGCGCAACAATATACGCTTCCAGACTTCCCTGAAGCAATGGATGCTGTACATAACCACCGAGCATTTCCTGTACCCTGTTCCGCACCATCGCAAAAAGCTGTTCCTGATGCATAATCCCTCCCCAAAGGATAATCTTCTGAGGTGAATATGTAAGAGTATAATTTACAATCGCCTGCGCAATATAATATGCTTCCATTTCCCAGACCTCTCGGCAAGCAGCAAGCTCTATTGCAGGCTTTCCCCAACGGGCTTCCACAGCAGGGCCACTCGCAAGTCCTTCCATGCAGTTTGCATGGAACGGACACCTGCCTGCATAGGTATCCTTCGGATGACGCTGTAAAAGAATATGCCCTGCCTCCGGATGCACCAGACCATGCAAAAGGTCTCCGTTGCAATACACGCCTACGCCCACACCGGTTCCAACCGTAATATAGATTGCCGTATCACACCCTTTCGCCACTCCCCAGGTCACTTCCCCCAGGACAGCCGCATTGACATCCGTATCAAATCCGATCGGCACACCGAGCGCTTTTTGAAACGTTCCTGCCATATCACAATCTGCCCACTCCTCTTTCGGAGTTTTGGTGATATAACCATAAGTATTGGATTTCTTATTTAAATCTACCGGTCCGAAACATCCAATTCCTAATGCTTTGATTCCTCTTCCCGCAAAAAAGTCTGCCATGCGCGGCAACGTCTTTGCCGGGTTTTCAGTCGGAATCGAAACTCTCTCTAAAATCCGCACCTGTACTGCCCCGATATTTTCTCTCTCTTTCAACGATACCTCGTCAATTTCTCCAATCGCACACACCATCTTTGTGCCGCCTGCCTCAATCCCTCCAACTAACATTCCAGCCTCCTTTTTCTCCGTGTTCTGCCGCGCAGCAAATCTGCATACCAGAACACAATCTCCGCAACATGCGCAAGATCTCCCTCTTTGCTAATCTCCCGCCATAAAGCCTTATAATGCATAAACCACGTTTCCAAGCGTTCTGCCAGAAGAAATGGCTCTGTCTTCTGGCCCGCCAGAGCTGTACCGATTTCGTTCCAGATGCGCATGCCTTCAATAGTCATATCATAAGCGCGTAAAATTTCCAAGCCACGGCTATCCATATGAATTGCAGTCTTTTGAATTTGGTGGCAAAGCGTTTCCAGCTTGGCATCTGTCATTTTCACTTCCGCCCCGTCAGATACCCTATCCAGTGCCGGCAGTTCCTTCTCGTCTCCGCCCAGTTCTCTTATCTCATAATACATCACAGCATCCCACCAGGTAAAAAGGGAGTATGCCGACAGCTTTGCCAACAGATTTACAAGTGTCTCCGAAGCATCGCAATATTCTATTTTGGCAATCTGCCGGTTGATTTCTTCAAATGGCAACACCTCATAGTTCCATGAAAATGCAGCACCGTAAATCATGCCGGGAACCGAATACTCTGGATGATTGATATGCCCAAAATCTCCCCAATCCGTATTCAATATCCCGATTGCCTTATATTTCTTGGCATAGGAACACATCCGCACAATATTCTCATAGGAACTTTCTATCAGGTTCAGCCACTGATTCCAGCCACCGACTCCCGGACATAAATACTGTTTTACTCCGGTTTCTGCCATCTTGCGGCTCTCATCTTCCCGCTGGTTTGGCGCATACCCCCACGTCAGGCAGACAATCTCCTCCGGCAGTTCCTTTATCAAAAACGGCTCCGCGCAGATTACATCCCCCCAAAACATCGGCTGCTTTCCCTTTTCCACCAAAAAACTGCAAAGCTCCTTCACATAGTCGATGTACATGCGGTGCACACCGTGCTCCTTTGCATATGCCTTTGTCTTTCCTTTTCCAATGTCAAAGGTTTCGTCCCCACAGAAATTGAACTTATCCGAAGAAAACAACGCCATATACTCTTCGAGCATCCCCTTAATCAATGGAAGTACACGCTCATCTGTCACATTTACGGTATGATGCTTCATTCTGTCCCAGAAAGAAAAAGGCTGCTGCGAGGCATCCTCCATCTCACACAATTCTTCATAGCTTTTTGTCGAAAGCAATGTGTAAAGATGCCCAAAGCTCGCCAAGGATGGTATCAATTCGATATGACGCTCCCTGCAGTAACAGTCCAGTTCCAATATCTCTTCTGCCATAAGCGGTGTCTCGTCTCTCCACATCTCAGAAAGTCCCTGAAATAAGTATGTATGCTCAATATATAGCTGGAATTCATTTATTTTGTAACGGCACAGCCGGTCTACTGTGCGCTTCAAATAATCCAATTTAAGAACTCTTCCCCTCGTCTCATCCAGATAATAACCGCGATGTTTCAGGTCGGGCTTATCTGCAATCTCCACACAGGGGAGCTCACCTTTGCACTGTTCCACTATCTGGCAGAGTGTCTGGACGGCATATAAAATGCCTGCGCCATCGCCTCCCGCTCCAACAATCTCCTGTTTCCCTATGGTAAGGCGATATTCCTCTGCATCAAGCCCTTCGGCACGGCAAAGAAATATATCTCCTTCCCTCGGCTTGCCCTTTACAATCTCCGGTCTCTGCCCTGTCCATGTCTGTATACATGACTTCAAAATATTGGCATAAACCATGCCATTGCTACCGACTTCCGGCGAGAGCACGATCCTGCTGTCATAACGAAGCCAGAAACTGCCCCTCTGTTTTTCTAACTGCTTCGGTTTTGGTATTAAGTACATTTCATGGTTTCCTTCCATAGCAACACTCCTCCATCCATCAGCAAAATCTCCTGTGGGGTTTTTATTTCCTTCCTATCTTCCGTCTCCACGATAAATATTTATACTATCTTTACTGTCACAATCTCATAGGGCTTTATCGGTACCGCAATACGATTTCCATCCACTTCTGCTTCTGTCTCTGCTTCCTCTAACAAATTACAGATATATGCCTTGGCAAAGCGCCTGTTTACCGTCAACCACGCGTTTGTTTTTGCATTCTCCGACTCATACATACGCAGGATGGTTCCTTCTCCGTCCTCGGCCTTCTTAATGGTTTCCAGGATAACGTTTTCCTTATCAACACTGGCAAAAGAACTGCTCTTTTGCGCTTCTCCACCATTCACCGCGATAAGTGGCTGATTCAGCATATATGCCTCTTTTACCGTTCCTGCTGCACGCCATCCTTCTGCATGTGGGTAAAGTGCATAAGTAAAGAAATGCTCCTCATAGTCCGTCGTCGGATTCGGCTCAATTCCGGATTTAATCAATGTCAACGCGATATTGGAATCCTTAACGGAATGTCCATACTTGCAGTCATTTAAAAGGCTGACACCGTAGTGTCCCTCCGATACATCCATCCACTTCTGCCCACAGCTCTCAAAGCGAGCTTTATCCCAGCTTGTATTCTGATGTACCTTCCTTGTAAGATTGCCGAACTGGATATCAAAGGTTGCCTCGTCCGTATGTACATCCACAGGGAAGTGCACCTTCAACAAATGCTGGTGCTCTTTCCAATCCACATACGTTTCAAATTCAATGCGTCTACTTTCCGCATAAAAATGAATCTCCTGCCGGATGAGAGAGTTACTGATTTTCCTTGTCAGCACAAGTGTCGCCCGAACCGGTCCAAGCTCGGTCCATTCCATTTGTTCTAGCTGGTCTACATCCCAGAATTTTTCCGTATAGTAGATATCAATATCCCAGTTATCATAATAAATAGGCTTATCTTCATACATCCGCATCAGATTTGCCCGTTCTCCCGGTTTTATGACTTCCCGTCCATTCTCCTTATCATAAATGCTCGTAAACAACCCATCCTCATCCAGCTGTATCGTGTAATAAGGGGTTTCGAGTTTATAATCACTCACAAGCACAAACGGTATCTGTACCGGCTCTTTCGTATCCGCCTTCGAAAAAGTCTTATATCCCTTGGATGGCAAATTTTTCACATAAACAATAGAGCCCTCTGCCGTCTTCTGCACCGGATAACGGATTCCGTTTTCATCCACAAGCGCCTCTGCCTCCATATCCGGAAGCTTTACCACATCACTGCGCCCTTTTCCAATGGTGTTGAAAATCGTCACGCCTGTTCCGCTTCCTGCGAGGGTTTCCATCCGCTCCCTTGCCAGTGTTTCCCTCAGGGCGGAAATCTCTGCGTACTCCCGCTTTGTCACCTCGTACACTTCATGAATCGAGGAGCCGGGCAGGATATCATGAAACTGGTTTAACAGCACAGTTTTCCACATGGCATCCAGTTCTTTGGTCGGATAAGGAAGCTTTTCATCCGCCATAACCGCTAACAGCTCAAGATCCATAAGCCCCAACTCTGACTTTCGATTTGCACGCTTATTCCGTGCCATAGAAGTATACGTTCCACGATGATATTCAAAATAGAACTCACCTTCCCAAACCGGAAGTCTCTTGTTATCCTTCACACGCGCTTCCAGTTCTTCAAAGTAGGTGCGCGAAAATTCCTGACGTACCTTCGGGATTCCCTTGATCCCCTTTTCCATGCGGAGCGAAGTCTCAAGCATCTCTCTGGTCGGACCGCCGCCGCCATCCCCGTACCCGTAAGAGACAAGAATGTCATTATTGATATCCTTATTTTGATAGCGCATCCAGCCTCCCATGATAGCATCGGGATGCAGCATCCCGTTATAGGTCGTAAAGAAATCCTTAATCGGCTGGTCGACACCCAGCGTCGTAATCAAATGTGTCAGCACCTCTGTTCCGTCAATTCCGCGCCAAAGCATCGTATCATACGGAATCTTGTTGAATTGGTTCCACGCAAGCTTTGTCGTCATAAAATAGTCGATACCGCACTTTTTCATAATTTGCGGAAGCGCCCCCGAGTAGCCAAACACATCTGGAAGCCACAGCACCCGGTTATCCACTCCAAACTCTTCCCGGAAGAAACGTTTGCCATGGATAAACTGACGCACTAACGATTCACCGGAAGTCAGGTTGCAGTCTGCCTCTACCCACATACCGCCCTCAGGCTCCCAGCGCTTTTCCTTTACCCGCTCCTTTACCTGCTCATACAGTTCCGGGTAACGCTCCTTCAGAAACTGATAAAGCTGCGGCTGACTGGACATAAACTTATAGTTCGGATACTCTTCCATCAATTTTAGAACCGTCGCATAGCTTCTTGCGACCTTCTCCCGGGTCTGCGCCACGGTCCACCACCATGCCACATCAATATGCGTATGTCCGATACAGGTGGCAATCACATCCTGATATCCTGCCATATCCGAGTAAAGCGCTCTGTCAATATAATCGGAGGCCTCCTGCAGGGACGCATAAAATGCATCTGTATACGGAGTCCTTAGGTCGAGAAAATTGATGGTATCATTCAAAATATGTTCGATGTCCCTGCGCGTCTTGTCATCCTCGTCCATTCGCGAAAATGCAGACAACGGAACCCATAAATCGTAATAAAGCTTTTCAATCTGGGCGTCTACTTCTTCCATTTCTGCAATCAGGTTAAATTCGCGATGCAGTGTTCCCGTATAGGACTGCAGTTCCAGTGTCAGTGTTTCTCCTGCAACCGCCGAAGCTGACAAGAGTACATCTCTGTGGTTCATATCCATGCCCTGCGTTACTTTCCCATTGACAAAGAGCAAAAACTGTGGATTTTTCCCGTCATCCCATTCGTCAATCTGCGTGCAGACATGCATCCACATCGCCTTTCCGTCCAATTCCTTCGGCACGGTGAAGCTGGTTTTAAACCAATAATGACAATCCGGCCCATACCAATGCATCGTCTGACTGTCAAACGTTTTCCACGGCTGCTTATCCTCCATTACATCTTTGGGATGGATATAGTTTCCTTCCTTATACTCCCAGATTCCAATCGGGAAACGTTGCTTTATTTTCAGCTTTTTTAATTCATCGCAAATACCTTTGACTCTCTTGTCTAAAAAATCCATTAAAGCCTCCCACTTCTGTTAAATATGATACTCTTTCAGATAACATAGTAACTCATTTGCTGTTGTAAATGCAATGCCTGTCGTCGTATCCGCGCATCCATAATACACGGCAATTCTTCCTGTCGCAGCATCCGTAAGCGCTGCACATGGGAACACCACATTTGGTACATCTCCCACGCATTCATAATACTCCTGCGGTGCCAAAATGTAATCTTTCGAGCGATAGAGGACTTTCCACGGCTCTTCATGGTCTAAAAGGGCTGCTCCCATCCGATATACGAATCCATTACAGGTCGTAATAACACCGTGATAAATCATAAGCCAGCCTTCATCTGTCTCGATTGGAATCGGTCCCGGTCCTACCTTCGTCCCCTGCCATGCAGAAGAATCATCCTTAATCGGACTCATCACATGACGATGCCGTCCCCAGAATTCCATATCCGGACTTTGGCTGATAAAGATATCGCCAAATGGCGTATGCCCGTTATCACTCGGTCTGCTGAGCATCATGTACATTCCATTTATTTTTTTCGGGAAAAGCACACCGTTTCTGTTGCAAGGCAAAAATGCATTCTCCAACTGTACGAATTTCTTAAAATCAAACGTATAAGCCACTCCGATGGTCGGTCCATGATATCCATTACACCATGTAATATAATATCTGTCCTCTAAGAAACAGACTCTTGGGTCATAACGATACTCCCGCTTTAAGATTTCCCCGTCCGCACCCGTAAACTGCACCGGCTCATCCTCAATCTCCCAATGAATTCCGTCTTTGCTCCTTCCCACAAAAATATCCATGCTGATAGAACGGCTGTCACAGCGGAACACACCGGCAAACCCGTCTTCAAAAGGTACAATCGCGCTGTTAAACACACTGTTGGATATCTTATTTCCGTTTCTTCCAATAATCGGATTCCCGCTATAACGCCACAGCGGCATCCGGTATCCCTCCGGTTTCTCCTCCCACGGAATGCCCGGCAATGATTGCCCAATAATTTTACTCATGACTTTCCTCTTTTCCATATACTTTTAGACAACGATAGGGAATCCATTCACAGATTCCCTATCAAATTGCACTCCTATTTATTTTGCCGCATCAACCTGTGCCTGTGCTGCCTCACGGATTGTCTCCCATCCTGCTGCATCCAGTTCAGATAAAATCTGCGGAATTAAAGTTTCCGGATCCTGTGCACCGGTCCACAGTTCTGATTTGTACTTCTCGTATACCGCACGGCAGTTTGCCAACTCCGTCTCTACCTCGCTGGTATCCATATCAAACCCCAGCATAACGGACGGTGTTGCATTTGAATTTAACGCTTTTACTTCATCCCACTCGTTTACCTCTACATCGGCAAGCTGTGTAACATTAAAGAACGTACCCTGTGTATAACCAGCCATAGACCATTCTGTATTAAGCTTCTCTACCTTGCCGTCTGCGTTGTACTGGAAGTTCTCACCCTCTACTCCATAGAAGAACATATCACGCACTTTAGAATCAGTGTTTACAAGCTCTAATAACCGAAGCGCTTTTTCAGGATGCTCGCATCCTGCATAGATACCATTCATAGAACCACGTACAGATGTATTTGATACAATCGTCTCTCCATACTGTATTGCTTCACAATTTTCGATGCCGTTGTTTGGTCCCCAGTTTGATTTTGCTGCACCGCTCCATCCCTGTGCGGTAAAGAAAGTACGGTATCCGTTGGAATCATCGGCTGTAGGTGCATCTCCATTGATAACTCCGTCCACATACATCTGATGGATGACTTCCAGATTTGCAACAATCTCTGGATCCTCCAATGGGTTTACAACCGTTTTCTCCGTGTCATTATATTTGACACCAAGCACCGGAAGTCCTGCTCCAAGCTGGTCATAATATGCAATCAGATAATCTGCTCCGTTTTTAGACATGCAGTACGGTGCGTCATTCTCGCCGTCCTTAATTGTTTTTAGTGCGACAGCCAGATCTTCGTAATTATCGATGTTCTGGTAATCAATCCCGTATTTTTCTGCCATATCCACATCCCAAATAAAGTAATTGGTCATGGAACTGTCCTTGTATGTAGGAACCGCATATACCTTGCCATCCACAGATGCCGCTTTCCAGTAATCTTCCGGAATCATTGCATATAAATCCGGAGATGCTTTCTTTACTAAATCCGTGATATCCATAAATACACCGGTTCCGACCTCTGAGTTGTAACGCGTCTGATCTGTAAAAAGAATATCAAATGCTTCCCCTGAGTTTGCGATAACACTTCTTCTGTTATCCCAGTCTCCCCATGGTACGATTTCCATCTCCACATTCACGCCGATTTTTTCTTCCAGATAAGGATTAATCTGTGCAAGCCATGCTTCATAGTTGCTTGGCATTCCATTTCCTACCTGAATCCATTTTAAGGTCACTACCTCATCCGGCGTCTGGGCTGCGCTCTGGCTCTCCGTCCCGACCGCTCCTCCGCCATCCGTGTTCGGAGTATTCGCATTGCCCCCGCCCGAACCGCATCCTGCCAGTGTGCTTACCCCAAGTACACATGCAAGTGTCAATGCCATCAAATTCTTTTTCTTCATACCTTTTTCTCCTTTTCCTCCTAAAATTCTATGTTGTCAGCCTTTGACTGCTCCAACCGTAAGCCCCGAAATAAAGTACTTCTGGAAGAATGGATAGGTACATGCAATCGGAATAATAATGATAATCGCCATCGCCATTCTCGCACCCTCTTTCGGCATGCTGTTTACATACTGTTGCATGGTAAGTCCCATCGCCGGATTTTTCGCCATCATTTCGATATTTCTCTGCACATGGTCCAAAAGCGCCTGTAAAGAAAACAGCTTTGTATTTGTAATGTATAAGGATGACTGGAACCAGTCATTCCAGTAACCAAATGTTAAAAACAACGCAATCGTCGCCAGCATCGGTTTTGATAACGGCAGTGCAATCCTCGTAAAAATCTTAAACTGGCTTGCACCGTCAATCTGTGCCGACTCAATCACCGAATCCGGAATATTGGTCTTAAAAAACGTCCTGCAGATTACCACGTTGAAGGACGACACACATAACGGTAATATCAATGCCCACACGGTATCCTTTAAGTGAAGCATCTGTGTATTTACCACATAAGCGGAAATCATACCTCCATTAAATATCATTGGTATAAATACGACCATCGTCAAAAATCCATTCAGCTTGTAAGAGTTTCTCGAAAGCACATACCCCATTGTACTTGTCAGCGCAAGCCCGATTACCGTCCCGACAACCGCCACGAATACCGATACGCCCAATGCCTGTAATATCATTTCACCCTCTTTAAACAGAAACTGATAAGATTCCAGCGAAAAGGTTTCCGGTATAAACTGATATCCATTCAGCTTAATCGATTCCTCTGACGAGACAGATATCATAAATACGAAAATAACCGGTATAATGCAGACCGCTGCACACAGGAGAAAAATGATATTAAAAATAATATTTGTCTGTGGCTTAATCCGATTCAATCTTGACATCGAATCTTCCACCTCTCTTGTCTTTGCCATTTCTACCCTCCTATATAATCGCGCTGTCTTCATCAAGCTTCTTCACCAGTGCATTCGCCAGCAGTATCGTAATACAGCAGGATACGGACTGGAAGAATGTTGCTGCCGAAGTCATTCCAATCGGCGTGGACGACTGCAGTGCATTAAACACATAAGTATCAATCGTTGCCACCGCATTAAATATAGACCCCTTCGCTCCCTGTGAAATCTGATAGAACAGTCCGAAGTCAGAATAGAATATCTTTCCCACATTCAAAATGAACATCATGATAATCACATTCTTCAGGCACGGCAGGGTAATATAAAACACCTGTTGTCTTTTATTTGCCCCATCCACAACCGCTGCCTCGTACAGCGTCTGGTCAATTCCAGAGATACTGGAAAGATAAATGACCATGTTATAACCTGTATTTTTCCAGATATACATAAAAATCAGAATGAACGGCCACACCTTCGGCATCATATACCATTGTACCGGTGTGTTTCCCGCCTCGCGAATCATGTTGTTGAGCATACCGTGGTCTACATTCAGAAACGCATCCACAAAATATGCCACGACAACCCATGACATAAAATACGGGAAAAACATCAGCGTCTGATATATCTTCGACTTTCTTCTGCTGTGTAAAAGGCTTATCATAATCGCCAATCCTACTGATAAGATAAGTCCCAATACAATAAACACCAGATTGTACAGGATTGTATTTCTCAATATCACAAACAGGTCATTGGACTTAATCAAAAACTCAAAATTTTTAAATCCCGCCCATTCACTGTGCAGTACATTGTAAATGAAGCTCTTCCCTCCGACAGCCTTATAATTCTTAAATGCGATAATGAGTCCGAACATCGGCAGGAAACAAAATAACAAATACCACACCGTTGTTGGCAGCGCCAGCAAAGTCAGTTCTGTGTCATTTCTCGTCCATGAACGCTTCCTGCACTTTTTCTTTTCTTTCGCCATCTTTTCTCCCCCTGCCGATTTTCTTTGTTAACTTTTGTTGCAATAAAATGTTAACACCGCATTATCTTTTTGTCAACAGATTCGCACTATTTATTTTACATTTTCCGTAGTTTTTTATGCATTTTAACACATTATCTAATTTTTGTTGTGTATTTTTGTTTATTTTTTTAAGTCTCTGTGCAAAAATCATAACCTTTTTCCTATTGACTTTTTATATTAGTTAACTTTTGTTAATTCTTCTTGCTTTTCAAAGTTAAAAATGCTATACTGTTTTAAGAAATAAACTACTAATATTGATCGAATACAGAGGGATTCTTATGAGTAAAGTGACCATGCAGGACATCGCAGACGCTTTGGGCATCTCCCGCGTCACAGTGTGGAAAGTATTTAACAATCACGCCGGCGTATCACAGACGCTTCGTGAAAATGTATTGGATAAAGCGAAAGAAATGGGATATCTGAAGACGAATGCGGAAATAGTCTCCACAGAGGAGGAAAAGACCGTTTCCTTAATTGTGTCAAGACCGGATTCTTCCACATTCTGGACAAACATTATCCACCGCTTGGCACAGGAGCTTTCTTACCATAATGCAAATTTATTATATACCTATATGCCCAGCAATTACACCGAAGGCTTTACCCTGCCCTCCATCTTAACCAGCGGCACCATCCAGGGCGCCATTATTTTGAATGTTTACGATGCCAGACTCATTGAGCTTATCAACCAACTGGATTTACCAAAGGTTTTTCTGGATACAGTTCCACAGATTAATAACCGCGCACTGCACGGAGATTTAGTCTTATTAGAAGGCTATACCACACTCTATCAGATTACGGAATCAGTCATTGCCCGTGGGCTGACCGATTTGGGTTTCATCGGCGATATTCATTATGCCAAAACCAATCTGGACCGTTATGACGGGTTCTGTCAATGTATGAAGGACCATCACTTGGAAATCAATGAACGCATCTGCCTGACCCATAGTATCGGCATTTTTTCCTATTATCAGGAGCTCAGCGCATTTTTAGATTCTTTAGATACGCTTCCGCAGGGCTTTATCTGTGCCAGTGACTATATTGCACATTTTCTCCAGCGCTATTTTTCCGAGCATCCTGCGCGTGTTTCAGGCGGAATCCTTGTGACCGGATACGACGGAAGCCGCGAATATTCTAATGTAGATGGCTTAATTACCACCGCAAATGTCAAGACAAGCCTCCTTGGCAAACGCCTTTCTATGCAGATTATCTACCGCATGGAGCATCCGGACGCGCCTTTCGAGCTTACTTATATTAATCCGCAGATTATTTATAAGGATTCTATTTTATAGCTATCGTAAAAAAGGTATCCCAAAAGTTGTTTCACAACTTTTGGGATACCTTTTTTACACTACTTTTTATCTACTCTTCGCAGATTTCTTCCTCTTTTTTCAAGATTTCTTTTACCGTGTTTCCCGCTGTCTTAAGCCCTGCTGCCATAGAACCTGCTGCCACACCACTCGCAACAATCGCACTGAGCGTTACCACGCCTACCGCCGCTGCGGATGCACCCATTATTTTCAGTGCCATCTTACCTGCTGCACATGCTTTTTCGCTCATACTGCACCTACCCTTTCTATTTCATTGCTTCAATCTCTTCGTTCATTCTCTTTTTTGCATCTTCTACGGTCTCGCCCTCTTTGGTCAGGAACTTGTCTACAAACTTGTCAGAGATTTTGTTGAATCCCTCTACAGCGCCCTCTTCAATTTTCTTGTAGCCGCTTACAACGCCCTCTTCAATTTTCTTGTAACCACCTACAACGCCTTCCTCAATTCTCTTGTTTGCCTCTATGAATTTTGATGTTGCCATACTCTTTTTTCTCCTTTTCTCTTTTTATTCTTATTTACTATATTGCCAAAAGTGCCTATTACGCCTCCGTTTTCTTAAATCCCAAACACATTGGAATCACGAAAATCAAAAGCAAAATTCCTACGATACCGACTAAGATACCCTGTACCATCATTCCCTCAAGCACCATTGTCATACACATTCCAACACCAAAAACCAGTGCTGCAAAGAATGCGTAAAGGATTTTCCCGATTAGTTTGATACTTACATGAATCGGCTCCATACCTGCTAACTTTCTGCATCTGATTACAGTCGCAATAAGCAGAAGTCCTCCCACACAGCCAACTGCAATTCCCGGATTTGCCATGTTCCATTCTGCAATCAGACACATACACATTCCCAGTGCAAAAACTAATCCTCCGATAACTCCCATCAGCAATGTTCCAAAATGTTTCTTTTCCATGTTTTTTCTCCCTTCAACTATCTTTGATTTTGTTTGGTTGTTTCATTTGATAGTTGAATCTTACTAGGAGGATGTTTTGGAATTGCTAAAGAAATGTTTACATTTTATTAAAATAAAAAAAGAGAAGTTAGGATTTTTCCCAAACTTCTCATCTTAACAATTATTCTCCCGGATTTCTATGATATACCGCAATATGACCGTCATCGCTACTCCTGTCCGAAAATGACGGAAACAAAAAACCACACTCCGGCATGCCCGCTTCATATTCTCCGACCAAAGGGCAGATTGCGCAAATCAAGTACTCATATACTTCCTCAGATTCTCCCATGCGCTCCTTATCCGCCGCCTTTAGCGGCACATCGTATCTGTCATGAAACACCAAAATCGCATATTCCTCGCCGGTCTTATAATGCTCTGCCACAATCTCATAGAACGTGTACATAAGTGCGTCATTTTTCAGTCCGCATTCCTTCATACCAGTTAAAAGCTGACGCATGCCCCGCGCGTCTGCAGCATCAGAAAATTCACGTTCCTGCAGTTGTTCATTGGTTTTGGAAAAAGGAATCGCCTTGGCAAACGCCAAATTCTTTTCCTTTTCTGCGGAGGATAAATTGAGGAAATTCGTATTAAAGCTCCCGTCAATCTCTCCGTCTCTATCCATATAAGCTCCCGCGATACGTGTAAAAGATGTCCTTGCCACTGTCATCCGGCGAGTTAGTTCTAACATGTCTTCTCTGTTAAGCACATCAGTTTTCTCCATTCTTAATGTCTTCCGAGTCAAACAGATTGTCTCTGGTAATGTTATTCAGCCACTTTCCGCTCCGATAGTGTTTGATAACCCACGGCCATTTCACAAACTCATCCGTACACAGCAGAAAATACACCCACATAACCGGAAGTTGAAACACGAAGGCTGCCAGAAAACCAAGCGGAACCGCATAGCACCACATTTCGCACTTTATAACATATTGTATTTTTCATTATAGCATCTCTAACATAAAAAAAATATCCCCAACCATTACTGATTGAAGATATTTAAGTCTGCTAACCTTTGACACTGCCCAGCGCCACGCCCTGTACAATGTGTTTCGATAAAATCAGATACACAACGATAACCGGGAATATGGAGAACGCAATCATGACATACACCTGACCCATATCGAACTTCAGCCAGTCTGCTGCACGCAACTGCGCAATCAGAATCGGCAGCGTCTTTTTCTTGTCATCATGCAGAATCAATGCCGGCGTAAAGTAATTGTTCCAGCTACTTACGAATGTGAAAATCGCCTGCACGGCAATCGCCGGTTTCATAAGCGGCAACACAATCGCATTAAAGGTACGGAATTCGCCGGAACCGTCAATACGTGCAGCCTCAATCAGAGACAACGGCAGTGCACTCTCCATATACTGTTTCATATAAAAGAATGTCACCGGTGCCGCTATCGCCGGAACTATCAACGGTATAAAGCTGTCCTCCAGGCTCATTTTACTTACCAACTGTACAAAACCGAGCGCCGTTACCTGAGTCGGAATCATCATGACCATCAGAATAAATGGATAGATAAATCTCTTCAGCCGGAACTCATAGGCATGAATCGCATATGCTGTCATCGTCGAAAAAT
>JALEKJ010000018.1 GCA_022771695.1 Roseburia sp. | reverse complement strand
ATTTCTGTTTCCATTATTTGGAGTGTCACGTTTTCTTCTTCGGTTGAATGAAAAATCGAATGCATTTACGTTTTCGGTGGTCCGTACCTTCCTTTTCTTAATATTGTTTGAGGTAAATCGTTATCTTTCTGGTGGTCTGTACCTTCCTTTCTGATTGCTTTTCTTCAATCGTATTTTTTTGATTTATTCTCTCTTGTTTTTTGTAAGTTCATTGTATCTGATAAAAAAGAAAAAGTCAAGCATAAATTTTAAATTTTTTAAAAATAATTATAAAGTATGAGAAAATTGAATTAAAACGATAAAAAAAACAGAAAATTGCAAAAAGATATGTAACTATGAAAAAAAGGAATCAAAGTTGTATAGGATGAACCATAGAGCATTTCTTTCATATGATAAATGGAAGGGAGCGTAATCTTATGAACAGACAGACAATACTTTTTATTAGCGATATGCGCCAGGTATATCTGGCGGAAATACTGACCAAGAAAGGAATCAATGTGCGCTGCCTGGATATCAGAAACAGTGAGACGGTCAAAGAACAACTGGAAAAGCTGAAAGCATTTCTGGTCGAGGCAGACATGTTGATACTTCCGATACCGGTATCAAAAATTGCAGAGCAGGATATGTTGAATGATATATTAAATAAAAATCTGGTGAACGGTACGCTGGTGCTTGGAGGCTGCTTTTCCGGAGAACAGGTAGAACTTTTAAAGCGAAGAGACATACACTATCTCGATTTTATGGAGGATGAGATTGTGACAGAGGAAAACGCTGTGGCGACGGCAGAGGGCGTTATCGCAGAACTGGTGAATAAGAGTCCGTATAATATTGATGAGGCAAAAATAATCGTGACAGGCTATGGATGCTGCGGAAAGGCAATCGCAGAGCGGCTTGCGGCACTAGGTGCGCGGGTGACTGTGCTTGCCAGACGAAGAGAAGTGCGCAAGGCGGCGAAAAAGGATGGGTTCTATGCGGTGGACTTTGCATTTGGCCCGGAAGAAGCAATGGGAGCAGCGATGCTGGTAAACACCGTCCCGGCACCGGTTGTGACGCGGGCAATTATCCAAGAACTGCCGAGGGATGCATATATTTTGGATATCGCCTCTAAACCGGGCGGAACAGATTTTGCATGTGCAAAGGAATGTGGAATTCGTGCGGACCTGGTGCTTAGCATTCCGGGAAAATATGCTCCAAAAGAAAGCGCATATATTCTCGGAAGAGCGATTGATCGGTTTGTGCTTCAGGAGGGAATGGAATAATGGACTTTTCAAATTATAATATAGGATTGGGAATCACCGGATCCTTCTGTACCTTTGCGAAGACGAGAAAGGAAATACAACGGCTGTGCGATATGGGGGCAAATGTGATACCGATTTTTTCTTTTAATGCGCAGACCTGCGACACGCGTTTTGGCAGCGCAAGGGAGTATGTGGACGGCATCTGCGAAATCACGGGTAATGAGGGTATCAGGACTATCTGTGCAGCAGAGCCGATTGGACCGAATAACTTTCTAGATATCATGGTAATTGCACCGTGTACCGGAAATACGGCGGCAAAGCTTTGCAACGGTATTACGGATACGCCGGTGCTTATGGCGACCAAGGCGCATATGAGAAACGGAAAACCGCTTGTCATCGCAATATCCACAAATGATGCACTCGGAGCAAGTTTCAAAAATATCGGTATGCTCATGAATATGAAGAACATTTATTTTGTTCCGTTTGGACAGGACAACTGCAAGAGCAAACCGAATTCGATGATTGCGAAGATGGAGCTTCTGCCGGATACGATTGAGGCAGCAATGAGCGGTAAACAGATTCAACCTGTCATTCAGCAATAAGCTATTGACAATCTTCCCATGGTTCTGTTTAGATAATAGTAGTAAGAAACAGCGTGACGTGAGTCATGTATGCGACGTGTGGGGGAACTATGGGAAGAAAGAAAAGAGGACGGATGGAATTCCGTTTTTACGAGACGCCGCGCGATGAAGGTGTTCTGGCATTGTATGGCGATGAGTGGAAACGTGTCTATGGAGAAGGGATAGAGACGCTTCATTTTCATAATTTGATGGAGATTGGCATCTGTCATGATGGAGAAGGGGTAATGATACTCGATGAGCGGGAAATTCCGTATCATCCGGGAATGTTGTCGGTTATCCCGCATAATTATCCACATACGACGAACAGTGCGAATGGTACCATCAGTTACTGGGAGTACATTTTCTTTGAACCGGAGTATGTACTGCAGGAGGCATATCCCAATAATCAGGCGCTTCGGACGCAGATGTTACAGCGCGTGAGCCGGAGTGCATTTTTGATGGAAGCAGAGGAAGCCGCAGAGATGCGGGATATCATGTGTACGATATTGAAGTTGCAAAAAGAGAAAAAGGAATTTTACCGGGAATGTACGCGCGCACAGCTTGCGGCGTTGACACTTTTGATTGCAAGGCTGAACCCAAAACGCACAAATGCAGAAATGAAGGAACTCGGAGCCGGGGGAGAACAGATATTGTCAGCTCTCTACTATATTGAGCGGCAGTATATGTATCCGATTAAGATAGAAGAGCTTGCAAAAATCTGTAATATGAGTGAAACCAATTTCAGACGGGTATTCGGTGCGGCGACCAATATGAAGCCGGTCGATTATATCAATATGATACGTGTACAGAATGCCTGTAAAATGATGAAGAATTCCTGCGACAGTATGAAGGATATTGCAGTAAAATCAGGATTCGGGACAGTTTCTACTTTTAACAGAGATTTTAAGAAAATATTGGGGACATCACCTTATCAGTGGAAGAAACATCCGGAAAATTATGAGGATAGATTATCAAATTATCAAATTTCGGCACTGAAAGGCTGGTAAAAATGGTCAAAATGACGACTAGAATGCGTAAAAACGATTCAAGTCGTCATTTTTGGTTGAATATGCGCAATTTAATGACGAAAAAGCAAACTATATAGCGCTGGTCTTGGTATAATTAATACATATTCAAGGGGAAAACGAAGTTTTGTAGTGCAAAACGACGAAAAAGTTTTCTCGGTTGGATAAAAAATGTATTTGGGAGGATATGTACATGAAGAAAAAAGTTTTATCACTGATGCTTGTAGCAAGTATGGCAGCTTCTCTTTTGGCAGGCTGCGGCGGTTCCGATGAAGGACAGAGCGGTGGCGGCGAGACTGGCGGTACAGCCGGTACGACCGGTACAGAGGCAGCCGGCGGCGAAACAGCTTCCGGGGAGAAATTGACGGTATGGTGCTGGGATCCGGCATTTAATATTTATTCAATGGAAGAGGCTGGTAAGGTATACCAGCAGACACATCCGGATTTCGAGTTAGAGGTTGTTGAGACTCCTTGGCAGGATGTTCAGACAAAATTAACAACAGCAGCTACTTCCGGCGACTTAAGTACATTACCTGACATTATCCTTATGCAGGATAATGCATTCCAGAAGAATGTTATCAGTTATCCAGACGCATTTTTGGATTTGACGTCATCCGGTATCGATTACAGCCAGTTTGCAGCCGGTAAAGTTGCATACTCTACGGTTGAGGGCAAAAATTACGGCGTTCCGTTTGATAACGGTGCAGTTATTGCTTGCTATCGTACCGATATCTTAGAGCAGGCAGGCTACACAGTAGATGATTTGACGGATATTGATTGGGACAGATACATTGAGATTGGTAAAGATGTGCTTGATAAGACAGGCAAGCCATTACTTTCCTGCCAGGCAGGTGAGTCTGATGTTATCATGATGATGCTTCAGTCTGCCGGCGCTTCTCTTTTCGATGCAGATGGTAACCCGAACATGGTTGGAAACGATGTATTGGTTAAGATTATGGAAACCTACGCAGCGTTAAAGACATCCGGCGTATTGATTGAGGTAAATGACTGGGATCAGTATGTTGGAAGTATCACAAGTGAGACAGTTGCAGGTACCATTAACGGATGCTGGATTATGGCTTCTATTCAGACAGCAGAAGATCAGTCCGGCAAATGGGCAATTACAAACATGCCATCCTTAGTAGGTGTAGACGGAGCAACCAACTACTCTAACAATGGCGGTTCCAGCTGGGCAGTAACTGCGAATTGCCAGAATCCGGAACTTGCATACGATTTCCTTGCAAGCACATTTGCAGGAAGCGTAGAGTTCTACGAGACAATTTTACCATCCTCCGGAGCACTTGCAACTTATGCACCGGCAGGCGATAGTGATGTATATAATCAGCCGTCTGAGTTCTTCGGCGGAGAGCCTGTATTTGCTAAGATTGTAGAGTTCTCTACAAAGATACCTTCTAACAACACAGGTGTATACTACTATGAGGCAAGAGATGCCATCGCAACAGCGATTACAAACGTTGTAGCAGGATCTGACATTGATGCAGAACTTCAGACAGCACAGGATACAGTAGAGTTCCAGATGGCACAGTAGTCACGAATGTCCGCGCACGAGATGAAGGGCAAGACCCGGAATCGAGTGTGGTGCATGACGAATATATAAAAAGGGGCTTGAAACATTTTTTCCAAGCCCCTTATCTGTTTTAGAAAAAGTGGGCGTGGATTTGGGAGGAAAAAGGGGGCGTTTACGTGGATAAAGTGGAAAATGTTACGGGCGAGAAAAAAAGACGTAAAATGTCAATGAGTAAGCGACATAATCTCACGGGCTGGATATTCTTGGCACCGGCTACGATTATGATTGCAATTATGAGCTTTGTACCGATGGTGCAGGCGTTATTGTTATCTTTTAAAAAGGGTGTGGGCGCAAAACTGGAATGGGCAGGATTGTTCAATTACACCCGAATGTTTCAGGATGCAGTATTTATGCAATCCTTAAAGAACACATTTTTATATTTGATTATTCAGGTGCCGATTATGTTAATTTTGGCATTAATCTTAGCATCTATCTTAAATAAAAAGGATTTGAAGTTTAAAGGACTGTTTCGGACGATGATTTTCCTGCCATGTGCGACATCGTTGGTTTCTTATGCAACCATCTTCCGCTCCTTGTTTGCAGTAGACGGACTTGTGAATACCGTATTAATCAAGCTTGGAATTTTAAATACCGGATACAGTTTCCTGACGCAGCCGACCAGCGCAAGAATTATCATCATTATTGCATTGGTATGGCGCTGGACGGGATACAATATGGTATTCTACCTTTCCGGCTTACAAAATATTGAATATTCCGTATATGAAGCGGCAAAGATTGATGGTGCATCACCGATTCAGACCTTTTTCAAGATTACGGTTCCGCTGTTGAAGCCGACCATTCTTTTGACAGCGATTATGTCGACGAATGGTACCTTACAGTTGTTCGATGAATCTGTAAACTTAACGGGTGGCGGACCTGCGAATACGACCATTACTATGTCACATTACATTTACAATATGTCATTTAAGTATGTGCCGAACTTTGGTTATGCGGCAGCAATGTCGTTCTTGATTTTTGTACTGGTGGCAGTATTGGCGTTCTTCCAAATGAAAGTAGGTGATAAGCGTGACGAATAAAGTGACGAATGCATTACAATATATCTTTTTGACGATTGTATCGTTATTTTCTGTGTTCCCGCTTGTGTGGATGGTAATTGCGGCAACAAATACGAGCGTAGATGTAACAAGGGGAAGAATGATTCCCGGAACACATTTTCTTGAGAACCTTAAGAATCTGATTGCTGCGCAGGATTTATGGGGATGTATGTGGAATTCATTTAAATATGCCCTGATGCTGACAATCCTTTCTTTGCTTATCTGTTCACTTGCAGGTTATGGATTTGAAATTTATCATGATAAGGCAAAGGATTTTACGATGTCGGTAATCCTGCTCGCAATGATGGTTCCGTTTGTTGCGACGATGATCCCTCTGTTTCAGATGTTCTCCAAAGCAGGACTTTTGAACACGACAGCAGGTTTCATCCTTCCTACGATTTCAACACCGTTTATGATTATGCTGTTTCGACAGAGCGCACGATCGTTCCCACATGATATTATTGAGGCGGCAAGAATTGACGGATTGAATGAATTACAGATATTCTTCCGTATGTTTGTGCCGACCATGCGCTCAACGTATGCGGCAGCAATGACGATTACATTTATGAATGCATGGAATAATTATCTGTGGCCGAAGGTTATTATGACAAACGATAGCAGTAAGACCATGCCGATGCTGGTTGCCAACCTAAAAGAGGGATATGTAACAGATTATGGTATGCTGATGGTTGCTGTATTGCTTTGTACATTGCCAACCGTAATCATTTTCTTCCTGTTACAGAAGAGCTTTGCCGAAGGTATCACCGGAGCAGTGAAATAAAAGAATAATCTAACATAACAAAAGGGTCATTTTTATGGCCCTTTTGTGCACATTACGTAGTTGCGGGAGAAAATTATGGAAAAAGAATATATTGCGTCACAGTTTGCACTAAAGGGGAAAGTTGCAGAACTGATTCCCTATGGGAATGGGCATATCAATGATACCTACTTGGTGACAACAGCAACGGAAAACGGAGAAAAGACGTCCTACATTTTGCAGCGCATCAACACGTCTATTTTTAAGGAGCCGGAGAAGCTGATGCAGAATATAGGTAAGGTGACAGATTATCTGCGGTGCAAAATTGCAGAAGCGGGAAAAGATGAGGCACAGGACTTTTATGCGGCAGCAGAGGCATTCGGAGAATTCCGGTATCTTTTGTCGGAGTATCCGGCAGATACGCTGTATGAGACGATACCGGATTTTCATAATACCCCAAAACGATATGAGAGATTTTTGGAAGTGCTGGAAGCGGACAAAATGGGACGGGCACAGGAGGTACAAGCGGAGATTGCATTTGTGAAAGAACGTTCGGCGGAAATGGAAATTTTGTGTGATGTGTTAGGAACAGGGGAAGTACCGCTTTGCGTTACGCATAACGATACCAAACTCAACAATATTTTATTAGATAAAGAGACAGGAGAAGCAATCTGTATCATCGACTTAGATACGGTGATGCCGGGAAGTGTGCTTTACGATATCGGAGACTCTATCCGGTTTGGCGCCAGTACCGCTGCAGAGGATGAGACAAATCTTGAACTGGTGCATTTTGACCTCGCATTGTTTGAGTGTTATGTCAGAGGCTATAGCAAGGGATGTAAGGGGACCCTTACAGACAGGGAATATGAGCTGCTGCCGATGGGTGCAAAGCTCATGACACTTGAGTGCGGCATGCGATTCCTTACGGATTATCTGGAAGGTGACGTCTATTTTAAAATTCACAGAGAACGTCATAATCTGGACCGATGTAGGACGCAGTTTGCATTGGTTGCAGATATGGAGCGAAAATGGGGAGAAATGAAACGAATTGTTGAGGAGGTGCGTGGGCAATTATGAATAAAACAGGGCGAGTGACGATTCCGACGGATATGGATGTAATACGAGAAACGCGAGAACTGGCAGAGCGCTGGGGCGCAGATGCGGTCAGAGACTGTGACGGTACAGAGTTCCCGATAGAGCTTAAGAATGCGGGGATGAAAGTATATTCAACATACTATACAACACGTAAGGATAATGAATGGGCAAAGGCGAATCCGGATGAGATACAACAGATGTATTTGATGACACCTCATACGACCGCCACGAGTGGGGAACTGCGAATTTCATTAATGCGCGGCTTGTACCCGGATATGCTGACACCGAATACCAGAGATGACATCCAGCGCTGGTGGGAAGTGATAGACCGGACGACCGGAGAGGCAGTGCCAACGGAATGCTGGGAGTATGACGAGCCGGCAGGGGAAGTTGTGATAAAAGCAGAGTTGTTTCATGATTACACGGTGAGCTTTTTGGCATATATCATGTGGGATCCGGTACACATGTATAATGCGGTTGTGAACGACTGGAAGGATGTGGAACATCAGATTACGTTTGATGTGCGTCAGCCCAAGACACATGCATTTACAATGGAGCGTTTGCGCAGATTTATTGAGGAGCATCCGTATGTGAATGTGTTGCGTTTTACGACATTCTTTCATCAGTTCACGTTGGTGTTTGATGAGTTGGCGAGAGAAAAGTATGTGGACTGGTATGGATATTCTGCATCGGTCAGCCCATACATCTTAGAACAGTTTGAGCGGGAAGTTGGTTATCGTTTCCGTCCGGAGTTTATTATCGATCAGGGATATTACAATAATCAATATCGGATTCCATCGAAGGAATATCAGGATTTCCAAGCGTTCCAGAGAAGAGAAGTGGCGGCACTCGCAAAGGAGATGGTAGACATCGTTCATTCGTATGGAAAAGAAGCGATGATGTTCTTGGGCGACCATTGGATTGGAACGGAACCTTTTATGGAGGAGTTTGCATCCATCGGCTTAGATGCAGTGGTGGGAAGTGTCGGAAACGGGGCAACGCTACGTTTGATCAGTGATATTGAGGGAGTGAGCTATACCGAAGGAAGACTGCTTCCTTACTTTTTCCCGGACACGTTCCATGAGGGTGGTGATCCGGTAAAAGAAGCAAAGTATAACTGGGTAACTGCACGACGTGCGATTTTGAGAAAGCCGATTGACCACATCGGCTATGGCGGTTATTTGAAACTGGCATTGGAATTTCCGGAGTTCGTGGAATATGTGGAGTCAGTGTGCAGAGAATTCCGCGAGCTGTATGAGAATATCAAAGGCTGTGTGCCATATTGTGTGAAACGCGTGGCGGTGCTCAACTGTTGGGGCAAAATGCGTGCATGGGGGAATCACATGGTTCACCATGCAATCTATCACCCGCAGAATTATTCCTACGCGGGGATTATTGAAGCGCTTTCCGGCGCACCGTTCGATGTGAAGTTTATCAGTTTTGAGGATATTATAAAGACACCGGAGATATTGGAGGACATCGATGTAATCTTGAATATTGGAGATGCGGATACGGCGCAAACCGGTGGAGAATGGTGGTGCAATCCGGCGATTGTTACGTCAATCAAACAGTTCGTATATCGCGGTGGAGGTCTGATTGGAGTTGGGGAACCTACGGCGCATCAGGCAAACGGACATTTCTTCCAGTTGGCAGGTGTGCTTGGCGTGGAAGAAGAGCGGGGCTTTACCTTGGGATATGATAAGTATAACTGGGAGACGCATGAGCACTTCATTACAGCGGACGCCGGGGATCAGATTGACTTTGGAGAAGGCAAGAAAAATATTTATGCGTTGGAAGGCACGACGATACTTTGCCGGGAAAACAAGAATGTACAGCTTGCGGTGCATGAGTTCGGAAAAGGGAGGTGCGTTTACATCAGTGGGCTTCCGTACAACTTTGCGAACAACAGACTGTTGCACCGTGCAATTCTGTGGAGCGCAGGGGCGGAAGACAAATTGCAACAGTGGTTCTCGGACAATTACCATGTAGAAGTGCATGCTTACGTCGAGAACGGTAAATTCTGTGTAGTCAACAACACATATGAGACGCAGACAACTACCGTCTATCGAGGCGATGGAAGCAGTTTTGTACAGGAACTGAAAGCAAATGAAATTATCTGGTATGAGATTAACTAAAAAGCTCCCCGAAAGGGGAGCTTTTTACCGTACAATTATGCGTTCTTGGATGACTCATAGGCTTCGCGGCAGGCTCTTGCCAACTGATCTCCGCAGGAAGTTGGGCGTCCGTTACAGGAGATACCGCCAATCTTTGCTTCCACTTCTTCAACAGTAAGTCCCTCCACAAGCTTTGGAATCGCCTGCAGGTTACCATTACAGCCGCCGGTAAACTTTACATTATGTACGACGTTGCCTTCTAACTCCAATTCTATCTTGGTGGAGCAGGTGCCTTTGGTCATATATGTGTATGTCATATTGCTGCCTCCTTGTTTTTTGAATATTCTTACCCTACCAAGTATAAATAGATGTGCCCGCTGATGCAAGTTTTTTCTATCGGGCATGGATAATTTGCACTATCTACGCTGAGAGTTAATAAAAAATTTACAAAACATTTACTGCTATTTTTGTTGTGGTGTGTCTGGAAAAGTGTTACAATACTGATATTGTGCGAGGACTGGAGCTTTTTAGAAAAGTCCGTTGGAAGAATGAAATGCGTGTCAGTATGATACACAAAGGTAGAATAGGAGTTTTTATGAGTGCATTAACCAAGATTTTCGGAACCCACAGCGAGCGTGAGCTTAAGAGGATTTACCCGATTGTTGATAAGGTGGAATCTTATCGTGATGCCATGGGAGCACTTTCCGATGAAGAATTAAAGAATAAGACAAAGGAATATAAAGAACGTCTGGAAAAAGGCGAGACTTTGGATGACTTACTGCCGGAGGCATATGCTACCGTGCGTGAGGCGGCGAAGCGTGTGCTTGGCATGGAACATTATCGCGTACAGATTATCGGTGGTATCATTCTGCATCAGGGACGTATCGCGGAGATGAAAACCGGTGAAGGTAAGACACTTGTGTCTACACTGCCGGCATATCTGAATGCCTTGGAGGGCAAGGGCGTTTGTATCGTTACCGTCAATGACTATCTTGCAAAGCGTGATGCGGAGTGGATGGGGCAGGTACATGAATTTTTGGGATTGAAGGTCGGTGTGGTTCTCAATTCTATGACCAACGACGAGAGAAGAGAAGCATATAACTGCGACATTACTTATATTACGAACAATGAGCTCGGCTTTGACTATCTGCGTGACAACATGGTTATTTACAAGGAGCAGTTGGTACAACGCGGACTTCACTATGCCATCATCGATGAGGTTGACTCTGTATTGATTGATGAGGCGCGTACACCGCTTATCATTTCCGGGCAGAGCGGCAAGTCTACGAAGTTATATGAAGCGTGTGATATTTTGGCGCGTCAGTTAAAACGCGGTGAAGATATGCCTGAGTATTCTAAGATGGATGCCATTATGGGGCTTGAGCAGGAAGAGACAGGCGACTTTATCGTTAATGAGAAGGACAAAGTTGTTACACTTACACAGGAAGGTGTAAAGCGGGTAGAACAGTTCTTTAAAATCGATAACCTTGCAGACCCGGAGAACCTGGAGATTCAACACAACATGATTCTGGCACTTCGAGCACACAACCTGATGTTCCGTGATCAGGACTATGTCGTAAAGGATGACCAGGTTATGATTGTCGATGAGTTCACCGGACGTATCATGCCGGGACGTCGTTATTCAGACGGCTTGCATCAGGCAATCGAAGCAAAAGAGCATGTAAAAGTAAAACGTGAGAGCAAAACACTTGCGACCATCACATTCCAGAACTTCTTTAATAAATTCGAGAAGAAAGCAGGTATGACCGGTACAGCACTCACCGAGGAAAAAGAGTTCCGTGATATTTATGGTATGGACGTTATTGAAATCCCGACGAATCGTCCGGTGCAGCGTGTGGATAAACAGGATGTTGTTTATAAGACGAAAAAAGAAAAATTTCATGCAGTGGTAGAGTCCGTTAAGGAAGCGCATGAAAAGGGACAGCCGGTATTGGTTGGTACGATTACCATTGAGACTTCTGAGATTGTCAGCGGTTTATTAAAAAGAGAGGGAATACCTCACACGGTCTTAAATGCGAAGTTCCATGAGATGGAAGCAGAAATCGTGGCGGGAGCAGGACAGCACGGTGCGGTTACAATTGCGACCAACATGGCAGGGCGTGGTACGGATATCAAACTGGATGATGACGCAAAGGCGGCCGGTGGTCTGAAGATTATCGGTACAGAACGCCATGAGTCCAGACGTATTGATAATCAGTTGCGTGGACGTTCCGGGCGTCAGGGGGATCCGGGTGAGTCTCAGTTCTTTATTTCCCTTGAGGACGACCTGATGCGTCTGTTCGGTTCTGAGAAGTTGATGTCTGCATTTAATGCACTTGGAGTTCCTGAAAACGAGCAGATTCAGCATAAGATGTTAACTTCTGCGATTGAGAAAGCGCAGATGAAGATTGAGGGTAATAACTATGGCATTAGAAAGAACCTGTTAGAGTATGATCAGGTTATGAATGACCAGAGAGAGATTATTTATAAAGAGCGTCTCCGTGTATTAAATGGAGAAAGCATGCGTGATGCAATCTTTAAGATGATTACGGATCGTGTGGAGAACAGTGTAGATACTTGTATTTCAGCAGATATTTCGAAGGACGAGTGGGATTTGAATGAGTTGAATCAGCTTTTGATTCCGATTATTCCGATGCAGCCGGTAACGTCCGCGGATGTTGAAAGTGTTAAGAACAATAAAGAATTGAAGCATCTGCTAAAAGAGCGTGCAGTGAAGCTTTATGAGATGAAGGAGACAGAGTTCCCGAATCCGGAGCAGTTCCGTGAGTTGGAGCGTGTCGTATTGCTTAAGGTCATTGACCGCAAGTGGATGGATCATATCGATGATATGGACCAGCTACGTCAGGGCATCGGATTACAGTCCTACGGGCAGAAGGACCCACTGGTTGAGTATAAGATGGCAGGCTTTGATATGTTTGACGATATGACGGCAAGTATTCAGGAAGATACTATCCGACTGCTGTATCATGTCAAGATTGAACAGAAGGTAGAGCGTGAACAGGTAGCGAAGGTTACCGGAACGAACAAGGATGATTCTGCAACCAATGCACCGAAGAGACGTGCAGCGGCAAAGGTTTATCCAAATGATCCGTGTCCATGCGGAAGTGGTAAGAAGTACAAACAGTGCTGTGGAAGACAGGCATAATAAGTGGCGGCCTTGCACCGTTACACCTATTGTTGGTGTTTGGGCAAGGCTGTTTTTGCTTTTTCACAGGCAACCCTTAAAAAAATTTATATTTTGCGTTTGTATGGAGGAAAATACAGAAGAGACAGATTTGGGGATGGAATTTGTACGGAATATATTTTATAATCAGAACTAGGCAAAAAGTAACAGGGTGGAGGAAAACAGAATGTACAATGTTAGAAATGTGACAAAAGATATCGTGTGGGTCGGTGCCAGTGACCGCAGACTGGCGTTGTTTGAGAATATTTTTCCAATCCAAAGAGGAGTATCCTATAACTCGTATGTGCTTTTGGATGAAAAGACGGTGCTTCTTGATACCGTGGATACCGGTGTGGCGGCACAGTTTTTTGAAAATCTGGAATACGTGCTGGGGAACCGCAAATTGGATTATTTGATTGTGAACCACATGGAGCCGGATCATTGCGCGATGATTGGTGATATTGTGCGCAGATATCCGGAAGTTCAGATTGTAGGAAATGCAAAGACTTTTGGTATGATGCAGCAGTTTTTCGGTACGGCATTTGCAGAACGTGCAGTTACAGTGAAAGAGGGAGATACCATAAGCACAGGCAAGCATACACTTCATTTTGTGATGGCACCGATGGTTCACTGGCCGGAGGCGATGGTGACTTACGACGATGCAGACAAGGTTCTGTTTTCTGCAGATGCCTTTGGTACCTTCGGAGCGTTAAACGGCAATATTTTTGCAGATGAGGTTAACTTTGACAGAGACTGGCTTTCGGATGCGAGACGTTATTATACGAACATTGTCGGCAAATACGGTGCGTCCGTGCAGGCGCTTTTGAAGAAGGCGGAAGGACTGGAAATCGCAGTTATCTGTCCGCTCCATGGTCCGATTTGGAGAGAAAATCTTGGTTATATTCTGGAAAAATACCAGAAGTGGAGTACCTACGAAGCAGAGGATACTGCGGTTGCCATTTTGTATGCTTCCATGTATGGCAATACAGCTTCGGCGGCAGATGCGTTGGCAGGTTGTCTGGCGGAAAGGGGCATAAAAAATATTGCAGTCTACGATGTTTCCAATGTACATGTGTCGGAACTGATTGGTGAAATCTTCCGTGTAAGTCATCTGGTATTTGCCGCCCCTACGTACAACGGAGGAATTTATCCGATAATGGAGAATCTGCTTTCTGATATGAAGGCGCTTTCCGTACAAAAAAAGACGGTTGCGCTTCTGGAGAACGGTACATGGGCAGCTTCGACAGCGAGACAGATGTGCGAGAAGCTTTCGGAACTGAAGGATGTGACAGTTTTAGACACGCAGGTAAGCGTGAAATCTGCAATGCTCGCAAATCAGCGGGAAGAGTTGGAAAAATTGGCAGATGCAATTGTAACTTCCATGAAATAAAATAGGTGAACTTTGCAAAAAGTACAGAACAGAAGAGTGTTCTGTACTTTTTTATAGAAAAACGAACAAATGTTTGCCAAGCGAATACAGATGTGATATAATTGGGAAAGCTAATCTATATGTATTTTTATTGAGAGCGATTGTGAGTAAATCGATTCATAAAGGAGGCGCTTTCATGGATCATTTTGTTTTACATTCTGAATACCAACCTACCGGTGATCAGCCCCAGGCGATTGCAGACCTTGTTAAGGGATTTAGGGAGGGAAACCAATTCCAGACACTCCTCGGTGTCACTGGTTCCGGTAAGACCTTTACTATGGCGAATGTAATCGCGGCATTGAACAAGCCGACGTTGATTATATCACACAATAAGACTCTGGCAGCGCAGCTTTACGGAGAATTCAAGGAGTTCTTCCCGGAGAATGCAGTGGAGTACTTTGTGTCCTACTATGATTATTATCAGCCGGAGGCATATGTACCTCAGACAGATACTTATATTGCGAAGGATTCTGCGATTAATGAAGAAATTGATAAGTTGCGCCTTTCTGCCACGGCGGCGTTGGTGGAGCGGAAGGATGTGATTGTTGTTGCCTCTGTTTCCTGTATCTATGGTTTGGGTAGCCCGGATGATTATCTCGGGATGATGGTTTCCTTGAGACCGGGGATGGAGAAGGACCGAGACGAGGTCATTCGTGCGCTGATTGATATTCAGTATACGCGCAATGAGATGGATTTTCACCGTGGAACCTTCCGCGTGCGGGGCGATGTGCTGGAAATCTTCCCGGCAAACTTTGGCGAGACGGCGATTCGCGTTGAATTCTTTGGCGATGAGATTGATCGTATTACAGAGATTGATGTTCTCACCGGCGAGATTAAGTGCCGTTTGGAGCATTTTGCAGTTTTTCCGGCATCACATTATGTCGTTCCACAGGAGAAGATTCTGCGTGCGTGCGAGAACATCGAGGCGGAGCTTTTAGAGCGCGTGAAGTATTTTAAAGGCGAGGATAAGCTGCTCGAGGCACAGCGGATTGCAGAGCGAACGAACTTTGATATTGAGATGCTCAAGGAGACAGGATTCTGTAGCGGTATTGAGAACTATTCGAGACATCTTGCGGGGCTTCCGGCAGGGGCAACACCGCATACGCTGATGGATTATTTTAAGGATGACTACCTCATTATCGTCGATGAGTCGCATATTACGATTCCACAGGTGCGTGGTATGTACGCGGGCGACCAGTCAAGAAAGTCCACGCTTGTAGACTACGGATTCCGTCTGCCGTCTGCGAAGGATAACCGTCCGCTGAATTTTGAAGAGTTTGAGAGCAAGATTGATCAAATGTTATTTGTATCTGCAACACCGAATACTTATGAGGATGAACATGAACTGCTTCGAACCGAGCAGATTATCCGTCCGACAGGACTGCTTGACCCGGAGGTTGTAGTGCGCCCGGTGGAGGGGCAGATAGATGATTTGATTGGCGAAGTGAACAAAGAGGTCGCGAAGCATAATAAGGTGTTGATTACGACGCTGACAAAGAAGATGGCGGAAGATTTGACAGACTATATGCGTGAGATTGGTATCCGAGTAAAGTATCTGCATTCGGACATTGATACGTTAGAGCGCGCGGAGATTATCCGTGACCTGCGACTGGACGTGTTTGACGTTTTGGTGGGCATTAACCTGCTTCGAGAGGGACTGGATATACCGGAGATAACACTGGTGGCAATCCTTGATGCGGATAAGGAGGGATTCCTACGTTCGGAGACATCACTGATTCAGACCATCGGACGTGCGGCACGTAACAGCGAAGGACATGTAATCATGTATGCGGATACGATTACAGATTCCATGCGTGTGGCGATTGAAGAGACAGAGCGACGCCGAAAGATTCAGCAGGAATACAACGAAGCGCACGGCATTACGCCGAAGACGATTCAGAAGTCGGTGCGTGAGCTGATTTCCGTGTCGAAAAAAGTGGCACAGGAAGAGATGCAGTTTGCGAAGGCCCCTGAATCGATGAATAAGACAGAGCTTACGAAGTTGATTGCGGACATCCAGAAAAAGATGCAGAAGGCGGCTGCGGATTTGAACTTCGAAGCTGCGGCTGAGTATCGTGATAAGATGGTGGAATTGAAAAAGATGTTGCACGAAAATGGGGATGAGGATTGAGGTTGAACCGGCGCAGACCGTTATGTGTAACGAGAAAGCATAGAAGGAAGATATTATGAAACAGACGAGAGAAAGAAAATACATTAAAATCAGAGGTGCAAACGAGCATAACTTAAAGAATATTGATGTTGATATTCCAAGAGACGAATTTGTTGTATTGACAGGACTTTCCGGTTCGGGAAAATCGTCGCTTGCATTTGATACGATTTACGCAGAAGGACAGAGACGCTATATGGAATCACTCTCCTCGTACGCCAGACAGTTCTTAGGACAGATGGAGAAGCCCAATGTTGAGAAGATTGAGGGGCTATCCCCGGCGATTTCTATCGACCAGAAGTCTACGAACCGCAACCCGCGTTCTACTGTCGGAACAGTTACGGAAATCTATGACTATTTCCGACTGCTGTATGCCAGAATCGGTACGCCACACTGTCCGAATTGCGGAAAAGAGATTAAGAAACAGACGGTTGATCAGATGGTAGATCAGATTATGACATTGCCGGAGAAGACAAAGATTCAGTTGCTGGCACCGGTTGTTCGAGGGCGTAAAGGTGAACATCAGAAGTTGTTTGAGCAGGCAAAGCGCAGCGGTTATGTGCGAGTTATCGTGGATGGCAGTATGTATGAGCTGACAGAAGAGATTAAGCTTGATAAGAATAAGAAGCACACGATTGAGATTGTGGTAGACCGTCTGATGGTAAAGGAAGGCATAGAGAAGCGTCTTGCGGATTCGATTGAGGATGTGTTACAACTGGCAGAAGGGCTTATGACAGTGGATGTGATTGACGGAGAGCCAATTCAGTTTTCTGAGAGCTTTTCCTGCCCCGACTGTGGCATTAGCGTGGGCGAGGTGGAGCCGAGAAGCTTCTCGTTTAATAATCCGTTTGGTGCCTGCCCAACCTGTTTTGGTCTTGGCTATAAGATGGAGTTTGACGAGAATCTGATGATTCCGGACAAGCGACTTTCAATTGCAGAGGGGGCAATTCAGGTAATGGGCTGGCAGTCCTGCACGGACCCGTCGAGCTTTACTTACGCAATCCTAAAGGCGCTGACAGAGGAATATGGCTTTTCGTTGGAGACACCGTACAAGGACTACCCTGAGAATATCAAGCATATCCTGATTCATGGAACGGACGGAAAAGAAGTGAAGGTCCGTTACAAAGGACAGCGCGGAGAGGGGGTTTACGATGTAGCGTTTGAGGGACTGCTTCGTAATGTACAGCGGAAGTATCGAGAGACAGGCTCTGATATCATGAAGCAGGAATATGAGCAGTTTATGCGTATTACACCTTGTGAGGAGTGTAAAGGGCAGCGTTTGAAAAAGGAATCGCTGGCTGTTACTGTGGCAGATAAGAATATATTCGAGATGACTTCCATGTCTGTCAAGAGTCTGAATGCCTTTTTGGAGAAGATGGAACTAACCAAGCAGCAGCACTTGATTGGGGATCAGATTTTAAAAGAGATTCGTGCGCGCGTCGGATTTTTAAATGAAGTTGGTCTGGATTATCTGTCTCTTGCAAGAGCCACAGGTACGCTTTCCGGTGGAGAGGCGCAGCGTATCCGCCTGGCGACGCAGATTGGTTCCGGACTGGTCGGTGTGGCATATATTCTGGATGAGCCGTCTATTGGACTGCATCAGAGAGATAATGATAAGCTGCTGGGCGCATTGAAGAATCTTAAGGATTTGGGAAATACACTCATCGTGGTAGAGCATGATGAGGATACGATGCTGGCGGCGGATTATATTGTGGATATTGGACCGGGAGCCGGTTCACATGGCGGAGAAGTCGTTGCATGCGGAACGGCAGAGGATATCATGAAGAATCCAAACTCGATTACAGGCGCATACTTGAGTGGACGTGTCAAGATTCCTGTTCCGACAGAGCGCAGAAAGCCGACGGGTTATCTGACTATCAAAGGGGCGCGAGAGAATAATCTGCGGAACATTGATGTGAATGTGCCGTTGGGTGTTATGACCTGCATCACTGGCGTCTCCGGTTCCGGTAAGAGTTCACTCACGAATGAAATCCTTTATAAGCGTCTGGCACGCGATTTGAATCGTGCGCGCTGCATTCCGGGAGCACATGACGAGATTATCGGAATGGAGCAGTTGGACAAGGTAATTGACATTGACCAGTCGCCAATTGGAAGAACACCGCGTTCCAATCCTGCGACTTATACGGGCGTGTTTGACATGATTCGCGATTTGTTTGCAGCAACACCGGATGCGAAGGCGAAGGGGTATAAGAAGGGACGCTTCAGTTTCAATGTAAAAGGTGGACGTTGCGAGGCGTGCTCCGGAGACGGTATCTTAAAGATTGAGATGCATTTTCTGCCGGATGTGTATGTACCATGCGAGGTTTGTGAAGGAAAGCGTTATAACAGGGAGACGCTCGAAGTAAAGTACAAGGGAAAGAGTATTTATGATGTTTTAGATATGACCGTGGAAGAGGCGTTGGAATTTTTTAAGAATGTACCATCCATTCATCGAAAGATTCAGACCCTGTATGATGTTGGCTTGTCCTATGTAAAACTGGGACAGCCGTCCACAGAACTTTCCGGCGGCGAGGCACAACGAATTAAGCTTGCAACAGAGCTTTCCAAACGCAGTACAGGTAAGACTATCTATATCTTGGATGAGCCCACAACCGGATTGCATTTTGCGGATGTGCACAAGTTGATTGAAATTCTGCGACGGCTTTCGGAGGGTGGCAATACAGTTGTTGTCATCGAGCATAATCTGGATGTTATCAAGACGGCGGACTATATTATTGATATGGGACCGGAAGGCGGAGATGGCGGTGGCATGGTCATTGCACAGGGAACGCCGGAAGAAGTGTCGAAGATGCCGGAATCTTATACCGGACAGTATATAAAGAAATATCTGAAAAAGTAAAACGAGGGATGTACCATGTGGTACATCCCTTTTTGTGCGGGGAGTGCTTTCCGGTATGTATCTTACAAACCGGAAAGCATGAGTTATGAAAAATTATACTTCCCACCAGAATTATCTGTTGGAACTGAAGTCTGTATGGTTCAGACTTATCAGCTAGTACGCTGTATAATATAGCGTGCCAATGTGACGATTGTGTGATGAAAAAATAAAAAAATGATGGAGATAGAACAAAAAATAAAGAAATTCTTATTTTTTTGAAAAAAACGATGGCTGGGACAAAAAAGCCTTTGAAAAATCCCAGTTTTTGTATATAATAATGCTGTATATGTAAAAATATGATTAAATGCATTTCTATGTCCATTTGGACAATAGAAATATCTTTGATAAATGGATAATTGCAGAGAGAATGAAAGGGGCAGATTAGAAAATGATGAATACAGATATCGGTATCGATCTCGGTACTGCAAGTATATTGGTTTATATCAAAGGAAAAGGCGTCGTGTTAAAAGAGCCGTCAGTAGTGGCGTTCGACCGTGACACGAATAAGATAAAGGCTATCGGTGAGGAAGCCAGACTGATGCTTGGTAGAACACCGGGCAATATCGTGGCGGTCAGACCGCTTCGTCAGGGTGTTATTTCTGATTATACCGTAACGGAGAAAATGATTAAATACTTCATTCAGAAAGCAATCGGGAAAAAGACATTTCGCAAGCCGCGTATCAGTGTTTGTGTACCGAGCGGGGTTACAGAGGTCGAAAAGAAGGCAGTAGAAGACGCAACCTATCAGGCAGGTGCCAGAGAGGTGCAGATTATAGAGGAACCGATTGCTGCTGCAATCGGAGCGGGAATCGATATAACAAGACCATGTGGTAACATGATTGTAGATATTGGTGGTGGTACTGCGGATATCGCAGTAATCTCTTTGGGAGGTTCTGTTGTCAGCACGTCCATCAAGATTGCCGGCGATGATTTCGACGAGGCAATCGTCCGCTATATGAGAAAGAAACATAATCTTTTGATTGGTGAGAGAACTGCAGAAGATATCAAGATTAAGATTGGAACATGCTTCCCACTGGCACAGAATGAGACAATGGACGTCAGAGGGCGTAATCTGGTAACCGGACTTCCGAAGACTGTTACAGTATCTTCCGAAGAGACGGAGGAGGCACTTAGAGAGCCGACCATGCAGATTGTAGAGGCGGTACACTCTGTGCTTGAGAAGACGCCGCCGGAGTTGGCTGCTGATGTAGCAGATCGTGGAATTGTTTTGACCGGAGGAGGAGCTTTGCTTCGTGGTTTGGAGGAACTGATTGAGGACAAGACCGGCATCAACACGATGACTGCGGATGAACCAATGACTTGTGTGGCAATCGGTACCGGTAAGTTCGTAGAATTTTTGTCCGGAAAGCGTGATGATGATTAAGCTTTTGGTACTTTATGTCGATATATATGTATATATAATGTCGTCAGTCATTATATCGCCCGAATGGGTCTAGGTCGCCACGCGATAGTATGTGCGAAGCATAGGGTAGTAGTTTGCAAAAGAAGGAGCGAGTCTATGGTAAAAGGATTGTATACAGCGTATACGGGAATGGTAAACGAGCAGAGGCGATTAGATGTACTTTCTAACAACCTTGCAAATGCCGATACGAACGGCTACAAGAAAGAAGGAACGACATCGCAGACATTTGCAGACGAGCTTGCGATTAAGATTAAGGATACCTCTTCCTACGGAATTGCACAGAAGCTTGGAACCATGAGTATGGGCGTTCATATCGGAGAGACTTATACGGATTACAGCGCTGGAAATTACCGCGTGACGGATAATGAAGCAGACTTTGCATTGAAGGGTGACGGCTTTTTTGCGATTGCATATACGGATAAGGCAGGAAATGCTTCTGTGAAATATACGAGAGACGGAGCATTCGTTGTGAATACACAGGGCTATCTGGTGACTAAGGATGGAGACTTTGTTCTGAATATGAATGACGCCATGAACGGAAATGTCAACGGACGGATTCGGGTAAACCCAAATGAGAAGATTACCGTAGATGAGATGGGCAATATTTTCCAAAATAATCAGCAGGTTGGCAATATCGGTTATGTGGACTTTGAAGATTATAATTACCTGGCGAAGTACGGTGAGAATCTTTATGACTTAGTAGATGGAGGCACGGTGATAGCATCGGAAGCACAGGTCTCGCAGGGATTAATTGAATCATCCAATGTCAATGTTGTTTCTGAGATGGTGAATATGATTACGATTTCCAGAGCATATCAGGCGGGACAGAAAGTGATTAATGCGGTGGATGAGACATTAGATAAAGCAGTCAATCAGGTTGGTCAAGTATAACTTGGGAGGTAACTGAACTATGATGAGAGCACTTTACACCGGTGCAACCGGTATGCTTGCGCAGCAGACAAACGTGGATAATATTTCAAACAATCTTGCGAATGTCAATACCGTAGGATATAAGCAGGAGAAAGCAGAGTTCAAGTCTCTGTTATACCAGACAATTCAGACAAGAACAACGACTGCGAACGGAGAAGAGAAACCAATTCCGGCGCAGGTGGGACTGGGTACCAGAATTGCATCTACGACTTCTATTTACAAACAGGGCGCTATGATGGCAAGTGAGAACGATACAGATTTCGCAATTGTAGGAGATGGATTCTTTGCAGTGCGCGGAGCAGATGGCGAAACATATTATACAAGAGCAGGCAATTTTAACTGGTCTATCGGTGCAAATGGTGCAGTAACACTTACAAATACCGACGGTTATCAGGTTCTTGATACCAATAATAACCCGATTGTACTTCCGGCAGGTATAAGTTCCGGCAATGTGAAAGTGTCCGGTGACGGAGCATTTGGCTATACCAATGCGGCAGGCGTATATGTACCTCTGAATCAGAGCTTTGGTATCTTCCAGTTTAATAATCCTGCGGGGCTTGATAAAACGGGAGACAATCTTTTGGCGGTAACGGATGCATCCGGAGCGGCGCTAAATGAAGCTACGAATGCCAATCTCATTCGGAGTGAAGTACGCCAGAATTTCTTGGAGGGTTCCAATGTACAGGTGGCAGATGAGATGGTTAATCTGATCATCGCGCAGCGCGCATACCAGTTGAATTCAAAGGCAATTACAACGGCAGATGAGATGTTGGAGCAGGCGAATAATCTGAGAAGATAATAGGTGAGGTGTAATATGAGCATTTCAATAGGTGGAATTTCGTCCTTAGTAGATACAACACAGACGACGGCGGCGACGAATCAGGCAACGAAGCTTCAGGACTCGGCAAACAGCATATCCTCCAACTCGACAGAGGAAGAGCTTTTAGAGGTTTGTAAGGACTTTACTTCCTATTTTGTGGAAGAGATTATGAAGGAAGTAAAAGAGAACATGACTATGGAAGACGAAGAACAGGATTCCTCTCTCCAGACATTGACAGACTTCCATATGGACAGTGCGATTGAAACACTGGCAGACGAAGTGGTTGATGAGATTGGAGAAAGCTTCACACAACAGCTTTACGAGCAAATGAAGCGTAATTACAACATTGAGTAATTGAAGTTTGCAATCGAATAGTGATTACTGAAAAACCTTGATTTTATCAAGGTTTTTCTTGGATTATAGGAGACTAAATTGGAAAAGTTAGCAGGATATGTGGAGCATATCATATACAGAAATACAGACAATGGATATACGGTGTTAAATCTGGTCAGCGGCGAGGAGGAGATTACCTGTGTTGGAATTTTTTCTGCAATCGCTGAGGGCGAGAATATCGAGGCAAGTGGCGATTATACAGATCATCCAACCTATGGCAGACAATTTAAGGTTGAAAGCTTTGAGGAAAAGGCACCGGAGGACGAAGAAGCCATCGAGCGCTATCTGGGCTCAGGGGCAATCAAAGGCGTAGGACTTGCACTTGCGGCGCGAATCGTGCGTCGCTTTAAAGACGATACATTTCGTATCATCGAGGAAGAGCCGGAACGCCTTGCGGAGATTAAGGGCATCAGCGAACGCAAAGCGATGGAGATTGCCGACCAGGTAAATCAAAAACGTGATTTGCGTCAGGCAATGATATTTTTGCAACAATATGGAATCACAATGAACCTTGCGGTAAAAGTATACCAGGCATATGGTCAGGAAGTATATGGAATTATCAAGGAGAATCCGTATCGTCTGGCGGACGATATTGACGGTGTCGGGTTTCGTACTGCGGATGAGATTGCCACCAGGGTAGGGATTCGCATGGATTCAGATTTTCGTATTCGAAGTGGTATACTTTACGTGCTGCTTCAGGCGACAGGGGAGGGGCACACATTTTTGCCGGAGGAGGAGTTGACGAGACGAACCGTACAGCTTTTAGAGGTTACGGCAGAGCAGATAGAAAAGCAGTACATGGATTTGGTAATTGAGCGAAAAATTATTATGAAGCAGGCAGAGGGGGAACAGACACAGATTTACGCGGCATCCTTTTATTATATGGAAGCAAACACTGCGACAATGCTAAAACAGCTCAATGTGCGCTATGAGGTGCCGGATATTGAAATTGAACAGCGCATCCGAAGTATCGAGAAACAGACGGGGATGCAACTGGATGAGCACCAGATAACCGCAGTAAAAGAAGCGGTGCGTAACGGTTTGCTGGTCATTACCGGCGGACCCGGCACCGGTAAAACAACCACCATCAATACAATTATCAAGTATTTTGAGATGGAGGGAATGGATATATTTCTTGCCGCTCCGACGGGAAGAGCGGCAAAGCGGATGAGTGAGACGACCGGATTTGAGGCGCGTACCGTACACCGTATGCTGGAATTAAACGGCGGCATGGAAGGCAGCGCCGGATTCGAGCGGAATGAGCAGAATCCGCTTGAAACAGATGTCATTATTGTTGATGAGATGTCTATGGTTGACATAACACTTATGCATTCACTTCTGAAAGCGATATCAATCGGAACAAGACTGATTCTGGTGGGAGATGTGAATCAGCTCCCGAGCGTGGGACCAGGAAGTGTATTGCGCGATATCATCAATTCTCATGCCTGCAATGTAGTGATGCTGACAAAGATTTTCCGGCAGGCTTCGACCAGTGATATCATTGTGAATGCACATAAAATCAATCAGGGGGAAGAGGTTGTGCTCGACAATAAGAGCATGGATTTCTTTTTCCTAAAGCGATACGATGCGGATGTTATCATCAGTGTGGTATTGCAGCTTATCAAGCAAAAACTGCCGAAGTTTGTGGATGCAACACCGTATGATATTCAGGTTTTGACGCCGATGCGCAAAGGACTTTTAGGCGTGGAGCGGCTGAACGGCATTTTACAACAATACCTAAATCCACCGATGAAGCATAAGCTGGAAAAAGAACACGGTGACATCATTTTCCGTGAGGGTGACAAGGTCATGCAGACCAAAAACAATTATCAGCTTGCGTGGGAAATCCGCACGAAACTGGGACTTTGCGTGGATAAGGGCACCGGAGTGTTCAACGGCGACATGGGAATCATTCGTGAAATCAATGATTTTGCGGAAACGATGACGGTGGAATTTGATGAGGGCAGGATGGTAGAGTATTCTTATAAATTATTGGACGAGTTGGAACTTGCATATGCGATTACCATACATAAATCGCAGGGAAGTGAATATCCGGCAGTTGTGATACCTCTGCTGTCCGGACCGTCTATGCTGATGAACCGCAATCTGCTCTATACTGCAGTGACACGCGCCAGAAAATGTGTGACACTTGTGGGAAATGATATGACCTTTGCGGAAATGATACAGAATACATCGCAGCAGAAGCGTTATAGCGGACTTGCTGCACGGCTAAAAGAATAGAAGGTGCTGTCGCTTGCGCGGCGGCACCTTCATTTTTTATGCAATAGGAAATTGCGTCCTATTGCATAAAAGCACTGCGTGCATAGATGCGCAGCTTCGCGCGCGGAACAAAAGCTGTGCTGATAAAAGTATTGGTCGCGAGAGTGTGCGAAGCACACTTTTGTTCTATAAAAGTATTGACATCTCTGTGTATGCGGTGTATATATTGATATATACAGTTAATGCACAGAGGGGAAAGATATGTTACTGGAATTGAAAGAGGTTTCTAAACATCTTGGAAACTTTCATCTGAATAATATTTCATTAGAATTGCCGGAAGGATATATCATGGGGCTGATTGGCCCGAATGGAGCTGGTAAGACAACATTACTTCATCTGATTTTGGGACTATATCGACCGGAAAATGGGGAAATCCTGATTGACGGTATGAATTATGCCGAAAGCGAACGGGAAATTCACGAACGGATTGGAACGGTTCTCATGGAGACACTGTTTGATGAGGGAATGACGCTGCAGGAAAATGGGGATTATTACGGAAGTTATTATAAAGATTATGATGCAAAGGTACTCGGGAATTATCTGGAACGCTTTTCACTGGAGCCGAAAAGAAAATACAGGGCGTTGTCCAAAGGAGAAGAATTAAAATTTCAGCTTGCGTTTGCATTGGCACATGCACCAAAGCTCCTGGTGCTGGACGAACCGGCAGGAAGTTTTGATCCGGAATTTCGTGTAGAGTTTTTCAAAGTATTAAAAGAATTTATTGCGGACGGCACAAAAAGTGTGATTATTTCGACACATCTGACGGAAGACTTAGACCGTATGACAGACTATATCACATATCTGGAAAAGGGGAAGTGCCTACTTTCCACAGATATTGAGAGTTTGCGGGAGAGTTATCGCTTGGTGACGGGGGAGACTTATAAGATAAAACTGATTCCAAGCGAGAATATTATCCATGTGGAAGAGGGAGAATACGGCACACGGGCGCTTGTGCGCCACAGAAAAAGATATGTGTATGACAAAGAATTAACGGTTGTGGTACCGACGATTGAGGAACTGATGTATTTTATGACAAAGCGGAGGAAAAAGGCAAGATGAAAAGAGTAATACGTGACTATTTTTCTGCGTTTCGCATTCACAATATTAAGGAGCGGTACGGCGGAGGCAATTTTGCAAATTGGATTCCGCTTGTGTATCCATTGGTTATTATGCCAATTTTAGCGGGTGAGAGGTCGGCAGCAGAACCGGTTACATATATACAGCATTATGGAGTGACGTTGATTTTTTTGTACAGCCTTTTTGCTGCGCCGCTTCATCCCGTGGTGCTTCCGAAGCTGCTATACCTTTGCCCGATGAATGCGTCGGAGCGGCGTGTCTATGTGCGACAAGCTTATGTGCTTAAAATCGGAATAGGGATGGCGATGTCAATACTCGGAACAGTGCTATTGGTAATCTTTGCAGGATTAAGTATTACTTATGGAGCAGTTTTTGTTTTGTCGGCGACGGCAACTATAATATGCAGTGCCAATATGGACGGCAGGAATGTACAAAAGTGTGCAGAAACGCAACGCTCTGTATATATCTATTCGGGGAAGGACGGCTGGGAGATAGCTGCACTGATTATTTCGATGGTTTCCGGCTATTTTATGATACTTGGGGTACAGTGGCAGGAGGATTTTTCGAATATGGGAGGCATTTTGATTACGGCAGTTTTGATCGCAATAGAGCTTCCGTTTGTGGTCATGACACTAAAAAGGTCAAGGCAGATTATCGACGCAGCAGTAAACTATGAGAGGTAAGAAATGAAGATTGTGATACAGCCGCAGGGCACATTGGCGATTTATGAGCAAATCGTCAACCAATTGAAAAATGCAATTGTGACAGGAGAATTACAGGCAGGAGAAGCGCTTCCATCGATTCGGGGATTGGCAGGAGAGCTAAACGTCAGCGTTATCACAACAAAACGTGCATATGAGGAGTTAGAAAAAGAAGGGCTGATACGTTCTGTCAGTGGAAAAGGATTCTATGTCTGCGAGTACAATACCGATTATCTGCGAGAAAAACAGCTTGTGATGCTGGAGCGAAGACTGCAGGAAGTGATAGCGGAGGCGAAACAGGCAGGACTTGGCTGCGAGGAAGTCAAGGAGATGGTGGAGACATTGTTTGAAGAGGGATAGAAATATGGAAAATACAATTTTGCAATTTGAACATGTGACGGGAACGAGTCGAAAATTTCATCTTACCGATGTGAACTTTTCACTGCCTGCCGGCTATCTGATGGGACTTGCCGGCAAGAACGGAGCCGGTAAGACGACGCTTTTGGACTATATTATGAATCCCAAAATGCAGTACAACGGAACAATCCGTCTGTGTGGTGAGGATATCCGTAAGGACCATGTAAAATGTCTGGAAATTATTGGTTTTGTGTCGGAGAAAAATCAGTTTTTTTACGAATATTCAGCGCAGAAAAATGCACAACTGCTCGGTGGATTCTATCAAAATTTTGATATGGAAATGTTTCGGTCGGCGATGAAAAAGATGGAGGTTGGAACCGGGAAAATTGTGGGGAAGATGTCACGCGGTGAACTGATGCGTTTTCAGATGGCATTTGCAATGGCACATGGAACGAGGCTCTATCTATTGGATGAGGCAACTGCCGGAATGGACCCGGTATTTCGTGTTGACTTCTTTCGGCTTTTGCATGAAATCATAAAGGAAGAGCAGGCATCTGTGCTGATGGCGACACATCTTTCGGAGGAGTTGGAACACAAGATGGATTATGTCGGGATTATGGAGAAAGGGCAGATGATTTCCTTTGGGGAAAGCATGCCTGCATAGGAGGGAATATGACAAAGGAACAGGGGAGACAGGAGCGGTTGCTACAACGTGAAAAGATACGTGAATTTGACAAAAACTGGCATACGTGTGTTGCCAATGGAATGGAACCGGTGGAGACACTTGTGAAGGGCGCATATATTGTATTTGTCGGAATTATGATGGCGATACCGTATGAAAAAGAATGGAGTCTGATTATCAGCTTCTTGGGCCTTAACAGTATGGCGGTATGGACATACATGATGCAGAAGATGTTTGTGACAGAGAACAGAAAAAGCTATAGTATTTATGAAAAACTAAAATACGCTCCGGTTTCAAGGAAAGAGATACGGCGGGTGAGAGTAGAGTATCTGGTAAACTTTTTGAAAACACCGTTTGTTGTGGCGATTCTTGCGCAACTGTTGGGGGCCTGGCTGCTCAATCATGAGATTGGCATCGCGAATGTAGTATATCCGTTTTTGTCACAAGGGGTGTATCCGTTGGCACTTGGTGTATTGATGACGTATGAACTTTATTAATAATCACAAAAAACTAAGAAAATCATAAGAGAAGAGCGCATTGACAAAAGAAACGGGCGTACTACAATAAGGATATCGGCAAGAAATATTTTTGGAAAAGCAATGAAAACGGATAAGGGGGAAATAGATGAGACACGAGGACGACCTAGATTTTGGCGGATATCGTGCAACGAGAGATTGGCGAATGGTGATACCAATCATCGTTGTTGCGATATTGTTATTCATTGTAATTGGAATTCTTGTAGTAATAAATAGAAAAAGTAGAGAGCCGGAAGCGGAACCGGCAAGTTCTTTGTCGGTTGACACAGAACAAATTCTCGAAGCGGTAGTGCAAGAGGCTGTGCCGGGCGAGACTGCGGATGATGAAGAAGACCCACAAAGCGGAATGTCCGGCGGAATGTCAGAGGGAGAAGGAACAAGCGTATATGTTGCGGAGCTGCTTTCGGCAGAGGGAGCGAATGAGCTTGCGGGAAAAAGCATAGGGATTGACGTGGCAAAATATCAGGGAACCATTGACTGGAAACAGGTCGCAGATGCCGGAATAGAGTTTGCAATGGTGCGCGTGGGCTATCGCACACAGAAAACCGGAGAAATTTGCCCGGACACGAACGCAAAGTACAATATGCAGGAAGCACAGGCGAACGGCATCAAGGTTGGTGCATATTTCTTTTCGACGGCGGTTACGGAAGCTGAGGCAATCGAGGAGGCGGATTGGGTTGCGGATTATATCGCACAGTACCGGATTACTTATCCGGTAGCATATAATTGCGAGGGATTTGATGATTCGGAGAGCCGCCAATATTCCTTGAGTCAGAGTGAGCGCACGGACATTGCGGCAGCTTTTTTGAATCGCATCTATGAGTGCGGTTATACGCCAATGTTTTATGCGGCAAAAAGCGAGCTGGAGGCGGATGCCGAGTGGGATACTTCACGGCTACAACAGACATACAAACTCTGGATGGCATGGTATCCGGACTACCTTACACCGCTGGACGAAGGAGCAGATGCTTATGCGGATGGCTATGCGATGTGGCAGTATACGAGCAAGGGAAATATTCCGGGAATTACGGAGACGGTGGATGTCGATGTTGCATACTTTTCTTATGAAAATGTTGCGGATGCAAAGAGCAATATCGCACCGGATAGTGTAAGGGCGGATGTGGAAGCACTTATGAAATTCACAGAAGTGAATGAGACGGTGACTGCAAAAGAAAAGACAAATCTGCGTGATATCCCGAGTCAGGGCACAGACAGCACGGTAAAGGTAACGCTGGCAAACGGAGAGACGGCAATTCGCACCGGAGTCAGTGACAGCGGATGGTCCCGCATTGAATATGGAGGACAGGTTTATTATGCGGTCTCGAGCTATCTGACAACGGATTTGAACTATCAGGTGCCAAGCAGTGCGAGTGCGTCTGACAGCGGGGATGGGTTAAAGACGAAATTCACAGCGGTAAGCGATACGGTGACGGCGAAGATGGAAGTTAATTTACGAACGTTGCCGAGTGTGACGAATCCGGATTCTGCGGTCGTGGCGGTGCTGCATAATGGGGAGGTTGCGACACGAACCGGAATGAATGAGGAATATGGCTGGTCGAGAGTAGATTATAATGGGCAGACACTGTATTGTATCAGCAGCTATCTGACCGATGTACAGTAGGAGAAGAAACTATGAAGTATGATTTTACAACAATAATGGAGCGTAGTGGGAAGGATGCTATCGCTGCAGAGGTGATACCTTATGAGGGAGTAACTATAAAAGAAGGGTTTTCAAGGCTGCCGATGTGGGTGGCAGACATGAATTTTGCAACAGTGCCTACCATTACGGAAGCAATCATCGAGAGAGCAAAACATCCGGCGTTTGGTTATTTTTCCTTGAGAGATGAGTATTATCAAGCCATTATGGATTGGCAGAAGAGTCGCAATGGTGTTGAAGGGATAACAAAGGAGTATATCGGCTATGAGAATGGTGTACTTGGTTGTGTGGCATCTGTTTTGAACGCATTTTGTTCCGCGGGTGATAACGTATTGGTACATTCCCCGACATACATCGGATTTACAATGACGTTGGAGAATAACGGATATCATATCATACATAGTGACTTGAAACCTGATACAGACGGTATCTGGCGCATGGACTATGAAGATATGGAAAATAAAATAAAAAAGCACCATATTCATGCAGTTATTTTTTGCTCGCCGCATAATCCGACCGGGCGCGTATGGGAACGAGAGGAAATTGAGCGGGCGATGGAAATTTATCAAAGAAACGATTGTATTGTTGTTTCAGATGAAATTTGGTCAGATATCGTTTTGAACGGACACAAACACATCCCGACGCAGTCTTTGTCGGAGGATGCGAGAAACCGTACGATAGCAGTTTATGCTCCGTCTAAGACCTTTAATCTGGCGGGACTTGTGGGTTCCTATCATATTATTTATAATGCTTATATCCGTGACCGTGTGGAAAAACAGTCTTCTCTTTGTCATTACAATTCCTGCAACGTGCTGTCGATGCATGCGCTGATTGGTGCATACTGCAAAGAAGGCGAAAAGTGGGTTGATGAACTCTGTGAGGTACTTGAAGAGAATGTGAATTATGCCTACAATTATATCAGGGAGCACTTTACGGGAGTTTCTCTGGCAAAGCCACAAGGAACCTATATGCTGTATTTGGACTGCGAAGGATGGTGTAAAATGCATAATAAGAGTTTGGATGACTTGCTGCGTGCCGGTTACGAAGTGGGGGTTATCTGGCAGGATGGCAGACCGTTCCATAGGCCTTATGCAATCCGCATGAATCTTGCACTGCCGTATTCGCTGGTAGAGGAAGCGTTTGAAAGATTAAATAAATATGTATTCTTATAAAAGCCGACGATAAAAAAGACCATCGGAGTGATAACACTCCGGTGGTCTTTTTAACATAGAAACTATACTAACTTCATGCGCTTGCGAGGTCGCTTCTTCGGAGAAGAAGCCGGTGCTTCTTCCTTTTTCTCCTCCTCTGTATTTTCGGTGAGAATGGAGGCTCCCTCTAAAAGAGCATCCATCGCCTGTTGCTGCATCTCCTGCTGTTTACGCTGCGCGATTTCTAGTTTTTTCTGGCGGAAACGGTCAGCGGTTTCCTTGATGTATTTGTCGGCAACGAAGTGCTTTAAGGTTTCTTCGTCGATGGCAATGCGATTGTCCATCGTCTTCATAATATCAATGATGTGCAGAGACTTACCGATAACCGGGTCGCTCAAGTCGTAAATCATATTGTTGGAAAACTTAAGCACCATGGGACGGGTAAAATCTGCGACATTCTCAACCAATACAAGCGCTTTTTCGCCATCAGAAAGATCCACGCAGGCGCCGGTAGGAAGAATGTGGATACATTCAGCCAGTGCATTGACAACAAGTGGATTGTAGTCACGGTTGTGCTTGCGAAGGAAGGTCATTGCAGCAATCTCAGAAACCGGCGGGTTATTGATGTTCATAGCAGTAAGCCGGTCGAAGCGGTCGGAAATTTTTAGAATGTCATATAACAATCGAACATTGTCGGCAGGAGCCTTGATTTTGAGTGTGCGGCTGTTCTGGAAGATAATTTGCTGGATGATTTCCAGAGATATCTTGGGAAGGTCGCACTCCTCATAGCGGGGACGAATCGTTTCATAACCACGCTCAAGGTTCATCTGAATGAAATTGAGGTCACTTTCGGTGAGGTCGTCGCCCTTGTCGAGAACAGCCTGCGGTACATAAAGATAACCAAAATCATATAGTAAAGCCGCGGTAACCAAGGCATTTGACTCATTTGCCGGAAGGCGCATCTGGTTGGCAATCATTGCAGCGAGGATTGCGACGCTGATGGAATGCTTATAAACGAAATCTGCGGAGCTGCGCAAAGTTTGTGTGAAGTTCAGCTTATGGTCCAGAGCACCATAATGGGTTTGGATGTCACTTACAAGGGAAAGTAAACTGGGAGGAACAAGGTTGTCCTGAAGTTTATCCATGTTTTCTTTCAACTTGAACATATAGATGGTCTGGAATTGTTCAAACTCTAAATCTTCCCTGGATAAAGGCGGCAGCGGTTCTGCCGGTTCAAGAATAAAGATTCCGATTAAACCGAAATTTTCAATACTGTTGATACCTTGCATTGTGAGCTTGGTATCTCTCTCATAGAGAAGGACACCCATCTTGTTGTAGATAGGCTTTGCCAGGCGCATGCCGGCCTTTAAATCTGCAGTTTTGACAAATTGCATAGTAACCCCCCGTTCATATCATATAAGATATATCTACCAATATCATAGTGTAGGTTTGTCAAACATATGTTACACCAAGCTCAATGAATTCCCTTAGGACAGTCTGTGGTGACTTCCAACCAAGTGGGCGCATTGGAAAACGATTATAGTCCCTTTGGTTGTATTGGTGTAATTGCTTGGAAAAGTCGC